>CALXWP010000004.1 GCA_944392455.1 uncultured Clostridia bacterium
ACTTGAATATTTACTCATAAAAAATGAACCCTCCTTGTTAAACTTTTTTGTCTAACAATTTGGGTTCACTTCAAAATGCTATCCTGTTTAATATTGTATTTTTCTTTTTAGTATATTTGTTAATTTCTAGGCACATCATTAATTAATACTTTCTTGTAAAGCATTTATTAAAGGCATAAATTCTAATTGTGCATTTAAAATATCTCCATTTTTGCTACTCATACTCATAATATGGTTTCCTATATCAGATATATTTTTTTGTATTTCTTCTTTTGTATATTCTTTATTCTCAATTTTAATATCTGCTATTTCTAATAGTTTTTGATTTTCTTTTGATAAGTCTTTCTTATAGTTCATTTTTATTCTCCATCCTATATTTATATTTTTTATTTTGTTTAATTTTTTTAACTTATATTCATTTCTATACATTATCCTTGATAAGAATACCCATGCCATTGATCACTAAATTCATTATCACTATTTACTTCAAAATGGAAAGTATCTCCTTCTTCTGTTGTAAACTCTATAGCATCATAATATTCATAAGAATCTATCGCTCTTGTTGCTTTATATGTTCCATCACAATCCATTGTTTTGTATGGATAATCTCCTTCACAGTTTGCTTTAATATGGAATGTTCCATCTTGATTTAATGTTATAGTTCCATACATGCTACTATCCATTATATAAACATCAGATTTATATGTTCCATATTTTAATCTATGGCTTCCTACTTTAAAACCTTTTTTAGCTTCTTCCTCAGCTTTTCTTTTAGCCTCTTCTTCTGCCTTTTTCTTTTCTAGTTCGTCTTTGGCTTTCTCCATTTCTTCTTGCTTATTAATAATTTCTGTTTCTTTTTCAGTAACCGCTTCTTTAACTTCATCAGTTATAATTTGATCTTTATTTTTATATTCATTTACAAGATTTTCTATTGCTTCTTTAAGTTTTTCTTCTATTAAATTAAAATCAAAATCAATAGAAGTATCCTCTATATCTGGTTTAATAAATGTTTCATCAAATTTATCTATACTTAATTCTTCACCATCTACTGTTTCTACTACTGTTTTATCGTCATCTTTAATTGTATATTCATTAGAAAGTGTATCTTCATCTACTTCTTTTCCTTCAGATTTTATTACTTCATTTTGAATTGGTATATATTCTGCCTCATTTTTCTCTTTAGAAACAACATACCAGTTATATTCTTTTTCTTTTATACTATAAAGCATTTCAACATCTGTTGGAAAATCATACATTATTTCATGTACTGTACCATCATCTTTTATATAATATATGTTAGAATAATCTTCGTCATCTTTTTCATAAGATATAACCATTACTGGTTCTTCCTCTATCTCTATATCACCAAATTCTATCTTAGTATTTGTACTATTATTAAATCCATATGATTCTTTTTTACTTTCATCTTCAACAATTGATTTTAAATATGTATAATATGTCTGTCCCCATGCTACATCTAATGGTTTTTCTAATTGTATTTTCTTATATAGAAAATATCCTCCAATAGATGCACCTATTAATACAAGTATAACTATTATACTTATAGCTATTATTAATCCTTTTTTGCTTTTCTTTTTTGTTTCAACTTTTTTACTATTATCTGACTTTACTGTTTCATTTTTTTCTTTTACATCTTCTTTGCTTTTATCAGCTATTTTATTTTTCTCTTCTTCCATTTTTTAACCCCTTCTAATTATTAATTTGTGAAGAATATTGATTCTTTTTATAATCTAATTTATATTCATATATATTTCCTTCACTATCTTGAAAGCTTTCATTTGAAATGATTGCATATTCTCTTGGATTTTGCTCATCCATTATAGTTGTTCTAGCTTCATCATCTGGATCTAAATTTAATATAAGTTTATTATCTCTAATTTCAAATGTTCCATAATAATACTCTGATCTTATATTACTTGACATCGGAACATATGCAAAATATATTGTATTATCACTATATAAATCAATTTGTATAGATTCGGCTTCATTTTTAAATCCATATCTTGCATCTAATTTTAATGTTCCAGTATTTAAACTAGTAGTATTCTCCGCATTGTTTACTATATTTTCAGTAACATAATTATTAATACTATTATTATCATCACTATTTACCATTGCATTTTCTAGCGTTTCATTCACAATACTTTCCTTAACTCCACACCCAGTTAATGAAATAAGTATGCTAAATGTAAATATAATAAAGCCTAAATAAAATAATTTCTTTTTCATTCTAAAATCTCCTAACAATTATTAATAATTCTTTTTACTAAAAATTTTTTATTGTTTTAGTTTCTCATTATTTTTCACTATTATATTAATTATTCTTGATATGTAAAACTCTTTCCAGATCCAGCATATAATGTTAGTGTGTCATTTGCATCAACAATATATAAACCACCGCCACTAAGTTCTACAACATCTTTTCCTTGTAATGTTGTTACTTCAAATGTACCGCTATTATTTTTTTGCATAGTTTGATCACTTGAAGTTAATGTATATGTTCCATCCTGATTTAATTTTATCGTAACATTCCAGTTAACAACACCTCTGCCATCGGCATATTGTCCATCTGTTCCTTTATATGTTCCATAATGTAAAGTATAATTACCTACTTTAAAAGTAGAACTTCCTGTTTGAGTAATTTCTTCTTGTGTATTATTACTATTTTCTTGATATGTCCAAATCTCATCTGTCTGACCATTATAGAATTCATTATTATCAGATATACAATAGCTATATGTTAAATATGGTTTAGATTCATCTATATTTTCTCCAATTGCAATCATCCACTCACCGCTAAATCCAATAGGTCCATTTTCTCTTTCCCATGCATCTATTTCATTTGCATAATCATTATAATTATACACAACAAATTTTCCATTTTCTAAATTTCTAGATTCCAATTCTGTTGATGTGCATGTGGCTGTACCATCTGAATTTAGTACATATTCTGTTCCATATTTATCTACATAACTTCCATATTGTAAAGTGTAATTACCAGCTTGTATTACATCACTTTCTTGTTTTGCTTCTTCAGCTACTTGAACTAATCCGTCAACTTTGTTTTGTACATCCTCATTAATTTTATCTGATTCTTTATCATAATTGCTTACTAATGAATTAATTTTTTTGACTATATCATTTGCAACATAATCTATTATACTTATTTCTTGTTTACTGTTATCTTCTATGTCAGGTTTTATAAATGTTTTATCAAACTCACTTAATTCTACAGTATTTCCATCTTCTAGCTCAACTTCTGTTTTATTATTTTTATCTAAAACATATTCTGGTTCACTTTGATTCTGATTATTTATTATGTTTGAAACATCAGTATATGAATCTGTACTATCTGATTCAGAATGTAAATACCAATTATATTCTTTATTGTTTATATTATATAAATATTCTGCATCTGAATATTCTTGATTTAAAACACTACTTACACTATTTTGATCATTTATATAATAAATATTTGTATAAGACTTATCATCTTTATCATATGACATAAGCATTACTGGTTCTTCTTCTTCATCTGTTTCAATAAATTGTAATTCAGCCTTTTCTACACCACTTTGTAACCCATATTTTTGTCTTTCCTCATCATTTTCTTGTTCTAATCCCTCTGTTAAATATGCATAATATGTATCTCCCCATGTTGTTCCAGTATTTGTACTTCCGCTAAAATAAGTTAATGCAAAATAAATAATAGCAACTATTACTAATATAACCAATATTATAATAATTGCTATTAAACCTTTTTTACTCTTCTTTTTTTCCTCCATTTTGACCTCCCTTTTATTCATAATTTTAAGCTAATGAATTAGTTTGTTAAAACATTTATATTATATTTACTCCTAAATTATATCAAACTATTTGGTAAAATCAATATATTAAAAAGAAAATAAAAAGTTTTAAATATTTAAAATATAAAATGGAAAAAAGAGAGCAGTGCTCTCTACATGCCTCTATGCCTTTTGTATCAAAACAAAGGTATGATTTTTATATCTTCCTTTTGTAAAATCAGGAAAATCATAGAAGTCTGAAACAATAACGATAATTCCTTTTTCACTCTCCTCCTCGAAGAAGCGGATGGTTTTTCTTACCCATATTTCACTTTCCAGTGAATGAGAAAGATTATGCCAATATTCTCCTCCAAGTGCTTTAATGTCAAGTGAAATTGCTAAAGTTTCAAGCTGATCTAAATATGGGTTTTTAGCCCCATAATATGTCTCATAGAACCATTGCTTGATACTGATTAGACCATTAATTTCATTGCTTTTCGAGTTATTCTCTAAAAGCTCACCAATAGTCAAAGTTAATACATTTTTGTTAATGTCATTCATAAACTAGCCCTCCTTATCACAAAATGTATTACAGCACTTTTTTAGAATTAATTTAGTGTAATAAAATTTTACAATACACCATATATTCTATTTTCTAACTTAAGTGCCTTTAATATTATATCATAGCTTTTTAAATAATGCAAAAAATATATTCTCTACTAATACATAGATTAATAAAGAATATATTTTAAAAACATTTTTTATTTAATTATTAATTTTATTCGCATTTTATAGCAATCATTAGCTCATTATCTCCAACTGTATATCTATTGTCTCTATATGTATATTTAGCTCCTGAAAAATATATATCATATCCTAAATCTTCTAATTTCCATTTAGCCATTTCTAAAAAATCATCAGTATCATCAACTGATAAATTTTCTTTTACCCTAAGCTCATAAAAAGAAAATTTTAAGAAATCCTTTCCTCCAACTATTTTCTCCTTTATGTATTTATCAACATAATCTTCTTTCATCTTTTGTAGCCTCCTTAATTATTTATTCTTAAATTTTAATGCAGTGGACATTATATCACTAAGTACATATGTTTGCAATACTTATTTTCTCTTTTTTATTGGAATTTTAACATTTTATTTATTAAAATTAATATTTATATAAATATAGGCGACCAACCAGGCCGCCATTAGAATCATGCAATATACCCTTTTATATCTCCTCTTACGAAGATCTGGAAATGTTCATGATTTAATACTTCTTCTGTAGTAAAATGCTTGTGATATTCATCTCCATCTCTCTCAGATATGATAACATCAGATACCTCCCACTTTTTTTCATCTTTTAAGAAGGTAAAAACTCTGAAGACATCTCTGTCATTCCGATCAAATCCGGCATAATTGCCAGGAATCCAGAATGATTTACCTCCATCAAGAAGTTCAGGGTGTTTCAAAATTCCCTTGAAGTAGGCAACTTTGCCTCTTGAAATTTCTTTTTCTGTCAAATACCTCATAGATGTAACCTCCTCTTCAATTTTTGCATATTGCTTGACATTTTAATTATATCATATTTTATTATGTTATGTAAAATATGATATAAACATATTAATTGACAATATTCTACATTAAAATATATATTTCGTTGACTGATTTTTTTATTATATGATATAATCTAGAAAAACATATGATAAGGGGTAATAAAATGAATAATGAAACAATTATGCAATACTTTGAATGGTATTTGCCTAATGATTGTAGTTTATGGAAAAAAGTTGCTCAAGAAGCACAAAACTTAAAAGAAATTGGTATAACTGCCCTATGGCTTCCACCTGCATATAAAGCTTCTGACGGTAAAGATGGTGTTGGTTATAGTGTATATGATTTATATGATTTAGGAGAATTTGATCAAAAAGGTAGTATTCCAACAAAGTATGGAACAAAAGACGAATATATAGAAGCTATTGAAAAATTACACAAAAGTGGAATTAAAGCAATAGCAGATATTGTTCTTAATCACAAATTTGGTGCAGATGATTTAGAACAAGTTATTGCAGTTGAGGATAATCCACAAAATAGAAATGATGCTGTTTCTGCTCCCAAATTAATATCAGCATGGACAAAATATACCTTTCCTGGTAGAGGTGATAAATATTCTTCTTTTAAATGGGATTGGACAGATTTTCATGGTGTAGATTGGGACGAAACAAGAAAGCAAAGTGCAATTTATAAATTTTATGGTAAACATTGGGATAATGAAGTAGATACTGAAAACGGTAACTATGATTATCTAATGGGTGCAGATATAGATCTTAATAATTTAGATGTTGTTAATGAGCTTACTTCTTGGGGTAAGTGGTATATAGATTTTGCAAATTTAGATGGTTTTAGATTAGATGCTGTTAAACATATTAGAGCAGATTTTTATAAAAATTGGCTTAATGAAATGAGAACATATAAAAATAAATATTTATTTGCAGTTGGTGAATATTGGTCAAGAGATATTAATAAACTAAATCACTATTTAGAAACAGTAGATAATAGTATGTGTTTATTTGATGTACCCCTACATTATAACTTTTTAGACGCATCAAATAGTAGTGGATTTTATGATATGAGAAATATATTAAACGGAAGTTTATTACAAGCTCATCCAGATAAAGCAATTACATTTGTAGACAATCATGATACACAGCCTCGGACAATCTCTTCAATCATGGATCCCAGACTGGTTCAAGCCTCTTGCTTATTCTATTATACTATTAAGAAATCAAGGAATACCTTGTGTATTTTATGGAGATTATTATGGAATACCTCATGATTTTATAGATAGTAAATCTAATTTCTTAAAACTAGCTATATATGTACGTAAAAAATTTGCTTATGGAAATTTAAGAGACTATTTTGATGATTTTAATATTATAGGATGGACTTTAGATGGAGACGAAGAGCATAAAAATTCTGGACTTGCTGTTCTTTTAGCAGATGGTCCTGGTGGAAATAAAACAATGTATATTGGTCAAAAATTTGCAGGAAGTACATTTTATGATTGTACAGGTCATGTAAAAGAAAAAATAGCAATAGATGAGAATGGAAATGGTAATTTTAAAGTAAATGGTGGTTCTGTTTCAATATGGATATTATCACTAAATATAAAGGAAAATAAGGAATAGCAATCTATTCCTTATTTTTTATTCTTCACTATTTAAAATTCTTTCTGCTTCCTCTTCAGTTAAATAACCATTTTTTATCATTTTTTCTGCAACTTGTCTTTGCCTTTGTTTTGCTAAATCCATATTTACTGTTGGTGCATATCTACTTGGAGCATTAGGAATTCCTGCAAGCATTATACATTCATAATCTGTCATTTCCATTGGTTCTTTTCCAAAATATCCCCTAGATGCTTCTTTTACAGTATAATATCCATCTCCAAAATAGCTTGAGTTTAGGTAAAGCTCTAGTATTTTGTCTTTATCATATTTTTCTTCAATATCAAATGCCATAAATACTTCTGCAATCTTTCTAGTAATTTTCTTTTCTTGAGTAAAATACATATTTTTAGCTAACTGTTGCGTTATAGTACTACCTCCTTCTACAAAGCTTAATGCTTTTATATCATTAATTGCTGCTCTTCCAATAGCAATTACATCTATTCCATTGTGTTTATAAAATCTTCTATCTTCTACACTAATAACTGCATTGATATACATTTCAGGAAGTTCTGATATATATGTATAATTTTCTTTTGCTTCGATCATTGCAACCCTATCTTCAAGTGAAATACTTTCTTTTGCTTCTTTATACATATTATATCCATTACCTATAAATATTAGACTAATGCTTAAAGCTATCAGGATAAGTATTAATAATATTTTTAGAATCTTTTTTAGCATATATTTTTTCCTCCTTTGCTCTTTTTAATTAGAATTTATAACTACAATATTTTATATATTTTTTGTTCGTTTATTTATTTTATTTTTTGTTTATTTAATTATATAGTACTATTCTTAATCTTTTATTTCCATCGATTTGTATAGATTAAAACTTACAATTTTGTAATATTAATAGAGGACAATCGAGAATTTTTCTCAATCGCCCTATTTTATATATCTAATATTAAATATGGTTCCTTTATTTATTTCAGATTCTACTGTAATATATCCATTATCTTTTTCTATAATAGTTTTAGCTAAAGAAAGACCAATTCCAACACTATCTTTACTAGAATTTTTTCCTTTATAAAATCTCTCAAAAATATGTTTTAAATCATCTTTATCTATTCCTACCCCATTATCTTTTATAGATATTTGTGAATACATATTATTATCATCTAATGAAATATATATATTCGTATTATTATTTGAATGTTCTACACTATTTTTTAATATATTTGTTACCGCTTCTATTTGCCAATTTATATCGCATAATATTTTTGATTTACATGTATTTTCTACAATAATTTCTATATTTTTAAGATCACATATCATAGATACATTTTTTATTGATTTATCTACTATGTCCTGTAATTTTTCTTCTTTTCTGTTAAATTCAATAGTATTTGCATCAAACTTAGAAAGTTTTAATAATGATTGTATAAAAAAGTTTATATTAGATACTTCTCTATGAATATCTTTAATAAAATCATTTCTAGTATCAATATCCATATTAGGATTATCTAATATATTATCAAGCATTATACTAATAGAAGTAAGTGGTGTTTTTAATTGATGTGATATATCTTCAATCGATTTTTTTAAACTTAATTTATCTTTTTTAGAATTTTCTGCTTGTTCTTTAAGCATTATAGTAATTTTATATAATTCATTTTTTAAAACCGATAATTCATCTTCATCATTATCTTGTATATCTAATGTATAATTTTTATGACTAATTTCTTCAATATATCTTTCTATCTCTTTTATTTTTTTATTTTGATTTTTATTATATAAAATAAATATTGCAGTTATTATAATTAATAAAATCAAAACTAATATAAACAATATAATTATATAGTTTGTGTGAATAGTATTATTAGCAAATATTAAAGAATCTTTTTGTAAATCAATACCATATTCAATAAGCAAATTATTATTTTCTATATTTTCACTATTCAATATTTTTATTATCTCATCAATTTGTACATTAGGATATTCATTTTTAACATTTTCTATTATTTGACTTAAAGCATTATTAACATTTTCAGTATATTTATTGTATTCAATAATATTTAAAGCAATATATATTATTCCAAATATTAAAACTGTGCATATTACTAATATTAAACATTTTTTTAAATTTTCTTTATTCTTCATCAATTCTATATCCTACTCCTTTTACTGTTGTTATTATTGGAGTTTCTAGCTTTTCTCTTATTCTTTTCATATATACTGTTACAGTATTATCATATACATCATTGCCTGTCCAATCCCAAATTTTCTCAATTATATATTCTCTTGTTATTACTTTATTCAAATTTGTAAATAACAACATTAATATTTTAAGTTCTAATGAAGAAAATGAAATTTCTTTTTCATTTTTATATATACACATCTTATCTAAATCACATGTTATATCTTGAATCTTAACTATATTTTTCTTTTTATTTCTTAATATGATCTTATTTATTCTAGCAAGTAATTCTCTTGTAGAAAATGGTTTTGTAACATAATCTTCTGCTCCTAATTCTAATCCACAAACTATATCATTTTCATCATCTTTTGCTGTTAAAAATATTGTACTAATATTATGTTTTTCTTTTATATTTTTATATAAATCAAAACCATTACCATCAGGAAGAGTAATATCTAAAATTATTAAGTCTATTTTCTCATTTTCTAGTATATCAAGACATTTACTAATATTTTCTGCAATTATTACATCATATTCATTTTGTTCTAAAGTATATTTTAAAGCTTTTGATATTGCTTTATTATCTTCTACAAGTAGAATTTTCATATTAAATATTCTCCTCTTTTATTAAATATCCATCATATCCTCTTTTTATTAATTCTTCATATGAATTCCAAATATCATCTGGTACTTCCATTTCTATTTGCCAGCCTTTTTTAGCAAATATTTTCATTCTTTGTATATCCCCTACTAATACATCTATCCATTTTTTATTATTTTCATTTAAATTATAGTATTCTTCAAAAGTAATTTCTTTAGATGTAATAGCTCCTATATATTCAGGCATTATTTTTTTAAAAGTTGCATAACTTCTCTTCTCATCATATGGCTTACATACTATTATTAAAGAATGTATATCTAATTTTTCTTTTTCAATTAATTTTCTAGTAAATCTAAAATTGTCCCCTGTATTAGTTGATTTATTTTCTATATATATTTTCTCCTTAGGTATACCAAGTTCAATTGCTTTTTTAGCAAATTTATTAGCTTCAGGCTCGTTCCATATTTTACTTGTTATTTTTCCAAGACCTCCTGAAAATATGATAATACTAGCATACCCCTTATTAAATAGATCTACTGCTCTATCCACTATAGTTATATCTGAACATCCTAATACAAGTATACAATCAGATTTTTCTATATTTTGATTCATTTTCATATAATCCCATAAATTCTTAATTAGTTCTTTATCTTCCATAATCTTTTCCTTATATCCTTTAATTTATAATTATATAGATTATAGCATATATTTATTATATTATAAAATCATAGTTAATAAAAAATATATTAAAACAGACTAGCTTTTTTTAAACTAATCTGTCTTTTTATTTAAACATTTTCTTTTCTTATTGTCTCAATAATGTTTTGTTTTCTTACTTTACTAATTGCAAATCTCATTATAATAAACACTATAATAAATACAAATATAATTGATATTAAGATCGCCTGAAGCGGAATTCTAAATCCATAATCTAAACTTTGTGCAAAAGCTTTATATATTGCAAATGAAGCAATTAAACCAAGAACTATTCCATATATTAATGCTTTTATAGAATAAAAAATTGTTTCTAAATTAATCATACGATTAAACTCTTTTTTAGTCATTCCTATACTTTTCAAACTTGCAAATTCTTTTTGTCTTAATTCAATATTCGAGGTTAATGTATTAAATATATTTGTTACACCAATTAATGTTATTACAGCAATAAATCCATAAGCAAAAATTGAAACTACAAGATTTACAGAGTCATAAAACTTAACTTCTTTAGCAATATTAAATAAATTTATATCACCATAAGTATCCTCTATATGTTTTGCTAAATCATCTGGCTCTTCAGGATTAATTGTTAAAATATATGGTTTGAAATCTAAAACATCACTAAATTCATCAATATTAATTACTACTATTCCTCTATATGTTGTATCTTCTATTCCTTTTGGATATGCATCTGTAATATCAGCTATAGTAATATTTATATCTTTATTGTCCAATTTCCCTGAAATTGTATCATTTTCAGAATAATTATATAATCTATCTTTAGTAGTTTTACCATTTTCATATAAATTAAGATAATCAGATAATATTCCTTGATTTTTTACTTTATCATAATCTAAACCTAGTTTAGAAGCATAATCTCTAAAATCTTTGCTATTTAATCCAATTATTGTAAGCTCTATTGGTGATGTTTGCTCTTCTCCATCTACTTCATATACTAAATTTAAAACTTTATCTCCAAATTCTGATAAATTTGATGTATCAGTTATTTCTAATCTATTGCTAACCTCTGGAGCAGTATCTGTTATTACTAAATCATCTTCTTCACTTGTATCAAGATTTTCGTTTTCTTCTTTTTCTTCTTCGTTTTTATTGGAACTTACATCAACTTCATATAGTAGAGAATAATCTTTTAAATTTTCATTTTGTATAATATCGGCTATTTCTTGTCTAGTATTTGAATAACAGCTAACTCTAATATTATATTCATAATTTTTATAATATCCTCCCATAGCTTCAAATGAATAATCTAATAATGTAGAAGCGGCCAAAAATATAAACACACTTACTCCAATTGATATAACAGTTGTTCTGTATTTCTTTTTATTACGTTTTAAATTCTTGTATGCTATAACACCTCCTACACCAAATAGTTTTTTAATAATTTTTGGTGATTTTATTTTCTTACTATTTATTTTAATATCATTTACACTTCTTATTGCTTCCATTGGAGTTATTTTTTTAGCTTTTCTTGCTGCTGATAAACAAGAAAAATATACTGTTACAAAGCCTAACATTATAGATATTGCAACTGCAAGCCAAGATATATTAAATACTATTTCTGCTTCTAATAATTCTCCTAAAATTCCTCTAACTATAATAATTAATATAAACACTGCTAATATTCCAGCAATAATTCCAAGTGGAATACCAATCAAGCTTAATATCATTCCTTCTTTTATAACACTATTTTTTATTTGTTTTTTAGTTGCACCAATACTAGATAGCATTCCGTACATTTTTATTTTTTCTGTTAATGAAATAGAAAAGGTATTTTTTATACAGTATATACTTGTAAGCATAATTATAATTATTGTAACAACCACAACTGCAGTAATCATTGTCATTGATGAATCACTTACATTAAATGCTTCCCATCTTAAAAGCTCGTAATTGATTGAATATATATAATCAGTATTTGCAAAATCACCTGTTCCTAAATCTAAACCTATCATTTCCTTAAACGATGTATTTGCTTTTTTTGGATCTTTTAAAGAAATGTACATATCTTTTTGTCCCTCATCAAGCCCATTTGTTATACATGTATAACCAGCATCATTCATAAAAGAAATTGGCTTAATTGGTCCATCATTTTCTGACATTATTCCTACTATTGTAAATTCATGAGTAAATTTTACTTTTATTTCTTCTCCTACATTCTTTGATGTTCCATCTGGATTATTCATATATTCATAAGGCTCATGTTCAAATCCAGAATTAATATATTCACCTCCTGCATATCTATCTCCCAAATTTAGAGTAATTATATCTCCAATTTTATAATTTACTCCTGCTGAAGTAAGCATTGCTTCATTAATTGCTATTTCATTACTATTTAAAGGGTATCTTCCCTCTACTAATTCTAATGACATATTATTAAATGCTGATTCATTTAAGGAATATAGATGTATATATGGTTTATTTCCATTTTGACTGTTTTCTAAAATAGAATATCCTACATCATTTATAACATTAACATCTTTTATATCTCTATTATTTTTAAATTTATTTACATCTTCATTTGTAACATCTGATAATTTTAAATGATAATATCCTGTATCTTCTACAGTAGTTTCTACAAGAGTTTTTTGGAGACTAGTCGCTATTCCTGCTACAGCACATATAAGTGCTACTGAAAGCATTATACCTATTATTGTTCCAATTGTTCTTTTCTTGTTTAGTTTTAAATTTCTAATAGTTAATTTTGTAAATATATTCAAAGTTTCTACACCTCCTTTTATCTAATTTTCACGTATTATTCTTCCATCTTCAATCTCTATAATTCTATCAGCAATTTTTGCAATCTCTATATTATGTGTAATCATAATTATTGTTTGCTTGTATTCTTTATTAGATTTTTTTAATAGATTTACAATTTCATCACTTGCTTTAGAATCTAAATTTCCTGTTGGTTCATCAGCTAAAATAATACTTGGATTTGTAATCATTGCTCTTCCAATAGAAGTTCTTTGTTGTTGTCCACCTGATAATTCATTTGGAAGATGTTTTCTTCTAGTTTCTAATCCAAGAGATTTTAAAAGAATATCTAATTTTTTCTTATCAACCTTTCGATTATCTAAATCACATGGAAGTGTAATATTTTCTTCTACATTTAATATAGGGATTAGATTATAGAATTGATATATAAGTCCTACCTGCCTTCTTCTAAAAATAGCTAAATTATCATCATTCATCTGATAAATATCTTTTCCATCAATAAATACTTTTCCGACTGCTAGGTCTATCAACCCCTCCAATCAAATGAAGTAAAGTTGATTTTCCACTACCACTTGCTCCAACAATTGCAACAAATTCACCTTTTTCTACTGAAAAAGAAATATTATCTATTGCTGTAACTTTAGACTCTCCTTTACCATATACCTTACTTAAATTTTCTACACGCAATATTTCCATATTTTCACACCTTTCTTTTGATTTAGTCAAAATATTTTTTCTTTCATTTTCTGTTTTTACCTAAATAATTAATTATTTATTAACTGATAATATTATAAATAATTATAAGTGACAAGTAAGTGACAAAATAAAAAATCTATATTTTCTATCTAATAAATATAAATAAGAGACAGGTCAATACAAATTTTACTTTGCATTAGCTGTCTCTTATTAGATCCATGTAATTTTAACTGCATCTGTTTTTCGTCAACGTTCAAGCAGTACTGTAAGTATACCATTCATGATATATTTAATTTATTTTTTACATCATTTAAAGTAAATTTTATGGTTGTTGGTCTTCCATGTGGACATGTATATGGATTATTTAGATTAAGCAAGTTTTGTATTAAATAATTTACTTCATCTTTAGATAAATCCATATGAGCTTTTACTGCAGCTTTACAAGCAACTGTTGCAATAAATCTTTCTTCTATATCACGTATTCCTCCTCTTTCATTTGTTAGCATTTCATCTAATATATCCATAAAAATATGATTACTATTTGTTTTATAATCAATATCAGGTATTCCATTTATTTTTACTGATAATTCTCCAAAAGGTTCGATATCAAAACCAATATTTTTAAACATATCTAAGTATTCTTTTACAAATTCCATTTCTTTATGCGATAAATTAACTACTTCTGGTATTAATGTCATTTGAGTATTATTTTTTATATGATTCTTATAGTTTGCTTTTATTTCTTCATATAATATTCTTTCATGAGCTGCATGTTGATCTATAAAATATAGTTCATTATCTATTTCTATTATTATATATGTTCTAAATAGTATTCCAATATATTTATATTCTATCTTTCTTTTCTCTTTTCTTTTTATTATACTTTCGCTTTCATTACTTAAGACTTTTTTACTACTAGATTTCTCATTTACAAAATGGTTTGTTAAAAATTTAAATTCGCTTTCCACATAATTTATTTCATTCTCATTTTCTTTATTTCCTAAAAACTCATTTTTTAAAATAGTAGTTTTTATAGCATGATACACTACTCTATATATTAGATTTTCATCTTTAAATCTAACTTCTAATTTTGTTGGATGAACATTAATATCATACATATCTGGACTCATCTGAATATTTAGTATAAAAAAGCCATGTTTATTAATTCCTGTCCCTCCTTTAAAAGCTTGATCAGCACTATTAGTTAATATACTATTTTTTATATACCTTTTATTTAAAAAGAATATTTGATCTTTTCTATTTTCCTTTGCTATCATAGTATTTCCTATAACACCTGTTATCTTAATTTCATTTTCTTCATAATCCATATCAATAATATTCTCTTTTATATTTTTACCATATATAGTGTATATCACATCTTTTAAATTACCATTTCCGCTTGTTTTAAAAACTAATTCACCGACAATTAAATAATTTAAACGATATATTAGAATTAACTAAAGCTTCTTTTTGGATCCATTCTTTAATATATTTAAATTCTGTGCTATCTTGTTTTAAAAATTTATATCTGACAGGTGTATTAAAAAATAATTCCTCAACAATTATACTTGTTCCATTTTGCATCGCTATTTCTTCTATTTGGTCTGTTTTTCCTGCTATATTAATAATTTTATATCCAATATTTTCATTCTCAGTTTTAGATGTCATAGTTACTTTTGATATTGAAGCAATACTAGCTAAAGCCTCCCCTCTAAATCCCATAGACGCTATTTTTTCTAAATCCTCTATTCTTCTAATTTTACTAGTAGCATGTCTTTCAAAAGATATTTCTAAGTCATTTTTTACGATTCCTTTACCATTATCAGTAACTTTAATAAATGTTTTCCCTCCATTTTTTACTTCAATTTGTATATTTGTAGCACCTGCATCAATTGAATTTTCCACTAGTTCTTTTACAACACTAAGTGGTCTTTCAATAACTTCCCCTGCTGCAATTTGATTTATGGTTAAATCATCTAATAGAACTATTTTTCCCATTTATTATTCCTCTAATCTTTATAATTTAAGTAGAATTATATAATTTGTTTTATTTCAAGTCAATATTATATGAATTGTTTTTCACATTTTGTTTTTTGTTTGACTTTTTTTGTTTTTCTTCTTATAATTGTAATATAAAGGATGTGTTAAGAATATGAGTAATGAAGTAAGAGAACCAATCCAAAAACGTTCAATAGAAAAAAAAGAAAAAATTATTAAATCTGGCTTTGAACTTATATGTGATAAAGGATATTATAATACTAATACTGCTGAAATTGCTAAAGCTGCTGAAGTTTCAACTGGAATAGTTTATCAATATTTTAAAGATAAACATGACATTTTAATTGCAGGATTAAATAACTATGCAGATTCAATATTCTTCCCTACTTTAATTATACCAGAAGATGGATTTGATAAAAAAGATTTTGCAAAAGTTTTAAAAGATATTATTTCAAAATTTATAGAAGATCATAAATTGTCAAAACAGGCTCATGAAGAAATTACAGCAATGGTTCATTCTGATGAACAAGTATCAAAACTATTTTATGAAGCGGAAATGAAAATGACAAATAAATTTGCTGATGTACTTATTAAAAGTAATATGAATTGTAAAGATATTAAAGAAAAATCGCATATTGCAGTTCATTTAATTGATGATCTATGTCATGAAATAGTATATCATAAACATAACGAAATGAATTATGCTGAAATGATTGAAATAGTTATAGATATAATAGTAAAAATATTTGCATAAATTAATTTTTGAGAATAGAAAAAATTAAAACAACTAATATGATTAAACTATTAGTTGTTTTTTGTTTAATTATGTTTTAATTATTATATTCCCAATCCTCTTGTAACATTAGCAGTAAAAGCACTTATACCTATTCCTAATATTCCAAATACTACTACTAATATTATTACAACAAGTAATAAAGCACAGAAATATGAACGTGCATAATTTTTACGATTAATATTTGAATCATCAAATGAGAATACAATAAGTAATATAAATCCTGCTATAGGTAAAGCAAATAATAAATTATATCCTAAATATCCCCATGCTGAAATTGGTCTGTATTTTTCTGGTATTTGTATTGTTTGTTGTTGTGGTTTTTCAAATACCACATTTGTTTCTCCTTGATTAGTATTTTCAGTTGCTACATTGTTGTTTTGATTTTCATTTTCCATTTTTTAATCCCCCTTATTTTTACCTTTAAAATATTTATATATTCAATAATTACCTTGTTGATAATTATTGTAAAGCAAAAGAATTTGAATACTACAAACGTTTTTCTTTATACCTTATTTACTTTTCTTATTTTTATTTTTGTTTTTTTTCGAATTAACTGTGTATGTTACATTATTTGTATTTTCTTGTACTTTCTTCTCATCATTATCATTTTCTATTTTAGTTTTTGAGTTTTCTTTATCTTTAAATTTTTCTTCTTTTCCTTCAATTTTCTCTTCTTTTTTATTTTTCTTTGCTATCTTTTTTTCTTCTTTCTTTTCTAACCTTTTTTCCTTTTTCTCTTTTCTTTTTCTTTCAGGAATAATTAAATCTCTTACTACTAATATAAAAAGCATTATTACACCTATAGTAATAAGCATATCTGCTATATTAAATATAGGAAAACTAAAAAATTGAATATTAATATAATCTACAACATAACCTCTTAGTATTCTATCTATTAAATTACTAAAACCTCCTGCCAATAACAATATAAGTGGAGTTGCATAAATAAATTTCTTTTCATTAAAATAGTGAATGATTAGTTTTATAATAAATCCTAAAATAACAGCTGTAACAACCATTATAAGCATCAAATCACCATTAAGCATTCCAAAAGCTATTCCATCATTTTGTAAAAATTTAAGACTTAGCACATTAGGTATTAATGTTATATCTTTATCTATTAATAAAAATTTTGCTACTTGATCTACTATTACCAACAATAAACCAATTAATAATAAGATTATTTTCTTTTTAGTTGCTTCATTAATTTTTTTTATTTTCATTTCTTGCTCCTTTTATTTTACATACATTTTAAATTAATTATATTTTAACAAAAAATATAGAATTACCATTTTTCTTAATAAGATTTTGTAGGTCTTCTACCTTAATCCAAACTGTTGCTGTATTTTCTACAGGATGAACTCCAACAAATTCTAAATCTTTTATATCATTATCAATTATAACTTTAACAAATTTATTTTCATCATTTAATATTCCAAGTGGACTAACAGCACCTTTTTTTAGACCTAAATATTTTTCTAAATCTTCCTCACTTGCAAAGCTTAATCTTCTAGATCCAATAGTTTCTCTTAATTTATTTAAGTTAACTGTTTTGTCTTTTTGAACTAGAACTAAATAATAATTTTTCTTTTTATCATCTCTAATAAATAAATTTTTAATAACCTTATCTATATTTTTCATTCCTAGTTCATTCATTTCATCTATTGTATAAACAGGTTTATGTTCTGTTACTTCATAATTTATATTCATTCCTTTTAATATATCATATACTTCTTGTTTTGTTGTAGTTTTCATTTCATCAGAGCTCCTTGGAAATTATATTTTATATCTTTCTTAATTAATTTATTATTTCATTAGCTCATCTGCTAATTTCTTCATTTCTTCTATATTATTTTCTTTCATTCTTGATTTAATTGTAACCATTGGTTCTACTATTTCAATATTTTTCATATCATTTAAAATATTCTTCATAGTTCTGCCACTAGATGGCGCCCAAGATCCATTTTCTATTATTCCAACTTTTCTTCCTTGGTAATTTCTATCTTTTAAATGTTCTAATAGATGAAGCATAGGAGGAAATACCCCTGCATTATAGCTTGATGCAATAAATATAACATGTAAATATTTAAAACTATTTGCAACAGCTTCTGCCCAATCACATCTATCTAAATCATCTACTTTAACTTCTATACCTTTTTCTTCTAATATTTCTTTCATCTTATATGCAGCTTTCAAGCTATTTCCATATATTGATGCACATGGAATATATACACCTTTCTTTTCTGGTTTATATCCTCCCCAAATAGCATATTTATCAATATAATATGATAAATTATCCTTTAATATTGGTCCATGAAGCGGACATATGGTTTTAATATCCAATGTACCTGCTTTAGCTAAAAGAGCTTGTACTTGCATACCAAATTTTCCAACAATGCCAAAATAATATCTTCTGGCTTCATCATCCCATTCTTCATCTACATCTAATGACCCAAATTTACCAAATGCATCAGCTGCAAATAGTATTTTACTTTCTTGATCATAAGTCACCATAACTTCTGGCCAATGTACCATTGGAGCCATAAAAAATTGTAGTTTATGTTTTCCAGTATCTAAAATATCTCCTTCTTTAACTAATATTTTTCTTTCTTCTACATTATCTATATCAAAGAAATTAGATAAAATATTAAATGTAAATTGATTTCCAACAATTTTCATATCAGGATATTTTTTAGCAAGCATACCAATATTATATGCATGATCAGGTTCCATGTGGGAAACCACTAAATAATCAATTTTTTCTCCATTTAACCCTTCTTCTAGATTTTTAAGCCATATATCTGTAACAGCTTCATCTATTGTATCTATTACAACATTTTTATCATCTTTTATTAGATATGAATTATAACTCATACCATTTTTTAATGTATATTGTCCTTCAAATAAATTAATGGTATTATCACTTGCCCCTATATTTAAAATGTCATCAGTAACATAATTATTTTTCATTAGAAATCCTCCTATAATTTTTTCTAAATCATATCAAAAAACTAGTAATTTTTCAATTACTAGTTAAATATTTGTATATTTATTTTCTAATTGTCTTCTAAATATTCTTTTACAATGTAAGTATTTTTATCAAATTTTATTATATTTTTATAAATTATCCAAGAGCTATATCTAAAATCATCATTAATACAAAACCTATTGCTACACCAATAGTTCCAATATTTGAATGCTCACCTTCTTGAGATTCTGGAATTAATTCTTCAACAACAACATATATCATTGCTCCTGCTGCAAAAGCTAATATATATGGTAATATTTGACTAACTGTATTAGTAAACATTATAGTGATAACAGCTGCTATAGGTTCAACAATTCCAGACAAGACACCATATAAAAATGCTTTTGGTTTTGAAACTCCTTCACTTCTTATAGGCATTGATATAACTGCACCTTCAGGAAAGTTTTGTATTGCAATTCCAACTGACAATGCAATTGCTCCCATAAATGATAACTCTGCATTCTGTGAAAGTACTCCTGCAAATACTACTCCTATTGCCATTCCTTCTGGTATATTATGAAGTGTAACTGATAAAACTAGCATTGTAGCATTTTTTAATTTAGATTTTAGACCTTCTGGTTTATTTGATTTCAAATGTAAATGTGGTATTATACTATCTAATATTAATAAAAATACAATTCCTAAAGAAAATCCAATCGCAGCAGGAATCCAACCTATTTTTCCTTGACTTTCTGTCATACTTATTGCTGGATCAAGAAGTGACCAAATAGAAGCAGAAATCATAACTCCTGCAGCAAATCCAAGTAAAAGTTTTTCTATCTTTTTGTTAATTACTTTTCTCATTAAAAATACCATTGCAGAACCAAGTGTTGTTCCTAAAAAAGGTATTAAAAGTCCTATTGCTATATTCAATTACCTATCACTCTCCTTTTATTTTAATAATAATTTTCTTTTTCTTCAAGATCATTATTTAGTCGTTCCCATTCATTCATCTTCATTTCTATTTCATTTCTTAATTCTTGTATTCTATCTTCTAATTCTTTAAGTTTAATATAATCTGTACTAATTTCTTCACTTAGCATTTCATTTTGTATTCTATTAATTTCTTCTTCATATTCATTTATCTTTTTTTCAAGTTTATTTATTTTATTTTTAATTCTGTTAATTTCCTTATTTAAAAAATATGAGTTGTTTAACTTTTTATCTTTAAGTTGTTCTAAATTTTTTCCTATTTCTGTATTACTTTTCTCATTTATTTTATTGATTATATTAATATCTTCTTGCTTTTCATCTTTTTCTCTTTTCTCCATATATTCTTCATAAGTGCCATCAAAAAAAGTTACCTTATCTTTTTCAAATATTAACAATGAATCTGCTATTTTATTTACAAAATATCTATCATGCGAAACAAATATTAATGTACCTTTATACTCTTTAAGCATATTCTCTAAACTTTCTTTTCCAATAATATCCATATGATTTGTTGGTTCATCTAAAAGCAACAAATTAGGACCTTTTTTAAATATCTTACATAACTGTAATCTTCCTTTTTCACCACCTGAAAGCACTTTTATATTCTTAAAAACATCTTCACCAGTAAATAAAAATGTACCTAAAAGAGTTCTTATCTTTGTAGTAGTCAAATCTGGAAATGTATTATACATTTCATCAAAAACAGTTAATTCTGGATTTTCAAATTCCATTTGTTGATCAAAATATTCTTTTTTCACATGATATCCAAATTCAAATTCACCACCGAAGTTTTTGAATATTTCCATTTAATGTCTTAAGAAGAGTAGATTTACCTGTTCCGGTTTTCTCCTATTATTCCTAATTTTTGTCCTTTGTATAAATTAAATGAAATATTATTTTCTACAATTTTTTCATTATATCCAATTTTTAGATCTTTAACTATAAGTACTGTTTTTACACTTTCGATTTCTATATTAAAATCTGCATGAAATGATTTTAAGTCATATTTATTGGGCTCTTCAATTATATCCATTTGTTCAATCTTTTTTAATTTGGATAATGCCATTTTAGCCTTAGTAGGCTTATATCTAAACCTATCGGCAATTGAATTTAGCCTTTTTATTTCAGCTTGTTGATATTCATAATCTTTTAATCTTTTTTCATAATCTATTCTTTTTTGTTTTTCAAACTCAGAATAGTTTCCCACATATTCTTTCATTTGACCATACTCAATTTCATAAACCTTATTTACTATTCTATCTAAAAACATTCTGTCATGTGAAACTATAACTACTGCTTTAGGATAATTTTTCAAATAATTTTCTAACCATTCAATTGCAGCAATATCTAAATGGTTTGTAGGTTCATCTAATAACAATATGTCTGGTTTACTTAAAATAAGTTTTAAAAATGCAATTTTGGTTCTTTGTCCTCCTGAGAACTCATCAATTCTTTTTTGCTTGTCTTCATCTATAAAACCAAATTTTTTTATTGCTGTTTCATACTCTTTTTTATATGTATATCCACCAATCAATTCATATTTTTCTACAGAATTTGAATAATCTTTAATTAATTTTTCATCATTACTATTTTGTAATAAATCAGTTAATTTATTTATCTTTTCTTCTAATTCAATGATTGGCTTATATACTTTTAAAATTTCTTCTAACATAGTTTTAGAGGGATCTTCAAAATCTATTTGCTTTAAATATCCAATACTTGGGTTTCCTTGTTTATATACACTAAATTTATTTTCACCAATACCTTCTTCTAACATTGAATTATCTACTATTGATTTTAAAAGAGTAGTTTTTCCACATCCATTTCTTCCAACAATAGCTATCTTATCTTTATCTTTTATTTCAAATTCTATCTCTTCTATTATTGTATCTGCACCATATGATATTGCACCATTAGTAATTTTATAATTCATTTTATTCACCATTTTTTAAATATTTTTAAGTTATATTTTTTAGATAATTTAATAAATTTTCAATATTTTCTTTCTTAACAAAACTTCCACCATTTTTTAATGCGTTTATTAATTCTAGATTTTCTGCCTTATTTTCATTTTCTAATCCGTCAGCTACCATTTTTAGAATTTTCTTTTTCCAAAAACCTAATTTATTTAGATCTATACCACCTCTTAAATAAAATAATGGAAATTTATATATATTATTTGCTTTCTTTAGTTCTTCAATATATTTCTCATTCTCAGGATATGCACCAACAGCTCCACAACATACAATATTGTATTTTTTTCTTATTTTACCTAGTCTTATTATTTTTCCTGCACATATCCATCCTAAATAAATTATATTATCATTCATTTTTAGCTCTTTTTTTATTTCATTTTTTTGTTTTATATTGTAACAAGGGATATTTAATTCATCTCCTATCAGATTTGCATATTTCTCTGTGAATCCTGTGCTAGATGAATATATAATTGCTTTTATCATAAATACCTCCCATACTTAATTTTCCAATTAATATCTTATCATAATTACTATATATTAATCAATCAATTCCGTAAGTAAAATTTATTATTTAAACAAAAAAAAAAGCCGCTTATGAAATATAAGCGACTATTCTAATAAAAGGGGATCTTGTGTATGTTTACTAATTATATAAATTAGCTAACATATTTATAACATCTATAGCTTACTCTAAGTCAATAGTTTTCACAAAAAATTCACATTTTTCGACAATTTAACTATTTTTCTTATATCATATTAGATATAAAACTATAAATAAACATAAATATTTTAATAATTATACTCATCTGTCCAATACCTGCTAAATTTCCAGTAATAAATCTTCTAAAATTAGTGGATTCTTTTATTTCTTTAAATTGTATATACCAATCTAAAAACATAATAAAAAGTAACAAAAAATCTATATAAAGTGGAATTCTTATATTGTATAAATATATTATAAGACCTACAATTTGACCTGTTAATATACCTGTACATCTACTACATATAGGAAATTGCCATCCTCCTATTTTAAAACTTCTATCTTCCCTTTGATGGCACCCACATCTATTTCCAAGTCTCATAAAATATGCCCATATTTTTATTTTTGTACTTTTTTTCATTAAAATCTATGTCCACAATCATTGCAAATATTTGTTGTTCTTGTTGTTACTTTGTCTCCAGTATTACATAATCCACATAAAACTCCTGGCCATCCAAATAAAAGGTAACCACAACATGCATTGCCACCACTAAATCCTTTAGAATATCTATCTGTATTTATAATACTTGAAATATTATTACTGCCACATTTAGGACATCTCATACTCTATTTCCTCCTTAAGCTATTTCATATATATTTTTTATTATATTATTTTTTCTATCTTATTATTTAAATAGTATCAATTTTAAATTTTATTTATTATTTACCATATCTAAAATATATTGTTTTAATGTATCTACAATTTTTTCTTGAGGAACTTTTTTAATGATTTCTCCCTTTTTAAAAAGCATTCCTTCTTTAACCCCACCTGCAATTCCAATATCGGCATTTCTTGCCTCTCCTGGTCCATTTACAACACATCCCATAACAGCAACTGTAATATCTGATTCTATATTTTGTAAAAATTCTTCCACTTCTTTTGCTATTGGTATTAAATCGATTTGAGTTCTGCCACAAGTAGGACAAGCAATTAGAGTAGGTGATTTTTTATATAAATTACAATCTTTTAATATTTCTTTTGCGACCTTTATTTCTTTAATTGGATCATCAGATAAAGATACTCTTAATGTATCTCCAATCTCTTCTCTTAATAATATTCCAAGTCCAATACTTGATTTAATTGTTCCACTAAATTCAGTACCAGCTTCAGTTATTCCAATATGTAATGGATATTTAAAAGTTTTAGCAGCTTCTTCATATGCTTCAATACATAAATCTAAATCAGATGCTTTTAATGATATACAAATATTATAGAAATTTAATTTTTCTAAAATATCTATATGTCTTTTTGCACTTTCAACCATTGCTTTTGCAGTTGGCTTTCCACCATATTTTTCTAATAAGTCTTTTTCCAAGGAACCAGCATTCACTCCAATTCTAATTGGAATATTTTTTTTGCTACAAGCTTCTACAACAAGCTTTACTTTTTCTTCACTTCCTATATTTCCAGGATTAATACGTATTTTATCTACTCCCGAATTTATTGCTTCTAATGCAATTTTATAATCAAAGTGAATATCAGCAACAATTGGAATATGAATTTTTTCTTTAATATTTTTTATTGCTCTTGCATCTTCTAAATCTAAGCAAGCAACTCTTATTATTTCACATCCTGCATTTTCTAATTCTAATATTTGTTTTACGGTTGAGTCTACATCTTTTGTTCTAGTATTACACATTGACTGTATAATTACTTTATTTTGTGCACCAATTTGAATATTTCCAACCATAATTTTCTTTGTTTCTTTTCTTTTAATCAAATTTATACCTCTCTTTATCATTTTTATTATCTAAATTAAACTTTATATAATGATAACAAAAAACCAGCAATATTACAATTGCTAGTTTTAAATTTATATACTTATTATTTTTGTTATCTATCTTATAAAATTGGTAAAATTAGTTTGTTCTTGTTCTGGTGGCTCTATTCCTTTTTCTTTACCAGCTTCTATACATTTTAAATAATATGCCATATTTCTTCCTAGTATTCTCATTGTTTGCATTCCTTCTTCATCTTTTCTAACATCATCCGGAGAACTGCCATGTACCATATTCCAATATCTAGATGATATAATTGGCATTTGTGTTATACCAAAGTATTTATTTAATTGATCATATGTAGCTGTTGTACCTGCTCTTCTAGCAGATATTACACATGCAGCAGGTTTAAATAAAAATCTATCAGCTTTTCCTGATGAAGATGCAGAATAAAATGCTCTGTCCATAAAAGATGTAATAGCCCCTGTTGCTCCAGCATAATGAACTGGTGATCCAAATATAAATCCATCTGCATCTTTAGCTTTTTCTACAAATTCATTTACCACGTCATCAAATACACATTTTCCTGTTTTAGCACAAGATTTACATGCAATACATCCAGCAATAGGTTTAACTCCTATCCAAAAAATCTCTGTTTCAATATCTTCTTTGTTTAATTCTTTTGCTACTTCTTCTAAAGCTGTATTAACACAACCATTTTGATGTGGTCCACCATTTACTAAAATTACTTTCATAAAACTAAACTCCTTTCTCCTACAGTTATATTTTACTAGTTTTTTTATGTTTTATTACTATATAATTTATTATTTTTCATTTTTTTCTGTACCAGGCTTTAAAGCTTTACTATTTTCCTTTATATTTTTATATTAATTTTTATTTTAATTAAATTTATTCATTATTTTTATCATAAGAAAATTGACCAAGTAAAGTTCCTATAATACCAGCAACTAAATATACTATTATATAAATATATGCTGTTTGATTATAGAATATAAACATAGTTGGAATAAACATTACTGCTATAACAATAGGTATTGATAATTTAAATCTATGTTTGTTTCCAAAGACAAGTCCACAAGCAACTGCATATATAATATTTATAACCCATAAATCAATTAAAAATGTATAATTTTCGCTCTCTGGGAATATTATATTTATAATAGGAATAATATTATATACTATTAGTGAAATAATTGCTATTTTTATTAAATCTTTTCCCATCTAATCACCTTCCTATCCTAATATGAATAAATAACCGAATAAAACTTAATTATTTAAAATTTATTAATAAACCTCTTATATAATATCATAAATTGTCTTTTTTTTACAAAAAAATATCCAAAATTTTAATAATATTTATTTTGGATATTTTATTTACTTTATTTTATTCAATTTAACTTTATTTTTTTACTCTTAATGCTCTTAATGCATTAAGTATTGCAATAACAGATACACCTACATCTGCAAAAACTGCTTGCCACATAGAAGATACACCAAACGCAGTTAATATTAAAACTATAATTTTAACAGCTATTGCAAATATTATATTTTCTTTTACAATTCTCATTGTTTTCTTTGATAATTTTATAGCTTTTATTATTTTAGACGGTTCATCTGTCATAATTACTATATCTGCTGCTTCAATAGCACTATCTGCTCCGAAGTCCTCCCATAGCAATTCCAATATCTGCTAAAGAAAGTACTGGTGCATCATTAATTCCATCACCAACAAATGCAAGTTTTCCACTCTCAGATTTTGTTTTTAATAATTCTTCTAATTTTTCTACCTTTCCATCTGGTAATAACTCTGTATAAACTTTATCTATTTCGATTTCTTTAGCCACTGCTTCTCCTACATTTTTTCTGTCACCTGTAAGCATTACAGTTTGTTTTATATTGTTTTTCTTTAATTCCTTTATAGCTATTTTTGCATCTTCTTTTATTTTATCAGCAATTAAAATATATCCTGCATATTTTCCATCAATTGCAACATATAATATTGTTCCAACATCTTCACACTTTGTATAGGAAATATTGTTTTCTTTCATTAATTTTTCATTGCCAACTAATACATTATTGTCATTAATTTTTGCTATAATGCCAAGTCCAGATATTTCTTGTGAATCTACAATTTGTTTTTCATCAATTTCTTTATCATATGCTTTCTTTATAGATTTAGAAATTGGATGATTAGAATAATGCTCAGCGTATGCTGCAATTCTTAATAATTCATCTTTAGAAATTTCTATAGGTTCTACTTTTTGTACATCAAAAACACCTTCTGTTAATGTTCCAGTTTTATCAAATACCATTATTTCAGCTTTAGATAATGCCTCTAAATAATTGCTTCCTTTTACTAAAACACCTATTTTTGATGCTCCTCCAATTCCACCAAAAAAACTTAATGGAATTGAAATTACTAACGCACAAGGGCAAGACACAACTAAAAATGATAGTGCTCTATAAATCCAATCAGTAAAGCTTGCACCTTCTAAAATTAATGGTGGAACTACTCCAAGTATTACAGCAATTATAACTACTACAGGTGTATAATATGAAGCAAATTTAGTAATAAAATTTTCAGATTTTGCTTTTTTACTACTAGCATTTTCTACTAAATCTAATATCTTACTTACAGTTGATTCTCCATATTCTTTAGTTACTTCTACCTTTATAACTCCATTTAAATTAATTGAACCACTTAGTATTTGTTCCCCAATATTTGCATCTTTTGGTACAGATTCTCCTGTTAATGCTTTAGTATCTAATGAAGTATTTCCTTCTATAATAAAACCATCTAATGGAACTTTTTCTCCTGGTTTTATAATAATTGTTTCTCCTATTTTTACTTCATTAGGATCTACTTTTTCTTCTTTTCCATTTCTAATTACATTTGCATAATCAGGTCTAATATCCATTAAACTAGCAATAGATTTTCTTGATTTATCTACTGCATAACTTTGGAATAATTCTCCTACTTGATAAAATAACATAACTGCAACAGCTTCTGGAAATTCACCTATTACAAAAGCTCCTAAAGTAGCTACTGCCATTAAAAAGTTTTCATCAAATATTTTTCCTCTAAATATATTTCTTACCGCTTTTTTTAATATTTCAAATCCTACAATAATATAACTTAAAATAAAGATACTATTATTAATCCATGCATTTTCAAACTTTATTATCATTGCAATTAAAAACAGTATAAGTGCAATTACAATTTTAATAGCCTTCTTTTTCATAAAAATACATCCCTTTCTCATCTTTTGATACTATATTTCTTGTAATTCCACATCTGGTTCTTCTTTTTTTATAACTTTTTTAATTTTCTTCATCATTTCTTTTTCATCATTTTCGTCAAATTCAACAATTAATTTTTCTGTCATGAAACTTATAGATGCATTATTAACACCTTCAATTTTTTGAATAGCTTTTTCCAATCCTGCAGCACAATTAGCACAATCAAGTCCTGTTAATTTACATATTTTTTTCATAAAATATCATCCTTTCATTTTATATTCTTTCTTTTGTTAATTTCTTCATTCATTTATTTTCTATGATTAATATGTTCTAATCCTAATTCAAATAATTTTTGAACATGGTCATCATCTAACATATAATATACTTCTTTACCTTCTCTTCTGCATTTAACAATACCAGACCTTCTTAAAGTTCCAAGCTGATGTGATATTGATGATTTACTCATGCCTAAAACATTTGCTATGTCACATACACACATTTCATTTTGATCTAATGCAAATAATATTTTTGCCCTTGTTGTATCACCTAATATTTTAAAAAATTCTGCTAAACTACTAAATGTATATTCATCAGGCATATTATTTGAAGTTTTATCTACAATCTCTTGATGTATAATATTACAATCACAGACAAATTCATTTTTTGACATAATATTTACTCCTTTCCTTTTATCATATGTTGTTGTCAATTGAATGTTCACTCAACTTTTCTATATTATAGTTGAATGTATGTTCAATTGTCAATAGTTTTATGAAACTTTTTTCATGTTTTTCTAAATTTATTTTTATGATCAATACATGAAAAAAAGCAATAAATATTAAAAACATTTACTGCTCCTCTATTTAATTATTTTATTCTTTATTAGCCTTTAATCTTATGTATATTTATTATTTAGCAAATAATACTTTTTCAGATTTATATTGTTTAATAATATATGCTAATATTAAACCAATGTATACTATAGTTGAAACAAACATTAATCCAATATGTAATATATTAATATTTCCGGCAGATATATCTGTGAAAATCATTGTAAAATTAATAAATGGTATTATTGATAAAACATTAGTAGTTGTTACACCTATCATAAATGCAATCATTCCAGGAAAGAATGATATAAATGTTAAAGGTGTCAATGCGCTTTGTGCTTCTTTAAATGTTTTTGATGTGCTTGCAATTGAAATACATAATCCACTTATAAATATTGAATATGCTATTATTACTATAATACTAAATACTATACTAGATGCACTATACATTATATTTACATCTTCATATATTGAAAATGCATTTTGAGCAATTAGTAAAGAAATTATAGCCAAAACTAAACTTAATATTCCAGTAACAATAGATGATATAGATACACCTAAAAACTTACCTATAATTATATCTTTACTTCTAATTGGAAATGTTAATAATGTTTCTAATGTACCTCTTTCCTTCTCTCCTGCCGTTGTATCTGTTGCAGGATATGTTGCAGATACTGTAATTGCCATAATTATAAATAAAAAGGCATAATTTTTAATATAATCTCCAAAATAGTTGTTATTACCATCCTCTATTAAATTTTCTTCGACAGTAATAATATTTAGTACTTCATTTGCATTTATATTATTTTCTTCAAGATATTTTTGTTGTAAATATTCTTTATATGTATTAAAATAACTTTCTGCTAATCCTTTTGCATATGAACTATCATCTGATCCATCATTATTTATTATGTATTTATTATCATTTTTAGTTATATATAAATCTATTTCTCCATTATCATACTTTTGTTTTAGTTCTTCTTCTGATCCGTTTATAACTTCAATATTCATAAGACTTGCTATTTGTCTTTCATCTTCGCTTAGTTCATATCCAAATCCTATTTTATTATATTCTGTTATATCTTTATTTACTTGTGATTCAAAAAGAGCTGACATTCCGAGTACAATAAGAGGAATAAAAATAGGTATTATAAGCATCATGGCAAGTGATTTTTTATCTCTAAATAATTCTCTTAATTCTTTCTTTAATATATTCCATAAATTACTCTTCATTTGAAACACCTCCAATCATAGTAAAAAATGCATCTCTTAAATTAGTTGTTTTTGTATCATTTTTAATTTTATCAGGTGTTCCAGAATTTATTACTACTCCCTTATTTATCATTATAACTCTGTCACATATATTTTCTGCCTCTTCCATATAGTGAGTAGAATATAGAATAATTTTACCTTTTTTCTTTTCTTCTTTTATAAAATCTAGAATGATCTGGCTTGAAATTATATCTAGCCCAGTTGTTGCTTCATCTAAAATATAATATTTAGGATTATGTACTAAACATCTAGCAATATTAACTCTCTGAGTCTGTCCAGTTGATAGTGTAGAAATTCTATTGTATAAAAAGCTATCCAGATTTAATATCTTTGATAATTCTTTAATTCTATTTTCTGCATCTTCTTTTTTTACTCCATAAATGTCTGCACACATTTTTAATAATTCATAAGTTGATAATGTATCATATAATTTTGTATTTCCTGAAAGGTATGCTATATTTTGTTTGATTTCTATTTCATTATTCTTATAATTTAATTTGTCAAAATTAATTGTACCCTCTGTAGGCTCTAGTATACCTGCAATCATTCTTAATAATGTAGTTTTTCCTGCTCCATTAGGTCCTAATATTCCTATAATCTCTCCATCTCTTGCTTCAAAAGAAATTCCGTTATTTGCATAAAATTCTTCTTTTTCTTTTTTATTTTTGTAATGAACAAATTTCTTTTTCACATTTTCAACTTTAATCATAAAATCCCCCTATTATTTATATAGTTTAATTTTCAAAATTAATTTCTTTTAAATCATCTTCTTTAAAATAACACATTTCTTCATGAATATCTATATCTCCAGCTATTTGTTCTGTTTTTAGTTTCAAATATTTTACTTCTGCATTAGCTAGTACTTGTCCTTTTACATCAAGTATTTCTGTATGTATTTTTAAAAACTTAGTATTTTCAAGTTCGATCTTTCCTCTTCCAATTAATTTTTCATTATATGGTACAGGTTTTCTATATTTTACCTCTAAAGACATAGTAACACCCCATGTATCTTCTTCCCCTTTTGCCCAACAAGCTCTTAATCCTAATTCATCAAGCATTGCTGCAATTAATCCTCCATGAACTCTACCTGGATAGCTTTGATGTTCTTCTCTAAATACAAAAGGTGTCATTACACTTCCATCTTCCATGTTATAAAATTGTGCTTTTACTCCAAAAGCATTATCTAAGCCACATATTGCACACATTCTACTATTTCTTTGTTTTCCTACTACTTTCAATATTTTTTCCTTCTTTTTATTATATTTTTATATTAATCTATATTTTATTTAACTATTTCATCTATGTTTAACTGATTATCTTCTGGACTATCTAATATTATGCAAATAAATTTATCTCCTGAATCTAACACATATGTACTTGTAACATAATTTTTATCATTATATGAACTTGTATATGGTTGTTCCACATAATAGTACTCATTACCATTTACATCTGTTTTCTCTACTTCTACTTCTTCAGCTTCATCTCCTAATGCTAATGTTAGATATTCTTCTGCTGTATATTCTTCTTCATAATTTGATTTTTCATCAGTAAATACCATGACCATTCTTTCAAAATCAGTACTTACTCCTACACAATCATATATACCTATATATTGTGTACCTAAATATTGCCCTACTTCTTCATCAGTAAGAATAACTATATCATCAGGCATATCTACTTTAATATCGCTTGTTTCTACTTCATATATATTATTTGTTAATCTTTCTGGATCTGAAAGTGCATTTTGTTGTTCTTCATTTTGATATCTTTGTGAAAATACAATTATTACTGCAAGAACAATTGCTATTATTAAAATTATAATAAATGTTTTAGCACCAGACATGCCATATCTATACCATGAACTATTTTGAGCTTTTTCACAAAAATAATATTTATTAGATTTTTTCTTAATAATTTGTTGAACCTTTAAATATGTAAATATGCTATTTGCTTTTGATTCTCCAAATTCTTTTATTAAATCTTCCATAACTAAGTCTTTTGTAATTGTATGTTTTTTATCTAAAGCATCATTTCTATCAAATATTTGTCTTACTTTATTTATATCTTCTTTAGAATAATCCTCTGTACTTGCATCTTTTGCAAGAATCCTTATATCTTCTTCTTTTATGCCTTCTCTTATTTGTTTATTTAGACTAACAACAATACCGCCAATTACAATAATTCCAAATATTAGTGATATTACATAATCTGTCAAGATGGCTGTTTGAAATTCATGAACACTATAAATTGCTTGTAAATATTCCATACTAATAGGATATCCCATTTTATATAAATAACATATAGGTATAATTAAAAGCATAACTAATGTTATTGCTATAAAAGAAGATATTGATAATATAACAGGAACTTTTTTATTGATTTTAGCTTTAGTTAATTTATATCCATAAAAACTTCCTGCTACTATAAGAATTGCTAATACAGAATAAATCACATTTAAAAATACATATGCTAAAACCCAAGGTATAGCTCCTATTATTGCTCCTATTAATGCTCCTACAATACCAATCAAATATTTATTTTTTACTTCTTCCTCCATAGATCTTCCCCCTACGTTTTTTACTTTTTTAATTATAACATAACACATTTTATAAAAACAATTATTTTATACAAATATATTTTTATAATTAAAATAAAAATAAAAAATGGATTATATTTTCTATAATAAATTTAAATAATTTTTAATATAACCCATTTTAATTAAGTATTTATTTATTAAATTCTTTAATTAAGAATTATATAATATTATCGGTATTGATGTATCTATATTATTATATATAGTTTTTGCAGCTGAATATGGTAAATTAACACATCCATGAGATCCATTTGTCATATATATATTTCCTCCGAAGCTTGATCTCCATAAAGCATCATGTAGTCCTATTCCTCCATTAAAAGGCATCCAAAAATTAACATGTGAAGAATATTTACTTCCATCACTATTATATCCTTCAAGATATGTATCTGTTGTTTTATATGTTAAATAATAAATTCCTGCCGGAGTTGCATATCCACCTGATACACTTCCTGTAACACATTTAGTATCAACAATACATTTACCATCAACATACATCCATACTTTTTGTCTTGTTAAATCTATCTCAACATATGTATCAATATTTAAATAATCTGGTAATGGATTATATATAGGATCAAAAGTAATTTTTTCATTTTTTCCTAATTGCTCTTTTATTCTTTCTATCTCTTTATCTGTATCTAAGTCTGCATAGGTTTTTCTACCAAATGGAATTTTTATTTTTCCCTTTCCTGTTGCATTAAATTCAGTTGAAGTTAAACTATATGAAGCTTTTTCATTAAGTTCTTCTACAAATTTAGGAAGATTTCCATCTATATCTATATTATAGTATCCTTCCTCATCTCTATAAATCCATTCTTTCATTACATTTGCATCTAATACATATTTACTTCCGTCATATAAGTTATATTCAATAGTTGATGAAAGTATTGAATTAATATAATCTTTTTCTGAATTTAGTTTTTCATTTGTAGATAAAATTTTTGGTGTTACGTTTGTAATTTCTTTAAAATCTATAACAGTCTGACCTGCTTTTAAAGCTTTTATCATATATTTATATGCTGTATCTAAACTTAATTCATTTCCATATTGTTCTGGTTTTATAACTAACTGATTATTATCATTTAGCTCAAGATATGCATTTTCTGGTTTTCTAACATTATTCTCATGAAATACTGATAAACTAGATAAATATTCTTTAACTTTCTCTTCATTTAAACTATATAAGTTTTCTATATTGTATTCTTTCTCTTCTTCTCCATTTTGAGAATATATTATTTTTTTTAGTTCATCTTCATTTTCTACTTTTATTTCAAAATATGCACCTAAACAAGTATATTGCTTATCATCTGCAAATAGTAATTTTATTTCTGAATTATCCATGTTTTGTTCTAATTTGTTTGTTGCAGAATCTAAATTTAAGAAAGAACATTCTACTCCATTAATATATGTTTTGTATTGAAAACTATCTTTACTAAATGTTCTAACTAAAAATGCTACTAATGCAAACATTAATATTGTACATATAAATACAACAATCTTCAGTACTTTTCCTTTCTCTTGTTGTGCCCTATTCATATTATGTGATCTCCTTTTTTGTCTATAAATTTTCGATTTCTATTATAACATAAATATAAAAAAAATAAATATCTATCTTGTATTTTATTGTTATATTTTGTCATATCTTGTATTTATCTGTCTTAATATTTTTCTATAAATCTACATGGCTATTTTTAGGAAATATAATTCTTACACTTGTTCCAATATTTCTTTCGGAAGTAATATCTATACCTAAACCTAATTTTGTACATAAATTCTTACATAGATATAACCCAATACCTGTAGACTTTTTACCTATAATTCTTCCATTTTCTCCTGTAAAACCTTTTTCAAATACTCGTTTTATTTCATTTTGTTTTATTCCCATTCCATTGTCGTCTATAAATAATATTACTTTATTTTTTTCTTCTTTTGCATATATTTTAATGGATTTGATTTCTTTATTCATATATTTTATAGAATTATGTATAATTTGATTTAAAATAAATATAATCCATTTTCCATCTGTGTATACTTCTTTTTCAATACCATCTAATATATCTATATTTATATTATTTTGAATTAATATATTTTTATTTTTAATTATAGTATTATTTACTATATCTTTTAAATTGGTCTTTGAAATATAATAATCTTTTTCTACAGTGCTACTTCTAGCATAATATAAGGCTTGATCTATATAATTTTCTACTTTATCTAGTTCTTCATCTATACTTTTAGTTGCTTCAGATTTATTATTTTCTATTATCATTTTACTTGCTGCAATTGGAATCTTTATTTCATGTATCCATAATTCTATATACTCTTTATAATCTTCTGCTAAATGTTTGTATTTATTAACATTTTCAAGCATAGATTTTCCTGTATCCTCTATTACATTTTTTAATATTTTTCCTCCTATAAATCCTGGATTACTTATTACTTCATTTAATAAATATTTTTCATCTAACTCATCCAATTTATTTAAAAGATTTTTATAAAAACTATTCTTTATATTATATTCAATTAGCATGCATATTAAAAGCCCTATCAACACTGATAATAAAATATATATTCTTATCCATAGATCAATATCATACATTGATAAAAATATTTCAATTGTTATAAGTATTAATACTAAAATTATTACATAAATGAACTTTTCTTTAAAAAAATATCTAAATTTCATTTTAATAAATACCCCTGTCCTCTCTTTGTTTCAATTATATCTTTTAGATCTATTTCTTCTAGTTTATTTCTTAATCTTTTTATATTAACAGTTAAAGTATTATCATCTATAAAACTTTGACTATCCCATAAGTAATCCATTATTTCTTCTCTTGATACAATACATCCTCTTTTCATAACTAGATAATGTAATATTTTCATTTCATTTTTTGTAAGTTCTATTTTAACATCATCTTTTTCTAATAAACTTTTTGATATATTTAATATAAATTCATTACAATCTATTTTATTTTGATTAGTATCAGTTTCTTTACTCCTTCTTAATAGTGCATTAATTTTAGCAAGTAAAATTTGGATGTTATATGGTTTAGTCACATACTGATCTGCTCCATAATTTAAACTAATCAGTTCATCTAATTCACTATCTCTACTAGTTACCATTATTATTGGAATATTTGAAACTTTTCTTATTTCCTTACATATAAACTCTCCGTCCACATATGGCAAGTTTATATCTAATAATATAAGGTCTGCTTTTAAATTCAGAATATCTTGTACAATATTCTTAAAATTGTCCATTATTACAGCATTAAAACCATTTCTTTCTAAAAATATTTTTAACTCATTTCTTAATTTTTCATCATCTTCAACAATTAAAATTTTATACATGTTTTTCTCCTACTACAAAAATATAATATATAATAAATTATGATAAAATCTTGTTTATATTAATTTATATATCTCATTCCTAATTTATATTAATTATATCATATATCTCATATATATTAATATTACATTTTTGTAAGATAGCAAATAAAAGAGGCACTATCAGTGCCCCTTTCTTCGTCCTACAACTCTGTCTACAATAACTAGTAAAAAAGAAATTACCAGAATAAATATCACCATGATGACAATTGCCCAAGCAACTCCAGTATAACCTATTTGTGTATAATCAAGAAAAAAATATGCATATTTTCTTGATCCACCGATTCCAAAAAACTTTCCACCATTAGCACTATATGTATACACATACATTAAATAGTTAAGAGGAATAATCAGCCATAAAAACGGATAATAAAATTTAAATTTTCCCTTTTTGTCAAAGAAAAAATAATCCAAAATGACTAAAATTGGAGATAACCGGTGTACCAAAAAATTAGACATAAAATTCTTAAGTCCACTAGTATCGATTTGCATATCGAAACCAATAGGTCCAAGAGCTATTGCATATACTAAACCAGTAATTGCAATTATAATGGTTATACATCCTTTTACAAGATGATAAACATCACTTTCTTGGTAATCATCCTTTACAGCAGAAACAATCAATATAAATACAAAAAAAGCTAAACAAATTATATTGCTTTGTAATGTGTAATATGAAAGTATAGCTGATACAGATGTTGTGTCAATCACATTTAGGATAATCCCTGTAGACAAAGAAGCAATTAGAAGAATCCGGTAGAAATAAGAAAGTGTTCTCCTATCCACCTAAAATACCCTCCCTTCTTTGTAGGTTATTATATATTATACTATATTTTCCTGTTTTTTTAAAGTAAAAAGGCAATCAACTAATATTAAATTGATTACCTTTAATTCTACTTGAATATTATTTATTTTTAAAGTAAATCTATAAGCCGGGTTCTGTCTTAAATAGTCATCTATCTAGTACATATATTACTATATGCATCATGCCACCAAATCAAGAAGACTGACGAGCAGCCATTAACCTTCTTTGCTCGGTGTTGCTCCTGATGGGGTTTACACTGACCCAGTATGTCACCATACCAGCGGTGAGCTCTTACCTCGCCTTTTCACCCTTACCTTAAAAATTAAGGTGGTTATTTTCTGTTGCACTTTCCTTAAGGTTTCCCTCACTGGACGTTATCCAGCATCATTGCTCTATGGAGCCCGGACTTTCCTCGTACGCCGCCTTTCGACCTTGCTATACGCGACTATTCGGTTTACTCTTTATCCATTTTACTATATTTTTCTTTTGTAGTCAAATAAATAACTATTATAAGTTTACTATTACAAATTTATTTTATTCGTTTATTTCTTCTATATATTTTGTATATTCAAAACTGCTTAATGTTTTAATATAATTGAAATTACCACTTCTAGGATCATCTTCTTTAAAAAACATTGTTTTAGTATCTCCATCTTCCACATATATATATTGATTGCCCAAATTATCTGTATTCCAGATAGTTTCTGGTAAATTAATCGTATATAAATATCCTTTTACTTGAACACATTCAATATCATCTATAGAAAATTTTTTATTTATTGTTTTTATACCATCTTCTGTATCTTCTTCAATCATTACCCCTATTTGATTTATAGAATCTGAATAATCAGTTCCACCTATAATAGCAACTGTTTGCTCCTCATTCTTTATATACGGATTCCATTTGTCTGGATTAGTAACTTTTAATTTTAATACTAAATATCCACATATATCATCTTTTAATTTTATTTGTGTTCCATTAGTAATAGATTCTACTTCTCCAAACTCGTTTCTAGTCTCATTTTTTACATCTTCTACAACTATATAATCTTTCCAATTATTATCTGTTATTTGTATTTCTGTTTTATATTGTGAAAGTTCTTCTTGTGAAATAGTTTTAGCACTATTATTTCTTCTAATATATACTATAGCAACAAAAACAATTATAGCAATTAACAATAAAATAAAAAATACAATCATTTTCTTCCTTCTTGATTTCTTCATTTCTTGCTTTATTTCTTGTTTAACCTCTTGCCTCAATTGTTCTTTTAGCTCTTGTTCATTCATTTAAATATCCCCCTTTTATTTTATATTGCCATATTATCACAGTAGATCACAAAACACAAGGGATATTTATATAAAAGAAATAAGCCTTTTTTAAGACTTATTTCTTATTATATTATATATTTTCTAACTCTTGCATTACTTCTCCATAATTTATATAAAATGTCTTTTCACTTTCTTTTTTCACATCATCTGCTAATTCATTAATTAATATATATGATTTATTTATTTCATCAATACTATTCATATTATTAATTTGATTATTCATTATTTTATTAAATTCATTTTTTGCTTTTTCTATATAATTATTTGCTTCTTCCCATTTTTTAGAATCTATAACAGAATATGCATATAGTATATATGATTTTGTATTATAAATATTTTTCATCTGTTCATCATCTGAGAAATCATTTAAATACAAAGCTAATAGATTATATAGATCTGCTGTATATGCTAAACACTCTGCTTTATTTTCTTCGTCTTCTGCTGTTATCATTTGATCTAATAAATCATTAAATTTAAGTAAATTTTCTTTGTTTACATTTAATGTTGTTAAATCTATTAATATAGTGGTCCAACTTGAATATATATTTTCTGTAGTTTCTTTAATTTCTTCCCAATCTATTTTATTATTATCTTCATTTAAAGTACTTTCAAATTCTATGCTTGAACTATCTATTGTATTTTCACTAGTTTTTACGTCATTTTCAGAACTATCACTTGATATATTTACATCTTGATTTATTATTTTATAATTAGTATATGAGATATTATTTAATCCATTCATTATATTTATTATTTCAGTATTTAAAAAACCTATTTCAGATACAGCCTTTTCTTTTAATGTATCAACACTACTTCCTTGATTTTCTTTTACATTTGCAAATACAAAATATCCACATATGGATAATAAAATAATTAAAAACAATACTATTATAGTAATAATATATTTTTTCATTTTTATCCTCAATTCAATATTAAATTTTAATTAAAATTAGTATATCCAGATTTTTTCCTTTTATTCTCTAGTATTTTAATTGCTTTTTTATCCATAATTAATATTAGAAAATATATTTATTATATTTTTATAATTCTTATTTAATATTTATATTTTAATTATCAAAAATTTTGTTTTGTGGGTTTAATTATGTTTAGTATTGTAAGATTATATAGTTCAGAAAAAAATGAAATAAATAAATTTTTAAATAAATTTTATAATGAAAACAATGAACATATCAATTTATTAGAATGGGAAAAAAAGTACCAAAATCCCATTGAAATGGTTGATATTATTGGTACTTTCATTGATAATAATGATAAATATTCAATTAATATGTGGATTAGTTTAGACAAAGGTCTTTTCATAAATATAAATGACTATAATGCTGATAAAATAATCAAATATATTTTTGAAAGATATCCTTGGTAAAGCAAAAATTATTCACATTTTTTATCACGTGTCATTAATTGAGTTACTGCTTCTCTTGGTTTTAATCCATTATATAGTACATCATATACAGTATTTACAATTGGCATTTCTATATTATATTTTTCTGCTAATTTATGTGCAACCTCTATATTGTCTATACTTTCTATTGTTTGACCAACTTCTATTTTAGTTTCCTCAACAGTTAGTCCCTTTCCTATACATCTACCAGCTCTTCTATTTCTGCTATGTTCACTAAGACAAGTAACAATTAAATCTCCAAGTCCTGATAGCCCATAAAAAGTATTATGATTTCCTCCTAAAGCAACTCCTAAACGAGAAAGCTCTGTTAATCCTCTAGTTATTAAAGCTGCTAATGTATTGTCTCCCATATTTAATTCTGCTACTATTCCAGCACAAAAAGCTATAATATTTTTTAAAGCTCCTCCAAGCTCTGCTCCTTTTACATCAGAGCTTGTATATATTCTTAAATTTTCATTCATGAATGTATCTTGTACTAGATATTGTACATCTAAACTTTGAGATGCTATTACTATAGCTGTTGGAATTCCTAAAGATACTTCTTCTGCATGACTTGGTCCTGTAAACACACCAATTTTTGCAGAAGGTAATTCTTCATGTACAACTTCATTTAATGTATATAAAGTTGAAGATTCAAAACCTTTTGAACATAATATTATTGGTTGATCTTCTACATATCCTTTATACTTTTTTATTGTATCTCTAGTAAACTTTGAAGGTGTTACATGTAATATCATATCACTTCCAACTACAGCTTCCTTGATATCAGTTGTACATTTAATATTATCTGGCATTACTGCCATAGGTAGAAATTTACATTTGTGCTTATTATTTATTAAATTTTTTTCATCTTCTGAAAAAGACCACAATCTTATTTCATGTCCTAATTTTGCTGCGTGTATTGCCAAAGCAGATCCCCAGCTTCCGCTACCTATTATACATACTTTCTTCATATTCGCTCTCCTTTATTTTACATTTTTATATATTTAATATTCTTTTTCCTTATTTTGTATTCTTAAAGCTAATTCTATTTTCTGTTCCACTTAAAAGTCTTTTTACATTTTCTCTATGGTTAAATATTATTATAATTGCTAAAATAATACTATATATTAAATAATTTCCTGGTACTATGTAGTTTTGTGGAATAAATAGAGTAAGAACTGGATATAGTACAGCAGCTGCTATAGATCCTACTGAAACCATTTGTGTAAGAAGTATTAGTATAAGTGCAAATACTAAACATATTAATCCAATTTGCCAATTAGACATTATTAATACTCCAAGTGATGTAGCAACACCCTTTCCTCCTTTAAACTTAAAGAATATTGGAAAAGTATGTCCAAGTATTACTGCAACTCCTGCTATTTGCACTAATAATGCACTATTTGCATCTTTAAATATTTTTCCAAAAGCAATTGCTATTAATATTGAGACAACTCCTTTTAATATATCACAAATTAATGTAATTGCCGCTGCTTTCTTTCCAACTGATCTTAACATATTAGTTGTTCCAGCATTTCCGCTTCCTTTGTCTCTTACATCAAAGCCGGCCATCTTTTTACTTAGTATAACTGAAAAATTAATACTTCCTATTAAATACGCTATTATTGCCATTATTGCACATTCTATCATATTTTTTCCTCCTTTATTTAGTACACACTTATTATATATTAAATTTTAATTTTTCAATAGTCTTTTTATAAAATTTAATAATTTTTTATACCATTTTTCTTTTTTAGTTGTTATTAAAGTTTCTTTCTTATTATTTTCTCTTTTTTCATTTGAGTCTTCTACTAAAGATTTTGTTAAATTATTCTTAAATATATCAGATTCAAATTTTTCTTTTTTCTTATTTTCTTTATTTAAGTATACTATTTTTTCTTTATTTTTTATTATTTTTCTCTCTTCTTCAGAAGATATATAATCTGTATATAAAACAGATAGAATCTTTTCAGTATCATCCATTAATTCTAAATCATTTATATTATCTAAATCTATATTAAATTCGTAATTTTTATCCATTTTATATTTGATTGTTTGTATTACTTTATTTGGAATCTTTTCTTTATATTCATCTGACATGCAATTTATTATATTATATACTTCTGTATATGCTTTTGAATCCATCATTTATCTTTCCCATCTCTACTCTCTTCTACTTCCATCACTAAGCCAAATAATTCTTTTCTTGTATCATCATTATTTTTTATTTGTCTTCTCACACTTGTTTTCATTTTATTTAAAACATCTCTATTAATACGCATCTGTTCAAGGTCTCTTAATTTCAATATTTGCTCTTTATATTGTTTAAATTCTTCTGGTAAATCATCTATTGGTATTCCTATTGTTTTCTTATATGCAATATATTCAGGAAGTCTTCCCATTCTATAATATAGATTTCTTTCATATTGTTCTTCATCACTTAGTTCTATTGCTTTAAGTCTTTTACCATTTTTTGAAATAATACCTCTAGGAATCTGTCCATCATGTTCTTCCATCCATTCTATTAATAATTCATATGAAGTCTTACCTAAACCATAGCTTCTTAAAACTTTTATTTGTTCTTTATATTCAGAATACTTTTCTGGTAATTCATCTATTTGTATTCCCTTACATGCTTCTAAAGCTTCTCTAATTTTTGATCTATTCCATCTAGCATATAAATTTCTTTCATCTTGCTCTTCATTAGTTAAATCTTCTACTCTTAATTGTTTTCTATTTTTCATTTTAGATCCTTGGGGCATTTTTCCTTTATGTGTTTCAAGCCACTGTATTATTTCTTCATACACATTTTTTTGTTCTAATCCTAGTCCAAATCCCCTTAAAATCTCTATCTCATCTTTATATTTTTTATATTTTTCCGGAATATTATCTAAACTTAAACCAACACAGTCTCTTAAAGCTTTATATTCTATAGAATTCTGCCATCTACCATATAAATTAATTTCATATTGTTCTTCTTCTGTTAAATTCTGAACTTTTACTCTTTTATTATTTTCACTTTTTTGTGATAGAGGCATCTTACCATCATGAGATTCTAGCCACTCTATTATTTCTTCATAGGTTCTTTTTTGTTTTAATCCTAATCCATAACTTCTTAATAATTCTATATTATCTCTATATTCTTCTGGTACTTCACTTAATGCCACTCCTACATATTTATCAAGTATTCTTTTTTCTTCAGATCTAAGCCATCTCATATATAAGTTTCTTTCATACTTTTCATCTTCAGTAAGAGCTTCTGAATTTAATTGTTTTCCTTTTTTACTTATATTTCCTCTTGGCATATTTCCATCATGAGACTCTAGCCATTGTATTATTTCATCAAAAGTATTTCTATTGTGATAACTTAATTCTTCTCTAATTTCTTTTAATACATCAAGGAATTCTATTTCTTCATCTGTTATTCTTAGTATGTCTTGCTCTTGCTTGTCTTCTCCTTCTTCTTTTTTCTTGATATTGTTTCCTCTTCTAACAGCTCCTTGTAATTCCTTATATGTATCTATTTGTCTTATCCAGTTATTTACTGCATCAACTATAACCGTTTCGTCTGCATCTCTATCTGCTGATAATACTCTTCCTACCATTTGTTTATACCTTATTTTAGAATTAGTTGGTTTAAATTGTATTTCGCCATCTACTCCTTCTATATGCATACCTTCATTTAGCATATCTACACAAAAAAGTAAGTTTAAAGAATCATCTTTTTCTCTTGTTTCAAATTCTTCTAAAGTTTTTCTATTTTCTCTTTGAGTCTTTCCTGTCTTTCCTTTTTTACTAATAACATAATCCATCTTAATATTAGTATTAACTTTACCAAAGATTTCTTGTGCTTGATTCATTTTTTCAAACATTTCTTCTCTATTTGAACAAAATACTATATATTTTCCATTCTTTTTCTTCATAGCAGATTTCATAATATCTGATATGTCTGGTGAATTACTTACTATAGCCTTTAATTCTTCATATTTTTTTAATAATTTTTGTTTTTTACTAGCATCTTTTAATAAATCTATTTGTTCTTTATATAACTCTATCTCTTCTCTAAAAGCTGATAGTACTTTTACATATCTTGCACCATTTAGAACAACTTCATTTTCCTTTGAACCACTTAGTGCTTCTGTTAAGCTCATTTCATATACAACATTTTCTCCAAACTTTTCATATGCCATATTTCTCTTATCTGTTCTTTCAGGTGTTGCTGACATTCCAATAATTTCCGCATCTGGATTTGCAGCAATTAATGCATCAATAGCAGGCTCCCAATTTTCTGCTCCCATTCTATGTATTTCATCAAATATTATTACATCAGGTTTCCAATTAGCAATTTCTTTAGTTAAACTAATTTTTTGATATGTTACAGCTCTAAAATTTGGAAAACTATTTTTGTTTACTCTTTTTTCATCTAGAATATATTTACTTATATATCCTTTAAATTGATTTATTAAAAAAATATTAGGAGTTACTAAAAGAACTTTTTTACCAGGATATTCTTCCATGTATTTTAAAGGAGGAAAGCTTTTTCCCCCTCCCATTGGATATATATGTGCTGATCTTTTATGTTTCTTTAAAGATTGTTTCATTAATTTATATGTTTTTTCTTGATGCCTATATTTTAATTCTACACTCATTTTTTCTCCTATTAAATATTATATTTATATATCTTTTTCATTTCTTTCTCTAACTATCATTCTTACTGGTGTTCCTACCAAACCAAACTCTTTTCTAATTTGATTTACTAGATATCTTTCATAAGAAAAGTGAAATAATTCTTTATCATTTACAAATACCACAAATGTTGGTGGTTTTGTTGTAGCTTGTGTCATATAAAATATGCGAAGTCTTTTTCCTTTATCAGTTGGTGGCTGAACTATTGCTATTGCCTCATTTAATACTTGATTTAATACAGATGTAGATACCCTTAATGCATTTTGACTTGCTACACTATTTATCATTTCAAACAATTTATTAACTCTTTGACCTGTTTTAGCTGATATAAATATTATTGGTGCATATGATAAATATGATAATTTATTATATACTTCTTTTTTATATTTTTCTAAAGTTCCATTATCTTTATCATATTCATCCCATTTATTAACAACTATAATTATACCTTTACCGGCTTCATGTGCTTCACCTGCAATTTTAGTATCTTGCTCAGTTACACCTTCATTTGCATCAATCATAAGTAAACATACATCAGCTCTTTCTACTGCAAGTAAGCTTCTTATAACACTGTATTTTTCTATTTTTTCTGATACTTTATTTTTTCTTCTTATACCTGCTGTATCTATAAATACGTATTTACCAAATTCATTTTCAAACTCAGAATCTATAGCATCTCTTGTTGTTCCAGCTATATTGCTTACAATCATTCTATTTTCGCCTAATATTTTATTAACTAATGATGATTTCCCTACATTTGGTTTTCCTATAATTGCAACTTTGATTGTATCTTTATCATCTTCATTTTCGTCTAAAGGTGGTAATTTATCATATATTGCATCTAGTACATCTCCAATTCCTATTGCATTTGCAGCAGATACTCTATATGGTTCTCCAAGTCCTAGATTATAGAATTCATATATTTCTTCTGGAGTTTTTCCATAATTATCTGCTTTATTACATACCAATACAATTGGCTTTTTTGATTTTCTAAGCATTAATGCAATTTCATTATCTTGAGCTGTAACACCTTGTTTTATATCTGTTATAAATACTATTACATCAGCCATTGCGATTGCAAGATTTGCTTGCTCTCTCATTTGAGATATTATTATATCATCTGATTCTGGTTCAATTCCGCCTGTATCTACTAAATTAAAAGATCTTCCTCTCCAATTTGCTTCAGCATATACTCTATCACGAGTAACTCCTGGCGTATCTTCTACAATCGATATTCTACTACCTACTATGTAATTAAAAAATGATGATTTTCCTACATTTGGTCTTCCTACTATAGCTACTGTTGGTCTTCCCATTTTTTTAACCTCCATATTATATACTTTTTATATTTTGAATTTTCAATTTTATTTATTTTACAAATTTATTAATTTTCTTGTTTTTTATTGTATTTATATATTTATTAATATTTAATATTGATATCTCAATCTTTTAAATAAATATAATCACATAATAATTTTACTATAATCACAAAAAAATAGCAAGAAAATCTTGCTATTTCATATGTTTTTACTATTTTTGATCTATTAAAATTAATATTTATTTTGATGTTTCACCTCTGAAATTAACATATTCTTTTATAATAGACATTAATCCATCATGAATATCCTTATCTGTTTTAAAAATATATAAATTATTATAATAATGAACTAATCTCTCATATAAATATATTTTTCTTTCTTTATTAGTTTCTTTTTTCAAAGCACCTTCTAAATTCCTAATTACAGTTATATATGCTGTAATTATTTTATCACTTGCTTCATATTCTAATCCTGCATCTCTAATATACTTGACTACACCTATATCAGGAATATTTCTTAATTTTATTCCTACCATTTTTGATAAATATTCAATCTCATTTTCATTTTCTTTTCTTGGAAAGATCAGAAACGAATATCTCAGAATATTATATGCAAGCTCATGTTTTTTAGTTTCTATACAAAAATATGCATATTTTCTATATAGCATCGATAATTCAACTGGCTCTAATATTATTTCTTTTGCTTTATTAAAATATATCTCAAAATTATGAAAATCCTTTAATCTAATATAATTTTCTAATAATTCTAAATACATTTTTCCACTAATAGGATCCCATTTAAAAGCATTATTTATTTCTTTTATTGATTCTTTATACATTCTTTTTTCAAAACAAATTACGGCTTTTAAATAATATAGTTCGGATATAAAATTTCTTGTCCAAGAAATATTAACATGCTTATCTAGTGTTTGACAAAATAATATAAATTCTAGTTCATTTGCAAAATCATATACTCTACCATGATTATTTATTTCAACAACTTCAATTTGATTAAATAAATTATCTAATTTTTTCTCTGCATCTTCAATATTCCTATGTCTTATAAGTTCATTAATTTCTTCAATCTTTTTTATTATGCTTGAATTATCACTCATGTTTTACTAAACTCCTTTTTTATTTATATTAATCTTTGTTAATACTTTCATTTGGTATCTTCTTGTCTCTAACTTTAAGATATATCAAAATCACAATTATTGCAATTAATGTTATAAAAGATATGATATATGAAATTTTCATTAATAATGTACCAGTATATTTAACAATAATCTTTCCAGTATTCTCTTCTTGCAAATTTATTTGCACAAAACCATTTTCTGACTCTGATATATCGATTTTTTCTTCTCCATTTTCATTTTGACAAATAACATCATATCCTAGGTAGTATATATATGGTAACTCTAAAATAGTATTATCCTTTATTTCTGATACATAAAATTCCATTTCTGAACCACTTTTGTTCTCATATTCTATATTAGCATAACCATTTAATATATATATAGTATTTTCTCTATGTTTTATATAATCTAAGTTTTCAAAAGCTTTACTTGGCAAATATTCAAAAGTAGCACATCCAGCATGAACTCTTCCAGTATAATCAGTAACAGCTACAGATGGCCATAGATCAGACTCTTCCCAATCTTTTTTAAAATCAATTCTTCTAACATAGGGTATTACTAATAATATGCAAATTGTACTTAATACAATTACATCTTTCATTTGAAAATCTTTTATTACTACCGAATAATTCACAGCTACAATAAAAACTAAAAAGAATGATGAAAATTCTAATAATCTAAAAGTAAATTGTATCATCTTTAGTATTGATGGCATTTTTTCAAACGGAAAGATTCTTAATGAAACAAATATACATATTATTCCCATAATTAAAGAAAACCAATAAATCATTTTATTATTTTTATCTATCTTTTTATATGCTATAAATGTTAAAATTAATCCCACAATTGTAACAAAGCCAATTTCTCTAATAAGCTGTCCATCTTCTGTATATATTAAATCTATTAAATCTGTTTTATTATTTATTAATTTTTCTGTACTTTCCATTCTACCTTCTTTAAACACTTCATACTCTGTATTTAATCTATGTTCTAGCATAGGTAAAATATAAAAACTTGAAAGTAGTATAATTAGCAAAATATTAATACCTAACATTTTTAATACTGTCTTATCTTTTAATTTCTTTATATTAATAACTAAATATATTAAACAGAATATAGCTATATACATTGCTATAACAATATGAGTAGTTATTAATCCTACTGCTCCTAAAGTTAATATTAAACTCTTTTTTATATTCTTTTCTTCACTATTAAAAATATTATATACTCCTTGGAAAGTTATAGGAATAAATATAAATGAAGCAAGTTCTGCAATAGCAACTCTCATATACATATCAGTTAACCTATATGGAACAAATATATATAAAGCTGAGGCTAAAAGTCCTGCATATCTGTTTTTTGTTACTTTTGTTGTAAATTCATACATTGCAATTCCACTTAAAAAGCTAATTAATCCTATAAAAATTTTTAGAATTAATTCATATGAATTTGTAAATATTTTAAATATCATAGGTATATATGCTGTAAAAGGACTATAAAATATATTCCATGAATACCCAAAACCATTACAGAAATTTGACATTATAACAGGAAAAACTTGTCCGTCTTCTGTAATTGACTGATATGTTCCCATAAGTCTAGCTACATGCTGAATTCCATCATCTCTATATATATCAAAATCACTATTAATAAGTGGAATAGACACTATTAATGTAAATACTAATATAATTAAATAATCTTTAATTTTCACTTTTATTTTTTCTTTCATGTACTTCCTCTTTATTCTTTTTTCTAAAGTATATTATATAACAAATAAACAATATTACAGATAATCCAGATACAATATATATTGTTTTTTCTAATATTGTTCCTGTATAACTAACAATAATTTTTGCTTTAGTTAAATCATTAGGTATTATTATTTTTATAAAACCATTTTCTGACTCATTAGTTTCTAATTCAACAATTAAGTCGTCTTCTATTAACTCTACTTTATATCCAGGATAATATAAATATGGTAATTCTAATTCTGTTTGTTTCTTTACATTTTTAAGATCTATTTCCATATAAAGCCCGTCTTTATATTCATTTTCAATATCTGCCTCACCATTAAGAATATATGTTTCATCAGTCCTTACTAATAAATAATCTCTTTGTTTTGTAAGTGCTTTATATGGCATATAATCTCTATTAACTGAAAAATAATGTATTATAGGACTTGACCTAATTTTTTGTTCATAATTGTAATCCAAATTGTAGTCATCTGTCTTATATACAGATAATTCCTTTACTGTAGATATTGCTATAATAATTATAACTAAAATATATATAAAATTTTTAATTTTCTCTATTTGTATGTTATTTAATAAAAAACATACATTTATTGCACATAAAGGTGTTAAGAAAAATAAAGCAAACCCGAGCATTCTCCAAGGATATTGTAAAGTACATAAAAAATCTGGCATAATCATCCATGGAAAAAATTTAGTGCACATTAGTATAGCTATAACAGCGAATACTATACTTGTTAAATAAAAATCTTTTAATCTATTATCTAAATTTTTATATACAAATACACCTAATAATAGCATTGTAATAAAAGGTATTCCTAAAACAAAAGATACACCATTTTCTTCTTCTTTATCTTTTATAAGTTGCCATAATTCAATTGTATTGTCAGTCACGTATTCTCCACTCGTTTTTAGTGCATCAGGTTCAAATATTGAATAATGTGCTGATAATTCAAATTCAATCATAGGTACCCAAAATATTGCTGTAATCAATAAAATAAAAATTATATTTATAATACATTTTGTTATAACATCTTTTTTAAAAAACAGTTTTAAATTAAATAATATATATATAATGCAAAACAGAGCTGTATATACAGTTGAAATAGTATGTGATAGCATTAATCCTGTTGCTCCAATTGTAATATAATAATGTTTTTTACCATCTCTATTTAACAAATTATATAATCCTTGAAATACTAATGGTATAAATACAAAAGCTGTAAATTCTCCTATTGCAAATCTATTATATATATCTTCTAATCTGTAAGGTAAAACCATATAAATTATAGCGGCAAGTAGGGCAATTCTCTTCTTGTTGGTTACTTCTAATAAAAGATTATACATAAAAATTCCAGATAAAATAATTGTGATACAAGCAAATATTTTTATACCATTTGTAAATGTCCCTGCAATTATTCCTAAAAAATATGGAATATACGAAACAATTGTAGGATAAAAAGCTGTCATGCTATATCCCCAGTCATTACAAAAAAATGGTGCAATCAAAAATGGAAAACTCCCATTTTTCACAGCATTATCAATACCTATTAATCTTAATAGATGAAGCCATCCATCATCTGTTGATCTTATTTGTAACCATATAAGAGGTATTGATAATAATAAACCAATAATCAATATTATTAAGTAATAAATACTTTTCTTTTCTTTTAAAAGTTCTAGTATTTTTTTCATTTGATATTTTGACCTTTCGATTTAAGTTTTATTTAATAAGTAATTTTTCCCTCTAATAAATCATCATGTTTGATCCATTCTTCAACATCTATTTCTTGATATTCTGAATCATTAATTCTAACAAAAACTTTCTTTATCCCGCTATTAATAATCATTTTCCTGCACATTTGGCAACATCCGGGATTTTCTTCGTAATTTCCTGATTCAGTTCTATATTGTACAAGATAAAGACTTCCTCCTATCATATCTTTTCTTGCTCCACTTATAATTGCATTTTGTTCTGCATGAACACTTCTACATGCATCATATCCAGCATGTCTTACATCTGGAAAGTATTTCTTTTTAGAACAAAATCCTAAATCAATACAATTTTCTCTTCCTCTTGGTGCTCCACTATATCCAGTTGCAATTATTTCATCATTATTAACAATAACAGCACCTGATTTTTTTCTTAAGCAAGTACTTCTATCAGCTACAGATTTTGCTATGTTTAAATAATAATTTACTTTATCAATTCTGTTTACCATATTCACTCCTATATTTTTATTTTATATTTTTAACATTATATCATTTAAATATTAGTGTATCAATTATTTAAAGAAAAAAAATACTATTTAGAATTTATTCCTAAATAGTATAAAAAAATAATATAAAAGTAGCTTTAAAAGCTACAAGATATTTTATTTAATTTTCAATTAGCTAAAACTATTTTATTAGTTTTCTTTTTTAGCAACTACTTCTTTTCCATCATAATATCCACATGTAGGACATACTGTATGTTGTTTTATTAATTCATGACAATGTGAACATTCAACTAAATTTTGGTTTTCTAATTTCCATGTTGATCTTCTTAAACCTGTTCTTGCTTTTGACCATCTTCTTTTTGGTTGTGCCATCTTTATTCCCTCCTCTAATAAATTATCTATTGTATATGTATTTATACTTTTTCTCTTATTTGGTACTATAAGATTATACTAACTTTTTTTTAATTTGTCAATACTAGTTACATTTTTCTTAAAATATTCATATACTAATTATATAGTTATGAAAGGAATTGATTGTTTTATGTGCGGTTTTGTTGGTATAGTTAATCTTAAAGAAAATTTAGACTCTAAAAAAGATTATTTAATTTCTATGAATAATACTTTAGGCAAAAGAGGTCCTGACGAATGTGGTTATTATACAGATTCTAATATACTTTTAGCTCATAGAAGACTTTCTGTTATTGACCCAGAAGGTGGAAAGCAACCTATGACATTTAAATATAATGGTAATACTTATGTAATTGTATATAATGGTCAAATATATAATACTAAAGAATTAAAAGAAACTTTGATGCAAAATCATATTAAACTCGAAACACATTCAGATACAGAAATACTTTTAAAATCATATGTATTTTATAAAGAAGAGATTGTAAATAAATTAAATGGGATATTTGCATTTGCTATATGGAATGAAAAAGAAAGGAAACTATTTATAGCACGTGATCATTTTGGTGTAAAACCTTTATACTATACAATTTATGATAATAATTTAATATTTGCATCTGAAGTAAAGGCAATTTTAAAATATCCTGGAATAGAAACAATAATAGATTCTCAAGGTATTAGTGAATTATTTGGAATAGGTCCAGCTCATACTAATGGAATAACAGCATTTAAAAACATATATGAACTTCCTCCTGCAAATTATGCTATATTTAATGAATCAGGATTTCATAAAGAACGTTATTGGAAATTAAAAAGTAAACCTCATACAGATAGTTTTGAAGAAACTTGTGATAAAGTCTTATTTTTATTAGAAGACTCAATAAAAAACCAACTTGTAAGTGATGTACCTTTATGCACTTTTCTTTCTGGAGGATTGGATTCAAGCATAATTACTCTATATGCTTCTCAATACTATAAAGAACATAATCTCCCTACATTGAATACTTATTCTGTAGATTATATAGATAATGATAAGAATTTTCAAAAAACGGATTTTCAACCTAATTCAGATAACTATTATATTGATTTAATGAAAAATAAATTAAATACTATTCATCATGTTGTAATGCTTGATACACCTGAACTTGCTTCAAGTTTAGAAGATGCTATGATAGCAAGAGACTTTCCTGGTATGGCAGATGTTGACTCTTCTCTTTTATTATTCTGTAAAAATGTAAAACCTGAAGCAACTGTTACTCTAACAGGAGAATGTGCAGATGAAATATTTGGCGGATATCCATGGTTTTTTAGAGAAGATGCTTTAAATAGTGGTACTTTTCCTTGGTCAATTGCACTTAAAGAAAGGCAACAATTATTAAATCCAGGAATTTCTAAACATATTAATTTAAAGGAATATATTAACTTTAGATATAATGAAAGTTTAGATGATGTAGAAATATTAGATTGTGATTCAAAAGAGACTGCAGAAAAAAGAAAAATATCACATCTAACATTAAATTGGTTTATGCAAACATTATTAGATAGATCTGATAGAATGGGAATGTATAATGGATTTGAAATTAGAGTTCCATTTTGCGACTATCGTTTAGCTGAATATGTATGGAATATACCTTGGGAAATAAAGGCATTGAATGGTAGAGAAAAAGGATTACTTAGATATATAATGAAAGATAAACTTCCAGCTGAAATAGTTGATAGAAAAAAGAGTCCATATCCTAAAACATGGAATCCTAGCTATTTAAAAACTGTAAAAGAAATGCTTACAAAAATAATGAATAATAAAAATGCACCAATAAATAATTTATTAAATAGAGAATATATATTGCAAATATTAGAAACAGATGGAAAAGCATTTACTAGACCTTGGTTTGGTCAGCTTATGACTGGTCCTCAACTTATGGCTTATTTGTGTCAGGTTAACATGTGGCTTGAGAAATATGAGCCAAGGATTGAAATATAATAAACTTTATGGTCGCAAATTGCGACCATTAAAGCTTATGTTATCCTTTTATTGTTTAAAACATTTTCGTAACATCACAAAAGGTTCTTTCTGTTGTATATTAGCATCTTTTCTCTATCCATATTCACTAATTATATTTATATATTCTTGATCATCTATCTTAGAAATTGCAAAACATTTTTTTCCTAAATCTTTCAAAGAAGCACCCACATGATATAATTCTTTGTTATCTATTACAATAAATCTATCATGAAATTTATTGGTATATGCTAATTTTAATACTGGATACTGCTTATTAAATTTTTGAATATCCAATTTTCTTATATTGCTATTCTGTGTCGTTAATATTACTACTTCTACATCTTTATTTTTCCTTGATAACATTTTCAAAATACTATCATCTATGTAATTGTCTATGATTAAAATTTTTTGTTTTGCTCTCTTTATAATATCTATAATCAAACTATATGCATCGTAAATCTGTCCATCAAAAAATATATTTTGTTTAAATCCTTTTTTTTCATTTTTTTGAAGTTCATCAAAAACTTTTTCAAATTTCTTTTCATGTTCTGTTAACATTTTATTTTGATTCAACACCCTATATTCTATTCTAGTCAGTCTTTCAAATACTTGTCCATTGGTTGCTATAAATCTCCTCATCTCAACAAAAGCATTCATTATATTTATACTTACTTGAATTGCAATATCATTTTTTAGCAAACCTGAAAGCATAGCAATTCCTTGTTCTGTAAAAACATATGGCAAATATCTTCTACCTCCATAATTTTCTTTTTCTAAACTTGAGGTCGCAAATTGCGACCTCAAGTTTTCTGCTTCAATTTCAGTTAATTTAAAGCAAAAATTTTCAGGAAATCTCTCAATGTTTCTTCTTACTGCTTCATTTATACGTTTAGTTGGATAATGATATAACATAGCCACATCACTATATAACATTACTTGTTTTCCTCTAATTGTATAAATTAAATTTTTTATTTTTTCTGTTTCATATTTTTCTACATCTGATTCTTTATTTACTAAAATAACATTATCATTTTCTTTTTCCATAACTATCACTTTCCTTGTAATATAACTCATAATAGCATATTTATATCGTTTATTATTTTATTTTTAGTACATTTATTACAATTTTTATGATATTATTGTATGATATATTTTAAAACACTTGTTTGTTATTGTCAAGTATCTTTTCCTACATTCTACTTATCTAAATCATTTAATTTCATAAGTTTTAATATATATTATATCTAAAATTAATATATACAATGTTTTGAAGGTCGCCGAAGCTGCGACCTTCCTCTTATAATAATTCAATTACTTTATCCCATGGGATAAAAATTATCGCCAATCCCAATACCATAAGTACTAGTGCAGCTCCTTCTTCATTTCTCCATGCTAGAATTCCTGCGACTAGTCTTTTTTAACTATATTTGTTTATTTAATTTACTTACTAAAAAATAGGAAGCCTTCAATGGCTTCCCTTTCTTTGAGCTAAAAAATATTTCGGAATTAGAACTCTCATCATGATTATCTGCTGAAGAACTATACCATATATATCTTCATATTCATGGTTATTCTCAAGCATTCTTGTCTTCTCTGCATATGCTTGAGAATACAAGTTCATGAACATATACTGTATTTCTACAGCATTATTTATATCCACGTCCTTAACAATCTTTGAAAGTTGAACAGCAGTTAATCCTCTCTCCTTCCGAAGAGCTCTTAATATCTCTCCAAAATTATTTGGCATAATATCATCCCTCCTACTTATTTTTATTCCTATATATTATATCTTATAGGTTACATAATGTAAATCTGATAATTTTATACATATATATTTTTAAATAAAAATCACTCAATAATATAAAAATAGAACGAATCAATTAAGCAGTAAATTAATTCGTTCTATTATTTATTCTTCCTTTTTTCTACCTATGACAGCAAATCTACCATTCTCAGTATGGTATGAACATGTAGATAAAGTAATTAATTGATCTGGATATTCCACTTCAATTCCTGTTTCATAAATTGCACTTTTCTTTGCACTTTGAATAAATTCATTATATTCTTCTTCATTCTCTGTATCTATAAATTGATAATATCTAAAAACATTTTCTTCTGATTCATAATACACTCTTGATTTAAATACTGATAATATTTCATATTCTGAATCCTCTTCAGTAGTTGTATATCTAATAATTGGGTGTGTTTTATAAAACTCCTCGTCCGAATATTTTAATAAATCTTTAAACATCTCTCCTGTTATTAAATTATGACCATATATTAATAAATTATTACTAGGTTTGTCTAATTCATATCTATAATCTAAAAAAATTGATCCTTTTTCTGATTTTTCTTTTTTATAATTATGTGACATATAATAATCATTATCATCACCCTGTAAAACTGGATAATTTATTTTTGTACCTTCTATTTGGATCCAACCAACTATATCTTTATACTGCTTATTTAATTCTTTTACTTTTTCTATCCTTTCTTTTTTCTCATTATTTGCCTTTTCTTTTTCAGATATTTTACTATTATTATAACTAATATTGTTTTCTAATATTATATCATTTAATAAACTACTTTCTTCTATAGCTTCTTTTTTTAATAATAAATACTTAAAAATATAGCATAATGATAAAATAATTATAAAAAGAAGAAAAATATAAACAATAGCTTTACATGAAATTCTACTACTTTCATTAATATTTTTATTCATAAATTGAATCCATAATTATATATTAAAAGAATAGACTTTTTAAGTCTATCCTATTTTATCTCTTTTCCTCATAAATATTACAATTATTGCTGAAAATATTATAGCAAGTAAAGCTATTCCTAAATAACTCTTGGTTCCTGTCTTAGGTGTTTCATCACTTTCTCCTTTATTTTGTTCTGTATCTATTACAACATTTTCATTATCATTATCTTGAGTCTGTGTAATTTTAGCATATATAGTTGTATCAGAGCTTATATTAGTATTAAAATCAAATTCGTTTTTATATTCTTCATCTAAGAAAAATCCATCTACTTTATATCCATCTTCTAATACTATGTGAGATTCTAATAATTCTTTTGTTATTTTCTCATCTTTATTTACAGTTATTCTCTTTGTTTCATCATTAACTACTAATGAAATTATAACTTTTTCTTGATCAGAATTTGCAGTAACACTTCCAGGCACATCTGATTCTGCAATTACATTATTATTTTCATCTGTTAAAACGACTTTATCACCTGCAATAACAACTTTATTTGTCGTATTTTCAGTGTTAGTCACTGTAAATTCAGTCATATATCCATTATCAGCTGGTCTAACTACATTTTCTTTTGATTCAGATGTTAAAGTTCCGTTCATAGTTAATGTAGGATTATTAGTTGCAGATGCTCCTTTATCAATTTCTATACCATTATTTGCTCCTGTACCATTAAAACCCAAATGCAAGTCTCTTACTTCAACATTACCACCATTTACCAAAACTCCTCCATATCTAAAACCTGTTATTGATACATCTTCTAATATTACAGTTGCTCCATCATATGCTTGTACTCCATATTTAGGACCATTATTTAAATCTATATTTCTTAATGTTAATTTTCCTTCAGTAAACTGAGCTGTAAACATTGTTTGATTTCCTGATGTAGATGTCCAATCACTTGAACCTGATATTGTATATCCATTACCATCTATTATTAATTCTTTTTGAATTACTATAGGTTTATTTATTGTTATATTGTTTTCTATTTCGATAGTATCACCACTATTAGCACTTGAAATAACACTATTTAAAGATTCTTCATCATTTGCATTTAATGTTGCAGCATTACTTATATTTGGTAATATAAATAAAATTGCAAAAAATAGAATAAATAGAATTGTTAGTTTTAATTTATTTTTCATTTTATACCTCCTTACTCAATTTTATTTTTTCCAATAAAAATTTTTTTATTTATATTTTTTTTTATTTTTAATAACAAAATTTTACAAATAAAAATATAAAATAAAAAATATAAGAAAAGTGGCTTTGCCACATGTGCGTTTTGCTTCGCAAATACGCACAACCAAGGTAACTTAACCTTGTTGCTCCGGAAATTTCTTGCGAAATTTCCTATGCAATAAAAAATAGAGGCGCTAAATAAAGCGCCCTGATAATCAAAAAAGGTATATTTAATCTGTAAATTCATGTGGATTAGAAGAAAGTTCAACTTTCCATATTTCACCCATTTTTCCACCATCAACTCTAGCGGCACACAGGTCTGGATATAGTTCAGCCTCAACCAGTCTTCGTGCAATGCGATAGCCACAATCATCGCCGCCTTCTTGTTTGCAGTCAACTATTATGTCTACTATTTGCTGCTTGTCTGGTATTAAAGCATCTGATATTACCGAGATATATAAATCTTTACTTACAGCTAATACATCTCGGTATTTCTCCCGTTCCACCTTTTCTTTTCCTTTTGGAAAGCATCCAAAAAATTTTTTAATCATAAAGTCTATACCTCCTTGTATTTGATATATATATTTTATCATTTATGTAAATTTAAGTCAATTTTATATGGTTTCAGATAGTAAATAAAAATACCCCTTCAGGACCATTTGACCGGTCCCAAAGAGATTTTAACAGTACACTGCATGGATTTCTTACAACTTCTTACCGCAAGACCAATCAGAGAACAAATCTCCATTTGGCATAGCAGAATAATTGTAAGTGCGCCTTTTGGCACTCTTCCAATATGCGCGGAGCAGATCTTCAGGAATATACTCCTTAAAAGATACAGTCATCTTTCTTCCTACAACTGCCTCTGCTTTCACGGATGGAATCATATCTTCCATTCCCATAAGGCTCATTACGAGCTGAAGTTCTGGAGGAAGAAATGTTCCTTCCACTTCTTTTTTGGTTTCAATGATTCCATCAAAGGTTGTGAGCTTAAAACCCGCACTAAAAGCAATCGGTTTATCTGACTCAAAACCTCTTTCGCTAAGTTCCTTCATAGCCTTCTGAAAGATCTTCGGATCACAGCTTAAGTTTTCTTTTGCCAAATCCGGTGTTACATCATCCTGGAAGTTACTGAACATTACATTAGTAATTCCAAGTTTTGCAGCCCACTGAATGTATTCAATCACGTCTTCAAGGGTATTTATACCACCTTTCTGGCACAGACAAGAAAGCTGAATTTTTTTCTTCATAGAATGGCATATTTCTTCCAAATCTTCTGAAGAAAGAAGCTCCTCATTGCTCCTTGGCCGGAAGATACTTTTGTTAATCTCATCATCATAGTGATAACGTGAAAAGATTATTGTCTGGAATCTTCTGCAAGTCGCACAATTGTGATCCAGTTCCTCTAAAAAGAGCTCTCTTGCTCCATTTGTTACAATAGAATAGTAAGTTACCTTCTCGTCGTCATCTTCCTCGTCGAAATTAGCTTCCATTTCATTTCTCATATCTAGTTCGGTAATGAGTCTCCAGATCTTATCGATCTTATATAACGGCTCGCCACCTCCAAATACGATATGACGGAACTGTTTGTAGTTCTTTTTCAGAACTTCATCCAGTATGTACCTCTTGCTCTGCATTTCGTCATCACTGAAAACCTTATTCCGACAGCACTGGCAATTGCATTGACAATATCCATCATAAGTCACATAGAGCTGTTTTTGTTCTGTACGTCCTAACCGTCTATGTATCCTCTGAAAATCTTTTGACATAATTTAATGTCCTCCTTTTTATTTTATTGTACAACTTATATTATACCATATTTTTGAATTTATGTAAATTTAAGTACTTTTATTAAATTTCTAAGCATAGAAAAACATCATATCTATCTACTATCAAATTAATATGATGTTTTTACATAGTTATTTAAATAAAAATCTTTATAACTTATATAATATGTTACTTCTGTAAATTATAGATTTGGTTATTCTCAACTTCTTGTAACTGATTATTTCCTATAATTCTAAATTCTCTTTCTCCATTTCTGAAATTTATAATATCATGCTCTAGAACGTAACTATTTGAATGTTCATAATGATTTATAAGTCCATCGTCATATGTAAATACAGCTGAGCTATCTGAATTCATTGTAAATGTATATTCATCACCACATACATATGTACCATATTCTGCTGTATATTTTGCATTAGATATTCCTTTTGAGTCAGCAACTAAAACATTATCTTTTATTTCTTGCATTTGCTCATCTATTGTTTGTTGCATAGTTGCATCTATAACTTCTGTATTTTGGTAGGTCGTATATAGATTTTGTAAGTCTTGTGATAAATTTTCAAAACTTATCTCGTTCATTGCAACCATTTTATTTAAATTTATATATTTATAATACATTGTTTCATCATCAACATCTATTTCAGTTATTATACTATTTTGGTTAACAATATCATTTACAAAAATGTATTTATCATCATCTTCCACAAAATAATTTAATCTATCATCTTCTACATTATATAACATTCTTATATTTGCTTCATAGTATTCTTTACTTTCTTGAACTTCATCACCATTTAATGATAAAAATCCTAAACTATAATCTCTTTTATATGCCAATACCGGAATTGCGTTTTCGTCATTTTGTATATTAATAAAAACAGCAGTAACATTTGAAGAAGTATTTTCGAATATATTTTCTCTTAAGTATTGTGCATATTTTTCTACAAATTCATTATTATTTGTAACTACATCTGATTGAATCACTGTATTTGTATCCTGCGCTATTACATTAGCTGGTTCCCCATTTGCTTGCTTTGTATCTTTTGGAAGTAAAGACCATATTATTCCTCCAATTAACAGACAACATACAAGAGCTAAAACTACAATTGTTATTATTAATTTTTTTCTCATAAAAAGACCCCCTATTATTTTTTATTACATTTGATATTATATCAAAAAAAGAATTTATAGTACATATATTATAAAATTTTTATATTTTTATTTTTTCTAATGCTTTTTTTCTACTACTAATTTTATTTTTTTCTTTTTTACTTAACTCTGCTAATGTTCTTCCATCTTCTAGTTCAAATATTTCGTCAAATCCAAACCCATTATTTCCTCTTTTTTCTTTTGAAATATAACCTTCTAATATGCCTTTGTATACATTAGTTTTTCCATTTGGTTTTGCTACTGCAATACAAGTAACTACCTCTGCTTTTCTATTAGATATATCTTTCATCATTTCTAATATATATGTATTTCTTTCTTTTTGATTTGCATTTTCTCCTAAAAATCTTGCTGTTTTCACTCCAGGAAATCCATTAAGTGCTTCAACACATAATCCACTATCATCAGCAATACATATTTTATTAGTTAATTTACATATTTCTATTGCTTTTTTTAAAGCATTTCCTTCAAATGTATCTTGATCTTCATCAACTTCAATATCAATATTTGCTTCTTTTAATGATATTATTTTATATTCTTTTAATATTACTTGAATTTCATTTACTTTTCCTTGATTATTTGATGCTAAAATTATCTCTTCCATTTTCTCTCCTTATTTATATTTTATTATCTTTTATCATATTTAGAATTCTATCATATTATATTTATTTTATCTATATATACCCTAAAAAAATAAGAAAATTATTCGGCAGTTTATTGAAAAAAAATAACCCAAAATTGTTAAAGTTCTTATTATAACAATTTTGGGTTATTTTTAAATTAGCAAAAGTTTATTTAAGTTTATTTATAAAATTTATATTTTACCTAGGATATTTAATAGCTGCTTGTGCTGCTGCTAAGCGTGCTATTGGAACTCTATATGGTGAACAAGAAACATATGTTAATCCTATTCTATGACAATATTCAACTGTTGGTGGATTTCCACCATGCTCTCCACAAATACCAAGTTCTATATCAGGTCTTGTTTGTCTTCCTAGTTTTACAGCATGTTCAACAAGCTGTCCTACACCTTCTTCATCTATTCTTGCAAATGGATCAAAATCATAAATATTTTTAGAATAATATTCACCTAAGAATTTTCCTGCATCATCACGGCTAAATCCAAATGTCATTTGTGTTAAATCATTTGTACCAAATGAGAAAAATTCGGCTTCTTTAGCAATTTTATCTGCTATTAATGTAGCTCTAGGTATTTCTATCATTGTTCCTACCATATACTTAATATCCATTTTTTCTTGCTGTAACATTTCATCTGCTGTTTTTGTAATAATGTTTTTAACATAAACAAGTTCTTTAAAGTCACCAACTAAAGGTATCATTATTTCAGGCTTTACATCTATACCTTCTCTTTTTACATTTATTGCTGCTCCAATAATTGCCTTAGTTTGCATTACACCTATTTCAGGATATGTTATATCTAATCTACATCCTCTATGTCCCATCATTGGATTAAATTCATGTAAACCAACAACAACATCTTTTAATTCTTCAAATGTCATATTCATATCTTTAGCTAGGTCTGCTATTTCTTCATCAGTATGAGGTAAGAATTCATGTAAAGGTGGATCTAGTAATCTAATTGTTACTGGAAGTCCTTTCATTTCTCTAAACAATCCTTCAAAATCTTCTCTTTGCATTGGAAGTATTTTATCTAAAGCCTTTTCTCTTTGTTCCTTTGTTTTTGATACTATCATCTCTCTTATAGCTGCTATTCTTTCTGGAGCAAAGAACATATGCTCTGTTCTGCATAAACCAATCCCCTGTGCTCCAAATTCATATGCTTGTTTTGCATCTTTTGGTGTGTCAGCATTTGTTCTAACTTCCATTTGTCTATATCTATCAGCCCATTCCATAAATTTAGCAAAATTTCCTGAAACTGTAGCATTTACAGTATCAATTTTTTCTCCATAAACATTTCCTGTAGAACCATCTAAAGAAATCCAGTCTCCTTCATGATATGTGTTTCCATTTACTGTAAATGTTCTAGTTTCTTCATTTACTGATATTTCTGAACATCCAGATACACAACAAGTACCCATACCACGTGCAACAACTGCTGCATGTGATGTCATACCACCTCTTACAGTAAGTATTCCATGGCATACATGCATTCCATCAATATCTTCTGGAGATGTTTCAAGTCTTACTAATATTAAGTCTTTTTCACCTGCTTCATGTTTTACTAGAGCATCATCTGCTGTAAATACAACTTTTCCAGTTGCAGCTCCTGGAGATGCAGCAAGGCCTTTAGCAATTGGTTTTGCTTGTTTTAATTTTTCCTGATCAAAATTAGGATGTAATAATTGATCTAATTGATTTGGTTCAACTCTTAAAACTGCTTCTTTTTCTGTAATCATTCCTTCATTAACTAAATCAACTGCTATTTGAAGTGCTGCTGTAGCTGTTCTTTTACCATTTCTAGTTTGTAAGAAATATAACTTTCCATTTTCAATCGTAAATTCCATATCTTGCATATCTTTATAATGTTTCTCAAGTTTATTTGCATACATTACAAAATCCTGATATGCTTCCATATCTGTTTCTTTTAATGTCTCAATTGGCATAGGTGTACGAATACCTGCAACAACATCTTCACCTTGTGCATTCATTAAATACTCACCAAATATTTTGTTTTCACCTGTTGCTGGGTTACGTGAAAATGCAACACCTGTACCACAATCTTCTCCCATATTTCCAAATACCATTTCCTGTACATTAACAGCTGTACCCCAGCTACTTGGTATATCGTTTAATCTTCTATATGTTATAGCTCTTGGATTATTCCATGATCTAAATACTGCAGTTACAGCTTCTATTAATTGCTCTTCTGGATTTATAGGAAATTCTGAACCATGTTCTTTTAAATATATTCCTTTAAATATTTCTACTAATTCTTTTAAATCTTCTGCATTTAATTCTGTGTCTAATTTAACTCCTCTTTGATTCTTCATTTCATCTATAGCATTTTCAAATAATGTTTTTGGTATTTCCATTACAACATCACTAAACATTTGTATAAATCTTCTATAACTATCATAAGCAAATCTTTCATTCTTTTTAGCCATAGATTCAACTACTTCTTTATTTAAGCCAAGATTTAATATTGTATCCATCATTCCAGGCATTGAAGCTCTTGCTCCTGAACGAACTGAAACTAAAAGTGGATTTTCAGGATCTCCAAATTTCTTTTTAGTCATATTCTCTAATTCTCTTAAACTTGAAAAAATTTGTGATTTTACTTGGTCTGAAATTTTTTCTCCATTATCATAGTATTCTATACAAGCTTCTGTTGTAATTGTAAATCCTTGTGGAATTGGAAGCCCTAAATTAGTCATTTCAGCAAGGTTTGCTCCTTTTCCTCCAAGTAGTTCACGCATTGATGCATTTCCTTCTTTAAATAGATATACATACTTTTTATCCATAATTGTTCCTCCCATATTTATATCTTTTGCAATTAATATTTTTTTATGTATTAAATTTAGTACTTTTTTACTAAACTTTAATTATTAATTAATATTAATACAAATATTATATATATAATATTAAAAAAAGTAAACAAATTTCTTTAATAATTTGTTTACTTTTATTATTGTATAGGAAAAATCGACTTTTTCTCTGAAATTTCAGTATTTTTAATGATTTTTCCCTATACAACAATGTTAATTTTCCTTGGGCTGTGCATATTTGCGAAGCAAAATGCACATGTGGACGTCGAAATCTTGGATTTCATTAACGTCCAATTTTCTTATTTATTTTATAAAATCATTATATATCATAAATACTAATAATATTTGTAAAATTAATATTACTGGAAATCCTATAGAAAATCTAAGTTTCTTAGTTTTATGCCTAAATGTATACATTCCAGCAATTGCTCCAATACTTCCTCCAATTAAAGCAACAATAAATAATGTTTGTTCTGGAATTCTCCATTTTCCGTATTTTGCTTTTCTTTTATCTAAAAACATTACTAAGAAGGCTATTAAATTAATTACAATCAAATATATGATTAGATATTTAGTTATATCACTCATTTTATTCTCCTAATTTTGAAATTTATTTTAATGGCTCTTTTTCTTCTTTATATATTTTTAATTTTTCTAAAATATTATATATTTTAGTTCCATAAGGAATCATCATTATATCATCTTTTGATAATGTTTTTGTAAATAATATTAATAAACAATAAGAAACAGCTCCTAATACAATCGATAATAAAGTACTAATTGTATTTCCTAAGAACATATTCATTATATTATATCCGATATATACTATTATACCCATTCCAATTACTGAAATTACAGGCTTTAATATATGACTTCTAAATTTAATATGCATATTAACACTTCCATTTAGAACTCTATAACATATTACAAATACGATGATTTGATATATGAAAGAACTTATAGCTGCTCCATATATACCTATATTTGGATTACTTATTAAAATCATATTAAGTATAAATTTAGTAACTGCCCCCAGTCCTGCAGCAATAGCTGGAATTTTTGATTTATTTACTCCATAAAGACCACCTGTCATTGTTTGTGAAAGCGCAGTTAATATCATTGAAACTGATGCGATCATTAATATTCCAGCGCCTTCTGATGCTGTTGGGTATATCATTTGTAATATTGGCTGAGCTAAAGTTATAAATCCTACTGCACATGGCAATATTATAATTAATGAAGCAAAAAATGAAAATGATAATCTTCTAGATGCTGTAGCTTTATCTTTTTTTGCAAGAGCTTCTGAGATTGCAGGTGTAAGTGCTGTAGAAAATGCTAAATTTATTGCCAGTGGAAAACTTACTAAAGTATCAACTTTTGATAAAATTCCTGTTGCACTCATTGCAGCCTGTTCTAAAGCTTCTTTTGTCATATTTGCATTTTGAAGTGAAATTTGTATACAATTACTTACTGTTGCAGTATCTATAACTCCGCTAATAACTGAAATAACTGAGCTTATAGTTATTGGAATAGATATTCCAAGTATTGTTTTTAATAATTGCTTATCAGATTTTCTCTTTTCTGGTGATTTTATTGAATCTCTTGTATCAAGCTTATTTCTCTTATAATACATAATTAAATACATAAATGTAATCATTATAGCAAGTGTTGTAGAAAGATTTCCTGCTGCTGCCATTATATATGTATCTCTTCCTATACAAGCATATACAAAAGTTATTGTTAATACACAATTAAAAAATTGCTCTAATGTTTGTGATACACTTGTTGGTTTCATATCTTGTTGTCCTGAAAAATATCCTCTAAATACAGCTGACATTGCAACAAAGAATATCGCTGGAGACAATACTTTCATTACATATGCAACATCTGGCACATTTAGAATATTAGTAGCTATAAAATCTGCTCCTAAAAATAAGCCAATTGATAATACAAGTCCTAAAGTAGTGAAGAATTTAAAAGCAACTTTAAAGATTCTTTGTGCTCCTTTTGTATCACCTATTGCGATCCTTTCAGATACTAATTTTGATATTACACTTGGTATTCCTATTGATGAAAGTGTTAATAAAAGAGAATATATTTGATATCCAGCTGAGTAATATCCAAGCCCAGTATCTCCAAACCCTTCTATATTTGTTATAACGAGCTTATATATTAATCCTAATACTTTTATAAGAAATTGAGAGCATATAAGTATTACAACATTTTTCATAAAAGAGTTTGTCTTTTTTTTAAATCTTTTTCCTTTCAAAACTATTCTTCTCCTAATTATAAATAAATTTTGTTACTCTCTTACTCTATCTTTTATCTCATAATATATTTATTTTACTCTATATTAAATTTTGGCATCATTCCGATTTTATCTGGAGTATGTTCAGGTAATTGATATATATCATGACCAGGGAATTCATTTCCCTCTACAAAAATTGGTCCATCTGGTGTAAAGCAAACATCCCATCCTATATATCCCATTTGTGGAACTACCTTAGCTGCTTCTTTACACATTTGGATTGCTTTATCCCAATCCGGGAATTTAAAGCCTTTTATTTTTGCTCCCGTTTTAGGATGTGTTTCATATAAGTTTTTATTTTTATCAATTGCTTTATCCATAACTTCACCTGTCATCTCATTTACAGGAGCAACCATTCCGCCACTATTAAAATTGTCTACAAATTTTCCATTTCCAATCCTAAAATATGCGCATATAACATGTGGGATTCCATTTTTTAATATTGTCACCACTCTAACTGTATTTATAGCATCTGGATATATTTTACTAACTTCTGGATGTTGTTTAATAACTTCTTCTAATTCAAAATTATTATTACCTTCTACTAATTTTTTATATACTTCGTCAAGTGAGCTATAATCTTGAGTATTTATTTTTTCTATCCCATGACCGCATCCGCCATCAACAGGCTTTGCCATAAATTCATTATGCTTTTCCATAAATGCTATTACATTTTCTTTTGGAGTATCTCTAACATTTATCCAATCTCTTTTTATATAATCTTTAAAAACTTCATTAAATTCATTTTTATTTTCAAATATATGGAAATATGCTTTATCATTATATTTACTAACTATTTCGTTGTTTCTACCTCTTGTGATATATGTATCACGTTGTTTTGCATTTAAATTATACATTTCAAACAAATCATAATCCATATATCCAGCACCATATTTCATAGCACATCTTTGCATATCAAATAACAAATATAATTTAGATTTTCCTGTTTTTTTATGTATAGAATCTATTTTGTCAAACATGGCTTTTTTATCCATAGATTTTATTCTTTTTAATACATATTTAATATTTCCCAATATTTTCTCCTCCAAACTTTATCATGAGTAAATTTTACTAAACTTTACAATGATTATTAAAATTTAATTTTATCTTCTAACCAATTTACAAGCTCATCAATTTTTACTCTAACTTGCTCCATTGTATCTCTATCTCTAATTGTTACTGAGTTATCTTCTAAAGTATCAAAATCTATTGTTACACAATATGGTGTTCCTATTTCATCTTCTCTTCTATATCTTTTTCCAATACTTCCTGCTTCATCATAATCACACATAAATTCTCTAGATAGCATTTCATAAACTATTCCTGCTTTTTCACTTAGTTTCTTAGAAAGTGGTAATACTGCTACTTTATATGGGGCTAAAGCTGGATGTAAATGAAGTACTGTTCTTACATCTCCATCTGCTATTTCTTCTTCATCAAAACTATTACATAAAAATGCTAAAGCAACTCTATCACATCCAAGTGATGGTTCAATACAATATGGTATATACTTTTCGTTCGTTTCTGGATCCAAATATGTCATATCTTCTTTTGAATGATCCATATGTTGTTTTAGATCATAATTTGTTCTATCAGCAATACCCCATAATTCTCCCCATCCAAATGGGAATGCAAATTCTATATCTGTTGTACCGTTACTATAATGTGAAAGCTCTTCTGGTGAATGATCTCTTAGTCTAATATTTTCCTTTTTCATTCCTAAGCTTAATAACCAGTTTTCGCAAAATTCTTTCCAATATTTATGCCATTCTAAATCTGTTCCTGGTTTACAGAAAAATTCTAATTCCATTTGTTCAAATTCACGTGTCCTAAATGTGAAATTTCCAGGAGTTATTTCATTTCTAAAAGCCTTTCCTATTTGTGCAATACCCATTGGTAATTTTCTTCTTGTTGTACGCATTACATTTTTAAAATTAACAAATATTCCTTGAGCAGTTTCTGGTCTTAAATATATTTCTGATTTACTATCTTCAGTAACTCCTTGGAATGTTTTAAACATTAAATTAAATTTACGAATGTCTGTAAAATTTTCTTTTCCACAGTTTGGACAGGGAATATGATTCTCCTTTATGAAATTTATCATTGCTTCATCACTCATTCCATCAGCAATCATATCATTTCCTTGACTATGTGCCCATTCTTCAATTAATTTATCAGCTCTGTGTCTTGTTTTACATTCTTTACAATCTATTAAAGGATCTGAAAAATTTCCAACATGCCCTGATGCAACCCAAACTTCTGGATTCATAAGAATTGCAGCATCTAATCCAACATTATATTTACTTTCTTGTACAAATTTTTTCATCCATGCTTTTTTTATATTATTTTTTAATTCTACACCTAAAGGCCCATAATCCCATGTATTAGCAAGTCCTCCATAAATTTCAGAACCCGGATATACATATCCTCTGTTTTTGCATAGTGCAACTAGTGTGTCCATTGATTTTAACATAAAAATTCCTCCCTTTAATTTTATTTGCTAATATATGAAAGTTTTTTATACATGCAAGTTAATGTGCACGACATTGATTTCCATTAATTAAAATCAAAAAAACTTTCATACCTAGCATATTTTTAATAGCTAGGGACGAAAGTTATATTCCGCGTTTCCACCCTACTTCTTAAAACTTAGATTCTATTAAAATTAATCCCAGTTTTAAGCACCTTAATTTGGTATGTTACTCCAAAGCTCCCCATATGCATTTATTATTGGTTTTCCACCATCACCAATTCTCTAAAAATAAATGTTATCATATTTTTTCTTTTTCACAGTAACTATTTTATTGTCAATATTATATGCTCTTGTTTTAGAATTGTCAAGATTTATTTTAGTACTTTTAAAGATTTAAGTTTTAAAACATTTTTAAACATTTCAAAAAATATACGATTAAGGTTAAATTTTATTTTTATCCACAGACTTTTTTCTACTTTTTTATTTATATATTTTCTTTTTTAATTATATTGTGACATTATGTTGCATAATTATTGTAATTTTTTAACAAATTACTATCCACATGCATGTGGATAATGTGGATAACTCTGTGAATAACTATAAATAGTGGGTTTCATTTTAGACTTTTTCCACATTAATATTTGAAATATTTTATGGTAACTTTTTTTCATGCTTTTTTTGTTTTTATTAAAGACATTATGTCTATATAAGAAATAAAAAGTAATGTTTTCATATATAATTTTGTATTTTTATATAATAAGAATGATAAAAAAATAGTAGCTTATATCTATAATTATATATAAGCTACTATTTTAATCACATTATTATTATTTTAGACTTAATCCTTAATTATTGGAATATGAATATATGTAACTCCATCAACATATTCTTCAATATCAGGAGATCTATCTATATCATATCCAAATTCACTTATAAAATTTTTATAAATTGTTTTAGTATATTCTGAAATTTTTTGTGCATTATTACTATTTAATTTAAATACTAAATAATTTTTGTTTAATATCTCTATTTTTTTACCGCCTTTAAACTTTTCTTTTGTAGCCACATAATATTTTGCATCATCATTCTGATTTTGTATAACATTATTATATTCAACAACACCAAAATCAAAATCAATTCTATCTTGATATTTTTTGCTAGTTTCTTTCCATAGAGCATCTGCATACTTAGGAATTTCAAAAACTTTCATTTCAGCACTGATTCCATATAATTCAAGACTAAGATTATTTACTTCTTTGTATTCAAATTCTAGATCCAAATCATTATCAGAAGTATCATTAAATTTTAAGATAGGAAATAATTTTATAAAATCTTTATTTTTCTTAATATCTTTTGGATTAAATCCCATCATTTTTTTAAATGCTCTAGAAAAACTTATACTAGAATCATATCCATATTTAACAGCTATATCAATAACTTTAGAATTACTATTTATCAGCTCCATTGCTGCCATACTAATTCTTCTTTTTCTTATATATTCAGTAATCGACATATTAGTAACAAAAAGGAATATTCTAGATAAAGTATATTCATTAACAGCAAGTATTTTTGCTAATTTATCATACTTTATTTCATCTGTTAAATGTTTTTCTATATACTCTACTAATTCATTTAATCTATCATTACTATCTTTGTACATATATTACTCCTTATTTATTACTAATACGTTAATATCTATCTTTTATCCGAATAAACTCATTTGATTACTTTGACTCATTCCTTTTAAGCATCCCACTCTATCCAAAAGTTCTATAACTGATTTACCTATTTTAGAACGTATCTTCATATCATCTATTGACATGAATTTTCCGTCTTTTTTTGCATCATCTATTCCTTCTGCAGCAACTGTTCCTAAGCCTGGTATACTATTAAGTGGTGGACGTATTCCTTCTTCTTCTACTAAAAATTTAGTAGCATGTGATTTATATAAATCTATTGGAAGGAAATTGATTCCTCTTTCATACATTTCTAATACTAATTCTAAGATTGCATACATATTTTTATCTTTTGTAGTAGCACTATTACCAGCTAAATCAATTTCTTTCATTTTGTTTATAACTTTTTCTTTTCCATAGCACATTATATCACTATCAAATTCATCTGCTCTTATTGTAAAATATGCTGCATAATATGCTTTTGGCTCGTGTACCTTAAACCATGCTATTCTAAATGCATTCGTTACATAGGCTGCAGCATGTGCCTTAGGGAACATGTATTTAATTTTTTCACATGACTTAATATACCATTCTGGTACATCATGTTCTTTCATTAATGCTACAAATTCTGCCCATTTTTCTGGATCTTTTAATGCTTTACCTTTACGAACAGTTTCCATTATCTTAAATGCTTTATTTGGTGGAAGACCCTTCTTTATTAAATAAATCATAATATCATCACGACAACATATAGCCTCATTTAAGGTTACTGTTCCTTCATCAATTAAGCTTTGCGCATTTCCAAGCCATACATCAGTACCATGTGATAATCCAGATATACGAATTAATTCATCGAAAGTTGTAGGTTTAGTATCCACAAGCATTCCTCTTACAAATTTGGTACCAAACTCAGGAATTCCATAGCTTCCTACTTTACTTTTAATTTGTTCAGGAGTTACACCTAAAGCATCTGTTGAACTAAATATTGACATAGTTTCTTTATCATCTAGTGGTACTTTAGTTGGGTCTATACCTGTTATATCAAATAACATTCTAATCATTGTTGGATCATCATGTCCTAGAATATCTAACTTAAGTAAGTTTTGATCTATTGAGTGATAATCAAAATGTGTAGTAATTATATCTGAATTAGGATCATCTGCAGGATGTTGTACAGGACAAAATTCATAAATTTCTCTCCCTTTTGGCACAACTATAATTCCTCCTGGATGTTGTCCAGTTGTTCTTTTTATACCCGTACATCCTTTAGCTATACGTAATACTTCAGCATTATTTATTGGCACTCCTCTTTCTTCATAATATTTCTTAACATAACCATATGCAGTTTTATCAGCAACAGTACCAACAGTACCTGCTTTGAAAGTTGTTCCTTTACCAAATATTACTTCTGTATATTTATGAGCTTTTGCTTGATATTCTCCTGAGAAGTTTAAGTCAATATCAGGCTCTTTATCTCCATTAAATCCAAGGAATGTTTCAAATGGTATATCTATTCCATCTTTAACCATTTTAGTTCCACATTTTGGACAGTCTTTATCTGGAAGGTCAAATCCACAAGCATACCCATAATCAGTAAAATCTGAATATTTACATTTAGGGCATCTATAATGTGGTGGAAGTGAGTTTACCTCTGTAATACCAGTCATGTTTGCAACAAATGATGAACCAACAGATCCTCTTGAACCAACTATATACCCATCTTCATTCGATTTCCACACTAATTTTTGAGCTATAATATACATAACCGAGAATCCATTTTTTATAATTGAATTTAGTTCTTTATCTAATCTTTCTTGAACCAAATCTGGTAATGGATCTCCATATAATTCATGTGCTTTACCATAAGCTATATCTTTAATTGTTTGTTCACATCCATCAATATGTGGAGCACATTTTTCTGGTGAAATTGGACTTATTTTTTCACACATATCAGCTATTTTATTTGTATTTGTTACTACAACCTCATATGCTTTTTCTTCACCTAAATATTCAAATTCTTTAAGCATTTCTTCTGTAGTGCGAAGATATAGTGGTGCTTGTTCATCAGCATCATCATATCCCTGACCTGCCATTAATATACGTCTATATATTTCATCTTGTGGATCCATAAAATGAACATCACAAGTAGCAACTACTGGTTTTCCAAGTTTATCTCCTAGTTCTACTATCTTTTTATTTATATCTTGAAGTGCTTCCACATCTGGTACTGTACCATTTCTAACCATGAACATATTATTTCCAATTGGTTGAATTTCTAAATAGTCATAATCAGCAGCTATTGCTTCTATTTCTTCATCAGTTTTACCTGCAACTATTGCTCTATATATTTCTCCTTGTTCGCATGCGCTTCCAAGTATTAATCCCTCTGAATATTCTTTATATAGAGATTTAAGAATACGAGGTTTTTTATAGAAATAATTTACATGTGAAAAAGAAATTAATTTATATAAATTCTTAAGACCAACATAATCTTTGGCTAGAATTATTGCATGATATGTTGGAAGTCTTCTAAAATCTGTGCTCCCCGCACAAAGTATATCTATATCTTCAATTTTTTTAGCACCTTTTTCTTTAAGTATATCAAGCATAACTCTAAACACTTTAACTGTTGTATCAACATCATCTAAAGCTCTATGAGCAACTTCAACTTTAATTCCTAAATTTTCAGCAATTATTCCTAACTTATATTTTTTAAAATCTGGGAATAATTCTTTTGATAATCTTAATGTATCTAAATATGTATTATCTAATGTATACCCTAATTCTTTAGCATTATATTTTAAAAATCCTATATCAAAATCCGCATTATGTGCAACTAATATACTATCTCCTATAAACTCTAACATCTTAGGAAATACTTTATCTATTGTCTCTGCATCTTTTACCATATCATCAGTAATATTGGTTACTTCAACTACTCTTTGAGGTATTGGTTTTTCTGGATTTACAAAACATGAAAATTCATCTAAAACTTCCCCATTCTTTACTTTCATTATTCCTATTTCAGTAATTTTCTCTGTTCTAAATGAAAAACCTGTTGTTTCTAAGTCCAGTACACAGAATGTTGCATTTTCTAAATCTTGTTCTTTAGGAAATGATACAACTGGTGTTCTATCTGGTGCTAAATATGCTTCTACTCCATAGATTACTTTAAGATCTGGATTTTTCTCACAAAAATGATGTGCTTCTGGGAAAGCTTGTACAACACCATGATCTGTTATAGCAATAGATTTCATTCCCCATTTAGCTGCTCTTTTTAATAAATCAGTTGCAGAAGTCATACCATCCATTTGGCTCATTTGAGTATGCATATGAAGCTCTACTCTTTTTTCTTTAGCTTCATCTTTTCTAACTTCCCTTTTTATACCTGTGCTTTCTATTATTACATTTGCAATAACACCAAGTTCTTTTGCAAATGGATCAAATTGTGCAGTTCCCTCAAGTTTTATTCCTTTTGCACCTTTTAATCTTCCTATTAATTCTTTTGATTTATCTCCTTCAGAAAATACCTTACATGTAATTGTGCTTGATCCATCATATAAATCGAACATAACTAAAACTTTGCCACTTTTTAGTTCGCGTGAATCTATATTTAATATTTCTCCATCTAAAACTACTTTTCCACTATCAACACTTAAGTCAATTACTTTGACTAATTGTTCTTTTAATTTTAAGCTTCTTCCATATATTAATGGAGATGTTTCTTGTTCTTCTTTATTAGATGGTACTTCTATTGACACACTAACTTCAGCCATTTGCCCATTTTTAGAAGTGTTTTCTTTGGCTTTATTTTTATTGCTGTTTTCAGATTCTTCTTTTTCTTTTCTTAATTCTTCAGCCATTTGCATTGCCTGTGCAATGGCCTCTTCTTCAAGCATTTTACTATGCTCCATATATTCTCTTAAGGCTTCTTCCGATATATTTTCTACAAATGTGACTTTATATATTTTTCCATATATATCTTTTATTATATTAGATAAGGCTTCATCAAATTTTTTAGCATCAAGTACCATTTTTCCTTTCATTGCCATATTGACAACTATTTCATTATCATTAATTTCTATAGTACTATTTTTTAAAAAAGCTTTACTTAATGGGTGCTTATGTGCCATATAACATATTATTAAATTCCATTCTTGTTTTAAATCAATATCTATTTTTTTAGTATATTCTACCTTTACATTAACTTCAAATATATTAAATCTTTGTTTTAAATATTGTTCAAATTTATATATATCTTCAATTTTTATAAATTCATCAGCTGTAATAATCAATTCTAATTTATTTATTTTTTTAAATAGATTAATTGATTTAATTCTTCCTGCATTTAATGAAAAACTTTCTGAATTATAATCTTTAAATATTTCTTTTATTGTTTTATCCATTAGCTCATATCTCCCCCGAAATAACATTAGTAAAATAATTTTTAATTATTTTTTATTTTTAATGTATTTTTAAGCTTATATTCACTACGTTTTTATCTTCTATATTAATCTTCCGACATCATTAAAAGCAACACAAACCGATAAAGTAATAAGTAATAAAAATCCTATCATTTGAAGTTTCAGTTCAAAATCTTGTTTCATTGGTTTTCTCCTTATTGCTTCAATAATATATATTAAAATTTTTCCTCCATCTAATGGTGGAAAAGGAAGTAAATTAGTAACACCAAGTGACATTGATATTAAGGCCATAATGTATAAAAAGTCTATAATTCCACTTGTACTCGCTATTACACCTGATATTCCTATTGGCCCCATCAAATTATCTACAGACACTCCTCCTGTAAATAATAATTTTATGCTATCCCACATAGCTATAACAAAACTCTCTGCCCCACTTATTCCTGCCCACAAGCTACCTGTTACAATCCATATAAGTACAATATATAAAAGAATTGCAAAAATAATATTAACTAATCCTCCTGCTGCTACAATTGCAATTCTTTTTGGTATTCCTGCTTTACTAAAGGAACCCTCTTCGCAAGAGACTTCCTCTTCTCCTAACATATTTACAAAACCTCCAAGAGGTATTAGTCTTAATGCATACTTGGTATTTTCAGTTTCTTTTTTCCAAATTACTGGTCCAAACCCTATAGCAAATTCTTTAACCTTTACTTTGCAGAATCTTGCTACCACAAAATGTCCTGTTTCATGAATTAAAACTAAAAATCCAAGTATGACAATTATTTTAATAGCTGTAATTAAAAAACTCAAAATTTTTCCTCCACTTTATATTATGCTTAATAAAAAATATGCAAATGGTAATATAAATATTACACTATCTATTCTATCCAATAAGCCACCATGTCCTGGAATTAAGTTGCTAAAGTCTTTTATTTTACAATGTCTCTTTATACTTGATGCAGCTAAATCTCCTATTTGACTAATTATACTTAAGAATATAGATATTCCTAATATGTATAGATAATTGATATTTAAATTCCATACTGTGTTACAAATTACAGTATAAATCATACATGCTAAAATTGATCCAAATAAACCTGCAATACATCCTTCTATAGATTTATTTGGGCTTATTTCAGTAAATTTATGTTTTCCAAATTTTCTTCCTATAAAATATGCAAAAATATCTGTTCCCCAAGATATAAAGAATACATACCATAATAGTATTCTGCCATTTTCTAAGTTATCTCTTATTAGAGGAAGAAACACTAAAAAGAATGATATATAACATATTCCTAAAAGAGAAATTGATATATCTGTTATATTACGTTTCAAATTAGTTACAACAACTTGTGTAAATAGGACTAATAAATTAAATAGTATAACTAATGTAATAGCAGGTAAAATGTACTCTACTGGTATTAGATGAACAAAACATATAAGTGCTGATGTTATATAACCAGGCCAAGTTATAGGTTTTGCTTTTCCTTTAAATGCTTTATAAAATTCATGTATACTCATTATAGATACAATACTTATAAATACATCTACTAAATATTTATTTCCAAATATTAATATTATTGCCATTATAGGAAATAATATTATTCCTGATAATATTCTTTTTAAGTTCATTTTTTTGTCCCTTTCAAGATAATTTTATATTATTTTGAAATCAGTGATTTCTTTTGTCTTTTTATTTTCCACCAAATTTTCTATTTCTTTTCTCAAAAATAGATATAGAATTTAGTAAATCTTCTTCTGTAAAATCTGGCCAATATTTATCAATAAATAAAAATTCCGTATATGCCAATTGCCATAACAAGAAATTACTAATTCTCAGTTCTCCACCTGGTCTTATTAGTAAATCGGGTTCTGGCTGCCCATTAGTAAATAAATTATCACTAATCATTTTTTCGTCGATATCTTCTACATTAATATTTCCTTTTTTAACATCTTCGGAAATATTTCTTACGGCTCTTACTATTTCATCTCTACCACCATAATTAAACGCTATATTTAATGTAAGTCCTGTATTATTTTTTGATTTTTCTACTATTTTATTTATACTTGTTTTTAAACTATTGTTTAAATTTTCAGTATTTCCAAGCACTCTGATTTTTATATTACGTAAACTTTCTCTATTTAAGAATTTATCTAAATAATTGTTTAGTAGAATCATTAATGCTCCTACTTCTTCTTTTGTTCTTTTCCAGTTTTCTGTTGAAAAAGCATATACTGTTAAGTATTTTAAACCTATATCATTCGCAAAAGAAGCTATTTTTTCTAAAGTCTCAGCTCCTGCTTTATGACCAAATTTAGTGTCTAACCCTTTCTCTCTTGCCCATCTCCTATTTCCGTCCATTATTATTGCTATATGGTTTGGCATAAATTCTTTATCTATGTCTTCTATTGTCATTTCTATCTCCTTTTAGTTTTATAATTTAAATGCTCATAATTTCTTTTTCTTTTTTCTCTAAAATACTATCAATTTCATCAACATATTTATCTGTTAATTTTTGGATCTTATCCTCTGCTACTTTTAATTCATCTTCAGATATTTCTGAATTCTTTTGCATAGCTTTTGCATCATCAATAGCATCTCTTCTGATACTTCTTATAACTACTCTTGCATCTTCTGCCATTTTTTTGATATCTTTTACTATTTCTTTTCTTCTCTCTTCATTTAATTCTGGGAAATTAAGTCTTATTACTTTTCCATCATTATTTGGATTAATTCCAATATCTGATTTTAAAATTTCTTTTTCTATCTCTTTTAAAACACTTGAATCCCATGGTTGAATAACTATTAATCTAGCTTCAGGTACAGAAATTCCTGCAACTTGATTAATAGGTGTTGGTGTTCCATAATAATCTATTGTAATTTTATTTAATATTGCTGGGTTAGCTCTACCAGCTCTTATTTCTGCTAAATTTTCTTCGAATATACTAATTGATTTTATCATTTTATCTTCATATTTATTATAATCCATAACTATATTTGTACAAGTATTTAATTACTTGTACTCTCCTTTCTTTATTTCTCTAATTTTATTTGATTTTACTTATTATTTTTTCTTATTAATATTTATTATTTGATTAAAGTACCTACTTTTTCACCTTTAACAATTTTTATAATATTATTTGGTTTTGCTATTTCAAATACTATTAATTTAATATTATTATCTCTGCAAAGTGATATTGCTGTTGCATCCATTACTTTTAAATTATCACTTAATATGTCTAAGTATGAAATCTCATCATATTTTTTAGCATTTTTATCAATTTTTGGATCAGCTGAATATACTCCATCAATAGTTTTTCCAACTAAAATAACTTCTGCATCAATTTCAGCTGCTCTTAATGCAGCTGCTGTATCTGTTGTAAAATATGGATTTCCTGTTCCACAGCCAAAAATTACAACTCTTCCCTTTTCTAGATGTCTAACAGCTCTTCTTTTTATGTATGGTTCTGCAACTTCTCTCATTTCAATTGCTGTTTGAAGTCTTGTGTAAACTCCTTTTTCTTCTAGAGCATTTTGTAATGCTAATCCATTCATTGTTGTAGCAAGCATTCCCATGTAGTCTGATGTAGTTCTTTCCATATTTTTATTAGCACCTCTCCAGAAATTGCCTCCTCCTACAACTATGGCTACTTCTGTTTTCATCTTTACTAGTTCTTTTATTTGTTCACAAATTTTATCAACTGTTTCTTCATCAATTCCTACTTTATTTTTTCCAGCTAAGGCCTCTCCACTTAATTTTAAAAGTATTCTTTTATACTTGTTCTCAGGCACTTTAAACACTCTCCTTACCTTTTATTTTTAACTGTTTTCTATTCTATCATATATTCGTCTTTTTTTGCACCATTTTTTTAAAATTTATTAAGACTTTTTTAATTTTTTCATTTTTTATTTTTATTTTCAATTTATTTTAATCTATTTTTATTTTTTTATTTATTTACCTATTTTAATTTTATTTGTTATTTTATTTCTTTATTTTGTTAATTATATTTTTTTATTTTTGATTAATACTAATTATGTAAGGAGTTTTTTATGAATCAAATTTTATTTTTTAAAAATGAAAAAAATAGAGAAAACTTTAATAAAAACAAAAAAGTGTATATAGTTATATTTTTAATATTTATTATTTTTACGTCAATTCTTTCCTTTATATTATTTTATAAAGTATATAATAACTATAATAATGAAAAGTTATCACAAAAACTAAATAATTCATACTCTATATCAACTCTATACTCAGATACAAGCAATACTACTAATATTGATACAACCTCCACCAATCCATTTGTTATAGGGATTATACAAATAGACAAAATAAATCTAAATTATTCTATTTTATCTATTTGTAATAATGAACTATTAGATATATCTGTATGTAGATTTGCAGGTCCAATGCCAAATGAAATAGGTAATTTATGTATTGCAGGTCATAATTATGTTGATTATAATTTTTTCAGTAGAATAAATGAATTAGATATTAATGATAAAATCAAAATTTATGATTTAAGTGGTAATTACATTGAATATTCAATATATGATATATATGAAACTCACTCAGATGATACATCATGTACATTTCAAGACACGAACAACAAAAAAATTGTTACATTAATAACATGTAACAATGTAAATGGAAAAAGACTGATTATACATGCAAAAGAAATACCTTAGGATTTAAGGTATTTCTTTTCATATTAAACAATTATTTATTTTTCTATTAAATCATTAAGCTTTATAATCTCTTATTTTCTTATATGCATATATTGCTGATACACCACAAACTACTATGAAGAACATTACAGTAATGTCTTCTGTTACACCTGTTTGAGGAAGATCATTTTCAGCACTTCCTTCTGTGTCATTATCTTCTGGTTGAATTATTGATCCACCAGAAACTGTATTTACTGTGTTTACTGTATTATCATCATCTGCCGTTGTATTTGTATCTGCAGTATTTGTTGTGTTTGAAGTTGTTAATAAGTTGTCCAAACTAATTGTTGAATCTGTTGCGTTTACTTGTAAAGTAATTCCTACTATTAAGAATAAAACTACTAATAATACTACTACATTTTTTAATTTTAACATATCTTTCCTCTCCTTTTTCTTTGGATATCTCTTTAATATTATTTATTATTTTCTTTTTTTTATTCATCCAATAATAAATCCCTACAATAATATTGTACTATTATTTTTATAATTCGTCAAGTTTTTATAAATTTTTTTTATTTTTTGATTTTATTTTTTAATAATAATATTATGTCTACACATTAAACCTGAAAAGTACTATATCTCCTTCTTGCATCACATAATCTTTGCCTTCTGATCTCAGCAATCCTTTTTCTTTAACAGCATTCATGCTACCTTCTCTTACTAGATCATCATATGATACTATTTCAGCTCTTATAAATCCTCTTTCAATATCACTATGTATCTTTCCTGCAGCCTGAGGAGCTTTAGTTCCCTTCTTTATTGTCCATGCTCTAACTTCAGGTTCACCTGCAGTCAAAAATGACATAAGTCCTAATAAATTATAACTTGCTTTTATAACTTTATCTAATCCTGATTCTTCTAGTCCTAATGCATCAAGCATTTCTTTTTTATCATCTCCATCTAAACTTGCAAGTTCTTCTTCAATTTTTACACAAAGAGGTATTACTTCTGCATTCTCTTCTTTTGCATATTGAACTACTTGGTCAACATAATTATCTTTAAATGGATCTGATAATTGTTCTTCTGATACATTTGCTATATACAATATAGGTTTTATTGTAAGTAAATATACATCTTTTAAGATTTCTTGTTCTTCCTCATTAAAGTCAATTGTTCTTGCAGATTTACCTGCCTCTAACGTAGCTTTTATTTTTTCTAATAATTCTAATTCTTGTGCATATTTCTTATCAGCTTTTAATTTTTTCTTTACATTATCAATTCTTTTTTCAATTGTTTCAATGTCTGCAAAAATCAGTTCTAGATTAATTGTTTCGATATCTCTTTTTGGATCTATACTTCCATCTACATGGACAATATTTGGATCTTCAAAACATCTAACAACTTCTACAATACTATCAACTTCTCTTATATGAGATAGAAATTTATTTCCTAATCCTTCACCTTTACTTGCGCCTTTTACTAAACCAGCTATATCAACAAATTCTATTACTGCATGAGTTGTTTTTTTTGCATTATACATTTTTGTAAGAACATCTAATCTCTCGTCTGGTACTGGAACTATTCCAACATTTGGTTCAATTGTACAAAATGGATAATTTGCACATTCAGCACCAGCATTTGTAATAGCATTAAACATTGTACTTTTTCCTACATTTGGTAAACCAACTATTCCTATTTTCATTTATTTTATTCCAGCCTTTCTTAAATAGTTTTATTTTTATTAAATTTACACTATTGTATTTGTTTCTAAAGTATTTTCTCCTGAGCCTTCTTCAATAGTATTTCCATTTCCACCTTCATCTGGATCTTGCTCATCTCCGCCTTCTCCTTCTCCTTCTGAAGGATTTTCTGTATCTCCACTACCTTCACTACTTCCTTCTCCAGAATCTTCTCCTTCATCTGGTTTTGTATCAGGAACTTCTTCTTCTTTGTCTTCATCCTTATCTGGTTCTTCCTTATCTGGTTTTTTATTCTCATCCTTGTCCGGCTTTTTATTCTCGTCTTTATTTGGTTTCTTATCTTCATTCTTTTTATTTTCTTGTTCTTCTAAATATTCTGGCCATGGATTATCTGAATCTGGATCTGTTGGATCCCATCCTCTTACACCACTTGGTGCATTAGAAATTTTTCTTGTTGATGGTTTTCCAAGTGGTCCAGGATTTGAACTTGCATAAAACTCAACTTGTGTTCCTACAGGACAATTATTATATATCCATAATGCATCAGCTGTAGTTAAACGTACACATCCCATAGACACTCTTTGTCCTAACTGATCATATGCCCAATATTCTAATGAAGATTTATCTCCTTTTGTTAGATATGGTACTGAATGGAATAATATATCTCCACAAATCCATGTAGAATATTGTCCATAAACATCTCCCATTAATGGCCACCAGTTACCTTTCCCTAATGTTCTATATACTCCTGATGTTGGAGTATATGTTCCTGTTGAACATACCATAGCTCTTACAGGCACTGTATAGTCACCATTTGAATCTTGTGTATATACAGTAACAACTTGTGCGCCATAATTTACTTTTATATAATATTTATTTATTGCTGATGTATCTATTTTCTTTTTTTCTTTTAATTTTTCAAATTCTTCTTCATTTTCCTTTTTTGCTTTTTCTTCATCTATTTTGCTTTCTTTTTTTGCTTGTTCAATCATTTCTTGTGTTTTCTCATCTTCATTACCATTATTATTTGCCACACTTAATGTTGCATTTGCTTTAACATAATTGTTATACCCTACAAATTGAATGATTCCAAATACAACTATCCAAGTAATTATAATTGCAATAACAATTGCAAATGCAGCTGTCCTATCCTTCACATTACTACTTAACTTTTGTTTAAATTTTTCCATTTTTAATCCCCTTTACACATTAATTAAAAATATCAATATAAACGAGAGTTCTATTTTGCTTTAAAGAATTAAGAACTCTCTATTTTGGAGCTTCCAGACAGAATCGAACTGTCGACCCCAGCCTTACCATGGCTGTGCTCTACCTACTGAGCTATAGAAGCACTTTTACTTTTTACTCTTGGTCTAGGCCTTTTATTGCTTTTTTACGTATACGTTGTATTGCATTATCTATAGATTTAACTGGGGTATCTAGTTTTTCTGCTATTTGGTTATAACTTTCACCATTTATATATCTATTTAATACTTTTTTTTCAAAATCACTAAGTGATTCTTCTATTGTCTTTTCTAAATTTTCATAATATTCTTTTTTTGTGATTGTATCTAATGGATCTTCTATTAGATTAGAATTAAATACATCCATTAAAGTTGTTTCACTATTACTTTCTTGTTCATCATATGCAGATATATTTAAGGATAAATATGAATTAAGTGGCATATGTTTTTGTCTGTTTGAGCTTTTTATAGCTGTAATAAGTTGTCTTTCAATACACATATTAGCAAAGCTCTTAAAGCTAGATTTCATGTCTGATTTATAGCTCTTTATAGCTTTAAATAAACCAATCAAGCCTTCTTGTACAATATCGTCTTTTTCAGCTCCTACTATAAAGTATTTACTTACCTTTATATTGACTAATTCTTTATATCTATCAAGAAGAGTATTTAAAGCTAGTTTATCACCAGATTTAATAACTTCTACTAAATCCTCATCATTCATTTCGTCATAATCTTTATTTTTTTCAGAGTAAAAAACATTTGCATTTTCCATATTTATAAAGATACCTCCTGAAGTTTCCTATGTGCTTAATTATATGTCAGTCACAATTTTTAGTCAATAGAAATTTGATATTTTCTTAAAATTATGCTAATATATTGTGTGTTTAGGAGGTTTTATTAATGGCTTTTGACGGTTTAGTAAATTATTCAGTTGTACAAGAAATTAAAGAACAATTATTAAATGGAAAAGTTGATAAAATATATGAACCTAATTTTGATGAAATCATATTAGGTATTTATGCAAACGGAAATAAGTATGCTTTACATTTTAATACTAATTCAATGTATTATAGAGCAAATTTAACTACAAAAACAAAACAAAATCCAACTCAAGCACCTAATTTTTGTATGACTTTAAGAAAATATCTTCAAAATACTCATATAACTAATATATACACAAACAACTTGGAAAGAATTATATTTATTGATTTTGAAGGTTACAATAAAAGTAAAGACTTTTCTACTAAAAAACTAATAATTGAACTTATGGGAAAATATAGTAATATTATATTAACTGATAATAATAATATGATAATTGATAGTTTAAAACATTTTTCTATTAATTCTGGTTCATATAGGAATATTTTTGCAGGTTCTAATTATATATTACCAAAATCAGATAAATTAGATTTTTTTAGTATAAAAGATAATGAAGAATTTTACCAAGTATTAAAAAATAATTCTATTAAAAATAACTCTAATAGTATTTCCAAAATACTAAGTTCCACATTCACAGGTATAAGTAAAAAATCAGTTTTATCTTTTGAACATGATCTAAATATAACTGATGAATTAGAAATTAGTTCTTCAAATTTAATATATTCATATATAAAAAATATTGTAAACAACACTTCAAATGTTTTTTGTAAAGAATTTGAAAAAGATTATTCTCTATATTTTGATTATAATAAAGAAAAAAATAATTTTGAAATAAATTTCTTTTTAGATGATTATTATACTTTTAAAGAAAATACTAATACTTTTGTTACATATAGAGATTATTTATTAAAATTAATATTAGTTAAGTTAAAAAAATTAAACTCAAAATTAATATCTATTAATGAAAAAATTAAAGAATGTCAGGATGCTGATAAATATAAACTATATGGAGAACTTATTACTTCTAATTTATACAGAATTGATGACTATAATAGAAATGAAATTAGTATTGAAAACTATTATGATAATAATAATTTAATTACTATTCCATTAGATAATAGTATAACACCATCAGCTAATGCAAAAAAATTCTTTAAAAAATATAAAAAATTAAAAAATGCTAAAGAATTTGTAGATGTTCAAAAACATTCTGTAGAAGATGATATTAATTATTTAGAAAGTATTGTTTATGAAATAAATTCTGCCAATAATATTAAAGAATTAGATTCTGTTTTTTCAGAATTACAAGAAAATACTTTAGTAAATGATAGATCAAAAAAATCAAAAAAAATCAAAAAGAAAAAAAATACTAATGATAACCAAGCATTACAAGATTATATCAAATGTGAAGTTGATGGCTTTACTGTTCTTATTGGAAAGAATAATAAACAAAATGATTATCTAACAACTAAAGTCGCTAATAAAGATGATATATGGTTACATGTTAAAGATTTTCATGGAAGCCATGTTGTTATAAGAACAGATAACAAAATTCCAAGTCAAGAAACAATAAATAAATGTGCAATGCTTGCAAAGCAGCATAGTAAAGCTAACAACTCAAATAATATTACAGTTGATTATACATATGTTCAATATGTAAAAAAGCCTTCAGGAAGTAAACCGGGTATGGTTGTATATACACATGAACAAAGTGTTACCGTTAAATAGGTATCACTTTAATTTATGTTTACTTTAATATTTAAAAGTGATATAATATATGTATGCTACGCAATATAGTGTAGCAAAAAACAATTGGAGGTTTTATGATGGAAAAGATGAATGGCGTTCGGATGCAAACTTTCACGAACTATGTGCTAAGCGGTCACACCGCATATATTCATATATATGTGCCGCTGTCGTTCGATTACGAAAACACTGCTCTCCGTAGCCAGATCTATCGAAGCTGGCATGAAACTTGTCACTTACCACAAGAGTACACCGATGTCAACAGTTTCATCGAAGAAGTGAATAAAATCACTTCTATTGACCAGGTCATGCTTGGAAAAAGCCCGAGTTTCGGCAATTATGTGTGTTTCATCATCATCAAGAACACCAAAGCCACAGCTACCATCACTCAGTTGGAAAAGTTAATCAATAACTGATTGATCAAAATCTCCAAACTGAGAAAAAGGTCCCTGCCATTGGCGGGGGCCTTTCTTTTTATATCAATTAAATTTTATTATTTATATTACATAGCTTCTTCATATAGTTTTATAAAGTCTTCTCTTGTAACCTCTCTTGGATTTCCTGGTTTACAAGGATCCTCCATTGCTTTATCAGCAAGCATTGGTATATCTTCCCTCTTTCCTCCAACTTCTCCAACTGTTTGTGTTATTCCAACTCTTTCTGATAAGTCTTTAATTTTTTCACAGAATGTTTTTATAACTTCTTCTTTAGTAAATCTAGTAGCATCTGTATGGAAAGCCTCGGTTAATATTTCTCTATATTCCTCATAACTTGTTTCACCATTAAATTTCATTACTGTAGGAAGAAGTATAGCATTTGCGAGTCCATGTGGTGTATCATATACAGCACCTAATTGATGTGCCATAGAGTGAACTATTCCAAGACCAACATTTGAAAATGCCATACCAGCAATATATTGACCAAGTCCCATATTATTTATAGCTTCTTGATCTTTTTCGTTAACAGCTTTTTCTAAGTTATCATATATTAATTGTATAGCTTTCATAGAAAACATTTGTGACATTGTATTTCTATTTTTTGTTATATATCCTTCTATTGCATGTGTTAAAGCATCCATTCCTGTTGAAGCAGCTATTGATTTTGGCATAGATGCCATAAGTTCTGTATCAACAATTGCAATAATTGGAATATCATGTTCATCAACACATACCATTTTTATTTCTCTTTCAGGATCTGTTATAACATAGTTTATTGTAACTTCTGCTGCTGTTCCAGCTGTTGTTGGAAGTGCAATAATTGGTAATCCTTTATTTTTTGTATTAGAAGCACCATTTAAAGATACAACATCACTTCTATCAGGATTTGTCATAATTATTGATATTCCTTTTGCGGTATCTATACTAGATCCTCCACCTACTGCAACTATTACATCCGCACCTATTTCTTTACACATTTGGATTCCTGCATTTACATTAGCAATTGGTGGGTTTGGAAGTACATCATGATATACTCCATATTCTATTCCTGCTTCATCTAATATATCTGTTACTTTTCTACTTACGCCAACTTCATATAAAGATTTATCTGTTACTACTAAAACTTTTTTAAATCCTCTATTTTTTATCTCATCTGCTAAAACACTTCTAGCTCCTTCTCCAAAATATGATGTTTCATTTAAAACAAATTTTGTAACTGCCATTAATATTCTCCTCCTTAATTTTTCAGTAATAATTCAGAGAAAAACATATTTTTATATATACTCCCTCTGAATTATTACTTTTAACTATTATTTAATATACTAATTTTATCATCTTTATTTTAATCAAATTTATTATATAAATTATAAATTTCTATAATATTAAAGAATATTTTTTAATATTATTGTTTTTAATCTGCTCATTTCTTGAAGTGTAGTAAGAACACCTTCGTTTCCTATACCACTATGTTTCCATCCTCCAAATGGCATTTCGAATGAACGGAAGAAACTTGCTCCATTTACTATTGCTCCTCCACATTCTAATCTATCTGCAATTTTCATTCCTAAAGAATAATCTTTAGTTATTACACATCCACATAAACCATATGAAGATTGGTTTGCAATTCTAATTGCTTCATCTACAGTATCAAATCCTATAACAGAAATCACAGGCCCAAATATTTCCATATCTTTAGCAACTTCCATATCTTTTGTTACATTATCTAATATTGTAGGATAATAGTATGCATCTTCTCTTTTTCCTCCACATACTATTGTAGCCCCTTCTGATACTGTTTTATTTACTTGTTCTTCAATTCTTTTTGCAGCATTTATATTAATCATTGGTCCCATATCTGTATCTTCTTTGCTAGGATCTCCAACTTTTAGATTTGATATAACCTCTTTCATTCTTTCAATAAATTCTGCTTTTCTAGAATTATGAATTAAAAATCTTTTACTTGCACAGCAAACTTGTCCACCATTATATAATCTTCCCCAGATTGTCTCTTTTACTGCTAAATCCATATCTCCATCTTCTAGGAATATAAATGCATCATTTCCTCCAAGTTCTAGCATTACATGAGTTAAATTTTTTGAGCAAGTTTCCATTGTTTGAATTCCAGCTGCAGTTCCTCCTGTTAATGATACTAAATGAACTCCTGGATGTCTAGCTAATGCCTGACCACATGTTGGTCCATCACCTGTAAGTATTTGAATACATCCTGCTGGCACTCCAGCTTCAATCATTAATTTAACATATTCTGTTAAAGTTAATGGATTATAGTTTGATGGTTTAACAATTATACTGTTTCCCATAAGTAATGCTGGTGGCACTTTCTGACAGAATAAATCACTTGGGAAATTGAAAGGTATAATTGCTGCAATAACTCCTATTGGATATCTTTTAGTTATTTGCATTGTTTTTTCATTTCCTGCTTCTTGTCCTGCAGGTATGCTTTCATTATATAAGTGTTTTGCTCTCTCTATAAATGCTCTAACACCTATTCTAACATTTGCCACTTCTCCTCTTGCTTCTTTAATAGGTTTTCCAGTTTCTGCTGTAAGTAACCCAGCTAGTCTCTCTTTATTTTCTTCAACTAAATCTACAAATTTATATAGTATATCAGCTCTTTTATGAATAGGTACTTCTGCCCATTTCTTTTGTTCTACCATTGCAACATTTACAGCTTCATCTACATCTTCATCTGAACAATTTGGTACAGTATCTATAAGTTCACTTGTTGCTGGGTTTACAACTTCTATTTTTGCTCCATTACGAGCTTCTTTCCATTCATATCCAATTAAATTTTTCATGGTACGTTCCTCCTTAATTTGTGGTTTTTCCCCTGCTCTTCATTTAGCTATAGCTGTAAATGATAGCATTAAACCTCCACATGTATTTGCTCCGTGATCTCTTGATCCATATTCACCAAATGTAAATATAGTCATAAAAGGAACTCCATTTGCTTCTTTCTTTAATTGTTTAGCAACTTCATCTATTCTGTCACCTATTCCTAATTTTCTTCCTCCACAATGAACTAAAAGATATGCTCCTACATCTTCTCTTAAATTCTTTTTAGCTTCTTTCATAGCTTTTCCTGTAGAATCTATTAATTCATCTACTGTAGCTTCCATTTGGATAACAGCTGTATTAACTGCTAAATTGTTTCCTATATTCATAGAATAATCATCATTTCCATTCATTGGGTGACGAATAGCAATTAAATCACCTAATCTATCTTTTACTCCAAGTGGTGCTAATATTGTTTGAGTAAGTAAATTTCCACCTGCTAAATCTTTTAATTTTTTGCCTGTCCAAGATGCATATTTTTTCATTGCAGGCATTCCATCTATTTCAACTAATGTTCTTTTTCCATCTATTTTTGTTATAACACCTGAATTTGTTGTTTCATGATATGCTCCAGTGTAAACATTTGCCATTTTCTTATCTGTATAGAAAAATGCTACAGCACATCCATCAGCAAACACTGTGTCATTTGTATATATTTTCCACTCTCCTGATACTGTATTATCTGCAGCACTACCACCAAAGAATGGTACTCTACCAATAATATCTTCTATACCTTTTAGATAATCTTCTTCCTCTGCTGGAGAAGCTACCATATAGAAATATGCTGGTGCTGTATCTTTTCCTGCTTTTTCCATTGCTTCTTTTGCAAGCATTCTACCTGTTGCTCTTGCATCTTTTTGTTTACTTGAACCAGCAACACCAACAGTTGTATCTGGATCTCCTAAAGCCATAATTCCAACAAATCCATTTTCTGATGAAATATATCCATCTGGAACTATAATTCCTCCACTTGATGTACATCCTATTATTGGTGCTGTACCAAGCTCTGCTTTTGCTCCTTCAAGAACTTTATTTACATCATTATCAGCTGATGTATATACGAATGCTACTTTTGTTTGAACTAAGTCGACAACAGCCTTCTTTGCTGAGGCTCTTCCTGCTTCATAATTATCTGCTTCTGTACTCCAACCTATGTTTGCTTTTAACATATTAATTCCTCCTTTGTCTACAAATAAATTTATATAAATTCATTATACCCAGATTATATACTTAATATTATTTTTTGACAACAATTTTTACAAAAATGTCACATTTATTTTTTATGACAAATTTTTATTAAATTTTTATTAAAAATTTATGTAATTTTCTCGTTATACTTGTTATATATAAAACTATCATATATAATGGAGTTGTCACATATAGTTTTTTGATTCATTTGGAGGTAGGATTATGAATATACCTTTACCCACTAAGAACTTAAATGCATCCAAGTTATATATAAAAGATGGAATTTTGTATTTAAGACATGGAGAATCTTTTTTAAACGTTATGTACCGGCTAACTTATTTCATGAAAGGTCGCCACTATTGCTATTATTGCAAAAAACGGTTTCCTAGATCTGAAATAACAATGGATCACATGTATCCTCGCTCTTTAGGTGGACCAACTATTCCACAAAATCTTTTGCCTTCTTGTAAATCTTGTAATGGTGATAAATCGGATATGACATATGAGCAATATATAACACTATTGTCACTTGATGATTATTCTCAAATTGGTTATATAAACAAGATTAATTCTTTAAAAGAAGGGTATAAAAGAATTGGAATTTTTCAAATTCCTTCAGAGTGGATTACTCCTGTAGAGACTGATCGTATTCATACAAATGTTGATTTTGCCAATCTCGTAAATTCCAAATATGATAAAGTGAAAAAATATTATGAAACATATGGTGCTTTTCAATATCCAATTGTTTTAGATAGAAAATATCATTCACTTGATGGTTTTTATGTTCTATTTGTTGCAAAATCTATGAATATTGAATATGTTCCCGCCATTGTACTTGATAACGTTGAAATGAGATGATTCATTCAAAACATTAATTATGTGGTTGAAAAACTCCCTTATCGAAGCTTGCTTCAATAAGGGAAGTTTTTTGTATTTTAAATTTTTAATTCAAATTAATTTAAGCTATGGTTTATTCTGCTACTCCAATCTTATATTCAATATTTTCCATATGAGGAAACATTTCTTTTACTCTTTTTAAAGTTAGCATACTATGTCTTGGTTGAGGATTTTTTTCATCCTCTGTTAATAATTTTTGAGTATAACAATTTTCAGCTGTTTTATATAATAAATATCTATTTCTAACATAAGTATAATACATTTGATATCCATCATCTAAATTTGTTTTAAATTGGTTAAAAGTATATTTCCCGTCCATATTCTCTCCTTGTTAAATTATAAAGTCTGTTGGTAATGATTTTACTGTTTTATCATCTTTTTCTTTTGAAGCACTACCCTCATCTTGTTTTCCTTGTATTTCAGAATAATCAATTCCTTCAACTTTCATGCTATCTCTAAATGCTGATGCATTGCTGTTTTCCTTGGTTGATTCATTTTCTCCTTCTCTTCCATTTTGCTGTCTTCTTATTTCTAATGCATTATCTATAGTTCTATCAATTCTACTTAATATTATATGTTCCTCTTTATCCAATATCTCTTTAACTTCTTCTGGTCTAACAGACTGTATTAAAGTTCTTAATTCATCAGAAAGTTCATCTGCTAATCTTTCAAACTCAGGTTCCATTCCTATTGCTCTGGCTGAATAATATCTGGCATTTTGCATAACTTCAGTTATTCTATCTGCGATTTTCATTGCAACATACTCATTTGTTCTGCTAGCATCAATTTCATTCTGCATTCTTTCTGGAATTTCTCCTGTTCTTGAAGAATCAAGCGTTTCTGCTTCTTCATAATTTCTTAAAACTCTAATTACTGATTCTGTAATACATGGTGTATTTGAACTTTCTCTAAATCCTTCATTTTTCCATTGTTCATAAGTCCTTGGTAATACTTTTGACATAAGTATATATGCATCTTCTTCCAAATATCTTCCATCTAAATTTATTCTTATTCCAGTTCTTCTTTCAAAGACCTCACTATATTTTTCTAAAATCTCTCTTGCATCATTTATTTTTCCAGTAGCATAATCTAATAAATCTTGTCTACCTTCCTCTGTGCTCATTATATCTGAAATTACTTCATGTCTAATATCTTCGTAATCCATAAAGTTTCCTCCTATTTAATCATTTTATCAAAATCACTTTCTGAAATAATTGGTATTCCAAAGCTTTGAGCTTTTGTAAGTTTACTTCCTGCAGCTTCACCTGCAATTACATAACTTGTTTTTTTAGATACTGTTCCTGATGTCTTACCACCGAATTTTTCAATAATTTCTCCAGCTTGATCTCTAGAATATTTTTCTAGGCTTCCTGTTAATACAAAAGTTTTACCTTTAAATCTATTATCTGACCTTTTTTCTTTTTGTGCTTTCATATTAACTCCATATTCTTTTAGCCTATTTATTAAATCAATTGTCTGCTCTTCTCTAAAGAAATTATATATACTTTCTGCGATAATTAGTCCTATTTCATCGTTCATACATAAGCTTTCTAATGAAGCATCCATTAACGTATCCATCGTATTATATATTTTTGATAATGATTTAGCAATCTTAACACCTACATGTCTTATGCCTAATGCATTAATTAATCTATATAAATCTCTTGATTTACTTTCTTCAATTGCATTAATTAAATTTTGTGCAAATTTCTTACCATTCTTTTTTAATGATGCTACATCATCAAATGTTAATTTATATATGTCAGCAATATTGTTAATTAATCCTCTTTTTATTAATTCATCTATAATTGCTTCGCCAAGACCTGTTATATCCATTGCCTCTCTTGAAGCAAAATGAATAATTCCTCTATATAGTTTAGCAGGACACTCTACACCATTACAATACCATGCTGCTTCTCCTTCTTCTCTTATTGTTTGAGCTCCACATACAGGACATTTATCAGGCATTACAAATTTTTTTTCTTTACCATTTCTCTTTGATTTAACTACCTCTACGACTTCAGGTATAACATCTCCTGCTTTTTGAATTACTACAGTATCCCCTATTCTAATGTCCTTTTCTTTTATATAATCTTCATTATGAAGAGTAGTTTTGGAAATTTTAGATCCTGCAACAACAACTGGCTCTAAAATAGCCATTGGAGTAATAGCTCCTGTTCTTCCAACTTGGCAAGATATTTCTTTTAATTTAGTTTCTTTTCTCTCTGGTGGATACTTATATGCTACCGCCCATTTTGGGACTTTATATGTTGTTCCAGCTTTTTCTCTTAATTCTAAATTATTTACTTTAACAACAGCTCCATCGATTCCAAATGATAATTTTTCTCTATCTTCACCTATTTTGTTTATTGCTTCTATTGCTTCATCTATATTATCACATAAAATCTTTACAGGATTTACATTAAATCCTAATTTTTCTAGATAAAGTAAACTTTCATAATGTGTTTCAAATTTTATACTATCAGATTTCTGTACATTAAATATATATATATCAAGTGGTCTTTTAGCTGTTATTTTACTATCCAATTGTCTTAAAGATCCCGCTGCTGCATTTCTTGCATTAGCAAATTGTTCCTCTTCGTCCATCAATCTATCAGAATTTAATTTTTCAAACTCTTCTTTTCCTATAAATACTTCTCCACGAACAGTTATATCTACTGGTTCTTTAAGTTTTTTTGGAATTGATTTTACTGTTTTTAAATTTTCAGTAACATCTTCTCCAACTAAACCGTTTCCTCTAGTTGCTCCTCTTACAAACACTCCATTTTTATATTCAAGGGCTGCTGATAATCCATCTATTTTTGTTTCTACTACATAATCTAATTTTATATCATTTTCTTCTGCTAATTTTTTCATTCTTTCATCAAATTCTCTTACTTCATCAAATGAAAAAACATCTTGTAGACTTTGAAGTGGTACTTCATGAGTTACTTTTTCAAATCCCTTTTTTATACTACTACCTACTCTTTGTGTAGGTGAATCTTCTCTTACTAAATCTGGATATTTTGCTTCTATTTCTCTTAATTCTTTCATAAGCATATCATATTCATAATCACTTACAACTTGCTTATCATCAAAATACATTTGTGTATAATACTTAAGTAAAGGAACTAGTTCCTCCACTCTCTTTTTAGCTGTTTCATTTTCCATTTTATTTCATTTCTCCTTTGAATAATTCTTTACTTCCTTTTAGATAATCTATTCCTGAGAATATTGTTGCTATTACTGAAATACCTAAAAGAGTTGTTGAAACCAAATTTATAGCAAATGGAATTCCGCTTAAATTTCCACTAAATATTGCTCCAAAACTATTCACATCAATAAAAGCTATAACTAGACCAAACATTTGGGTACATGTCTTAATTTTTCCCCATATGCTTGCAGCTATTACCTTACCTGATTTTTCAACAGCTACTAATCTATATCCTGAAACAATAAATTCACGAATAACAACAATTGCTGGTATCCATGCTGGTAATCTTCCTGCTTCAACTAAAATAAGCATAGCAACTATTACTAATATTTTATCAGCAATTGGATCTAAAAATTTACCAAATGTTGTTATTTGATTTCTTGAACGTGCAATATGTCCATCTAATTTATCTGTAATAGATGCAATTATAAATATTATATCAATAATTATATATGTAAGTGGTACCCCCAGTATCAAGCCTTGGATATTAAATAAAGGTATTATTAATATTACTGGTACTAATATAATTCTAAATAAAGTTAATTTATTGGCTAAGTTCATATTTCTCATTCCCTTCATATTATTATTGTATAATTTTAATAAATTAAATTTTAAAAAAATCCTTAATACATTATATATAAATAATTAAAAAAAATAAATAGTAATCTCAAATTTTTTTATTTTCTTTATGTCATAACATTACTAATGCCGTGATGTAAGAAAACAATCTTCTTACATCACGGCTTTTTTATTTATTGTATATTATCTGCTATTTTGCACGATATCAACAATATCTGCAATATATTCTCCTATTACAGGAATATTCCATGTTACAACCTTCTGTAAAATTATTACTATTATAGCAGTTATAATGGTAACTCCAATACCTATACCAATTCCTTTAGCTATACCTGACCATATATTTCTAAATAACAATTCTTTTTTATTACCTAAAAGTTCAGCTAAATCTAAAACCTTATTTTTCATTAATAAGTAATTTAGATCATCTAATTTTTTATTTAGTTCACTATATAACTTTCTTTTCATAATTTCTCTCTAAAACTTTATTTGTTTTAGTATAAACGTTTAAATTATATTTTATTCATAAAAAACGAGGAAATCTAATAAAATCAAATTTCCCCTTAATCCAAAATTATGGTTTAATATCTCTGTTAATCCACATCACCCACCAGTACTTTTCTTCGATATAATTTTCGATATCATCTGAGTATGCATATGCTTCGAGACCATTTTCTTTAGTCATTCCTCTAACATAAATCATGATTTCATCGATGTTTCTTAGTTTCTCTTGTGACATCAAAAAAACTTCAGTAAGCCTTTTTACTCTAATTTTGCTTTGAGTTTCAGCATCTTTGATTTTAACAATCATACTTATCCCATTGGCATGTTTTGTGATTTCAACAGATATGTAGTCAATCCGTTCAAGTTCTATACCTGAAAAATATTTAAACTTTTCGCTAATCCTTTTCCATATCCATCTAGCCACTTCTAAATTATCCATAGATTTGGCCATACTTAGTTTTGAATCGATAATTTCCCTTAGAGTTTTGCTTTGTTCAGTTGCCATATTTTAGCACCTCTTAACAGCTATCAAAAGTGTTATAACGGATAAAATCTATTATACTCTTTTCCTTATATTATGTCAATTATATTGTCCATTTTTTTAAATAAGAAAAGTGGCTTCGCCACATGTGCGTTTTGCTTCGCAAATACGCACAACCAAGGTAACTTAACCTTGTTGCTCCGGAAATTTCTTGCGAAATTTCCTATGCAATAAAAAAAGAATAGCTTTTGCTATCCTAATTTTATTGAATTCCATATTTTTTCTTGAATTTATCTGCTCTACCACCTGTTGTTTCTCTTTTTAAATTACCTGTCCAAAATGGATGACATTTTGAGCAAACATCAACTTTCATATCAACTTTTGTTGAATTTGTTTTCATAACATTTCCACAAGCACATGTGATAGTAGCTTCTGTATAATTTGGATGTAATCCTTGTTTCATTTTGTATTCACCTCTCCCTTATCTTTTTAAAACGCTATTTTATATGATAACATATATATTTTATTTTTTCAAGTATTTATTTTTTTATATTTTTCTTAATATTATTATTTATTTTATATTTCTTCTTCTTTTTTTTGTTCTATATATTCTGCAGAGCTTTGTAATTCTTGTTCTAATGAAGCTTTATGCACAAGTTTATTAACTATATTAAATAAACAAGCAATAATTAAAATAATAAATAATACTTTTTTCCATATTTTAGCTATCATATCTATTTCTCCTTTTACATATAATATTATACTTATTTTTTTTATAAATGTCAATATTATATAAGTATAATATTATATAACAAAAATTCTACATATGTAATCTTCTATCTAATTCCTCTATTATATTTCTACCACATAATATTAATGAAAAAACAAATGTAAATACAGCAATAGAACTAGAAATTATTGTAAATAAAGGTTCTGTTATTATATTATCTGCAAAGAATAATATTCCTAAAGGAATAATACTTAATACAAAAATTATTAATTGATAAATTGCATATTTGTATTTATGAAAACTAGATATTGTAAGTATAAACATAGTTGTATTTGCTACCATAATTATAATTGGTATTGCTAAATTTACTGACCAACCTGCATATCCAATAATATAATCAATACAAATTGTTATAATAGAAATAGCTATTAATTGAATCATAACATTTGATGCTATATTAACATTTCTATGTATAGAATACATTACTGTTACCCAAGAATAAATAATTCCTATAATTACTATAAAGCTCCACATATATTTAGTAGAAGTACATATATTGGTAATTAAACAGATCAAAGATATAATTATTGATATTACACTCATTACTTTTATTGCTATATTATCTTTTTTTACATTTCTAATCTTTGGATATAACGAAGTCATGCACACCATTCCCTTCTACATATATATCTATTCCCTCTTCTTTTAGCTTTTTGCATAATTCTTTTTCTACATCTACCTCTTTTAAACTAGATGTGAAAGTAAGAACTAAATTATTTTCAAAAGAGCAACTTGAGCATTTTATTTTTTCTACTGATTCTGGAGCGATAAGCATAAGAAATTTATCTATATATTTTTGATATTCACCTATAATACCAACTCTACCTATATTCGAAAAAGTCGTTGTTGTATATCTTCTTATTTCCATATAACTTAATTTAACAATAATAAGTTTTAAAAATAGAGGAATCGATTTTATAAAAAAATTATTTCCTAATTTCACATTTGCAGACATTGTTTTACTTATTTCCTCTTTAGTTAATCTTTTATTAAAGTCATCATGTACAAATTTAAGTAAATTATCAAAATTTAATAATTCTTTTCTACTCATATCTGTTTGTACATTAATATAACTAAAGAAATTGCTTACAGTTTCTGATTTAAAATATTTTTTCAAGTCAACTGGTATACAAACTTTTATTGGCTTTTTCCCATTATATTTTTTATAATTTGAATTATATATTGCATATATTATACATGCAGTTAAATACTGTGTTATAGTAACTCCTTTTTCTTTTGCTTTTGTCTTTAATTGTTCTAAATTAATATTAACATGTATTACTCCAATTGCAGATAAAGGTAATTTTTTTCCTTTTAATATATATGCTTTTTTTCCACCTTTAGCATTTTTAGATTTTTTATTATAATTCTTTAAATAATCATCTTCAGTATTATTCGATAATTTTCTTTCAATTCTAAGTTTTTTATTAAAATCCTTTGGATGTGATAGTTCTATATATGTATAAACTATCTCTCTTAAAAAAATTATTCCACTATTACCATCTGTCAAAGAATGAAAAATATCTAAATTAATTTTATTTTCAAAATATGTAACTTTGAATAAATAATCATTATTTGTTTTTGGATCTATATATTTACAAGGATAATTTTTTTCTTTTTCTATAATTATTTTTTTATGATTTTCTTCAAAATAGTACCAAAATAATCCCTTTTTTAACTTTACTTTAAAAGAGCTTAAATTTTTTAAAACTAATTCTACAGATGTTTTTAAAATCTTAGGATCTATTTTTTCTTTTAAAACAGCTGACAATCTAAATACACTACTATATTTTTTACTTGATGCGATTGGAAATATCTTTGCAGAATTGTCAAGCCTTCTCCAATTATTACTTTTTGGCATCTACTTTTTCTCCTTTTTTTATAATCTCTATTATCTTTTCATAACCCTCTTTTGCATGTAATACTTTTGTTTTGTGTTTCATTAATGGAAAATTATGTATTGCATCTTTATATTCTATAAATTCAATCTTTCCCTTATTTTTTAAAGCAAATTTTTTAGCATCAGGATTTAACATATCATTTGTTCCAGATAAAATATATATTTCTTTTAATTTATCTGTAGGTCCTAATACTGGATTTACTAGATAACTTCTTAATCCATTTTTACCAGCATATCTTTTTCCAGATATTTTTAATAACGGCTTTTTTAAAACTGGATCATTAATCTTATCTATTTCAGGATTTGTCATTCTAACATCAAGCCAAGGTGAAATTAAAATTGTTTTATCAGGTAATCTTCTTTTAAGTTTTCCATTTCTCTGATATAAAGCAAGTGCTAAACCTGCTCCAGCAGAATCTCCCATTAAAATTAGCTCTTTATCTTTTATATCTTCTACAATATGTTTATACAATGGTTCCATCATTTTAAATACATGTAAATATGTGTTTTCTGGAGTCAGAGGATAATCAGGTACTATTAATGTAGCATTTGTTTCATTTATTACATCTTTAAAAAATGTCCAATGGTATTTTTCTAATTCTCCAACATATGATCCACCATGAATATATAATATAACCTTATTACTTTCTTTTTCATCTAATGGAGATATTACAAATATATCTCTTCCCATAAATTTTTTTGATTCAAAATTATAGTTTCTAAACACATCTTTAGCTAATTTAGATGTTGCTACTCTTAATTCATAATATATCATTACAATTAATAAAATTAACAATATTATAAGTAATACATACATAGTAATTTATCCTTTTCTCATAATTAATATATATTATATATTTTATCATAAATTTTTTGTTTAATTTTTTTATTTTTTATTATAATAATTTTTTTAATTTTTAATTTTTATTTTCCATTTTTATCTTATTAACTATTATAATATTTTTTTATTTTCAGGAAAAAATATTTAATATAAACATCATTTTAAGAGGTGTAATTATATGAATAAAAAATGGATAATATTTCTTGTTGTTTTAATCATTATTATACGGTATTATATTATATTTCGTTTTTAATAATAATTCAAGTAGTCCAAATGATAATAATAATTATAGTTTAAGTAGAATATCTGCTAATATAACTAATGAAAATACAGATACTCAAATCAATAATACAATTGATAATAATAATACCAATACTAACACTCAAAATAATGAAAATCAAAATTATCAGATACCAACAGAAACTAAAATTAGTAGCTTTTCTACACCAATAGTTGATGATAATGATAATAGAATTAATAATATAAAAATAACATGTTCAAGAATAAATGGAACTATAATAAAATCAAATGAAAAATTTTCTTTTTGTGATATTGTAGGAGAACCAACTGCAAAAGATGGATATAAAGAAGCTCATGCATTTGTAAATGGTAAACTTGTTAATGCTATAGGTGGTGGAAATTGTCAAGTTAGTACAACTGTTTATAATGCTGCCAAAAAAATAGATGGAGTAGAAATAACCGAAAGACATGAACATGGAAAACCAGTAGGATATATTGAAGAAGGTAAAGATGCAACTGTTGCATATGATTATTTTGATTTAAAATTTGAAAATCATAATGATTTCGGTATTAAATTAAAGGCATATATTGAAAATAATAAAGTATGTGTGGACATATATAAATTAACTTATTAAATAAAGATATGGGGACAAATAACATTAGCCGTCCCCATATTTATATTATTTTTCTATATTATCAATAATCTCCATCACATCATCATAATCTGGAACATTTTCTTTATATTTTTTATAATCAGCTTCAAAATTCTTAAGTTCATCTAATCCACTTTCTCCATTACTATCTTTTATTTTTAGATCTGCTCCATGATCTAAAAAGATTTCTAATGTTTCAGAAGCCATATTATTGTCCCAATATTTTATTGCATGAACTGGAGTATAACCAAATCTGCTTTCTTTATAATTTATATCTGCATCATATTCTAGTAATAATTCAGTGGCACCATAATATCCACATTCAGCAGTATACGTTAATGGAGTATTGACTCCTGTTGGTGATTCAAAAATTTGAACATTTGGATTTGCTCCACTCTCTAAAAGCAATTCTAGCATAGGCCATTCATCATTTTCCTTATTATCAATATTATTATATTTTATTGAATAATAAACTGACAATGAGCTTTCATTTGGATCCCATCCATTTTCTATGTATTCTTTAACCTTATCATATTCACTATTCTTAATAGCAGTAAGTTCTTTCGATTCTTCTGTAGTTTCATTAGTTAATAAATTATTATGTACATATAATATTACAGAAACATCTATTATTGTAAAAACTATTGCTAATATTAAAAATACTATAAATGTCTTTTTGAATTTTTTCTTTACTGCTCTAATAATTCCAAATACTATTGCAAGTATAATAAATATAAGTAATATAATATTAAATACTACAAATATTATAAATAGAATTCCTAATGCTCCCATTAGAAATATTACTGATAATCCAGCCATAAAAATCCCCTTTATTTCATATTTTATCCATTCATATTACTAAGAATATAAAATATTAATATTGCATCCAAAATTGCAAAAACTATTGTACATACAAGTAATACTATAAATGCTTTTTTATATTTCTTCTTAGTTGCATATAATACTCCAAACACTATTGTAAGTACAAACATTGCAAGTATTGCTAAATTAAATATTATAAAAATTCCTAGAACTGCCATTAATATTACTGCCATTAATGTTCCTCCTTTTACTATTTATTATATTATTAAATATCAAAATAATATATCTTCTCCTCATCGCTTAATTTTTCTAAAAACTTAGCACCAAATTTTTCATAATAATTATTTAAAGTTGTTTTTAAATAAAGTTTCTGTATTTTTCTATTTTTTGCTTCTTGTAAAATAGCTTGATTTAATATTTTTGAATATCCGCTTCCCTCTGTATTCTTTTTTTACATACATTGTAGCATACCAAGGAGATAAATCTTTTCTTTCGTCACAATCATGTTCAAAAATTGATATAAATCCAATTAACTTATTATCATTAAGTAAAATTAATTTACAATAATTTTTATTATCTATATTTTTAACTATTTTATCAATTTTCTTTTCTATCTTTTTATTAAATTCTTCACTACTTAAATTTTTATCTCCCCACTCCTTTTGTGTTAAAATAGCTACTTCTTTTAAATATTCTTTTTTATCTTTTATATTAAATATTTCTAACATAAATTCTCCTTAAAATTATTATTATACATATTTACAATTAAATATATAAATCAAAATATAATTATAATTTTATTTCTAAATTAATTCTGTTATCTTCTATATTATCTCTTTCTTCTACACTTACAAAATTAAATCCTGTTTTTACTAAAAAGCTAAGCATTTCTCTTCTATTATTTCTAGTTTTTATTTTTAATATTTCATAACCTTTTTCTTTTGCCCAATTTATTTGATAACGCATTAATTCTGAAAGAATCCCTTTCCTTCTAAATCTATAATCTACTCCTGCCATCCAACAATAAAAGCTTTTACCATTATCTTTAAATTTATCATAACCTATAATATAACCAGCTGGCATATTATCATAATAAGCAACAATAATTAATTTATCTGAATTTTTATATCTATTTTCAAAATATTCTATGTCTGGTTTTGTTTCATCAAATTCTAAAACATTTTGATGTACATTAATAGCCTCACTAATATCTACTTCTTTAACATTAATTTTTGAAATATTAAAAATTTTATTTATGATCTGTGGCATATCTTCATATACTATAAGACATAAATCTTTTTGTTTATTATGTATCATCTCTTTTAGCTTCTCTATTTTTATATACTTAATTTTATTTACTTCTTCTTCCTGTATTTTAAATTCTTCTATTTTTTTATTAGTTTTAATCAAATATACATATGAAAAAACATAATGAAATCTATCTTTGTAATTTTCTTTAGTTTTCATTATTTTAACCTTAATTAAGTCTTTTACATTTACCTCTAAATCTATTTCTTCTTTTAGTTCTCTTATCATTGCTTCTTCTGGTAATTCTCCACTAGATACATGTCCTGTACACACTTCCCATTCTAGTGATTTATCTCTTTTACTTTCTGATCTTTGCTGAATTAAGACTTCACCTTTATTATTTATAACAAAACAAATAACTTCTCTATACCATTTTCCTAATCTATGAAAATCATCTTTAGGAAAAGATTTATGAGTATAATTATTATTTTCATCAACTTCATCTATATATTCCATTTAAACAATCTCCAATCTATTATTTAATTACTTTATATTGTAATTGAACTATATCATCTTTCTCTTTTACAATTTTTTCAAGTTTCAATTTCTTCTCAAAATATTTTCCGTTAAATAAAGGAATACCTTTATTTATTACTACTGGGTTATAATTTAATATAATATTATCAGCTAAGTTTTTCTCCATAAAAACATTATTTATACTAGCTCCTCCTGACACAAATAACTTTTCATATTTAAGACTATTGCATTCATTTAAACATTCATCTATTGAGCTACAGTATATAACATTTGGTAATTTGATTTTTTTGCTTATTTCTTGATCTTTTTTTATTTGATTTTCCTTATTTTTCTCACTAGTCAACACTATTATATTAATATTTTCTAAATCTTTTAAATACTCTTCACCCCAAGATAATATATTATCCCAAGTTTTCCTTCCCCATATTAATACATCATATTCTTTTAAAAATTCTAGCATTATTTCACATCCTCTTTCAGATAAGAAATCTTCATTTCCGTTTTCATCTGCTATTAGTCCATTTATAGAGCATGCCATTTCAATAGTTATATTTTTCATATAGTCCTCCATTTATATTTATTCTTCCATCATTTCTGCTAGTTTAATTCCTCTTTCATATCCAATCTTATAGAATTCATCTATACTCATCTTTAAATATTCATATCTATAGCAAAGTTCTAATGTAATAGGTCCTGTATAATTACATTCCTTTAATTTATTAATAGTATTTTTCCAATCTAAAGTTCCATCAAAAGGTAATAAATGCAAGTCATCCGATTTATCATTATCATGTAAATGTATAGCAAAGATTCTATTTTTAAATGGTTTAAAATCAAATTCATCATTAAAATGTACATGGTAATGCCCTGAATCAAAACATATTCCTACATTTTCATCTTTAATATTTCCAAGCACATATTCTAAATACCCTTTTATTTTAGTATTTTCAAAAGCTACTTTTATTCCTAAAGATTTAGCAAAATCTGTTATTTTTCTAAATCTTTCAAGTCCTATTTCATTATATTTAGGTGCTTTCTTGCCTCCTGTTAAGTGCATTATTACCATTTTGATTCCGTTTTCACTGCAATCTTTAATATTTCTTTTATATCTTTCTACCAAATCATCTCCTGCTTGTCCTTCTTCCCATATTGCATTAATATTTTGGTATCCTAAATGTGCAAATATAATATTTAATCCTAATTCTTTACAAAATTCAACTTGTTCTTGTTGTGATATCTCTAAATCTTTATCATACCATTGTATAAATACATTCTTAAATCCTGCACTCTTTATAGCATTAATTGTATCTATTACACTAACATTTTTATTGGAGTTTTGTACGCAAACAGCTAGTTCTCTCATTTTTTTCACATCCATTTCGATTAGTTTTATATTTATTATTACTTTTGTATCATTATTTTATTCTCTCATATTTTTTCAAAATATTATATTATAAATCATTAGCTTTTGTATCAATATGAGTATTAGGATTAAAAGGAGGATTCATAATTTCTATCATTTTCATTTGTCCTTTAAAACAAAATTCTGTATTAATAGGTATTTCTACTGTATCACCTTTTTCTAAATTATATTCTATACCGTTTATATTTGCCTTTCCGTTTCCTTCTATAATAAAATATATATGAATACTTTCAGATTCTTTTTGATAAAATTTATGTCCTGTAATCATATCTATATAATCTACTTCTATTCCAGATTTTCCATTACTTAATGTATATCCCTTAAAACATCCTTCTGTTTCAAAATCATTTGTGCTTGGAAACTTTTTTATATACTTCATCAATTTTTTTCTCCTTTATTATTTTTTTAAATTAACTCACGTTCTCTTAATGTATAATTATAATAATCTTGTCCTGATCTAATAAATTTAAATCCATATCCTTCATAAATATCATTAAGTTTTTTATTATCTGATTTACACTCTAATCTTAAAAATCTTTTATTATCTTTTTTTGCCAAATTTTCACATATTCCAAATATATATTTACCTAAATCTTTATATCCCACTTTTGTAACAATTTTATAAATATATAATGCATTTTTATTCTCTTCCCAAAAGCTAGGCCTATTTGATAATTCAAATCCAGCAACTATTTGATTATTATCCTTTAAAATATAATAATTTTTATTATTTATAGTTTCTATAAACTCTTCTTTAGGATGATTAACTAAATAATCACTCCATTGATTTATTCCATTATCTTCAAACCATTTAATTCTTTCAGAATATAGTTCTATTATTTTATCTAAATCATCTATACTTGCTGTTTCTAGAATCAAATTATTTTTTTCTAACTCTTCTAATATATTTTTAGCATATATTTCGTGATATAACATTGTAAGTATTTTAACAATCTCATTATCATAAATTCTTCTTGAACATTCAAAATGCAAAATTTCATTTCTTAATTTAGGTATTTTTTCTATTATTGAATCTAATCTTTTTTTATTAGATAAACAATTAGTCCATCTTCTTTTGCCAAACCATGCTATTTTATCTGCATCTTGTATAATTAATCCTTCTTTAGTTCTTGGATACATTTCAAATCCATGATATTTTATTGCTTCAGAACATTTAAGTATAAAATCATTATCATATTCTAGCTCTTTCATAGCATGTTCTAAAATTTTACTACTTAATTCTTCATGTCCTTCATTTTTCTCTATTCTTCCAACATCATGCCAATATGCTCCTATTATACATACATCTATATCAATATTTTCATTATTAGAAATCAATTTTCCTATTATAATTTTAATATAATCTAATACATCTTTTATATGATCCATATTATGTTCCGGATCTTCAATTTTCGTCATATATTCTTCTGCAATCTCAATTAGTTTCTTATGTTTTTTTTCTATAAAATCATAATTCATTTATTTTTCTCCTATGTTTAAATATGTATTTTCTTCTTGTCTTTCACTTACTACTAAATTTTCTTTTTTATCTAACTCAGCTTCTTTCCTTGCTTGCTCTTCACGTTTTCTTTGAAATGACATATCTATATCTCTAGCACATGTTTTCTCATCAAATTCAAAATGTTTACCATTTTTATAAAAATCAATCAATCTTTGAGCTAATTCTGGCATATATGGATTAAATTCAACATTAAATATTCCTCTATGTTCAGTTTTTTTACATATTATCCCACTTATATCATATCCGTGTTCTTTTAAGTATATTAATGAGTTTTTCCATCTATCATTTAAATCTTCTCCAAACCTCTCTCTTTGTTTTCTTCCTACTTCTAAAGGAACACTATCTAATCTATATGACATATCATGCATAGGTGCAGGAATTTGAGTTTTATTTATCCTATTGCCAAATTTATCTATTTGCACTTTATGTCCTGTTATATCACAGCTTCCATCTCCCATAGCTTCTTTTTCAGCTACATAATATGCAAATTTAATACTTTTGTGACTATCTCTGTCAAACTTTTTCCCAAACAATTCTTCATAATCAGCTATTCCTATAGGATAACCAAGCTCTTCAGATGGTATTGGAATATCTCCTGCTGCTCCACCAATACAACATTTTTCAACTAATTCAGGATGTATAAGAACAAATCTTTGTGCAAAAACTCCAGATGCTGAATAACCATTTACATATAATTTATCTGAAATACTTTTTCCTGTTTTTTCTTTAATTATTTTTTTAGCATCATTTATACATTCAATAACTTTTAAATCAATTCTTTCAAACCCTTGAATAGGTCTTGTAAAGCATTCTTTAGCAAGTTGCTGATAATCTGGTAAATTTTCTCCTATAAAATCTGGAATGATTGGACATATAATTGGTAAATCATCTAATTCTATTAATATATTTAATGGATTATGATTTTTACTATCCTCTATATTTTCCTCATAATTTCTTCGTTGCATTCCACCTGAATTATATGATTCCAAAATAATTTCTGCATTATCTTTCATTTCTTCAGGTATAGCCAGAATATATGCTAATCCATTTTCTGATTTGTTTCTATAAATTTTAAATTTTCTACCTGCAAAATTTACTAATTCTTCAGTTTTCTCTTCCATATTTAATTTTTTCTCCTTAAATTTTACACAAAATAAACAATATAAATAATTTAATATAAATAGCCTACTATATCCTCAAAAGTGTCATACCCACTTTCACTATTTATATGTCCTGCATTTGGAATTAATATATTTTCTGTTCCAATAGTATTTGCAAACTCTTTTTCTGCTTCATACTTAACATACGGATCATTATCTGAATAAAAGCAAATTATTTTATCTGCATATTGTTTTACATCTTGTAAATTATCAAAGTACATTGTTCCATTTACTGTATCATATTCTTCATTTATTCCAAAGTAATTATTAAATCCACATACAAATATTAATTTTTTAACTTTTACCTTATTCTCTACTAAAAATTTAGATATGAAAATAGGTGCAATACTATGTCCAATGATCACAGTATCCTTATTTATTAATCCTAAATCCATATAATATTTAAGTAATTTACTCCAATTGTCATAATTCTGATATTTAACTCCTATAGGAAAATCAGGTACATATACTTCATTTCCATCAGATTCTATAAAATCATGTAACCATCTAATCCAATTTGAATATGGGCTACTAAATGAACCATGTATTATAAAATAGTTTGACATATTTATTTCCTCCTAAAATTTATAATTTTTTAGTACTTTTCCATCCTCATCATAAATTGTTGAATCCGCTTCTGATATGTATAATACTTGAAAATCAGGATTATCCAGTGTATATCCCGCTTCTTCTGCCCAGTCAAACTCATTTATTACAGCTTTTTTAGCTTCAATATTATTACTATCATCAATTAATTTACAATTTATTCTAATCCAATTTTCGTCATCATATGCCACTATACATACTTTATTATTTTTAGCAATTTGCTTAGACACATTCTTATTCTTGTTAGTAATTACATAAATTTTATTATCAAACAGAATAGGATCTCCAAATGGTCTACAACTTGGTTTATCTTCATCTATAGTGCTTAAATAATTTACTTGTGTGTTTACTTTTAAAAAACTATATGTTTCTTCCATACAAACCTCCTTAAAATTAATTTATATAGTCCTACAACTAACCTCTTTTATTTTAGTTATATTCTTTATTTATTTGACCATTCATAATATTTTTCCAAGTATTCCCAACAACCCTGTTTATCAGTTATACCATCATAATGGTTCTCAATTCTTTTAACAATCTCATCTTCATCTATCCATTTTACTTCTGAAACTTCATCTTCTTGTAATTTTAATTTAGTTTCATCAATATCTTCATTAACTATATAATATTCATTAAAATGGTTGTTTACAATATCGCCTTTTATATTATATGAAATAGAAGATCCTAAGAAAGTTATATCATTCTTATTTAATTCTACTCCTAGTTCTTCTTTTATCTCTCTAATTACTGCTTCAAATCCAAACTCTCCTGCTAATACATGTCCTCCTGCTGTTATATCCCAAGTATTTGGCCATAATTTCTTTAATGGACTCCTTTTTTGTAATAATACTTGGTTTTTAGAATTAACTATAAATATTGCAACAGCTTTATGCCATAAACCTTCTTTATGACATTTTTCTCTTGATTCTACTTTTCCTGTATATTCTCCTCTTTCATTTAAAACATCAAAATATTCTTCCATCATTTAACTCCTTTCATTTATTTTTCTATGTTGTAATTCTATTTTAATATTTTTTCATATCCAATAAATATTTTATTTGAAAACTCAAAATATTTATCTTCGATTCTTTCAAAATTAAATTTCTCATATAATTTTATTGCATAAATATTATTCTCATATACTACTAATCTTATAGCATTATAATTATTTTCTTTAGCATAATTATCAATAAAATTCATTGCTTGTTTTGCATATCCATTCCCTTGTTCTAGAGGTGATATTGCTAAACGATTTATATAAAAGAATTTTTTATTATTAGATTTCCAGCCTATATTTTGATAATCTGGATCATCATATTCACTTAAAGAAAAACTTCCAACAATTTTATCGTTTTCTTCTAAAATATACATTTCTTTATTATTTATATCATTTTTAAATTCACAGAAAGGATATTTATCTCCCCATAACATATCTACTTTTTTTACATTTTTTAAATCATCTACGACTAATTTGAACATATCATTTATTTGTGATAAATCATTATTATCTGCTAACCTAATTTTCATAATTACATTTTCCTTTTAGTTTATCTTATTTAAATTTTTTCTCCAAATTCAATTCCCTTTGTTTCAAGTATATTGAATTTGCCATTATCATAGTCTAATGATGTTGTAGCTAAATCTTCCATTTTTTCAAGTTTTTTATTAACATTAAATATATTTTTAAATATACTTCTATATACACCGCCATGTGTAACTATTGCAATACAATTCAAGTTTAAATTTTTACTGTCTTTAATTATTGAATTAATCCCATTTTGTACTCTATTATCAAATTCAGAAATATCTTCTCCTCCTAAAAAAGTTGTTCCTAAATAATATCCTGTGTTTTTGTATTTTTCTTGTTTAAATACATATGAAAATATTTCTTTTGCACGAGATTTATTTACCCCAGATAAAATACCATATGAGTTTAATTCTCTAATATCATCTATTACTTCTAAATCCACATTTAAATTATCACTAAATATTTGAGCTGTTTGATATGCTCTTTTATATGGGCTACAATATATTTTTTCTATATCTAAATCTTCTATATTTTTACTATATTCTATGACTTTATTTCTACCATTTTCACTTAAATCAAAATCAGCAATTCCTCCATAGCAATCTTCTATATCATCTACCGATTCACTATGTCTTATTAAATATATTCTCATAATAAATTACTCCCTTATTTTTACATTTTAAACATTAATAATGTATATTAATCAAGTTGATTAGCTAACTGATCTATTTGTATACCTTCTCCAGAATTATTCCAATCAATTTTTATGCTATCAAAATCAATATTTCTGAATTTATTTAATTTTTCATAATCTTCTTTTTTCATTTCAAAATTTATAGATTCTATATTTTCATTTATAAATTTCTTTAAATTTTTAACAATCTCACCATTTTCATACATCATAGAAATAGATATATAGTTTTCGCCTTTATCTACTGAATATTCCAATCCTTGTACTTCTTTATCAAGATTATTTAAATCAATCCCATATGTTCCTATTCCTATTGGAAATATTTCTCGCTTATTAACCATATATCTCACCAAATTCTTTCATTATATATTATTTTTCATCATTCTATCATATAGAAAGCAAAAAAGAAAGTGCTTTTTTATTTCACTTTCTTTATCTTTAAATAACAATTTTATTAAAAATTTTTAAAATTATATTAGCATTTCTTTTTCTATCCAAGCCATGATAACATTTACTATATAATCTACTTGTTCTTTACTAAGGTCTATTCCTGATTTGATTTTATGCCACTTATATAAACAACCTCTGCAACAAGTTGCTGTAGCATGTTGTGCAATAAATACAGGATGACCTCTCATTGGTGTTTGTTTTCCATCATTTGGTATATTTGCTGGTGCTAATCTTTTATTTATAAAATCATAAGCATGTTCTCTTATCTTATCCATGCCTTTTTCTTTAACATAGTCTTTATCTTTTTGTCTCAAATGGAATTTACTTCTAAAATTTGATTTTGATAAACTATTTAAAATATTTTCTATATTGTTTGGTTGCACATTTTTCTCCTTATATATTTTATTATTCTCTTTCCACAGCACTCGTTAAATCTCCATGAAAGCCATAAACTTTCCTACATAATGGCTCTTTTCTTTTTCCTCCAGGTACCACTACTCTTTCTAGATCTTCATAAATACTATGTAGTTTTATCCCATACTTTTCCATTGTTTCTATACTCATTTCTTTAAAAGCTGGGCATGGTAATATCGTTCCATCATATTTAATATCTAGCTTTTCTGTTCCTGCTGTACATAAATGAGAAATTCTTCCATTTAGTGGTATTCCTATTCTAATATTTCCGCTAAATTGTTCACTTGCTCTACTTAATATAGTAGAAAATTCTCTTAATTCTTCATCACTTAACATTAACTCTTCTTTATTTTCTCGTCCTCTACCCTGTGGTACAAAATTTAGAATACTAATGCTATCTACTCCTGCAATTTCTAAGCATTCCATAATATCCGGTAATTGCCTATAATTTGGTTTCATTGGAATAAAATGCACATCTATATTTAAGCCAACTCCTTTTGCACGTATTATAGAATCCATTAAATATGTATATAATCCTTTTCTTCCCATTAATTCACAATCAGTTTCTTCTTCAAATGCTTGCCAATCAAATACCATCTTGTCTAGTCCTAATCTCTTTAATTGCTCACACTCTTGTTTTGTCAATGCTCCAAAAGGCTTTTGCATTATGCTTCTATCATAATATGCTTTTACATTTCTTTTTAATCTTTCATTCCACGGTTCATGCTCTTCTATTTCTTGTAAATCTTTTTCACACTTGTCTTTCATATATTTTACAACATCTGTTGGTATAGCATCTGCTCTTTTAATTCCACTAGTAAATATAACTGTTCTAATACCTTGCTCTTTACAAAACTGTACCATTTCAAATAAATCTGGATGTAAAAATGGTTCTCCTCCAGAAATAGATATTTCTCCTATTCCTCCATGATTCATAAAATACATTACTGTTCTTTTAAAATCTTCTAATGATATTATTGTTTTTTCTTCTTGGGAAGAATTAGAAGAACAAAACTGGCATTTATTAGGACAAGTTTGTATAACTTCAAAACATAAATCTTTTAACATTTTTTCTCCTAATTAATAATTACTTCTACTTATATCTTTCTTATCTTTTCATTTAACTTTCTATATATTTGTATCATTTTAGTCTCATTCGTGACCTCTAGAGCTTTATCAATATCAATCCATTCCACACCGCTATTTTCATCTTCCTTTATCTTTAGTACTTCGTTTTCATCAGCTTCTAATAAAAAACAACAATCTAAATGTAAATGTGATGACACAAATTTTCCTCTTTTTATATGGCTATCTACTGTAAGAATTTGAATTCCATATATTCCATTACTTAATACTTTTAAATTTTTTAATCCAGTTTCTTCTTCCGCTTCTTTTAATGCTACATGTAATAAATTACTATCTCCATCTGCATGTCCACCAGTCCATGCCCATGATTTATATATATTATGATAAATCATTAACACTTTTGATCTCTCTTTATTTGTAATCCAGTTTGATGCAGTAAAATGACATATCTTATTTTCTCTTGTTAATACATCTTCAAATTTATCTATACATTCAATCATTATTTTTTTGTCATTTTTTTCTTGCTCATTATATGGTTTATAATTTTCTATTTGTTCTTTTAAGTTCATTTTATTATTACCTCTTTATATTTATTTGCATATAATTAATTTTTACTTAATTGTTATTTAAAAAATCTATGATCTATTATTTATATTTTATGACATTAACTATTTTTTTCAATACTTTCACTGTATTCTCATAGCTAATATCTTCTGCATAACTAAATTTACTTTGATAGTTTTTCCAATGTTCTTTAAGCACTTCACTATCTTTTATAACTTCCATTATTTCATCTATATTATTTAATTTCTCAATAGATCCTCTATACTCAAATTTCTTTATAATAGCTTGTTTTAACAATTTCTTATCAAAATTCTTCTGTTGTGTTGTCCATAAAATATAAATGTCATAAAAATCCCTTGCTCTTGTAGTATCAACATTTCTTGATATAATTGTTTCAAATTTATCTGCTATAACAGTCTCCATATTATATACTAATATTTCAATAGATCTGTCTTCAAACATTAAATCAAATTTGTATTTTATTTCTTTAGGTGGAATCACATCTCCTGTTGTTATATCTAATTTCATAGGTACATCTAACTTATCAAACTTCGCATCTAATGATAATCTATATCCACCATATTCGTCTTCTTGCCTTATTTCTTTTATTCCTTTAAATTCAAAAGTTACACCATCATCTAAATCTATTTTAAATATATCGCCTAAAATATTTTCAAGATTATCTTTTTCTAAATCCAAACCTTTTATTGTTGCATCCATATCTAGTGTATTTCTCATATCTATTCCAACTATAGCTGTTATTAACATTCCACCTTTTAATATAAATTTATATTTATATTTTTATACAGAAATTCTTTCTAGTAGTCTCTCTAGCATATGGTTTTGTAAGATAATATATTCATTCACATCAACTCTTGCCGACATATTTTTTATCCACGCTTTTAGTTGTGCTCTATTTTTAGCTATCATAGCAAAACCTCCAGATATTTTCTTAGTTCATCTTCTATATTAAATATTTTTGCATATTTATGTAATTTAATGGATTTTCTATCTTTTATCTCAGCATATCTTTTCATTGCATCTGTAAATAGAGCTATTTCAATTTTCTTTTTATTCCTTATAATGTCACATATTGTTCTTTCTAATTCATAAACTTTTACTTTATTCCCATAAGGCGTTTTCATTTCTGTGATACCCATTTCATATAGTTCTTCTTTTAAATAGAAAAATTGATAATTTTTATTTTTTAACAATTTTGTATTATAGTAACTTGGTATTGTTAATTGATATTTTATAGGTGTTCTATCGCATAAATCATGAAAATATAAAGCTGTTTCATGAGAGAATATTCCTTTTTTACAAATTGCTTGTGTAATAAAGTATTCATCTTCAAATGTATCTGCTTCTATATATGTTCCTCTTGCTACTCTCTCTATTAATCCTCTTTCTATCATTCTCGTTAAAACCTTATTGTTAATCCCTAAATCTTCTACTTGGTATGTTTCAATTACTCCATTATTCTTTTTTAATAATTTTTCTACCTTTTGTATATCATCCATCACTATTTCTCCTTTGCCGTTTTCATTCGTAAATATTGTATCATTTACGAATGAAAGCGGCAAGTATTTCTTATAATTCTTATAATTTTTTAAAGTAATATATTTTTTTATTACATTCCAGTTATATCAAGCATTTTTTCACTTTTATTATTCTGTATTTCTTCTGTGTTTTTTTAACTTTTACAGAGAAATATAAAACTTATTTTCTATATGTTTACGAGATACACTTTGTATCTCTTTCCTGCCTTTTAATAGTATTATTAATTTATTTTTGATTTTTAATTTTATAAGTCAAATTTTTTTGTTTTTTGATCTATAGATTTTTTATAGCACGGATTTTTTCATTTTTTCGTTCCATAAAAATTTATAGCACGGAAAATCAAAAAAATCCGTGCTATAAATTTTTTTAAAACGATTTTTTAATATTTTACGTTTTATAATTTTTATTTTAAAAACAAATCAATATATTTTTGAAAAGCAAATACTTGATTTCTACTATATCCAGTTGTTTCTATAATAATATTCTTTTCTTTTAATGCATTAATACATACATTTAAAGTTGTTGGTTTTATATCTATTAACTCTAATATTTTCTTTCTTGAAACAATTGGTTCATCATACAATACATCTAATACTTTTTTAGCATTTTCTGGTTTTACTGGTAAATCCATTATAACTTTATCCATTTCCATTGTAAGCTCAACTACATTTCTAAATTTTTCTTTTGCTGTTTTTGAGGTTTCTATAACCGCTTCTAAGAAAAATTTAATCCAAGCTATCATATCATTATGAGTTCTTACTCTTGTTAGCATATCATAATATGTATCTTTATTTCTTTCGATGTAATCAGAAATATATAAACAAGATTTATCAAGCATTCCTTTGCTTTGAATATATAATGGTATAAGTAGTCTTCCTATTCTTCCATTGCCATCTAAAAATGGATGTATTGACTCAAATTGGTAATGTAAAATAGCAATTTTTATTAAGTCTGGTGTATCTATTTCTTCATTATTTATAAATTTTTCAAAATCTGTTAAGCATTCTGCAATTTCTGTATGTGGTGGTGGAACATATACAGCATTACTCGGCATACTTCCTCCAATCCAGTTTTGTGATGTTCTAAATTCTCCTGGCGTTTTACGTTCTCCACGAACTCCTTGCATTAATATTTTATGAAGTTCTCTTATTAGTCTAGTGCATACTGGAAAACCTGCTCTTATTCTTTCTACACCATAGTTTGTAGCTTTTACATAGTTTTGTACTTCTTCCCAATCATCTCTCTTTTCTGGGGTAATATCTGTTACATCTAATAAATCTTCTTCTACTGTCGTTCTTGTTCCCTCAATTCTACTTGATTTATTAGCCTCAATTTTCACATGCATTTTAATATATAAATCTACATTTGGTATCAATAATGAATATGCATTTAACTCTCCAATTTGTCTGTTAGCTTCTGCCAATAGTTTGTCCAATTTAGTATCATCCCATCCCCAGTTATAGTTTATCTTACTAGGAATAAATGCTTTGTAGTCATTCATTTTTACATATTCGCCTGATTTGTATTCTTCTAACTTCATATATATCACTTCCTATCAATTCTTTTTTAATTTTCCATTTGATTTAGTTGTCTTCTATTTTTTCTTTTAATTTTTCAATAATTTGCTCATAGTTATCATACATTTTAGTTACATCATCTATGGTTTCTATATCTCCACTAGTAAAATTTTTCAAAAATATAGTTTTAAAGCCCATAAACTCCCCAATACTCTCAAAATATTCTTTTATATTTCTAGCAATATCCTTATTTTCTTCTTCATTCATTTGTCCAACTGTTATTAAATATATTGTTTTTCCTTTTAATAAGTCATCATGCCAAGAAAACGGATTAAATCTATCTATTACATTTTTTAGTAATCCTGTTATGTGATTCATATAAATAGGACTGGCAATTACTATTTTATCTGCTCTCAAAATTTCTTTATATATTTCTTGCATATCATCATCTATTACACAATATTCTTTTAACTCATTCATACAAGCATTACACCCTAAGCAGTAATTTATACTTTTATCTGATAATTCAATTAACTTATCATCTTTGTTTTTTAGATCATTTAATATTTTAGAGCAATTTCCTTTTCTATTGCTTCCATTTATATATAAAACTTTCATATTCTTCTCCTACTAATCAAATATTATATGTTTTTAATTTTTCAATATATTCTACATTCTACTACTCTTAACATGTGCATTTGTAAATTTTCTGGTAAGTGATATTTTTTATAAATTTCTATAATATTCATTTTATTTAATCATCTCCCAACTCTTGAAGTAAACACATTCTAAATTTGCATTAAATTTTATTTCATATATACCATCAAATTCTTCATCATTTTGCTTTAATATCCACTCTGCAATAACTGTATAACCATCTATTGCTAATAATTTAATTTCTATCTTTTCTATATTTTCGTTCTTTACATGTTGCCATTCTTGATTAATTTCTTCAATAGTTGTATAAGGTTTCATAAATGGTGTTTCTTGATAAAAAGTAGTTTTATTGAATAAAGCAACTGCTTTTTCTATATCTTTATTAAACCAATATTCTTTTAGTTTATTTAGCCAATCATTCACAAATTCTACATTCATATAATCTGTTCCTTTCACTCAATAGTTTTTTCTAATTTTTTCTTTAACTATTTCTCCTAATTCTCCATAATGTAAAAATTTCTAGTCAGAATTCAAAGCTCTTAATTCTTCTTCAATATTTTCCCATGGATAAACAGAAACTAAATTATAATTAATATTTAATTTTTTACATTCATCTTCTGATAATTCTTTCATTTCATTAGTCATCATTGCCCAAGTTGTAAAACAAACATTGTTAACACTATTTCTATATGTGTAATCTCTCGTTAGCGATACATAAATGATTTTCACATTGTCTCCGAATTTTTTTCTAATCATATCAACAGCTATATTGGCTGTTTTTCCTGTAACATGATTACCTTCAACAAGCAATATACACTCATTACTATCTATATTTGTATTTTTAACATAATCTAGTCCTATTTTCTTATCTATATTATGTGTTTCATAATTATATTTTAATTGAATTCGTAACATATCAATAACATCAAATAAATGTGAAAATATTATGCTGGAATTCCTCCTCCTCGCATAATAGGAACAATATATTTTATTTTAAGATTAGTTTTGATTAAATAATTGTTTACCTCTTTATAAATTTTATTAATATAATTATCTATTCTGTTCCAAGAAATTAAATCTAAATCTTTTTCATTATATATGTATTTCATTATCTTTTCCCTCTAACTTTCTTCCTACACTATATCACAAATTTACATTCACCTCAACAAAATCCCTAAAATTTGCACTAAATATATTGGATTTTTGGGCAAAAAATAAAGCACCTTTAAAGGCACTTTACTTAGGATTCTCTTTAACTTTTAAATTTTATTTTTTAAATTCATATGTTCATCAACATTTGGCCATATCATATGGGTACTGACCATAGATATATAATCTCTGCAATTCACTCACAGCAACTATTATATCGGTTTTAAAAATTCATTTTATATGTTTCCACACTCCATATCTAAAACAACCTTAACATTAATTTCAGAATTTTGTACTTTTTCTAGACCAAATCTACCTCTTTTATGAAACATTATTGTATCTTGAAAGCTAGTAAATTCAGGCACTACTGGCAATTTTTCAACTCTAGCACCGCTACACATTCTATGTGTGATGTAAATGGGAACATATCAATAGGTTGAATTTCCTTTACATTATATTTACTCTCTAAATGTTTTAAATCTCTAACCAATGTTGCAGGATTACAGCTAACATACACTAATTTTTGTACATTTAATTTTAGTATTTCATTAATTGTAGTTTCATCTATACCTCTTCTTGGAGGATCCACTATTATTGCTGTTGGCTTTACATTTTGTTTTTCTATTAATTCCTTAAAAGCCTTTTCTACATCACCTGCTATAAATTCTATATTTTCTATATTATTAATTTTAGCATTTTCTTTTGCCATTTCTATTGCTTCTTCTACTATCTCAATACCATAAACTTTTTTTACTTTATTTGAACTAAAAATTCCAATAGTTCCAATTCCACAATAAAGATCACAAAGAATATCTTCTTTATCTAATTTAGCAAATTCAATTGCTTTACTATATAGTTTTTCTGTTTGTATTGGATTTGTTTGATAAAAGGAGTTTGCTGAAATTTTAAATGTATAATCTCCTAATTTATCATAAATATATCCATCACCATATAGCACAACATTCTTATTTCCTAATATTACATTTGTATTTTTATCATTTATATTTTTTATAATTGTTGTTACATTAGAAAATTTATTTACAATATATTCTACTAGCTCTTTTTCTTTATCAAATTTTTCTTTATTAGAAACTATAACACACATAATTTCATTTGTTTTAATTCCTATTTTTACAATAATATGTCTTATAGCTCCTTGTCTTGTGATTTCATTATACACAGGTATCTTGTTTTCTTTTATAAATTTAAATACTTCCTTTGCAACTTTTTCAGCTTCTTTATTTTGTATTAAACAATTACCTACCTCTATAATTTCATGTGTTCTTTTAGCAAATACGCCTATAGTTGGATTACCTTTTTTATCTAGTCCAACTGGATATTGAAGTTTATTTCTGTAATGATATGGATTATCCATTCCAATAACATTATTTACTTTTATTTTATTATCTAAAGTTTTATTTACTAAATTTTGAACCATATCTCTTTTTAAGTTTAATGTTTCATTATATTTAATATGTCTTAAACTGCATCCACCACATCTTTTATATGTGCTACAGTCTGAATCCACTCTATTTTCAGATTTTTTAATTACTTCTATTAATTTAGCAAAAGCAAAAGATTTATTTACTTTTACTATTAATATTTTACATTTTTCGCCTTTTATTGCTCCATTAATGAAAATAGTAAAATCATCTATTTTCGCTATTCCTTCTCCATCATATCCATTATCAATTATATCTACTTCATATTCTTTATTTTTTTCTACTGGTGTGCTCATATCTACCTCACGATTTTTATTTATCAATACTTTTTATAACATCATATAATTTATGAATAGGAAGTCCTACTACTGTAAAAAAGTTTCCTTCAATTCTATCTACAAATACACCAAACTCACTTTGTACTGCATAACCGCCAGCTAAATCATATGGTTTTCTTAGATCTACCCAATGTTCTATTTCTTCTTGAGTCATATCCTTTATACATACATCTGTTTTATCAACATCTACATATTCTTTATATTTTCCATCTTTATTTATTAATACTGCTAAGCTAGTTATTACAGTATGCTTAGCATTTTTTAGTTCTAATAACATTTTTATTGCATCATCTCTATCATGTGGTTTTCCATATACTTTTCCATCTTTTAAAACCATTGTATCTGATCCAATTACAACTCTATTTCCTTCAGTTTTATCAAATACTGCTTTTGCTTTTATGTATCCTAATCTTTTTGATTGTTCTTCAATAGTTAATCCTTCTTCAAATGTTTCATCTGCATTACTTACAATTACTTCATATTTTAATCCCATTAAATCCAATAATTCTTTTCTTCTTGGCGATTGTGATGCTAATATGATTTTTTCCTCCATTTTATTACTTCCTTCCCATAAAACTCTAGTAATAATTATACCATACAGTTATTGATATTATTTTCTCATTTATAACAATACCCTTAAATATTGATACATAAATATGATATCATAAAAAAAATTTAATGTATACATTTTTAATACATTTAAACATATATTAAAGTCATTATATTCAAATTTGCAATATTATTTAATTTATGTTAACATATATTTATGCAATTTAAATTTTATACGGTTAGGAGGAAACATTATGGCACGGACAACTTTTTCCACTGTAGCTTTCTTAAGCTATTCTGGACATGCACATCCAACACTTGAAATCAAAGGAGAAATTCCTAAAGAGTATTCCAAAATCACAATCAAAGGCTATACTTTTGGCAATATTGTAGAGCCTGATGGATTTGATGATGAAGGGAGGCCGTATTTTTCTGATGAGTTTTATCAGAAGCTCAGAGATAAGTATAATGAAGTAATCAAATTCGATAAAGAACGGGCCCGCAACATTTTTTGGTTTGATGTCCGGTACGAATTTGACTGACCAAATTCTTATACTATCTTATCTAAAAAAACAAATGATCTGTCTAATGAGTAAAATCATTAGGCGGATCATTTCTTTATTAAATAACTAAAAAATATGCAAATATAAATAAAATACATATAATTAAAAATTATCAAAGTATATTCTGTGTTATTATTAAATAGTTGCGAAAACAATTACTAAAATCCCAACAATTACAAAAATACCACCCCATACTCTAAGAACAATTTTCATTTTAGGATTTTTTAATAATTTATCTGGAATTCTAGGGCTTTTAAGCCTCATAAAAAACTGAGGAAGCACAATCATAAAAATCGCAATTATTATAATTAAAATTCCTGTAATTAACATACAATACCTCCTATTTACAATTTACTCATATATTTTAATTAGTTTTTAGATACTATAAAATAAGATTCAATGTTTGCGTAGTTATTCCTGTTACTTCATTTGTTATGATATTAACCTCTTCTGCTCTAGGTACATAGTTAATATAATTATAAATGTTATAACTCAAAAAGATAATCACACTTAGTAATACTAAAACAATTAATACTATTATATATTTCTTTTTCATAATTTTTCCCCACTATAAATTACTATTTTTATTATAATATCATAAAAGTGAAGATTACTCTATGCTTTCGTATAAAGTATTTTAGAAATTGTAAATTTTTATTCTCTTATATGCTCATATTCACTTAAATATGGCCATATTTTTATTCCATAGATATTATAATAAAAATTCTCGCTATGTCCAAATGATACTAAGTCTTTGCTATACCAAACTTCTTTTGTTTCTTTTCTTATAGGAATTATAAACGATAAAATTGCTATTAATATGACAATAAACACTACACTCAATATTCTTTTTTTCAATTTCAATCACCTATACAATTTACTATTTATTAGTTTTAATAATAGCATAGTGATAAATTATTTGCAATTAATTATTTTCTTTTTTAATATTTTTAAAATCATATGAACCCCATCACAAAACCAAGTTATACCAATTCAATAGTTAAAAGTTTTAATGTATTATGCTATAATCAAATAATAACTAATATACATTTTGAAATAGATACTAATATAAAAAAACAATTAAATAAAATATAGCTAATGGTAATAAAAATATATAACTGTGTCATTTGAGTTATTTTTAAAAAAAGTGTTACCTTTTTTTATATTTTATCAATATAAAGATATAAGATATCTTAAAAAGGAGTTTAGATCTAAATTGAAAACTTGTAAAGAAATAAAGTATTATATGAAAAATAATGAACTAGATATAGAAAAAATAATTAATGAATATTCTTCTTATATTTCTACTATTATAAACAATATGTCAATAGATTTCTTAAACGATGAAGATAAAGAAGAAATAGTTTCAGAAGTATTTTTTATATTGTGGAAAAACAAAGATAAATTAGATATTAACAAATATTTAAGTTCTTATCTTGCAGGAATAACTCAAAATATAGTAAAAGAATATTTAAGAAAAATTAAAATTAACTTTGATATTTCGAATTATGAAAATACCTTATATAGTGATAATGAAATAGATTTTATGGTTAATAATGTAGAAATAATTAAAAATATAGAAAAGAAGTTAAAAAAAATGAAAGATATTGATAAAAGAATTTTTCTTAAATATTATTACTATTCTAAATCAATTAAGGATATAGCTAAAGAAGAAAGAATTTCAGAATTTAGTATAAAGCAAAGGTTATATAGAATTAGAAATAAAATAAAGAAAGAGGTTAAAGAATATGAATAATAACAAGATTTTTGAAAATGTAAAAATGAAAATAGCTATATCCAATATAAAGGAGAAAGATATGAAAACTAATGAAACCAAAACTAAATTAAAAAAATTGATTGGAATTGCTGCTACATGTATTATTGTTTCAATTTCAGGAGTGGCAGTAGCTACTAACTATAACAGGATAATCAATTATTTCGGATTAGGAAAAGGAGTAGATAGTGCTATAGAAAATGGATATATTGAAAATCCAAATATGAATTATATTTCTTCGCAGTCAACCTTAGAAAATACATCCAATATAACCACTTTAAATGATTTAGAAGTTGATACAAAAATAGAGGATTTTTTAATGGATGATTTGAATTTAAGTGTAAATTTTAATCTTAGATTTGATGAAAAAATAAATATTAGCAACGTAGAAAGTATAGAATTACAAGACTTAATTGTCACAGACGAGAAAAATAGAATTATATGTTGTATGGCCACTAAGGAAGTATTCGATGAATATTGCAAAGAAAATAATTTGCCATATGTATATGGAGAATTCAACGAAAACTACATAAATAATGGATTGAATAGTTTTATTAAATATCGAAATTCTACAAATAATCAAATAAATTTAATCTACAATATATATGCAGATCAATTTCCAAGAAGTCAAAAACTAAAATTTAGTTTTAGTAAAATTTTATTGAAAGAATTTTATAATGAAGAAGAAAAAAACACAATATTAACAGGAAATTGGGACATTAATATAAATGTGCCAGAAACAATGTATAATAGGCAAAATGTTACATATAAAGTAACAAGTTGCTCTAATCAAAATTTTAATATAACTACAGCATTTGCATCAGATACTGGTTTTGAAATAGGAATAATTATTAATGAAGTTCCAAAGCCACAAAATTATCTTCAAGTATTAAATGAACAAATACAACAGGAACTTAGTGAAGGAAAGATTACTGAATCAGAAGTTGAAGAAAGAAAAAATACATTGCTAAGAACATCAAAGTATCAAGAACTTATAGATCAATATTATCCTATGGAAGATACACCTCTTGCTGAATCAGATAAAACAAATATAGAAGAAACTTCTTATATCGAAAATGAAAATGGAGAAAAATTTGAAAAGTCATTAAGTCCAAGTAGAAGGCAAGATGCTAATTTTATAGAAGGTAATAAATTTAGCTATTATGAGACTTTTGAATTAACAAAATATGAATTGACTGACAAATTAAAATTACAATTAATATTTAAAGGTGAACCTGTTATTATTGAATTAGAAAAAAATAATTAATAAACTTATTTCAATAAAAATCCTCCGGCATAGCCGGAGGTATTTTACTCATAACGCCTAAAGGCTATGTTACAAGCAGAGCCTCAAGGCTCATAGCTGGTCCGACACATGCGTCTCTCGTTACCCGTTAAACGGGTCTTTATACTCTTTTATTGATATTTGATCATACATCATATC
>CALXWP010000005.1 GCA_944392455.1 uncultured Clostridia bacterium
AAAACGCAGTCATATGTTTTGATATTTCAAAGTATATATTTTTTAATAAATTGTGACACATCATTGACTAACCTACACACTCTTAAATAAAGGAGTGTATTTTTTATTTGTAATATGTCATATTTTGTGGTATAATAACTTATGATATGTAGTTTTAAATAGTATTGGAACTTATCCACGAAATTTGATTATTATAGAACTAAATTTTTATTTAGTATTCTACATATCAAAGTCTATTTGGATAATCTTCTCCAAATAGACTATAATGTTTTAGGGAGAAAGAATATTATGTGGAATAATTATTTTTATCAAGTACAAACAAAATATAGTATGAGATTAAGTTTGAAAAATCCATTAGTCTTAAGACTTGATGGAAAAGGTGTAACTAGAAATAGAAATATTAATATAATGGATAAATTTAAAGGAAGTTTCTATTATTCAATGGAAGAAGCTGCTAAACATTTTTCTCGTAGATATCATTGCCTATGTATATTTGGATCAGATGAGATAAGTTTTATTGTTGATAATCCAGAATTAGTTATAAATGATTTAGAGCCAAGTGATAAATCAAATTATTCTAATGAAATAATAGCAATGTTTTCACAATACTTTTTTAATTTCTTTAATTATGTTTATAAAGGAAATAGAATATTTTGGCATGGAAAATGTTTTTCAATAAATAAAGAGAAAAAAATATCATATGTTAAATATAGATCTAGAATAATTGAAAATGTTTTAGTGACATATTTTCTAAAGAAAAAGAAAGTTAGCAAAAAGAATGGAAAAATAGAAGAGAGAGTAGAGAAAGCAAAAAAATTTAAAGATTATAGCAAGCTTAAGAAAATGCAAAAAGGATTACTATATTATGATGGAGAAAAGATAAATTTTGATGATTATATAAATAAAGGAGAAATTAATCCGATAAAGAAAAAAGCAAATATAAAAATTGAATTATTAGATTTTTAAAAAGATGAAAATATCTTATAAAAATTATGTGAATAAGATAGTTTATAATTTCCAAGTAGTATTATAGCTAAAAATTTCAGATTTAAAGAAACAGAATACTTTAAAAGAGTTATTAATAGTTAAATAAAAAGCAATTGAATTATTTTCAATTGCTTTTTATGTGTTTTTATTGTAAATGCCTTTCTTATTTTGATTTGCTTACTTCAGCATATTTTTTTAATTTTTGATAAACTAAATAATTTACTGTACCAGCAGGGAACTTTCCGTTTTCATCTTTACTTCCAGCGGGTACACCTGTTAAAAGTTCTATTCCTTCTTCTATAGTAGAAATTGCATAAATGTGGAACTTTCCTTCTTTTACTGCTTGGATTACTTCATCAGAAAGATTTAGATTTTTAATATTTTGTTTTGGAATAATTACACTATGAGATCCGTCTAAACCTCTCATTTTACATACTTGGAAAAATCCTTCTATTTTATCATTTACTCCACCAATTGGCTGTATATTACCTTTTTGATTTACAGATCCTGTTACTGCAAATGCTTGGTTTATAGGAATATTAGACAAACTAGAAAGTAGGGCATATAGCTCTGTACTAGAAGCACTATCACCATCAACTCCACTATATAACTGCTCAAAACAAATACTAGCTGTAAGAGATAGAGGCATATCCTGTGCAAACATTTCTCCTAAATAACCACTAAGTATTAATATACCTTTAGAGTGTGAAGAACCAGAAAGTTCAACTTCACGTTCAATATTTATAATTCCATTTTTTCCTGTATATGTGTTAGCTGTTATTTTTACAGGTTTTCCAAAAGTATAATCTCCGACATTCATTATAGTAAGACCATTAATTTGTCCAACTTCAAAACCATCAGTGTCTATTAAAAGTGTATGATCATTTATCATTTCCATATATTTTTCATCATATTTTCTAACTCTATCAATTTTTTGAGTTAATGCTTTTTCTATAAATTCTGCTGTAATAAGTTTTGACTTAGCAAGCTTTGCCCAAGTTGCAGCCTCACCAATGATTAGAGATAAGTCTGTAAAACGTGTAGATAATTTATCTTGACTGTCTGCGAGTTTAGAAGCATATTCTACAACTTTTGCCATAGCACCTGAGTCAAGAGCTGGTAAATCTTCATGTTCACAATAACCTTTTACAAATCTTGCAAGTTTTATCATATTATCTTTGCTCATAGGTGCTTCATCAGCAAATTCTACTTTTATTTTAAATAGTTTTCTAAAATCAGGATCTATTGCAAGTAATGTTTGATAAAGATTTTCATCACCTATTAATACAACTTTTAAATCTAGAGGAATAGGTTCTGGTTTTAAAGAAACCATTACCATTGAAGAACGAGGATCAGCTGCATTTTCTATACCCAATGATTTACTTCTAAGAACCTTTTTTAGTGCATCATAGCATAATGTATTTGTTAAAAGGTCATTTGCTTGGAATACTAAATATCCTCCATTTGCAATATGAAGAAGACCTGGTTTTAACATAGTATAATCTGTTTTTAAAGTTCCGTAATAATTTTCATATTCTAATTTTCCAAAAATATTATGATATGAATAATTTGTATCTGCTACAACAGGAGCACCTTCTATATTACTATTATCTATAAATAGATTAACTCTATAATTAAGCCAAGGTTTGAATACTTCTGGATGAGCGGCTTGTGGTCCTTGAAGCTTACCTTCAATTTGTTTTTCATCTGTAGTAAATGAATTAATATTTTTCAAAATATCTTTTTTTACTGAATCTAAAAAATGATTGATTTTCTTATTTCTTTTATATTTTGATTTTATTAAATTGATATGTGCATTAATTGTAAGAAGAGCAACATTAGATTGCCATTCTTGTATACGCTTATCAGATTCTCTTTCTATTGATTTTATCTCTCCTATTGCTTCCATTATATGTTGTTGAACTATTGCTGACTTACTTTCAAAATCTTTTTTTACATCATCAGCTAGATTATTAAATTCTTCTTCTGCAATTGTTTTTCCATTTAATATAGGCATCATATATATACCAGTTTGAGAAGATTTTACTGTAAATCCATATTCAGCAGATTTTTTATTTAATGCTTCTAGTAATAAATTACGCTTTACTTCAAATTCTTGTTTAATTAAATTTTTCTCTTTTTCGAAATCTTCATTATTAAAAGTATTTTTTATATCTACTTTTATATCATCTATAAAAGATTTCATTGTATCTCTAAACTCTTTTCCTTGTCCAGCAGGTAATGATACTGCAACTGGCTCATTAGGATTATCAAAATTATATAAATAGCACCAATCATTTGGAACTTTTCTTTTTTTAGATATTGTTTTTAATAATGTTTTTACATATGAAGTTTTACCAACACCATAAGGACCTTCTACATAAACATTATACCCATTTATATCAACGCTTAGACCAAATTCTAATGCTTTCAAACCTCTTTCTTGACCAATTCCTGTGCTAATTGATTCTAATTCATCTGTTGTTTCAAAATTAAATGCTTTAGGATCACAAGTCATTTTTAATTGTTTGTAACTTAGTTCATTTTTTCTTTTCATTAGTATTCCTCCTTAAAATTCTCGTTTTGTAATGTTTAAAAGTAAAATATATATAATTAAACAAAAAGTGTCATTATTATAGCATTATCAGTATTATTATAATACTTTTTTCTTAAACCTATTCGTTTGAAATTAAACTTTTCATATAAATGTATTGCAGGTACATTGTGTTCATTTACTTCTAATGTAATAGATTTACAATTTATTGATTTTGAATATTGTATTATATAATTTAATAATTTAGATGCAACACCTAAATTTCTTTTATTTGTTTTTGTTGCAATATTCATAATATTTGCCTCATCAATAATTTTTAAAATTCCAACAAATCCTATAATTTCATCATTTAATTTTGCTATAAAATATGAAGAATTAGGATTATTAAAATCATTTTTTAAATTTTCTATATTCCAAAATTTATCAAAATCATTATTAAAGTTTTCAGAAATTGAATTAATATCATCAATTGTCATTTCACAAATTTTAATTTTTTCTTCTAATGCTCTTTCAGCTTGTGATTTTTTTAGATAAATAGGGGATATAGAAGAAGAATTACCATATTCGCCCTTATTATATTTATTTAAACTAGATTTAGCTATACTTATACTATTTTGAAAGTTTTCTTTATCTGTAGCAAAATTGATATTAATATTATTTTTAGAAATATTATTTTCTAATAAATCTTTATATATTTTAGAAGCATCACCAACAAATAGAATTCCAGTAAAATCATTATTTGATAGAATATTATTTATTTTAGATACCGTCATATTAATATCTTCTGCAAACATAGAAAGCTTATTACAATCATTTCCTTTGAAATTGTATAAGCCACAGTAAACATTATTGTTTTTTGCATCTATTAATGAACATATAAGAGTCAAATCAGATGCTTTATCTTTAACGTTATATGCTAACCCTTCTAAGGAACTAACTCCAACTACAGGAATATTTGTGACATCAGAAAAGGCCTTTATTGTTGCAATTCCAATTCTAACACCTGTAAAAGATCCTGGGCCAATTGAGCAAGCTAAAAGATCCATGTTTTGCAAATTCATATTTGTTTCGTTAAATGCTTTATTAATCATTGGCATTAATTTTACTGAATGAGTTTTTTCATCATCATTATATAAGTTTATTAATACATCATCATTATCTAAAATTGAAACTGTGCAGATTTTAGATGAGGTATCTATTGCTAATGTTTTCAAGATTATTACTCCTTTTAATTAAAATTAATAAAATAAAAAATTAATTTATCAGTTTTTAGTTATTAATATTCTCTATATTTAGTTCCCTAATATTGGGGTTATCAGAATCTTTTTTAAAAACTATTTTTGTATAAGGTTTAGGCAAAATATCTTCAATAATTTCGCCCCATTCAATGAGGCAAATTCCATTTGAAAAGTATTCTTCACCACCCATAGCGTAGAATTCATCAGAATCTTCTAATCTATATACATCAAAATGATAGATATTTGTATCTTTTGACGTATATTCATTTACAATAGTAAAGGTAGGGCTAGAAATTTCATTTTCTAATCCAAAATGTTTTAAAACACCTTGAACAAATTTAGTTTTTCCAGATCCGAAGTTCACCACAAAGAAGAATGATATTACCAGGTTTTAAATTTTTGGCAAATTCTTCTGCAAAATCAATTGTGTCTTGTTCACTTTTTGTAATGTATTTATCCATATTTTCACCTTTCTTTTTATTCCATCTTATTGTATATTAAAGTATATTTTTTGTAAAGAAAATATATTAAAAAAACGTAAAAAAATGAAAAAAATTAATGATAAAATAGGGAAAAATAGGAAAATAAATTTGAAAAAATTGGCTTGACTGGAAAAAATATTAATGATATACTGTATTTGAAAAAATTGTCGAAAAAACTAAAGAGGAGGAATCTTTAAATTATGATGAATACAAAAAGTAAATTAATAAAATGCATTAGCATATTGTTAGTTTCAGTATTAATTATGGGGATTGCTATAAATATACTTTTAGAAAATAAATCAGAAGCAAAAGCTAAAACAGCAGATTATAAAAAAGGAAGCGATTTGTTAGAGGATTATCCAGGCTATTCTTCTTTATTGGATAATTTATTAGAAGAGCATCCTGATTGGTCTTTTACAATATTGTTTACAGGTCTTGATTGGGATACTGTAATAAAAAATGAAACAACAGCTGCACATGGAAGAAACTTAGTTCAAAATAAATCAGGAGAATGGGTATGCTCAAAATGTGGAAATAAAGCATATGATAATGGAAGCTGGAGATGTGCATCTGCAGCAACAGTATCATATTATATGGACCCTAGAAATTCCTTATATGAAGACTATATTTTTCAATTTGAAAATCTAGAATGGGCTGATGGAAAATATACAATAGAAGGAATTGAACAAATTATAGATGATTGTGATTATATGCAAGGAAGCAAAATTACATACACTAATACAAGCGGAAAAAAAGCAACAATAAATAAATCTTATGCAAAGGTTATAATGGAAGCTGCAGAACAAGCTGGAATAAGTCCATATCATTTAGCCTCAAGAATAAGACAAGAGCAAGGACCAGGAAGCAAAGCTTCATCTACAGCAACTGGAACATATTCTGGATATACAGGATATTATAACTTCTTAAATGTTAATGCATCAGGAAGCAGTAGTTCAGCAATTATAAAAAATGCATTAGCATATGCTAAAAAACAAGGATGGAACAATCCAGAAAAAGCAATAGAAGGTGGGGCAGAATTTTTAGCAAAAGAATATATTCAATATGGACAATCAACACTATATTTACAAAAGTTTGATGTTGATGATAGTGATGGGGATTTATATTGGCATCAATATCAACAAAATGTATCTGCTGCAAAAACAGAAAGTCAAAGTATATTAGAAACATATAAAGATATAGATAGTAACTTGGATATGCCATTTAACTTTGTTATACCAGTTTTTGAAGATATGCCAACATCTAAATGTGCTATGCCAGGAACTCAGTCTATAGTTACACAAAATATACAAGTAGCATCATCTTCTTTAGTAGTATATAAACAAAAAAGTAAAAGTTCTACTAAATTAAAAACACTAAAAAAAGGTGACAAAATTTTAAGAATAGAAATAGGTTCAGAAAAAGAAAATGGATATAAATGGGATAAAGTTGTTTTAAGTGACGGAACAAAAGGATATGTAGTATCAGGAACTGGATTTAAAGTTATAGATGATATTACAAATTGTAATATTACTGCAATAGCAATAGAACCAGGAAATGTAAGAAATGGACCTGGTACATCAAATACTACTACATTGTTAACACTTTCTGTGGGACAAAAAGTAACAATAATAGAAAAAGGAAAATATAACAATATAGATGGATATAATTGGTCAAGAATAGTGTTATCTGATGGAACACAAGGATATATTGTTGCAAGATATCTAGAAGAAGTATCTGATAATGGTTCAACAGACTCAGGAAAAGATATTGTAAAAGTTGTATGTGACGGTGGATTAACATTAAGATCATCTCCTGGAACAAGTTCTAAAATATTAGGATATATTGATAAAGGTGAAGAACTAACAAGAATAGAAGAAGTTGCATCAACAGCAAATGGATATATATGGGATAAAGTTGTAACAGAAAATGGAACTACAGGATATGTTGCAAGAGGAGACGACGACGAAGCATATATAAAACCAATAAGTGGTAGTGATGATGCTATAACTCCAGATGACCTTGAAGATAATAATGATGATAACGGAAATTCATCAACTACAATAAAAGGTAGTGGATTTGAGACAAGTGGTTCTGAATTAATGTGTGAACCAGATATAACAGTAAGTGAAATAACAAAGAAAGCTTCTGATGCAGTAGTAAAGAATGCTGATGGAAAGAAAGTTACATCAGGAAATATTGGTACAGGTTATACAGTAACATATAATGGTAAAACATTTACTGTTGTAAAACTTGGTGATACAAATGGTGATGGAGAAGTAAAATCAGTTGATTATGTTAGGGTAAAAAATGAGTTGAGAGGCAAAGCGGATTTAACAAGTAGTCAAACAAAAGCAGCTGACGTAAATAATGACGGCAAGGTATCATCAGCAGATTATGTTAGAATAAAAAATTACATGAGAGGAAAATCTTCAATTGATGTGTAATTCAATTGAAGAGAAAGGAAAAATATGAGTGGAAAAAAAATAAAGATCATAGGGACTATACTTTTGGTAATTACATTATGGTTTGGTTTATATATAGTTAGCAATGCAGGTACTTTTAGTGCAAGTATATCAGACACAACAGTAGAGGTGGGAGACACCTTTACTGTTACAATAAAAGTGAGTAATGGTGCAGGTATGTATTTAGTATCTACAAGTAATTCAAACGTATCTGTGGCTAGCGGAAGTACATATGAATTTATAGAAAATGGTTCTACTACAGTTACTTTTAAGGCAAATAAAACTGGAACAGTTAATATTACTGCTTCTGCTGATGATATTACAGATTCAGATACTGAAGAAGAGATAACAGGAAGTAAAACTTTTAGTGTAACAATTAAATCGGCATCATCAGGAAATTCCTCATCATCGAGTGGAAGTGATAATAGAGGAAGCAATTCATCAAGTGGAAATAGTTCATCAAGTAATGATGACGATGATGATGAAACAACAGCACCAACATTTAGAGAAGTAAATGAAACAGTATATGTAACAGATAGCGGAATAAACGTAAGATCAAGTTATAGTACAAGTAGTTCTTCAATTGGAACTTTAAATGCAGGTGATGAATTAACAAGAACAGGTGTAGCAACAAGTGCTGTTGGTGGAATAACATGGAGTAGAATTACATATGAAGGAAGAACAGCATATGTAAGTAGTAGCTATTTAACTACAGAAAAACCAGAAGAATCAAACAATAAAGCATTAAGCTCATTAACGATTGATGGATATACTTTAACACCAGAATTTAGTAGTGATATAACAGAATATACTTTAAATGTACCAGAGGACGTTACATCATTAGAAATAGAAGCAGTACCAGAAGATGATAATGCAGAAGTAGAAATAACAGGTAATGATGGATTGTTAGATGGTGTAAATACTGTAGAAATAAGAGTAATAGCAGAAGATGGAACTGCAAGAACATATACAATAAGTGTAACAAAAGGCGAATTTTCAACAATTGGATTATCAGAACTTAGTGTTGACGGATATACGTTAAATCCTGCATTTAGTACTGATATATATGAATATACATTAGAAATTCATGATTTAACTGTAACCAGCTTAGATGTTAATGCTGTGGCAGATCAAGAAAATGCATCAGTTGAAATTGTTGGTAATACAGAATTAAAACCTGGAGAAAATATTATTACGATTTTAGTTAAATCAGAAGATGGAAGTGAAATTGGAACATATCAAATAATTGTTAATATTACAGAGAGCATAGAAGAACAATTAATTCCAGGAATAGATAATGATGACTTATTCTTATATGGTGGAATTGCTTTAGGTGTTTTAGTACTACTTATAATAATTATAGCTGTGGTAAGACATAAAAGAAAAGTAAAAAGAGAGCAAGAAGAAGAGCCATATTACGGTGGATTTGATTCATTAAACAAAGATGTTAATAAAAAAGATGATAAATTAGATAAAAATACAAAATTTGGTGATACACAAGACTTATCAAAAATTATAGATAATAAAAATGTTCCAAAATCAAGTGACGAAGGAAAGAACAGCGAAATAGATGAGTTAGATCCTATTAAACAACATAGAAAAAGTGTTATAGAAGAAAATTTTGGAGCAGATATAAAAAATGATGATGAAAAAGATGATAAAGGCGGAAGAAAAAAAGGAAAACATTTTTAGAAATTAAAAAATAAATAATATATCAAATTAAAGAGATACTAATTATATATAAATTAGTATCTCGTAATATTTGCCAATATAGCTCAGTTGGTAGAGCAACGGATTCGTAACCCGTAGGTCGAGAGTTCAATTCTCTCTATTGGCTCCACAGTCAGAGCACTGAACTGACGAAAAAGAGCCACGCTTATCACAAGCGGGGCCCTTGGTGTTTTTATTTAATTAATTTTTTTGATTCAATATTCCATTTTATTAATCCATATATATTTAGTAAAAAATATCCGATAGAAACTAAAAGCATCATAATAGAGTTAGGCCCATTATTTATTGTAAGAATTATCCAAATTGCTAAATCAGATATATTATTTGCAAGCCAAACCCACCAAGCTTCTCTAAATCTTAATATCATTAAAACTACACCACATAGATTAATACAGTTTGATGTTGCATCAAGTAAAGATAATTGTTCATTTGGTATTAGATTTAAAATATATCCTAATATAATGCTACCTAAAATGCATGAAATAGTTATTATAACAGAATTTTTTAAAGTAAATTTACGTATATTTACAGATTTATTGTTATTTAGTTCTTTATTCCAAGAAATAAATCCTTTAATTTGAAGGGGAGCAAATACAAAAGTATAAAATATTGCCATTCCATATAAATTATTCTTTAATGAAATATATGCCATTAATAAGTAATTTATAAATCCAAATATATAATTACACTTTTTACCAATACTTGCAAAATAAGCTGTAAGCAATCCTGTTGCAAGTATTGTAGAACCCAAAAGTATATCATTTGTAATTATTCCAGTTATTATAGAGAAAATAATACATAGTATTGTTATTAAAATATTTTTATTCATAAATTCCCCCATTTAATTATAGGTTGATAGTATACTAATATAATTATCCAAAAACTTCTTTTATTTTTTCTAAAGCGTGTTGCAATTCACTTCTAGGAAGAGCAATATTTAATCTTTGGAAACCTTTACCTGATTTTCCATATTTTATTCCAGAGTTTAACCAAAGTTTTGCCTCATATGTTAATTTATTAGTTACTTCTTCATCAATTAAATTTGTACCACTAAAATCAATCCATAGTAAATAAGTACCTTCAGGATGAGTAACTTTTATATTAGGTAGATTTTCTCTAAAATATTCTTCAACTAATTTTACATTTCCTTTTAAATATTCAATTAATTCTTTAAGCCATTTGTCTCCATGCTCATATGCAGATTTACATGCAACTAAACCTAAAGCATTAATATTACTATATCCTGTAGCCCATACTTCTTTCATAAATTTATTTCTTACATTTTGATTTGGAATAAATATATTAGAAGTCTGAAGACCAGCTAAATTAAATGTTTTACTTGGAGAAGTACATACTATAATGTTATCAAGATAATCTTGATAGTTAAGCATACAAATATGTTTACCTTCATATACAAAATCACTATGTATTTCATCAGACACTATAAATACATTATATCTTTTACAAATTTCTACTATTTTATCTAATTCTTCTTTTGACCAAACTCTACCAACTGGATTATGAGGAGAGCAAAGAAGGTAAAGTTTTATATTATATTCTTTAATTTTATTTTCAAGGTCAACAAAATCTATTTTGTAATGACCATTATTATTTATTAAGTCACTACTCATAATTTTTCTTTTGTTATCTTCTATTACTTCACTAAAAGGGTTATATACTGGGTTATTAATTAATACATAATCATTTTCTTTTGTAAATACTTTAACAGCAGTAGCTAAAGCAAAAACGACTCCAGGAGTATTAAAAAGCCAATCTCTTTGTAGTTTAACATTAAAATGAGTTAGATACCAACTATATAATGCTCTAAAATAAGTTATATCTACATCAGAATATCCAAATATACCATGTTCTACTCTAGCTTTCAAATCATTAATTACTTCAGGTGGACATCTAAAATCCATATCAGCAACCCACATCGGAAAAATATCTTCAGGTTTATTTCTTTCTTTTTTAAAATCAAATTTTAAACAATTCGTATTATATCTATCAACAACATCATCAAAATTCATGATAAAAGCCTCCTAATCTAATAATATAAAAATATATAATTATAATAAAAATTTGTCAATGGGTCAGTGGGGACGGAGCAAGTGACCCATTTGACAAATCTTACTCATGAAATCTTCTTCTAAGTGTTTCTCGAGGAATTTGTATTTCTTTAGAAATTTCTCTTAAAGAAATATTATAATCATTTTTTAATGTTAAAATAAGCTTGTTTAATGTTTTTTTATCCTTTTTTATATCATTTAAACCAATTTTATTATAGGTTAAAAAAATTTCTATAATTTTTTTACAATTATTTCTATTAGGTTCATCTACATCTAAAAAAGAAAAGTCACTTTCAATTTGAAAATTTTCAATTATTTTATTATTTTGAGCATAATTTGAAAAAGGGTAGTCACATGATTTTTTACACATACCTGCTTTTACAGGGTTATCATATATATATTTTATGCAATTAAATAAATGTTTTTCACTATATATTCCTTCAGATTTAAATCTATTCCTAAAAACATAACCGACTCTATTATATTTTTTATTAAAATATATACCATATCTTGTATTAAGTCTTTGCATATACTTACTTAGATCTTTAATATTATTAATCTTTAATAACATATGTGCATGATTATTCATTATGCAATAGGCTATTATTTGAATCTTTAATTCTTCGGACAGAAAATACATTATTTTTATATAGTACTTAATATCTTCTGCTTTTTCAAATATGTAACTTTTGTTAATTCCTTGAGTTATAACATGAAAACAAGTTGATTTTTGATAATTTCGTGGAAATCTTGGCATCTTACCTCCTAGAAAAAAGATAAATTGAGAAAAAAGAATTTGAATAAAATTAATATATAATAATATTTATATCATAATATTTAATAATTTTTTTGTCACAAATTGTCACATGAAAAATTTTTTTGATTTTTTGAAAAAGATATCGACTTTGGGTCAAAAAGAACGTCCCTACTGACCTAAAGAAGTATTGACATAAATTACTAAAGATAATATAATATCATATGATAAAAACTATATATTTTATAAATAATTTGGAGGAAATAATGGGCTTTTTTGATAAATTAAAACAAGGACTAAGCAAGACAAAAAATTCATTTGAAGAAAAAATGAATAATGTATTCAGTAACTTTAGAAAAGTTGATGAAGATTTACTAGAGGAGCTTGAAGAAGTCTTAATTATGTCTGACGTTGGTGTAGAAACTTCAGTGAAAATAATAAGCAATTTAAGAAATAGAATAAAGAAACAAAAATTAGAAGATATAGAAGATGTAAAACAAGCATTAAGAGAAGAAATTAAAGAAATATTAGATTCAGTAGATAATTCTTTACATTTAGAGACAACACCAGCTGTAATTTTAGTAGTTGGTGTAAATGGTGTTGGTAAAACAACATCAATAGGTAAAATTGCAAACAGATTAAAACAAGATGGAAAAAAAGTTGTGGTAGCTGCTGCAGACACTTTTAGAGCAGCTGCAGTTGAACAATTAGAAATATGGGCAAATAGGGCTGGTTGTGACATAGTAAAAAGAGAAGAAGGCGTTGATCCAGCATCAGTAGTATTTGATGCAATTAAAGTAACAAAAGAAAAAAATGCAGATGTACTTATTTGTGATACTGCAGGAAGACTTCATAATAAAAAATATTTAATGGACGAGTTAATTAAAATAAAGAAAGTAATAGACAAAGAACTTCCAGATGCATCAAAAGAGATTCTTATGGTATTAGATGCTACAACAGGACAAAATGCTATAAGCCAAGTAAAAGCTTTTAAAGAAACTGTAGATATAACTGGATTAATACTTACAAAACTTGATGGAACTGCAAAAGGTGGAGTAGTTATAGGAATAGTAGAAGAAAACAAAATGCCAGTTAAATTTATAGGTATTGGAGAGCAAATAGATGATATGGAGATATTTAATAGTGAAGATTTTGTAAAGGCTTTAATATAGTGAAAGGAGAAACTTATGAGTGTGGATAATAATAAAGAAAAAAACACTGTAAAAGAAGTTAACCCAGAAGAAAAAAGTAAAAATACTAATAGTGCTAAAGTAAACACTAAATCAAATAATAAAGAGAAGAAAAAAAGTAAGAAAAGAATGTATATTGTATTACTATTTATAGTGTTAGTTGCAATAGTATGTTATGTTATTTTTAGAGGAGAATATTTAGAAATATTAGAAATAGGTGAAGAATATATTAATATATTCTGGCAAAATATAAATTATACAGCTCTTACATTTGGAATTAATTTTGTAATACTATTTATTATTATGTATTTAAATAATAATAGAATAAAGAAGGCACTTAAGACTTTCTTCGAAACAGAAAAGAAGGAAATGCCAAAACTTCCTAATAAATCACTTTCGTTTATAATATCTGTAATAGTTAGTGCTATTACAACAGAACTTATATTAAATCAATATATGTTATTCACAAATAGTACGATGTTTGGTATAAATGATCCAGTATTTGGAATGGACATAGGCTATTTTATGTTCCAAAAACCATTTATAGAAACATTACTATTATATGCAATGTTTATAGTGATTGGTATTACTATATATACGGTAATATACTATATTGCAGTATTTAATATTTGCTTTGATGGTGTAGATAGAGAAATATTAAAAAGAAGTAAACTTTTAAAACAATTATTTACAAACATAAAGATTTTAGCAGTAATACTAGCTGGATTTGTATTAATAAAAACACAAGACATAGGATTTAATAAATTCTTAAACTTACAAGAAGATACAACATATTCAATTTATGGTGCAGGAGTTACTGATACAACAATTAAATTATGGGGTTATAGAGTACTTCCAATCCTTATAATTTTATCAGTATTTATGGCAATAAGAGAATTTAATAAAAGTAATACAAAAAAAGTAGTAATGTGGGTTTTAGTTGTACCTATTTATATAATCATTTTAATAATAGTTATGGCTTTATTCCAATTAATATTTATTAATCCTAATGAATTGGACAGAGAAGAAAACAATATACAAAATAATATAAATTATACAAAAGAAGCATATGGAATAGATACAGAAGTATTTACAATTGAAAATGGTGGAGAAACAATAACACAAGAAACATTAAATTCTTTATCTGATACTATTAGTAATATAGTTATTGTTGATGAAGAAACAGTATTACAAGATTTAAATACTATACAAACTGAAAAAGGATACTACACATATGATACTGCTAAAATAGCAAGTTATAGAGTAAATGGAGAACAACAATTAGTATATATTTCACCAAGAGAAATATCAAATACCAATAACACATATAATAATCAGACATATGAATATACACACGGTTATGGTGTGGTAGTTACATCAGCAACATCAACTGATTCAAATGGTAATTTAATAAAATTACAAAAGAACTTTACATCAAGTGAAGATGATATTGTAACAATAACAGAACCAAGAATTTATTTTGGATTACAAACTAATAATAATGTTGTAACAAATAGTAAAAATAGAAGTGAATTTGATTATCCTGAATCAAGTACATCAAATGCAGAAAACGTATACTCAGGAGAAGCAGGTTTAAGTTTAAACTTTATAGATAGATTTATTTTAGGTATAAAAGAAGGAGATTTAAACTTAGCATTTTCAGCAAATGTAAATGAGAATAGTAAAATCTTAACAAATAGAAATATAATAGAGAGAGCAAAAACATTAATGCCATATTTATTATATGATGAAGATCCATATATGGTAATTGATGATGATGGAAATCTAATGTGGGTATTAGATGCATATACAACATCAAATAATTATCCATATTCTCAAAAAACAACAATTCAACTTGATACTTTAAATAAATTAGAACTAAACTATATTAGAAATTCTGTAAAAGTACTAATAAATGCATATGATGGAACAATAAAATTCTATATAACAGATAAATCAGATCCAATAGCAAGTGCATATCAAAAAATATATCCGGATTTATTTGTAGAAGATGAAGAAATACCAAGTGATATAAGTAGTCAATTCATATATCCAGAATTCCTATACAATATACAAGCTGAAATAGCACAAAGATATCATGATATTCAACCAGATGTACTATATAGAGGAGACGATGTATGGGATATAGCTACACATAATACTGGAAAAGTATCAACAAAAACAGGAACTGATATAGAACCATATTATACAGCGGTAAAAACAGTTGATTCAGAAGAAAGTAAGCTTGGATTAGTGATACCTTTCACACCATATGATAAACAAAATATAACATCATATATGGTTGGAATATATGATGGTGGAACTCCAAAACTTACAATATATAAATTTGCTTCAGACAGTAATATATTAGGACCAATGCAATTAGATACACAAATAGAACAAGATGAGGATATATCAAGTGAACTAGAGTCTTTAAATGTTACTGGAACAAAAATAAGTAAGAATATGATTATAGTACCACTTGACAATACACTTTTATATATTGAACCAGTATATCAACAATATATTAATGAAGAAGATTCAACACCAACATTAAAGAAAGTAATAGTGGCATCAGGAAATAAACTTGCAATAGGTGATAATTTAACTGAAGCATTAAGAAATCTAGTATCACAATATGCAGTTGATATTGAGGTGGAAAATACAGATAGCATTGAAGATTTAGTTGATGCAGTAATAAAGGCAAATAATAATTTAAAAGAATCAACATCAAATAGTGATTTTGAAATGATGGGAAAAGATATTCAAAGACTACAAAGTTTAATAGATCAATTAGAAAATGTTGTAGAAGATGAACGAGAAAATGCAGAGAAAGAAACTCAAGACAATAACACAAATGAAATTAATAATAATACTGTAAACGATAATGTTATAGCAAATACAGTTATGTAAAAAAAGGGGAATAGAATATATGAATAAATAAAAAATATTAATAATATAGTTTTTTGTTTCATATAATTCTATTCCTTTATTTTCTATTTTAACTTTTAGGAGGTTTAAAAAATGAAGGTAACAAATATTGAGGCTTTAGAAAAAATTGCAACAGAAGTAAGAATTGGAATAATTGAGGAAGTATATAATGCAAAATCTGGACATCCAGGAGGATCACTTTCAATTGCAGATATTTTAACTGTATTATATTTTAATCAAATGAATATTGATGAAAAAAAGCCAAATGATCCAAATAGAGATAGATTAGTACTTTCAAAAGGTCATGCTTCTCCAGCTCTATATAGTGTTCTTGCAAGAAAAGGATATTTTGACAAAGAATTATTACAAACATTTAGAAAAATAGGAAGCAATTTACAAGGACATCCTGATATGAATAAAGTACCAGGAGTGGATATGACTACAGGTTCTTTAGGACAAGGGTTATCTGCGTCTGTGGGAATGGCTATTGCATCTAAAATGAATAAAGCTGGATGTAAGATATATTGCATATTAGGTGATGGAGAAATAGAAGAGGGGCAAATATGGGAAGCTTGTATGGCTGCTAGTAAAAATAATTTGGATAATTTATGTGTTATATTAGATAATAATAATTTACAAATAGATGGTGAAGTTGAAAAAGTCGGAGGATTAAATAATATAACTGAAAAATTCCTAAGTTTTGGATTTAATGTATTAAACATAAATGGTCATGATATAAATAGTATTATTGATGTATTTACAACAGCAAAACAAACAAAAGGAAAGCCTACAATCATTATAGCTAAAACTATAAAAGGCAAAGGTGTATCTTTTATGGAAAATAAAGCAGACTGGCATGGAAAAGCTCCAAACGAAGAAGAGTACAATTTAGCAATAGAAGAATTAAATAAATCATTACTAAAAGAATAATTATATTTTATAGTTTTATATATACTTTTATAACTAATAGGAGGAATTTAATATGGATTGTGAAAATAAAGTTGCAACAAGAGAAAGTTATGGAAAAGCTTTAGAAAAATTAGGAGAAAATAATGAGAATATAGTTGTATTAGATGCAGATTTATCAACAGCAACCAAAACAGAAATCTTTGCTAAAAGATTTCCAGATAGATTTATAAATGTAGGAATAGCAGAACAAAATATGATGGGAATTGCAGCAGGTCTTTCAACTTTTGGGAAAATTCCATATGTAAGTACATTTGCTGTATTTGCAGCAGGAAGAGCATATGAACAAATAAGAAATAGTATTGCATATCCAAAATTAAATGTGAAAATTTGTGCAACTCATGCTGGTATTACAGTTGGAGAAGATGGTGCAACACACCAAATGTTAGAAGATATAGGATTAATGAGAGGACTTCCTAATATGACTGTTATGAGTACATCAGATGATGCTCAAACAAGATGGGCAGTAGAAGAAATTTCAAAAATTAATGGACCAGTATATTTACGTTTATGTAGAATGAAAACACCTAAAATATATAATGAAAAAGAAACAGAAAAATTTGAAATAGGTAAAGGAATTCAAATAGGTAAAGGAACAGATGCAAGTATAATTGCAACAGGAGTTACTGTAGCCGAAAGTTTAAAAGCTAAAGAAATATTAAAAGAACAAGGAATTAATGTCAGAGTTATAGATATTCATACAATAAAACCTATTGATAAAGACCTTATAATTAAATGTGCAAAAGAGACAAAAAGAATAATTACAGTAGAAGATCATAACATTATAGGAGGACTTGGAACAGCAGTTTCAGATGTTTTATCAGAAGAATATCCTGTAAAAGTAGAAAAGATGGGCTTGCCAGATGTGTTTGGAAGAAGCGGAAAAGCAGAAGAATTAATGAGATATTTTAAAATAGATTCTACAGCAATAGTTAATAAATTTATATAATAATATATATTTGGACAATAAAATACCAAAATATAGAATATATAGAATAAAAAAAGAAATAAAAAGAAAAAGTAAGTAAAAACTACATAAATCATTTTTAGATGAAAATTTATGTAGTTTTTTGATGAAAAAACTATTGCAAATATTTATTTTTATTGTTATGATATAAAAGTAAATTATTAGGATAAAAGGGAAAGTAATCTACATATAATATATATTTTACAAAAGGAGAAAAGTATGATTGAGTTTAGAAATGTAAGTAAAAAATATGACACCGGAACAGAAGCTGTACATAATGCAAACTTTAAGATAGACAAAGGAGAATTTGCATTTTTAGTTGGTAGTTCTGGTTCAGGAAAATCTACTTTAATTAAACTTATTTTAAAAGAAGAAGAACCAACATCAGGACATATAATAATAAATGGAAGAGATACGACTTTCATAAAACCTAAGAGAGTACCATACTTAAGAAGAAGCATGGGAGTGGTTTTTCAAGACTTCAGACTACTACCAGATAGAACAGTATATGATAATGTAGCATATGCAATGTATATTGTAAGATCTACACAAAAACACATAAGAAGACAAGTACCTATGGTATTATCTTTAGTTGGATTAAGTGATAAAGCAAAAGTATATCCAAATGAACTATCAGGAGGAGAACAACAAAGAGTAGCTTTAGCTAGAGCTTTGGTAAATAATCCTTCAATGATAATTGCTGATGAGCCTACAGGAAATCTAGACCCAGAAACAGCGTGGGAAATAATGAGCCTATTAAAAGACATTAATGCAAGAGGAACAACTGTTGTAGTTGCAACACATGCAAAAGACATAGTTGATAGAATGAAAAAAAGGGTTATACAAATAGAAAAAGGCAACATAATTAGAGATGATAAAAAAGGTGGTTATGATAGTGAAATATAGTATTTTTGGTTATTTGATAGGGGAAGGTTTCAGAAACTTTTTTAAAAATAAAAAATCGACAGCAGCATCAATTGTTATAATGTGCGCAACAATGTTCATATTTGGTATATTCTTTTTAATAGGAGAAAATATCAATTATATAATGGAACAAATACAGTCTGAACAAGCAATGCAAGTATTCATTGATCCAGATGCAACACCAGAAGAGGAAGCAGAGCTAGAACAAAAGATAAAATCAATTCAATATGTAAATACAACAGAATATGTATCAAAAGAGCAAGCTTTAAATGAAGTAAAGAGTTGGTCTGATGATATTAGTAAGTTCTTGGAGGATTATACAGCAGATGGAGTTAACCCGTTTAAAGCATCATATGTGGTAACTTTAACAGATTTAACAAAAAATGATGAAGTTCAAGCTCAGATAAAGACTTTTGATAATGTTGCAGATATAGAAGCTGGAAATCAAACAGTAAATAAGCTTGTTGATTTGGCAAATGGTGTAAGAACTGCAACAGCTGTAATACTTGTATTATTAATATTTATATCTATATTTATTATTGCAAATACAATAAAACTTACTGTTCATGCAAGAAGAAAAGAAATTTCTATTATGAAATATGTTGGTGCAACAAATGGATTTATTAGATGGCCATTTATGGTAGAAGGTATTATAATTGGTATTGTATCAGCTTTAATATCAGTAGTAATATTAGGATTTACATATAATTTCATAGCAGAAAAATTAATTACAAGCTCAATGGTAACAACACTTCAGATAAACTTGTTAACATTCTCAGATATGCTTTCAATGCTTTTTGTAGTATATATTATAATGGGAATAGGAATTGGCGCAATTGGTAGTGCTATATCAATGAAAAAATACTTAGAAGTATAGCAAAATAATAAAAAAATACAACATAATAATATTTTATAAAAAACTAATTAAGATAAAAAGGAGAGAGGAATCTTATGATAAAAAAAGTTATATCAGTAGTATTAATATTTATATTACTTTACATCATGACAGTTCCGTCTATAGCAGCAAGTATTTCAGAATTACAAGATCAAAAAGAAGAGGCAGAAGCGCAGAAAGAAGAAGTAACAGCAGAGAAAAATTCAGTATTAGATGAAATTAGTGAGCTAAATGCACAAATTTCAGAATATGAAAGCGACATTGAAGAATTAAATACAAAAATAGATAATTTAGAAGAATCAATATCAACTAAAGAAACAGAAATAAAAAAATTAGAAGAAGAAAATAAGGAAAGAGAAGACTTATTAGTAAATAGATTAATAGCAATGTATGAAAAAGGACAAACTACATATTTAGATATACTTTTATCAGCAGATGATATAACAACATTTATATCAGGTTATTATAGAGTAGAAGAAATAACACAGGCAGATCAAGAAGTAATAGACTCAATTTTAGCAAAGCAAGAAGAAACAGAAAAAGCAAAAGGTGAATTAGAGAAAGAGCAAAAAGAAGTAGATGAAGCAAAAAAAGAAGTAGAATCAAAGAATGAAAAATTACAAGTAGCAAAGAAATCAAAACAAGCAAAAGTAAATAGCTTATCAGCAGAAGAGAAAGAATTACAAGAAACAATAGATGAATTTGAAGCAGCAATAAAAGAAGCACAAAAAGAGATACAAGAAGCAACAGACAATGCTAATTCATCAGGTGGAGGATATGAAGGAAGTTTTGAAGGTGTTTTAGAATGGCCTTTATCATATAGCTATAATATTATAACTTCTGTATTTGGATATAGAGATTCTCCTACAGCAGGAGCTTCAAGTAATCACGGGGCTATCGATATAGCAGTAAGCTATGTACCAGTATATGCACCGGCAAATGGAAAGGTAATAATTGCAAGATGGCTATCAGGATATGGAAATTATGTAATGATAGATCATGGTAATGGATATTATACAGGATTTGGACATTTATCAGCATATAGCGTAAGTGAAGGACAAACTGTATCAACAGGACAACAAATTGCTACATCTGGTAATACAGGAATATCAACAGGACCACATTTACATTACGAAGTATACATAGGAGGAACTGCAAACTCATATAGGGTAGATCCTTTACAATATACAAGCCATCCAAGTTTAGTATATTATTAAAATATAAAAAGATAGGAGGCAAATATGAAGAAGAGAATAGCAATAATTATATTGGCAATAATTATATTACAATATTTCTGTAACTTCGCATTTGCCCAATCTGATAATATAATAGCAAACAACGTAGCCACTAATGAAATTACAAATAGTGTTACAAATACTTTAAGTGAAGAAGAACAAAAAAAGTTAGAAGAACAAAGAAATGAACTTTCAGATAAAATAGATCAGACAAATGTACAACTAGAATATGTTCAAGGTGAATTATCTGATACTATGATTCAAGTTCAAGAAGCAGAAGATAAAGTGCTAGAATATGAAAGAGAAATAGAAGAACAACAAGTGCAAATAGATTCTCTTCAAACATCTATAAATGATTCCATAAATAGATTAGCATTAGCTTCACAAGATTATAATGAAAAAAAAGATATTTTAGCAAATAGATTAGTTGCAATGTATGAAGCAGGAGATACTCAGTATTTAGATGTGTTGTTAAAATCTACAAGTATAGTAGATTTTATTTCAAGATATTATATAATTGAAGAGATGGCACAATATGACAATCAATTAATAAATGATATAAAAGAAGAAAAAGAAAATATAGAGACAACTCAGGCGAAGCTTCAAGAAGAACAATCTCAAATAAGAGAAGTAAAAGCTAAAAATGAACAAACATCTATAGTTTTAAGCAATATGAAAACATTACAATCAAATTATGCTGAGAAATTAACTGAAGATGAAAAAAAACTTCAGAAAGAAATTACAGCATATAAGAAAGAATTAGCAGAAACAGAAGCACAAATAATGGCTGCATCTAATATTGATGTAGATATACAATATACCGGTGGAGAAATGCTATGGCCTGTAGCTGCTAGTGGAACAGTTATAACATCTAATTTTGGAATAAGAGAACACCCAATTCAAGGGGTTGTAAAACAGCATACAGGATTAGACATTGGGGGAGCACCACTCGGAACGCCAGTTGTTGCAGCAGCAGATGGAGTTGTTACATATGCAGGCTGGTTAGGAGGATATGGGAATTGTGTAATGATTAATCATGGTGATGGAGTTGTTACATTATATGGTCATGGTAATGAAATACTAACAACTGTAGGAAAAGAAGTAAAACAAGGAGAAACAATAATGGCAGTTGGTTCTACAGGAAATTCAACAGGACCACATTTACATTTTGAAGTTAGGATAAATGGAGAATATACAAACCCATTAAATTATGTTAAAGTTCCATAAATATTACATAGTATTAAATATATGAGATTGCTTGTTTTAAGCAATCTCATATAAATAGGAATAAATAAAGAATATAAATATATACTTTTATAAAGGAAGGAATAGTGAGCAAATGGAAAATAGTAAAGGTCAAAGAATTTATAAGATAATAATGCTAATTATAATTACTGCCTTAATGTCTTCATTAATTACAACTATTGTTATAAAAGAACAAGTTATGTCATCATCAAGTATAAGTAGTATTGTACAAAATGGAGGAACAACAGGAATTGAGTCAGCTTTAGCTAGTATTAGAACAATGTTAGAAGATGAATATATAGGTGAGCTAGATGATGAACAAATGCTAGAGATGGCAATAAAAGGGTATGTAGCAGGAGTTGGAGATGAATATACTGAATATTATACACCTGAAGAAATGAGTGATCAATATGATACTGCAATGGGAAATTATGTGGGAATTGGAATATATATGGTTGTAAGTTATGAAGAAGGAACAATCACTGTTCTTGAACCTATGGAAGGATCACCTGCAGAAGCAGCTGGACTAAAAGAAGGAGATATGATAACAAAAGTAGAAGGAACAGATGTGACTATAGATAATGTATCAGAAATGTCAGATGCAATAAAAGGTGAAGAAGGTACAAAAGTAAAATTAGAGATACAAAGAGGGGAAGAAACATTTGAAACTCAAGTAGAAAGGCAAAGAATAGAAATAAGTCATATTGAATCTAAAATGTTAGAGAATAATATTGCATATATACAAATCTTAGATTTTGATGGTGGGACAGCAGAAGAATTTAAAGAAAATTATGAAAATTTAAAATCAAAAGGTGCTACTTCACTTATAATTGATATACGTAATAATGGCGGAGGAGTTGTTGATGAAGCAATAGATATTCTAGAAATGATATGTGATAGAGATAGTACATTATTAATAGAAAAAGATAAAGATGGAAATGAAACAATAATAAAATCAGAAGAAGATCCGATAATTGATATACCAATAGTAGTTTTAACAAATAATTATTCTGCAAGTGCTTCAGAAATATTAGCAGGAGCATTAAAAGATAATAATAAAGCAACTATAATAGGAGAAAAAACTTATGGAAAAGGTGTTATACAAACATTATATAGCCTAACAGATGGTAGTGGATTAAAAATAACAACAGCAGAATATTGTACACCAAATAGAACTTCAATAAATAAAATAGGTATAGAACCAGATATAGAAGTTAAATTACCAGAAGATATAGAAGAATTAACAGAAGGAAATGATACACAATTAAAAAGAGCAATTGAAGAACTAAAATAAAACTAAAAAATAAGTAAAAATAAAATAACAGATTTGTTTAAATAACAATAAATAAATCTGTTATTTTTGGATGTATATGAATAGATATATAATATATTAAAAAAAGTTTAAAAAATATTATAAAAAATATTAAAAAAAGTTTAAAAAGTTGTTGACAAAAATAGAAAAATTTAGTATACTTAGGAGGTCGAAGGAAATGGGCGCATAGCTCAGCTGGGAGAGCATCTGCCTTACAAGCAGGAGGTCATAGGTTCGAGCCCTATTGCGCCCACCATTTTTTTACTTTAATTTCCTATACGGCCCGGTAGTTCAGTTGGTTAGAACGCTAGCCTGTCACGCTAGAGGTCGACGGTTCGAGCCCGTTCCGGGTCGCCATTTTTTGGCTTGATAGCTCAGTTGGTAGAGCAAGGGACTGAAAATCCCTGTGTCAGTGGTTCGATTCCACTTCAAGCCACCAAAATTAACAGCTTACGAACTTAAATGTTTGTAGGTTGTTTTTTTGTACTTAAATTTGTAATATTATGTAAAATAGTATATAATTAAAAGGATGCTTTATTAAATAATATAATTTCAGGAGGAATGACTATGGAAAAAGACATTATTATTACTGCAGCAAACATGTCTAAACTGGTAAGCACAGCAGAGCCAGAAGAAAAAGAGGTAGCTGTTGCTACAGCAGCACTCAGAGGGCTCTTGGAAGTTGAATCGAAAAAAGAGGAACAGAAAGTCTCCTGAAAAAGACGACAGGCGATAGTATTTGTCGCTATAGTAACGCTGTAGATAGTCTTAAAAAAACTATCTACGGTATTTTTTGTATAAATTTATAAATTTAGCATATATTAAATTTAAGAGGTGGTATATATGCTAAATTTTACTAAAATGACTGGTATAGGAAATGATTATATATATATTGATTGTACAGATGGAAAGAAAATAAAAGATATTCCTGAAATGGCAAAACAATTAAGTGATAGACATTTTGGTATTGGTGCAGATGGAATAATATTAATTGATAAACCTGATGATGAAAAAGCAGATTTTAAGATGAAAATATATAATAGTGATGGTAGTGAAGCAGAGATGTGTGGAAATGGAATAAGATGTGTTGCAAAATTCATACATGATAAGAAATTATCTGATAAGGATAAGTTATCGATACAAACTTTAGCAGGTATAAAGAAGGTAAAAGTATTAGAAGATAAAAATGGAAATTGTAATGAAACTATAGTTGATATGGGAGAGCCATTATTTCAAGATAAAAATATACCATATAATGTATATGAAGCATTTAATAAAGATTTAGATATTAATGTAGAAGGAGAAAAAATGAGATTTACAGTAGTATCTATGGGAAATCCTCATGCTGTTACATTTGTAAATGATCTTGAAAACTTACAAATCGAAATGTGTGGACCAATTGTTGAAAATAACCCTATATTTCCTAATAGAACAAATGTAGAATTTGTACAAATTATTGACAAAAACAATATAAAGTTAAGAGTATGGGAAAGAGGAGTTGGAGAAACTTATGCATGTGGAACAGGTGCGTGTGCTGCAGTAGTAGCATCTGGAATAAATGGATATACTGATGAAATTGTAAATGTAGAATTACCCGGTGGTAGTTTAAAAATAGAATGGGGAAAAGATAATCATATATACATGCAAGGACCTGCAAAAACAGTTTTTGAAGGTCAATTAAATAGCATATAAAATTATAAATAATTAAATAAAAGAATAAATCCTTTATATTTAGAATAAAGATAAATAAGAAAATATCAGTAAAAAATATAGAAAAATATAAAGGAGGTATTCTGTGATAAAAATTAATAAAAATTTTCTTGAATTACAAGATAACTATTTATTTTCTAATATAAATAAAAAAGTAGAAAGTTATTTAGAAAAAAATCCAAATGCTAATATTATAAAACTAGGAATTGGAGATGTAACAAGACCAATTCCTAGTTCGATAGTAGAGAAAATGAAAAAAGCAGCAGAAGAAATGCAATATGAAGATAGCTTTAGAGGATATGGACCAGAGCAAGGATATGAGTTTTTAAGAAAGAAAATATTAGAAAGTGAATATAAAGATCTTGATATTGATTTAGATGAAATATTTATTTCTGATGGAGCTAAATGTGATACTGTTAATATAATAGAATTATTTGACAAAGATATAAAAGTTGGTATACCAAACCCCGTATATCCTGTGTATTTAGATAGCAATATTATATATGGAACTAGTGGAAAGTATATAGTGGAAAAAAATGAGTATGAAAATATCATATATATAAATTTTACTGAAGAAAATAATTTTGAACCTTTACCTGAAGAACTAGAGCAAATACCTGATCTAATATATATATGTTCTCCTAATAATCCAACAGGTACAGTAATGAAAAAAGATAATTTAGAAAAATGGGTTAAATTTGCTAAAAAAAATAACAGTATAATTTTATTTGATGCTGCATATGAAGCATTTATTAAAGATGAAGACATACCTCATAGTATTTATGAAGTATCAGGAGCAAAAGAAGTAGCTATAGAATTTAAAAGCTTTTCAAAAACAGCAGGATTCACAGGATTAAGATGTGCATATACAATTGTTCCTAAAAATATTAGAATAATGAATGATGGAAAAGAAGTAAGCTCAAATAAATTGTGGAATAGAAGACAAAGCACTAAATTTAATGGAGTGTCATACATAACTCAAAGAGCAGCAGAAAGCGTATATACAGAAGAGGGAAAAAAAGAAATAAAGGATAATATTACATATTATATGGAAAATGCAAAGATTATAAAAAATGGATTAGAGGAAATAGGAATTAAAACATTTGGAGGAGTTAACTCTCCATATATTTGGATGAAGACTCCTAATGGTATAGAATCATGGAGATTTTTCGATGTATTACTTGAAGAATATAATATTGTTGGAACACCAGGTGTGGGATTTGGGACAAATGGAGAAGGTTTTTTTAGGTTAACCGCATTTGGAAATAAGTTTAAAACCATAGAAGCAATGGAAAGGTTAATTAGTAAAAAAGAAATTATTTTTGATTTAATCTAAAAAATAAGGAGTCTAGATGATTGAAGCTTAGGCTCCTTACTTTTTTAGATCTATAATGATGAAATCGCATTTCTTGCCATTTCATCACAACGATTATTGTATTCATTATCACTATGACCTTTTACTTTTATAAACTCGATTTTATGAATGTTAGTAAGTGCTATTAATTCTTGCCATAATTCTTTGTTTTTTACATCTTTTTTATCAGCTGTTTTCCAATTGTTCTTTTGCCAATTTGTAACCCAATTCTGTAAAAAAGCATTTACAACATATGCACTATCACTATATAATTTTACATTACATGGAAACTTTAAGAGCTTTAAAGCTTCTATAACAGCAGTTAATTCCATAACATTATTAGTAGTATCTTTTTGTCCACCAGATATTTCTTTTTTATAATCTTTATACATAAGGATTGCACCCCAACCACCAGGACCTGGATTGCCAGAACATGCACCATCAGTATATATTGTTACCTCTTCCATAAATTCCTCCAACATCATTGTAAATTTTTATATTTTATGATATTATATCAATAAATAATTTTTTGTACAAGATGAAGGAGGGAAAAACTATGAGCAGAGTTCTTGGGATCATTGCAGAGTATAATCCATTTCATAATGGACATCTTTATCATATTGCTAAATCTAAACAAGAAACAGAAGCTCAATATGTTATTGGAATAATATCTGGTAATTTTGTACAAAGAGGTAATACATCTATAGTGAATAAATGGACTAAAGCAAGAATGGCTTTATTAAATGGAGTTGATCTTGTTATAGAGCTTCCAACAGTATATAGTATATCTAGTGCCGAAAATTTTGCTGAAGGAGCTGTAAAAATACTTAATTCATTAGAAATTGTAGATACTATTTCGTTTGGAATGGAAACAAACGATATTTCTACATTAAATAATATTGCAAATGTTCTATATAATGAACCAAAAGAATATGTAACAATATTATCACATGAGTTAAATAAGGGTAATTCATATCCAAAAGCAAGAGAAAACGCACTAATGATGTATTTAAATGATATAAAAAGATATGCAAATGTACTTACTGGCTCAAATAATATTTTAGGCATAGAATATTTAAAAGCCATGAGAAAAACAAAAAGTAAAATCATTCCTGTAGGAATAAAAAGAGAAAAAGTATTATATAATGATAAATATATAGTAGATGAATTCGCAAGTGCAACAGCAATAAGAAAAATGCTTATGACAAGAGAATTAAATGATATTAGTAAAGTAATGCCAAGAAATTCATATTTATTGTTAGGAGAAGAGCTAAAAAAGGGTCATTATGTTATAGATATTTCTAGATTTGAAAAAGAAATTATATATAATTTAAGGAAAATGTCAAAAGAAGATATAGCAAAACTTCCAGACGTTTCAGAAGGATTAGAAAATTCAATAAAGAATGCAGCAGATTCTTGTAATAATCTAAAAGATTTAATAAATATAGTTAAGACTAAAAGATTTACCCAAACTAGAATACAAAGGATTCTATTATATAGTTTAATAGGAATAACAAAAAAACAAATGGATATTTCTAAAAAAGTAACACCATATGTGAGAGTTTTAGGGTTTAATAATAGAGGAAAAGAATTAATCTCAGAAATGATGAATATCAATCCTAAATTAAATGTTGTAACATCAGTAAAAAAATATATGGATACAGTAGCAAATAAAAATTTAAAGGAGATGCTTGAAACAGATATACTAGCAACTAATATATATACACTTGGTTATTATTCTGATTCATATTCAAATTTAGATTATACAAATAAAATTGAAATAATATAAACACATAAATGAAAATAAAGAAGGGAAAAGAATGGTTATAGGGTTAACAGGTAGTTCTGGAGCTGGTAAAAGCACAATCTGTGAAATTCTAAAAAAGGATTATAAAGTAAAAATAATAAATGCAGATAAAATAGCTAAAAAACTATCTAGAAAGGGTACAAATTATATAATTGATATAATAGAAAAATTTGGAACAGATATAGTTGATGAAGAAGGAGAACTGAGGAGAAAGCGTTTGGCAGAAATTATTTATACAGATCCAGAAAAAAGAAAAGAGTTAAATAATTGTACTTTTAAGTACATAAGAAAAGAAATAGAAAAACAAATAAAAAAAGAAGAAAATAGTGATAATACAATCATAATAGATGCACCACTTTTATTTGAATGTGAATTAGATAAATTGTGTGATAAAGTAATAGGAATTATATCAAAAAGAGACTTACAAATAGAAAGAATTGTTGCAAGAGATAATATTGATTATGAAAATGCAGAAAAAAGACTAAATGCACAAGAATCTAATGAATTTTATATATCTAAATGTGATGAAATTATAGAGAACGATAATGATATATTTCATATAGAAAATTTAGTTAAACAAATAGCTGATAAATATAAGATAGAGAAAAAATAAAATGAAAAAATGCAAATAAAAAATATAAATAAAAGATTCTTTAAATATAATAAATATATTTGAAGAATTTTTTTATTTGACATATACAAACTAATGTTTTATAATAACTTTGGTGGTAATATGGATAATAAACAAAGACAAATACTACATATTGATGTTAATAATGCATTTTTGAGTTGGACAGCTATTGATAGATTAGCTAAAGGAGAAAAAATAGATATAAGAGAAATAGAAGCGGTAATAGGCGGAGATGAAACTAAAAGATCGGGAATAGTGCTTGCTAAAAGTATGAAAGCTAAAAGAAAAGGTGTATGCACAGGTGAAACATTATATCAAGCACGATTAAAATGTCCAAACTTACAAGTATTTAAAGGCGAGTATAAAAGCTATAGAAAGCATTCTAATGATTTATATAAAATATTACAAGAATATACTGATAAAATTGAAAGATTTAGTATCGATGAATGTTTCTTAGATATGACTGAATATTTAGGAAATGATACTTTAATAAATAAAGCGTATGAAATAAAAGATAGAGTAAAAAGAGAATTAGGCTTTACTGTAAATGTAGGTGTTGCTCATAATAAATTACTAGCAAAAATGGCTTCGGATTTCACTAAACCTGATAAAGTCCATACTTTATATGAAGAAGAAATTCCAAGTAAAATGTGGACACTTCCTGTTTCAGAATTATTTATGCTAGGAAGAAAAACTTTACCAAAGCTATATAATTTGAAAATAAAGACAATAGGAGATTTAGCAAAACAAGATAAAACTCTTATGGTTAAGAAATTTGGTAAACATGGCCTTGTAATGTGGGAATATTCTAATGGTATAGATAATTCAGAAGTAAATTATTTAGAAGAAAAACCTAAAGGAATAGGAAATTCTGTAACACTACCAATGGATATAAACAAAAAAGAGAAATTAGAAGAAGTCTTGCTAACTCTTACAGAACAAGTTACATATAGATTAAGAAAATATAATATGTATGCAAATGTAGTAAATGTTCAATTAAGAACAAAAGATTTTAAAGATTTTTCACATCAAAAAAAGCTTTTATATGCTACTTCTAATACAAAGGAAATATATAGAATAGCAAAAGAGCTATTAAATGAAATGTATAAAAATGGTATAGCAATTAGATTAGTAGGAGTAAGAGTAGATAATTTAGTAGATAAAGATGAAGTTCAGCTTTCTTTATTTAGTGATGAAACAGAAAAGAAACAAGAAAAATTAGATGAAGTTGTAGATAAATTAAAAGATAAATATGGTTATTCAAGTATAACAAGAGCAGGCAAACTTCATTCTGAAGATATTATAAAACTAAAAGATGTATAAAAGGTAGACATAATTTTGACAATAGTGAAAAAAGATAGTATAATAAATTCTATCCATTAGGATTAGTATATGCATTTCAACTCAAAATCGAGAAAGGAAAACGTTATGGATGAATTTTATGATTCGCTTATTAATGCTTTTCGGGATGGAAAACTCAAAGATGGTGCAGCAGTTTATTATAAACCTGATAACGCACAAGAGATACTTCATTTTGAGGCATTTAAGTTTGGAGAAACAGTAAAACTCATTTCAGCAGAATCAAGCAGGTTGGTTGTAATTCCTCCAATTAGCATAAAAAAGGCAAGTTTTGCTGATATGGAAAGAACAGCCAAAAACAGCTTCAATAATGCTGTACTGAGAGCAGAAGGGAGAATGGTGCAAAGAGCAGATTTAGCACAACTATTTAAAACAGGCAAGCACATTTTTTTTGAAAATAATTTCTTTTATTATCATGAAAAAAGAGGTATGATGTATAGAACAAGCAAAAGCATATTACATCCAATTGGTTGTCTTATAATTGTTGAATTTAATCTGCCAAACAACATTTATATCGACTTTAACTCGCGCAGATTAGACTTCTCCACATTCTAATTGCAAATCGTAAAATAATATTTTCCAAAGAAATATTTCATTGGAATACAAATAAAAAAGCAAATATTGTTATAGCTTTGAAACTATGACAGTGTTTGCTTCTTTTTTTTGAAAAAATAAACCTAAGTGAAATATAATACTTAATGTTTACAAAAAAATTTTTTATGGTATAATGCAAATATAAAAGAAAAAAAGTAGAAAAATGTAGAAATGTGTGATTTGTAATAAAAAGGGGGAGAATAGATGGAGGAGAAAAACGAAGTAAAGGAAGAAATGAAAAAAAATAAAAAAACTACTGCAGAAAAAGTAAAAATAGATAATGCATCTAAAGATAATAAAAAAGCAAAGAAAGAAACAAAGAAAGTAACAAAAAAAGAAAAAGTAGAAGATAAAAATAAAACAATAGAAAATAAAAAAGAGAAAAAAGAAAAAATTAATAAAGAAGCTATAAAAAAAGCAAAGAAAAATAACAAAAATAAAACAAATAGTAAAGAAGTAAAATTAAATAATGAATCAAATGAAGAAATAAAAAAAGAAGATGATCTTACTTTTAGAAGAGTGGAAATTAAACAAGAGAAAAAGAATCATAGATTCTTAAAATTCATATTAACTCTTGTGATCATTCTTATTGCTGCATATTGTATATTTTTTTCAAGAAACTTCATTATATTAAATAATATATATAACCAAATGTGTGAAATAGGAAGTTCTAAAAATTATTCATATGAAATGGTAAGAAAAGAAGAAGGAAAAGAAGTAACAAAAATAACATATTATAAAAAAGATAATGTAGAAAGAGTAGATTTAGAAGATCAAAATCAAAAAGTAAACACTATAACTGATCTTGAATCTAATCAAATAACAACATGGTATCCAGAAGAAAAAACGGCTACAATATATAATACAGAAGTAACTACTAAAGTACGTTTACCATTAGAAGAAAGTATAAATTATCAAGAATCTAGAGCATTTATGGGGCTTACTAGTATAATATATTCAGAAGAATATAATTCTAAAGATTGTTATGTAATAATGCAAATATGCAGACCAAGTATGATGGGTTGTTCTGAAAAAACATGGATTGACAAAGAAACAGGATTAGTAGTAAAAAGAGAATATCTAAATTATACAGTAGAATATAGTAATATAGAATTAAATAATGTAAGAAATATAGATGCACCTGATTTAAGAACATATAAAGTAGAAAAAGAGGATTAATTATGGCTACTATAGAAGATTTTATGAAATTAGATATTAGAGTTGGAACTATTATAGATGCAGAATTAAATAAAAAAGCTAAAAAACCAGCATATAAGCTAAAAATAGATTTTGGAAAAGATCTAGGAATAAAAACTTCGTCAGCACAAATAACAGAGGTGTATAAACAAGAACAGTTATTAAATAAACAAGTAATATGTGTTGTTAATTTTCCACCAAGACAGGTAGCAGATGTTATGAGCGAAGTATTAGTATTAGGTACAGAGTCAAAACAAGGAATAGTATTATTAAGAACTGATGAAAAAGTTGAAAATGGAGATAAAATTTCTTAAAAAATATAAATAAAAAATTAAATAAACACTATAAATAAAGGATATATATTAGATATTAGTATATATCCTTTAGAGTTTCTTAATATAGTAGACAAAATAGAGCTATTAATGTATACTGTTACAGAAAGAAAAGATGGGGGAAAATCAAATGAAATTAATAGTTGAAAATCTAGAAAAAAAGTTTGGAAAAAAAGAAGTATTAAAAGGTATAAATTTTACTTTTGAAAAAGGAAAAATTTATGGATTATTAGGAAGAAATGGAGCTGGTAAAACTACTTTTTTTAATTGTTTAAATGAAGATATAGACATTGACAATGGTAATTTGCTAATTGAAGATGATACAAATAATAAAAGAAAATTAGAAGTAGTAGATATTGGGTATGTTGTGTCAACACCTACTGTTCCTGAATTCTTAACAGGTAGAGAATTTTTGAAATTCTTTTTAGAAATAAACGAAAAAAAGATAGATAATATAAAAACAATTGACGAATATTTTGATTTTATGAAAATAGATAAAGAGGATAGAGATAAATTATTAAAAGATTATTCTCATGGAATGAAGAATAAAATGCAAATGCTTGTTAATATTATAGCAAAACCAAATATTCTATTACTAGATGAACCTTTAACTTCTTTAGACGTAGTTGTAGCAGAAGAAATGAAACAGATGCTAAAAGAAATAAAAAAAGATCATATAATAATATTTTCTACGCATATAATGGATTTAGCATTAAGCTTGTGTGATGACATAGTTATATTAAATAATGGAATATTGGAGCAAATTGATAGAAATAATCTAGATGATATAGAGATGAAAAATAAAATAATTTCAGCATTAAAGGAGGAAGAAAATGTTTAATACTTTTATTCAATCCTTTAAATTAAGAAATTGCTATAAAGTAAATTCAATAATTTATTCAATAAAACAAATTCCTTTAATAAAAAGAATATTGCCTGATAGTTTATATAAAAGTTTAATCTTAAAGATTATAGGAAATATAATAAGTATAATATGGGAAATTAGTTCGATTTTTTTAGGAAAATTAATATATATAGCAGCAATGATATTTGGAATGATGGGATTATATACTACAAATAGTAGTGGTACTTTTTTAACTATTTTTACATTTCTTACTATAGCTGGAAGCTTAATGAATACATATATGTTTAATCCAACAAAGGATAAATATTATGCTATGTTTATTATGAGAATGGATGCAAAAAAATACACTATATCAAATTATATATATGCAATATTAAAAGTGATTGTAGGGTTTATGCCATTTACATTAATATTTGGATTAATTGCAAATATTAATATTGGTATTTGTATACTTATGCCATTCTTTGTTGCGAGTTGTAAAATAATATTTAGTACATATGCTTTAAATGAATTTGAAAGAAAAAAAGTGTATATAAATGAAAATAAACCGGTAAGATTTATTTGGATTATTGTAGGAATATGCTTATTATTAGGATATGGACTTCCTTATGTGGGAGTAACATTATCAGAGATTGTTTTTCTTGTAATTAGTATATTAACGATAGTTGTTGGAATATTCTGTATAAAATATATTTTAAAATTTAATAAATATAGAGAAATGTATAAAAGTATATTAACAGAAGATAATATGAATGCAAAAAAGACAGCAGAAAAGCAAGTAAAAGATAATATACTTAATCAAATAGATATTAATGAGAAAATATCAAGTAATAAAAAAAGATTTAAATATTTCAATGATTTATTTATAAAAAGACATAGTAAAATTTTATTAAAATCAGCTAAAAAAACAGCTGTTATAAGTTTATTTATAATTATAGGAGTTATATTTGTTACACTATTAAATGATACTTTTAAAACAAAAATCAATGAACTTTTAATGAATTCGCTACCTTTCTTCGTTTTTGTTATGTACATAATAAATAGAGGACAAGTAGTAACACAAGCAATGTTTATGAATTGTGATCATAGTATGCTTACATATTCATTTTACAAAACACCAAAATCTATATTACTTTTATTTAAAGAGAGAATAAAAAGTATAGTTGGTATAAATTTATTACCTGCAATAGTAATTGGATTAGGTCTACCTATAATTTTATATGTGACAGGAGGAACAGATAATATATATAATTATTTGATCCTATTTGTTTCGATTATTTGTATGAGTATATTCTTCTCGGTACATCATTTGATATTATACTATTTATTACAACCATATAATATAAATAGTGAGACTAAAAGTAGTACTTACCAAATAGCAAACTTTATAACATATATGGCATGTTTTTATATTTATCAAGCAAAAATGCCAACAATATATTTTGGTATAGGAACAATCATTTTTGCAGTTTTGTATGTAATAATATCTTTATTTATAGCGTATAGATTAGCTCCAAAGACTTTTAGAATAAGAGTATAAGATATAATAAATTTAATTATTAAACAAAAATTAAGAAAAAATAAATATTTTTTATATAAATTAATGATATACTTATATACATAAAATATAAAATGAAAATTAAGAGAAGAGGAAATATAAATAATGAGTAAAAGGACAAAAGTATTTAAATACACATTAATGGTTTTAGTAGTAGCTGTAATTGTTGGTTTAATAGTTTATTTATTTCCTGTAATAAGAAATTTAAGTACTCCAGAGGGACAAGTTAATTTTAAAGAGCATATTGCTAATATGGGTTTTATCGGTTATTTAGCTTTATTTGGATTACAATTCGCACAAATATTTTTAATAATTTTACCAGGAGAGCCAATTGAATTTTTAGCAGGTATGTGTTATGGAGGATTAGGTGGTTTCTTATTTATAACTATTTCTGCATGTATTATTTCAACTTTAGTATTCTTGACTGTAAGAAAATTTGGAAGAAAATTTGTATATAGTTTTTGTAGTGAAGAAAGAATAAAAAAAATAGAAACTAGTAAATTATTTAGAAATCCAAAGAAGATTGAATATATAATGATACTGCTATTTATAATTCCAGGAACTCCTAAAGATCTACTTGTATACATAGCAGGGTTATTACCGTTAAAACCACTAAGATTTATACTTATTTCTACTTTTGCAAGATTTCCGTCAGTTATATCATCAACATTTGCAGGCAGTAGTTTGGTAAAAGGTAATTGGAAATTTAGTTTGATAATATATGGTTTAACATTTCTAATTGTGGCAGTCATTATATTTATAATAAATAAATTGGATAAAGATAAGACCGCAGAAGAAGCGGTAAAAGCGATGAAAGAATAAATCAAAAATGAAAATTAAAAATAATGAAATAAATAATAATTGATATTATTATTTTAAAATGAATAAAAAAATAAATTTAGATCATAATTTATATATATTAAATAAGAAAGAGGGAATATATATGATTACTGAAGACCTAAATTTATTTTTATCTAATTTAAATGTTTTTTATAGAAAATTACAAAATTATCATTGGAATATTATTGGAGAAGATTTTTTTAATGTGCATAGTAAATTAGAAGAATTATATGATGAAATAAATAAACAAATAGATGAAATTGCAGAACATATATTAAGCATAGGGCAAATGCCTTTAGGAACAATGAAAGATTATTTAAATACTGCACAGATTAGTGAAGCAAGTAATGAAAAAAAATGTTCAAAACATATATATGAAACAATATTAAAAGACTATAATATTTTAATAGAAAATGTTACTAAAATAAAAGAAGATGCAGACAATCAAAATAAATATTCTACATCAGCTTTAATGGATGAATACCTTGTAAATTATGAGAAAATAGTTTGGATGATAACACAATTATTGATGAATAAAGATAATAATAACTAATAGAAAATGAAGTAAAAAAATAACACCTTAAAATATTTAAGGTGTTATTTTTTTGCAAAATTATGAATAATATATTGACAACTGTTATACACTGTTATATATTACATATAACAGTTAAAAAGAAAAAGGTGATTTTATGGATATTATAATTAGTAATATGAGCAGTATACCGATATATGAACAAATAAAGCAAGCAATAAAAGATGCAATATTAAATGATGAATTAAAAGAAGAGGAAATGTTACCTTCAGTAAGAAATTTAGCAAATGACTTAAAAATTAGTTTTTTAACAGTAAAAAAAGCATATGATGAGCTTGAAAATGAAGGATATATAAGGACTATACAGGGAAAAGGAAGTTTCGTTTCTCCTAAAAATATAGAACTTATTAGAGAAGAAAATATAAAAGAAATAGAAAGACATATTGAAAAAATTGCTGAGTTGTCTAAAATTTCAAATATTTCAGAAGATGAAATTATAGAATTATTTAAATTAATAATAAATGGAGAGGTGTAGATTAATGGAAAATAATATTATCCTAAAAAAGGTTTCAAAAGAATATAAGGATTTTAAATTAAATGATATTAGCTTCAATGTTCCAAAAGGATCAGTGGTAGGTTTAATTGGAGAAAATGGAGTAGGTAAAACTACAACAATTAAAGCAATATTAAATATTATAAGTTCACAAGGTACAATTATTGTTCTAGGAAAAGATAATAAAAAATATGAACAAGAAATAAAACAAGAAATAGGAGTTGTCCTAGATGATAGTTTTTTATCTGACTATATAGATATTAAAAAGATAGATTCTATAATGAAGGATTTCTATAAAAATTGGGATAGTAAGAAATATTTTAATTATATAAAAAAATTTAAATTACCAAAAGACAAAATGATAAACGATTTTTCAACAGGTATGAAAATGAAGCTAAAAATAATAACAGCAATTTCCCATAATCCAAAAATATTAATATTAGATGAACCAACTAGTGGATTAGATCCAGTAGTAAGAAATGAGATTTTAGATATTTTTAGAGAATTTATAGCAGAAGATGAAGAAAGATCAATACTTATGTCTACACATATAACATCAGATCTAGAACATATTTCAGATTATATTGTTTTTATAGATAATGGTCATATTATATTTAATTTACCAACAGAAGAATTATTAGAAAATTATGGGATTGTGAAATGTAAAAAAGAGGAATTTGAAAAAATAAAAAAAGAGGACTATATCAAATATAAAAAGGAAAAATATCAATATGAAATATTAGTAAATGATAGATTTAAGTTTAAAAAAATATATCCGATAAATACAATAGATAGAGCTTCAATAGAAGATATAATGCTATTTTATATAAAGGGGGAAAACAAATAAATGAATAATATTAAAGGTTTAATAAAAAAAGATTTATATAATTTATCAAGTTATAAAATGACAGTTTTAGTATTAGTTGCATTTATAGCATTGTTTGGTTCTTTTTCAGAAGATAGTATACAATTTATTCCAATTGCAATATCAGCAGCAATAGGAATGATAATGCTTTCTACATTTAATTATGATGAGAGCTCAAAATCAGAGCATTATATACTATCATTACCAACAAATAAAAGAGAAGTTATAAAATCTAAATATATATTAATAATTTTAGGAAATATAATAGGAAGTATAATAGGGGTGATAATTACAATACTAGCTGCATATATAGTAGCATTTATAAAAAAATCAGGGATACCTCAAATAGATTATGGTTTGATTTTTACATATGCACTTGGAGGATTCTTTGGAGTATCTTTAATTGAAGCTATTCAAATTCCAAGCATATATAAATGGGGTGCTGAAAAAGGAAGAATCCAGATGTTTATACTTATTTTTATATTAGTGATGCTAATTATGGGAATAGTCTATATAGCTGGAAATATTACATTTAATATTGATCTTGCTTTTTTAGAAAACTTATTTGGAAAATATGGAGTATTACTAGAAGTTTTAATGATTTGTTTAATGTATTTCATATCATATAAGGTATCAAATAAAATTTATAAAAACAAAGAATAATTTTTAAGTAAAGATTAACTTATATAAATAGGGATAAGTTAATCTTATATTTTTATTAAAAAAATATAATTGTTTATCAATAAATTGTTGATAAATTAAAAAAAATAGCATATAATATAAATATAAAAGTAAAACACCAGACTATCTTGAAGTCCAGTAATCAGACTTAAGGTAGTCTTTATTCTTATTTTATAAAATTAAGAATATTTTAATAAGATGTAAAAAGATAATTAATAAATGGCTGATATATTAAACTTACAAAATCATAATAAAAGGTGATGTATATGGAAAAACAAAGTAAGTTTAATGAAGTATTTAAAATATTTGTTATATTTATGATTGGGAGCGTGCTAGGATATATAGTAGAAATGATAGTCGGATTAGTACAAAATGGACATTTTGTTTCAAGACAAGGTTTAATATATGGTCCATTTACACCAGTATATGGAATCGGGATTATTGTATATTATATATTTTTTAAGATAGTAAAAACAAGAGATAAGAAAAAGGTATTTATTTTTTCTTTTATTTTAGGAGGAATAACAGAGTATTTATGTTCATATATACAAGAAAAAATATTTGGAACAATTTCATGGGATTATTCAGAATGGATCTTTAATATTAATGGAAGAACAACAATTTTTCATTGTACGTATTGGGGAATAGCAGGATTATTATATGTAAAATATATAGAACCTATCATACCTAAAATAGAAGAATTTATAAAAAGTCATAAAATAAAAATAATAGAGGCAAGTGTAGCAATTTTTATGGTATTTAATATTACAATTTCTTCAATGGCAGCTATAAGACAAAAAGAAAGGTTAGATGAAATACCTGCAAATAGCAGTGTAGATATATTTCTAGATAATGTATATCCTGATGAATATATGGATCAAGTATTTGAAAATAAAAAGAATGTATGATAAATCATAGAAATAAAATAGAAATTCAATAAGTAACTATAATATTATTTTATATACTTATTGAATTTTTTTCATTATAGAAGTAAAATTAATTAAAAATTAATTAATTAAAAACTAAGAAATAAATAGACCAATAATATACTTTTTGATATAATATGATTATTAATGAATTATAAAGAAATAAGTGGATTGTAAAATTAAAAGGTAAATTAATATTTATGGGAGGAAAATATGATAGAAATAAAAAATGTTTCAAAATCATATGTGAAAGACGTAAAATCAGTAGATTCATTAAATTTAGAAATAAAAAATGGAGAGATATTTGGATTTCTAGGACCAAACGGAGCAGGAAAGACAACTACAATAAGAATGATAACAGGAATATTAGAGCCTGATGGTGGAGATATTTTAGTAGATGGATATAGTATAAGAAGTAATCCTATAGAGGCAAAGAAAAGATTTGGATTTGTACCAGACAATCCAGATATATTTTTAAAACTTAAAGGAATAGAATATTTAAACTTTTTAGCAGAAATATATAATGTGCCTATTGAGAAAAGAGTTGAAAGAATTGAAAACTTAACTAAGAAGTTTGAAATATATCAAAATTTAAATAGTACAATAGAAAGTTACTCACATGGAATGAGACAAAAAATAGTTATATGTGGAGCGCTTATATCTAATCCTAAAAATTGGATATTAGATGAACCAATGACTGGGTTAGATCCAAAATCTTCATTTGATTTAAAAGAAATGATGAGAGAGCATACAAAAAAAGGAAATGCTGTATTTTTCTCAACACATATATTAGATGTTGCTGAAAGATTATGTGATAGAGTAGGGATTATCAATAAGGGAAAATTAGTATTTGTCGGTACATTTGAAGAAATGAAAGCTAAATTTAAAGAAGAAACATCTTTAGAAGAACTATTCTTGGAGATTACAGAGAATGACTAATACAATTTTATTAACAATTGTATTCCTAAAAAGTTCCCTACAAAGAATACAATCAAAATATTATGAAGATGCTGAGAAAAATAAAAGCCTAAGAAGAATAGTATATATTATATTATTTGCGTTTTTAGCTGGTATAATAGGATTCTTTAGTTCAAATATAATTGATGCATTAGAACAATCAAATCAAGAAACTATTTTTATTGGTTTAATACTATTTTTAGTATTAATGGTTACAGTAATACAAGTTATTTTTTCCAGTATAAATATATTATATTTTACAAAAGATACAGAATCTATTTTGCCATTACCACTTAAACCATATCAAATAATACTTGCAAGGACAAATGTAATAATAATAGTACAATACTTTATAGAAATAATAGTAGGATTAATACCACTTGCAGTGTATGGTTTTAAAATGGACTTAGGACCAATGTATTATGTTCCAGTAATTATAACATTAATACTATTACCTATTTTACCAATTATTTTAATATCATTAATTGTTATGATATTAATGAGTTTTTCTAAAATAACTAAAAATAGAAATAAATTTCAATTATTTACCACCTTTTTAGTACTAGCTGTTGCAATAGCTTTTTCAATAGCAATGGTAAAAATAGATGAACAATCAATTTCTGATGCACAAATGGCTCAGATGATGTCTAAAGCAAATAGTATGATAGAAATGATTAAGGGATATTTTCCAACATTAAAATATTCTATTAATGCTATTTTAAGTAATGATATAATGACTATGATAATAGAATTTGTTAAAGTAGTTGGAATAAGCTTAGTAGCATATATTGTTTATGCAATACTTTCACAAAAACTATATTTTAAAGGTTTAGTCGGAAGTTTATTTAGTGGAGAAAATAAAAAGAAAAATAAAAAGATAAAACTAGGTGTAAAAAGAAAAAATATAGGAAGGATGTATATAGGAAAAGAGTTTAAAACTTTACTAAGAAACCCTGTATACTTAGTACAATGTATACTTCCAGCTGTTCTACTTCCAATATTATGTATTGTTTTAATAGCTATAAGTTTAGATGAAGCTACAATAAATGATATATTAAATTATTTATCACAAATTAATGCAGATGGAGTAGTTTTGCTTGCAATTCTAGGAATAATTCAATTTTTCTCTATGATAACTTATATCTCAATAACTGCAATTTCTAGAGATGGAAAAAATGCTGTATTTATGAAATATATTCCATTATCACTATATAAACAATATATATATAAAACTATTCCTAATATAATAATGAACTTATTTTCTATTGTTATAGTATTAGCGGTTAGCAAATATTTAGTAGATATATCCATTTTAAATATGATAGTAGTGTTTGTAATTGCAATGATAATGAATATTGCACAAAGCTTTTTGTTATTAATAGTAGATCTAAAAAGACCAAAATTACAGTGGAATTCAGAATATGCAGTAGTGAAACAAAATTTTAATTTAATATTTCCTATGGTATTTTCTTTAATTAGTATAGGAATATTAGCTCTTTATGCAGAAACTACTCAGCTTATATCGGTATATATTGTACTTGGAATGATTGCAGCCATTTATTTATTAATTGCAGTTTTAGTAAATATATATATGTATAAACGTCAAAATGAATTAGCAGGAAAAATAGAATAATTATAGTTAATTTAATAATATAAAGGGGATGGAATAAATGGATGATAAGTTTGAAGAAGTTGAAATATATAATAGTATAAATGAATTGGAAATAGGACAAGTATGTAGTATATTAGAAGATAATGATATTCCATATGTAAGAAAAGATGATGGAATAGGTTCATATATGGGAATTTATATGGGAGTTTCATATCAACCTAAAAGAATATATGTAAATAAAAAAGATTATGAAAAAGCATTAAAATTAATACCATTCTCATCAGAAGAAGAAAGTGAGATTAATGAAGTACAAGAAGATGCAAAAGAGGAAAATATAGATGATGAGAATCAAGATCAAGAAAATTCAAATAATAATACTCGAAAAACAATTAATATTATTGCAAAAATAATATTTTATATTATAGTTCTTGTAATAATAGGCGGATTTATAATGTTATTATAATAAGTTTTTATTAAACTTTAATTAAAAAAACTTGAAAAATCTGTAAAAAGATAGTATAATAATAATGTAGAAAAAAGAAAGGTTAAAAAGGTGAAGAAATGATTATTACTAATAACTCATTATTTGTATAAGAGAATCATACTTTTAAAGGGTTTATTAGTTATATAAATTTATTCAATATTTTTAACTTTATATCTTTATAATAAAAATTAATACTATAGGTCCCTTCTTAAAGTATGAGAGAAAAGAAGGGATTTTTTATTGCATAGAAAAATTCTTATTTAATAATCTATTACGAGAAATTCAAATAAATAAGTTAGAGTCTGAAATAGCTGTATCAAGAGATAAAGATAAAAGAAAAAGGCTTATTAAATTATTGAATGATATTAGCAATAATTACCAAAAAATGTAAATAAAAAATGGAAAATTCTTGAAATAAAATTGAAAATGTGTTACAATATATATGTAGCATTAATTATGATATTTTACATCACCCTATTGGGTAAAAGGAGGAGACGCAATGTGCGAAATTAAAAACCATTACAAAGAGTATTCATCTGCAGAGGCAGCTTTAAGGCGGTTTGGAGTAGGCAAAGATATGCCGGGATTCGAGTATTTGCGTGCAGGAGCAGTTATAATGGCAGTTGACGGATTTACTACAGAAGAGAAACTACTGAAACAGATTGAAGAGCAATCTTTTGTGGTAAGTTCACAGTATGTCAAAAAACATGCACCGGTGAAACAACATATGCTTGAGGCAATCCGCTCAGTTTCAAGATTTGATCAGAAACTGACTATTGAAAACTTCTTAAAGCAGGTTGTTGCAGAGATGTAACAAACAGTATTATGTAGGTTTTTAGGTATCGGAGGGATCTTCCCTCCGATTTCCTTTGGTGCTATACATATAAATTACCACAAAAGAAAATTTACAATAATATAGTATATATGATATAATAAAACAGAAAATGAAAATAGCCATCTAATAGCTATAAAAAGAACAAGAAGGAGAAAAATAAATGGATTATTCTATTAAAAATTCTACAGTAGAACAAAGAAAAGAATTAGTAAAAAAAGCCTTAGGAATATCTATGTCAGGAGCTGATGTTCCAACTGATGATACATTAAAATTAGCTAGACAATACATTGAAGGAAAAATAGAATTAAAAGAGTTACAAGAAAAAGTTATTAATAAATATAACAAAAATAATTAATAAGAATAATATAAGAAATAAAGTATATAGAAAAGGTGATATAATGAAAGATCCATATACACAAGAAAATGGAACATTAAAAAATAAGCTTGGAATAAAAGAATATAATGAATTAAATGATGCTGAAAAAGACATTGGATTCGTAAAATTAATTGATATTGGAGAAACTTTTAAGCAAAAGTATGATGCAGATTATATAAGGTCGATACATAAGCATATTTTTGAAGATATATTTGATTGGGCAGGAGAATTTAGAACAGTTCCTGTATATAAACAAGAAGTTGTAATTCCGGGTTTAAGTTTAGAATATTCAAGACCAGAAAATATTGAGAAAGATTTAAATAATGCTTTAAGTAAATTAAATAGTTCTGAATGGACTGGAAAAAGTATTGATGAGATTGTAGCAGAATTTACAGATGATTTAGCAAAAATATGGAGAGTTCATCCTTTTAGAGATGGAAATACTAGAACTACATTAGCTTTTGCAGAGAATTATTCTAGAGAACATGGTTTTCCAATGGATATAGGAATATTATTAGATCATCTTTCAAGACAAGCTGATTCTAAAGGAAGAATTGTAAGACATAGCATAAGAGATAAATTTGTATTAGCAGCATTAGATGAAAAAGACTATCCAGAACCAGAACATTTAAGAGCATTAATAAAAAGTTCAATTTTATCTGGAATAAAGAAAGAAAAAGAAAAGCAATCTAAATTATTACAATTAGATGAAGAGGAGAAAGGAAGATAAAAATGAAAATATTGGCAGTAGGAGATATTGTTGGAAGTATAGGTTTAAATAAATTAAAAGAGTTATTACCTAAAATAATTGAAGAGGAAAATATAGATTTTGTAGTGGTAAATGCTGAAAATACATCAGGAGGAATGGGACTTACAGTTAAAGATTTTAATACATTAAAATCAATGCAGATAAATACATTAACAATGGGTAACCATACATGGGGAAAAAGAGATATTTTTTCATTTATAAATGACAAGATCTTATTAAGACCTGGAAACTATTCTAAAGGAGTTCCTGGAAAAGGATATGGAATTTATGAATGTAAAGGTAAAAAAATATCTGTTATAAATTTAATAGGAAGAACAGATATGAATATTTTATCTGAAAATCCATTTACAGTAGCAGAAGAATTAGTAAATAAATTAAAAAAAGAAGTAGATATAATTATTTTAGACTTTCACGCAGAAGCAACTGCAGAAAAGATTGCAATGAAATATTTTTTAGATGGAAAAGTAAATATAATATTTGGTACACATACACATGTACAAACAGCAGATGAAGAGATAACAGAAAATGGTACAGCATATATTACAGATTTAGGAATGACAGGACCGAAAAAATCTGTTATCGGAATGGATACAAAAGCATCTATTAAAAGATTTACTACATCTTTACCAGAAAGATATCAATTAGCACAGGGAGAAGCAAAACTAAATGGATGTATTTTTGAATTAAATGATGAGACAAATATGCCAGAAAAGATCTATAGAATAAGCTATTAAAATGAAACGAATAATGTCGAAATTGAACGATGAAAATTTCCTTTTTTTTCCAAAAACCTATAGACAATTTCCAGAAATTGTAATATAAATATAATTGTTGATTAAAACAAATAAAAAAATATAGGAGGCAAAAATGGAAATTTTAAAAATCTCATCAAAATCAAATCCAAATTCTGTAGCAGGAGCTATTGCAGGTTTGGTAAAGGAATCTAATAAGGCAGAAATGCAAGCAATAGGAGCAGGAGCACTTAATCAAGCTGTGAAAGCTGTAGCAATAGCGAGAGGATTTGTAGCACCAGCAGGAGTGGATTTAGTATGTATACCTGCATTTGCGGAAGTTGAAGTGGAAGGAGAAGATAGAACAGGTATAAAACTTATTGTTGAGTCAAGAAAATAATTAAAAGGGAAATTGATATATATGGGGGCACATGTTATTTGTGCCTCTTTTTGATTTAAAACAGTTGAAAAAAACTAATTTATGTTATATATTTATATAGCAAGGAGGCTATATGAAATCAAATATAATTAAGTATATTTTTATTGCATTTGCAATATTTATTATTGGATTTGCTATATATAAAATTAATTATGAAAATAAAGATCAAGGACAAGTAGTAGAAAATACAGTACAAAGTACACAAAATACAGAATCAATATTATATATAGGAATTTCAGATTTTGATAATATAAACCCGCTTACTACTGATAATAAAGATATTGTTAGTTTATCTACAATTTTATATGAACCATTACTAAAAATTACAGATGATTATGGTATAGAAAACAGATTAGCAGCAGAATGGTCTAAATTAGATAAAACTACATATTTGGTAAAATTAAAAGATAATTTAAAATGGGAAGATGGTTCAAGTGTTACAGGTAGTGATGTAAAATTTACTATAGAAAAGCTAAAAGAAGGTAAATCATCTTATTCAGATAATGTTGAAAATATTAAAACTGTTGAAATAATAGATGGAAATACTATAAGACTTGAATTAAAAAAAGAGGAACCATTTTTTGAATATAATTTAATTTTTCCAATAGTATCAAGTACACAATTTAAGGATGAAGATTTTTATAAATCAAGGTTAGCTCCAATTGCTACTGGCATGTATAAAGTAACAGCAGCAACTAAAGAATCTATGGAACTTGCTAAAAATGAAAATTGGTATAACCCAGACAATACTGAACTAAAAATAGATAAGATAGTACTTAATTTTTATGATACTATGGGAGATGCATATAATAGCTTAAAAATAGGTAATATAGATTTTGTTTGTACTTCAAAAACTAATGTAGAAGATTATATAGGAACAATTGGATTTACAACAAATGAATATAAGGGTAGAGAACTTGATTTTATAAGTATGAATTGTTCTGAAGGAGTTTTAGCAGATAAGGCAGTTAGAAAAGCTATTAATTATGCGATAGATAAAAATAAAATAAACTCTTCTGTATTTAGTAATAATTATTATGTATCATCATTTCCTATAGATTATGGAAGTTATTTATATAGTAAAGATAGTAAATCAAGCTATAATAAAGAGAAAGCAGAAGAAACATTAGAAGATGCAGGATGGGAATATAGATATGGTTATTGGAGAAAAACAGAAGATTATACAACCCAGTATTTAAACATTGATTTAATTGTTGATTCTAGTAATGAGACTAGAGTAGAAGTAGCAGAACTGATAGAAGAACAATTAGAAGATATAGGGATAAATGTATATGTATATAGAGTTTCTAATTCAGCATATAAAGATTATTTAGAAAATAAAAATTATGAAATGATTATAACAGGAGTAAATAATGGATATAGTCCAGATCTTTCATACTTTTTTGGTGATGACAATATAGCAAACTATGAAAATGAAGAAATGACTTCAATATTAAACGAAGTAAAAAATATATCTGATACAAATACATTAAAAGAAAAATACAATAGAATAATAGAAATTTATGAAGATGAAATGCCATATATTTGTTTATATAGAAATAGAAATAAAGTAGTATATAGTATTAGGGTTACAGGCACAATTAATCCAAATAATTACACTGTATATAATAATTTTGAAACATGGTATAGGCAATAATTTTTTAAATAAAAACAAGATAAAAAATTATTAAAAATAAAAAATAAAAAACTCTTGACAAATAAAAATAATAGTATATAATACAAACAGTTGTTTATAAGGAGGAAAAATAAATGAGTAATCAAAACCCAGAAAAAATGAGAGCATTAGAGGCAGCTTTAGGACAAATTGAAAAACAATTTGGTAAAGGTTCAGTAATGAAATTAGGTGACTTTGGAGCAATGGAAGTAGAAGCAATTCCAACAGGTGCTTTAAGTCTAGATATAGCATTAGGTATAGGAGGAATTCCTAGAGGAAGAATAGTTGAAATATATGGACCAGAATCATCAGGAAAGACAACTTTAGCATTACATATGATTGCAGAAGCACAAAAACTAGGAGGAGAGGCAGCATTTATTGACGCAGAACATGCTCTTGATCCAGTTTATTCAAAACATTTAGGGGTAGATATAGATAATTTAATAGTATCTCAACCAGATACAGGTGAACAAGCATTAGAAATTACAGAAGCATTAGTAAGAAGTGGAGCTATAGATATAATCGTAGTAGACTCTGTTGCAGCTTTAGTACCAAAAGCAGAAATAGATGGTGATATGGGAGATGCACATGTTGGTTTACAAGCAAGACTTATGTCACAAGCTCTAAGAAAGTTAGCAGGTGTTATTAATAAATCAAAAGCAGTTGTAATATTTATAAATCAATTAAGAGAAAAAGTTGGTGTTATGTTTGGAAATCCAGAAACAACAGCTGGAGGTAGAGCTTTAAAATATTATGCATCTGTAAGATTAGATATTAGAAAAATAGAAAATATAAAACAAGATGGTGAAGTTATAGGAAATAGAGCAAGAGTAAAAGTTGTAAAAAATAAAGTTGCCCCACCATTTAGAGAAGCTGAATTCGATATAGTATATGGAAAGGGTATTTCAAAAGAAGGAAATATTTTAGATATAGCGGTAAACCTAGATATAATAGAAAAAGCAGGTTCTTGGTTTAGCTATAATGGAGAAAGAATTGGTCAAGGTAGAGAAAATGTAAAAAAATACTTAGCTGATAATCCAGAAGTAGCAAAAGAAGTTGAACAAAAAATAAGAGATAATTTTAATGCAGCATTTGAAAAAAGCCTTGGTGATGAAGAAATAGATGAAGAACAAGAAAAAGAACCAGAGGAGTAATAAATAATGTATGATTTAGAAAAAGAATTATCTAAATTAAATGATAAATCTTCTATAAATGATGTTCAGGAATACATAAATAAAATGTTAAAAACTAGAGGATTTGAAGGACAAAGTAAACAAGAAATAATGTTATTACTTACTGAAGAAATAGGAGAACTTGCAAAAGAAGTAAGAAAATCTACAAATATGAAGATTGATCAAAAAGAATCAAGAAAAGATGAACTTTCTGATGAAATTGCAGATGTATTTATATACATTTTATCAATGTGTACAGAATCTAACATAGATTTATTACAAGCATTTATAAATAAAGAAAATAAAAATATGAAAAGAGTATGGAAATAAAATGGCATATAATTTAGAAGAATTAGAAAAAAAAGATAAATTAAAAACAAAAGTATTAAAATATATAATGTATAAAAAAAGAACAGAACAAGAAGTAAGAAGAAAGTTTAGTAATATTGATGAACAAGAATTATTAGATGATGTAATAGATGATTTAAAAGAAAATGGTTATATAAATGATGAATCCTATATAGAAAGAGCTGTAGCAGAATTTGTGAATCTAAAAAATCTGTCATTAAAAGAACTTAAATATAAACTTGTATCTAAAGGACTAAATAAAGATTTAGTAGATGACTACTTTTATAAAAATATAGACAAATTAGAAGAATATGAAATAAATTCTGCTAAGAATATCATTATTAAAAAAGGTAATGGTATGGAAGAACAAGATTTAATTCAATATTTATTAAAAAAAGGTTATAAAACAGATTTAGTAAAGAATGCTATAGAAAGTTTAGGAGAATAAAATGCAAAACATGTTAACATTAGAAACAAACAAATATAAAGTAAAACTAGAGAACTTTGAAGGTCCTCTAGATTTACTATGTCATTTAATAGATAAGAATAAAATGAATATATATGAAATAAACTTAAGTAAAATCACAGATCAATATATAGAATATATTAATGAAATGGAAAAAATAAATTTAGAAGTAACTAGTGAGTTCTTAGTAATGGCTTCGACACTTCTTTATTTAAAATCAAAAAATCTATTGCCAAACCAGGTTGAGGATGAAAAAGAACTTACTGAGGAAGAACTTTTACAAAGAATTCTTGAATATAAAAGATATAAAGAAATTACAAAAACATTAAGACAAATGTATGAAAATAGTGGAGATACTATTTTTAAAGCTCCAGAAGTTATAGAACTTCCAAAACAAAAATTAGAAAAAGAATATAAAAAAGATATAATTTCAGATATATATTCAGAAATCGTAGAAAAAAATGCATCTAGATTAAATGAGAATGCTAAGAATATAGAGAAGATAGCTATTACAGAAACATATACAGTAGCAGATAAAGTTAAAACAATGTTTAAAGAATTATTACATCATAAAAGGTTTGTTTTTAATAAGTTATTTTCTCAAAAAAAGTGTTCAAAACCAGAAATTGTAACAGCATTTACAGGTCTTTTAGAACTTTCTAGAAGAAGTAAAGTTCTAACTTCACAAGAAGAAATTTTTGGAAATATAACTGTTGAAAAAAATAGTAAAAAAAATAATTTATAATATTAATATAAAATATTCAAATAAAATTGGTTTAAAAAAGAAAAAAATGGAAAAACTAGTATTATATAATAACTTTAAAATAAAAGGAGGTTATATGGTACTAGTTTTCTTTTTAGGAATAATTATAATAATACTTTTCCTTTTAATAATTTTTTTAGTGTTTTCAAATTTACAGATAGAAATTGATAATTTTGAGCTTTCAAATATTAAAAATAGTTTAAATAATAAAAAACATATAAACAATAAATATGAAGTGATTTTATCTTTAATATTTTTAAATAAAATTAAATGGATTTCATTTCACTTAAATAGTTTGAAAATTAGAAAAATGTATACAAAGATGCATTTAGAGAGAATAGATATAAAAGAATTAGAAAAAAATATTAGCATTTCTGATATAAAAGAAATAATAAAAATAAAACCTAATATTACAAAATTAAATTTAAATATTAATATTGGTGTAGATCATATTATTTTAACAAGTTATTTAATACCAATAATTTGTACAGTTATATCTATAATATTATCAAAAACAGTAAGAAAAGAAGATTTTAAAAAAATAAAATATGTAATTGATCCAATATATAACAAAGGAAATGCATATCATATAAATCTTACCACAGTTATAAATATAAAGGTAAAAAATGTATTAAAAGCTTTTATAAATATATATAAAGATAGAAAACAGAATAATAAGTATTTTAATAAAACAGAGAAAACAGATATTAATAATAGAATTAATTCTAAAAATTTTAAACAAAATAAAACCAATAAAATTAATTATAGTGTATAAATTAACTAAAATTGGTACATATTATTGGTAAAAAGAAAAGGAGTGTTGATAAATATGAATGAACATCCAATAGAAGGTCTTATGCTAACAGCCATGAATAGTATTCAAGATATGATAGACGTAAATACAATTGTTGGAGAGCCAATTGAAACAAGTAATAATATGGTAATAATACCAATATCTAAAGTAGGATTCGGATTTGCAGCAGGTGGTAGCGAATTTAGGGGAGAAGCTCTTGATGAATATACTAAAAAGGAAAAAGAAGAACAAGTACAATATAGATTACCATTTGGAGGAGGTGCTGGTGCTGGTGTTAGTATTTCTCCAATTGCTTTTTTAGTTGTTAGTTCAAACAATGTAAAATTGTTACCTGTAAATCATTCTTCTAGCTTAGATAGACTTATTGATTATGTACCAGATTTAATGGAAAAGGTCAATTGTTACTTAAATAAAACCATGCAAAATAAAAAAGAAGAGAGAAAAGAAGAAATGAAACGTGAGGAAAGAGAAAATAGAGAAGCAAAAGAAAGATTAGATAATATTACTGAAACAATACAAAATACTAGTCAAAACTTAAACCAAAATATAAATCAGAATTTAAATCAGGCATCAAATAAAATACATCCAAGAAGAAATAGAATACAATACCACGGGCAGATAAATAATCAAAAAGAAGAACCAATAATGCAAGAAGATTATGAGTATGAATATGATGAAACAAATGATAATAACAACAATAATATGAATAGAGATTAATAGCATAAAAAAACAACTTTAATTGTATATAAAAAAATTAAGGTTGTTTTTTTGTTTGATTTTAATAAATACTTAACAAAATCTGAAATATTTGATATATATATAAGAAGAATAAATAGTTACAAAAAAGACACATAAAGAACATAACAAACTAAAATATGTATAATATAATCAACTAAAATATTTATATTATAACTAAAATAATAAATGAGGTATAATAATGGAAAACATAGAAAATAGAAGGTTAAATAATTTAGATGTATTAAAAGCAATATGTGCATTTTTAGTTATATGTATTCATATTTCATATAAAGATGATCTTAATAATATCATAACACCTTTATGTAGAATTGCTGTTCCAATATTTTTTATGATAACAGGTTATTTTTATCATAAAACATCAAAAAAACCATTAAAACAAATAAAAAAAGTATTAATACTTATATTATTATCAAACTTATTATATGTAGTATTTGAAATGATTCTAAATGGTAATATAACCATACCGAAAAAAGAAGATATAACCGATAGTCTTGTTTTTAATAGTTCGCCAATTTCATTTCATTTATGGTATTTAAATGCACTTTTATATACGCTTATTGTTGTTTATTTTGCAGATAAAGTAAAGCTAAGAAAATATTTATATTTCTTAATTCCTATATTATTAGTAATAAATATTATATATGGTGAATATTCAATAGTAGTATTAGATAAGGATCTTGATCCTATTTATATGAGAAACTTTTTATTTATAGGATTACCATATTTTCTATTAGGTGATTTATTGTATAAAAAGAAAGATAATTTAATTGAAATGTTTACATTAAAGAAATTAGCAATTTTAATACCTATATTTGCATTAACTACTATAATAGAAGAGCACATTTTAAATTATACCCATATGGATTCTATAGGAGAGATATATATTAGCACTACCTTTTTAGCTATAACAGTATTTTTATTTGCAATTCAGACAAAACAAGTAAGTAGTGGAAATGTGTTAGCTATTATCGGAAGAAAATATTCAATATATATTTATATAGTACATGTAATGTTTATAAATTTATTTAATAAATTTGTAAATATCAATAGCAATATATTAAATAATACAATTCAAATTATTATATTTTTTGCGTCAATATTAATTGCCACAATATATATTAAATTAAAGAACAGAATCTTAATAGGATGGAAAAAATATAATAATATATCCAATGGCGTAAAATTGCTTTATACCAGAGGAGAATCAGAGTAAAATAACAAATTGATTTTTAAAGAAAAATAAGTATAAAATATATTAAAATAAAATAGGTGACTGTAATAAAAAAATATCTCTTAAATATAATGTTAATAACATATATTAGGAGGTATTTTTTATGAGGTTTAATAAAAAGATTATAAGAATAACAAGTTCTTTATTAATCATTTTTACTATATTTACTTTTTCAGTTGTATTAGCAGTAGATGATACTGTGTATGTATGGTCATCTGAAAGTGAACCTTTAGTAGAAGAAACATCTGCAGAAACTAAAGAAGAAACAGAGGCTAAAGAAGATGATAAAGATGATACTAATAGTTTAAATCTAGAATCAGGTGGAGCGATTTTAATAGAGCAAAAAACTGGAAAAGTTTTATATGAACATAATCCACATGAAAAACTAAGGCCAGCGAGTGTTACAAAAGTTATGAGTATCCTACTTATTATGGAAGCATTAGATTCAGGCCAAATTTCACTAAGTGATAGAGTACCATGTACTGAGGATGCTGCAGGGATGGGAGGATCACAAATTTGGCTTGAAGTAGGTGAAGAACTTACTGTTGATGAAATGTTAAAAGCAATATGTGTAGTATCTGCAAATGACTGTACTGTAGCTATGGCAGATTATTTATGTGGGAGCCAAGAAGCTTTTGTAGAAAAAATGAATGAAAGAGCAAAAGAACTAGGAATGAATGATACTACTTTTAAGAACTGCCATGGAATAGATGAAGATGGTCATGTTACATCAGCATATGATATTGCTTTAATGTCAAGAGAACTTTTGAATAATCATCCAACTATTTTAAACTATACAACAATATGGATGGATACATTAAGAAATGGAGAATCAGAACTAGTTAACACAAATAAATTAATACGAAATTATAAAGGGGCTACAGGATTAAAAACTGGATCTACATCTATTGCTTTATATAATTTGTCAGCTAGTGCAACAAGAGATGGACTTTCGTTAATAGCAGTTATAATGAAAGCACCAACAACAAAAATACGTTTTTCAGAAGCTCAAAAATTATTAGATTATGGTTTTAGCAATTATCAATATAAAGATCTTGGAACTAGAGGAACAGTTCTTAAAGAAGCAAATGTAACAAAGGGAATTAATAGTTCTGTTAATCTTGTTTTAGAAAGTGGTATAGGAGCATTATTAAAAAAAGGTGAGGATAAAAACATAGAGCAAATAATAAATATTGATGAAAATTTAGTAGCACCATTGTATGAAGGTCAGAAAGTAGGAGAAATAATATATAAATTAAATGGCGAAGAAATAGGAAAATCAAATATTGTAGCTGAAAAAACAGTAGAAAAGAAGACATTTTTTAGTATAGCAACATATGTATATAAAAATTGTTTTTCTTTATTTAGAATTTCATAATTAAATAATTGTAATTATAAGTATAATTAAGAAAATATTTACCAAAATATAACAAATTTGGTAAATATTTCTTTAGCATAAAATACAAACAAATGTTTACAACTAAACATTAAAATGATATAATTATTTTAATGTTATAAAGTCAAAACTAGGAAGTGAAAAAATGCAGAAAACTTATTTATGTATAGATTTAAAAACTTTTTATGCTTCTGTTGAATGTGTTGAAAGAGGCTTAGATCCATTTAATACAAATTTGGTAGTTGCAGATTCATCAAGAGGAAAAGGAACTATATGTCTAGCAGTATCTCCTAAAATGAAATTGTTAGGAGTTAAGAATAGATGTAGAATATTTGAAATACCAAAGAATATAAAATATATAACAGCAACTCCTAGAATGAAAAAATATATAGAGTATTCAGCAAATATATATGGTATATATTTAAAATATTTCTCAAAAGAAGATATACATGTTTATTCAATAGATGAGGCTTTTATGGATGCAACAAGTTATCTAAAACTATACCATAAGACACCAGCAGATCTTGCAAAAACAATAATAAGAGATATATATGATACTTATGGAATCACAGCTACTGCAGGAATAGGAACTAATATGTATTTAGCAAAGATTGCTTTAGATATTACAGCAAAACATAGTCCTAGTAATATTGGATATTTAGATGAAGAAAAATATAAAAAAGAATTATGGTATCATAAACCACTTAGTGATTTTTGGCAAATAGGAAGAGGAATAGAGAAAAGATTAAACAAAATGGGAATATATGATATGCATGGTATAGCAAATACAGAGCAAAAAAAATTGTATAAAGAATTTGGAATAAATGCAGAATATTTAATAGATCATTCTTGGGGAAGAGAAAGTTGTACTATTGCAGATATTAAAGCATATAAACCTAAAACAAATTCTATTTCTAATAACCAAATATTATTTGAAGACTATTCATTTGAAAAAGCTAGATTAGTTTTAAAAGAAATGGTTGAGCTTGGAAGCTTAAGACTTATAGAAAATAATTTAGTTACAGATGTGATACATCTATATATAGGTTATTCAAAAAATGTGATACCAGCAACAGGAGAATCGAAGAAAATTATTAAATATACTAACATATATTCTGAACTTTTAAGAGAATTTTTAAGCATTTATGATAGAAAAGCGGTAAGAAGTATGCCAATAAGAAGAATTGGAATTAGTTTTGGCAACGTGATTCAAACAGATAATGTACAATTAAGCCTATTTGAAGAACAAGAAAAATTGGATAAAGAAAGAAAATTAGAACTGACAATGTGTAGAATAAAAAATAAAATGGGAAAAAATAAGATCTTAAGAGGGATGGACTTTGAAAATGGAGCTACAACAATGCTTAGAAACAAACTAATAGGAGGTCATAACCGGTGGGGAGTAGAATAGAAAGAGCAAAACAATTTTTACCATTTGATGCATTAACAGGTCTTCAAGAAGCGTTAAGACAAATAGAAAAAGAAATGGAATATGATGAAAAAATAGAATTATCAGAAGAAAGCTTAGAAGAGTTACAAAATAAGTTTAATAAAATAAAACAAGGAAATAATATTTGGATAAAGTATTACAAAAATAAAAAGTATGTTGAAATTAGAGGAATAATAACCAATATTGACTATACTAAAAAGAAAATACAAATTAATAAAATTGAGGAAATTAATATATGTGATATTTTAGATATTGCAGTATAAAACATATAAGGCAAGCAATTTATTGAAAATTGCTTGCTTTTATGATATATTTTAAACATATAGAGTTTGTGGGAGATAATATATGAGAAAAATTGATATGGATAATCTTAATTATTGTATAGCACAAGACGCAGGAGAATTGGATCATATACCTGAAAGAGCATTTATATATCACATAGTAAAACAATATTTTTCAAAAGTTCCAGAAATTAAAAGTAGAAAAGATCCTAAAATTATGGTTAATTATACTAGAGAAGAGATAATAAAAATCGTATTAGAATTTTATAGGGATTTAGATCAAGGAATGTATGAACAAGCTAAAAGAATATTAACAGGGCAAAGTGAGATTCCAATAATTATATATGATAAAGATAAAGCTAAAAATATGAGAGATGAATTAGAAACATATCCTAGAGATCCAAAGATAAGATGGGAACAAAAAAGCATATTAGTATCAGATAAACATTTGACAAGACATCATTTGGTACAACATGGAAGTGCTAAAATATTTGTGCCAAGAAATGGTGATATAAGTGATGCATATTATTTAGCGCATGAGATTTCTCATACTTTTGATAGAAGTCTTGACGGAGTTTTTAAAGCCAATCCTTTGTTATTAGAAATAACACCTGATTGTATAGAAAATATTATGGATTATTATTTACAAAGAAAAGGTATAATAACTAGAAATGCTGTATTACAAAGAAGAATAGAGAAAGCAAAAGGAATAAGAGGAGATTATTTAGGAACATTAGCCAGAATAGAACTTGCAACTTTACAAAGAGATGAAGGAAATTTAGATGAAGAACTAATAAATGAATATTTAGAAACTGTAGGGTATAAATTATCAGATAAAGATTTACAATGGGCATATAGAAGAATTATGACAGATAGAAGACAAATAGGTTATAATACAAGATATATTGTTGCAGATTTAATAACTTCACCATATTTTCAAAGATTATATGAACAAGATCCTAAAAAAGCAGTTCAGAGGTTAAAAGCATTTCATACAAATATGAAGGAAGGAACACCAGAAGAAAGTTTAGAATCTCTAGGAATAACACTTGATATGAAAACTATAGATAGACTTCTTGATAGTAAAGCAGGTTATGTTTTAGGATTAGAGAGTCAAAGTAATAAAGATCAGAAGAGTGATGATTGGTTAAGATAAAATATAAAAGAAGAAAGTAAAATTTGAGGGATATAATATGGAAAGAATATTAGTTTTAGGAACAGGAGCAGGAACTCCAATAAATTGCTATAATACATGCTTTATATTACAAAATGATAATAAATATTTATTAGTAGATACTGGTGGAGGAAGCGGAGTAATAAAGCAAATAAGAGATGTAGGTGTTAACATTAAAGATATTCATGACTGCTTTATATCACATAAACATATAGATCATTTACTTGGAATTTTCTATGTTTTAAGAGTGATAACTTCTATGATGGGTGCAGGTGTATATGAAGGAAATTTTAATATATATTGTGATAAAGAAATAACAGAATTAGTTAAAAACTTTTTTGTACAAACATCTTATCCAGAATTAATAGAACAATTTGAAAAAAGAGTAATATTTCATAATTTAATTAATCATGAGGTATTAAATATTATAGATTATCAAATAGAAGCTTTAGATATGTATTCATATGAATGTATTCAATTTGGTTTTCAAACTAAATTAAGAAATAATAAGATACTGACATTTATGGGAGATGTTCCTTGTAATGAAAAGCTATATGATAAAGTAAGAGATACTGATTGGGTTTTACATGAAGTATTTTGTATGGAATCAGAAGAGAAGATTTTTAAGGCAAGAGAAAAAAATCATTCTACATTAAAAGATGTAGCAGAAAAAATGGAAATGTTAAATATAAAGAATCTAGTTGTATGGCATACAAAAGATAATAACATAGAAAAAAGAAAAGAATTATATACAAATGAAGCAAAAGAATATTATAAAGGAAATATATTTGTGCCAAATGATTTAGAGATAATAAACATATAAATAACAGATATTGACAAAATAAAAAATATATTAATAAGTTAATAAGGATGATGTATATGAAAAAATTAAATGTAATACTTGTATATAATAAAGATGAAAATAAAATACTAATGTGTAAAAGAGAAAAAGATCCATATAAAGGTAAATTTAATTTAGTTGGAGGAAAAGTTGAACAAGATGAAGATGAAATGCATGCTGCATATAGAGAACTACAAGAAGAAACAGGAATTACAAAAGATGATATAACTCTTACTAATGTAATGAATTTTGAGTATAAAATGTCTGATATGGAACTTGAAGTATATGCGGGAAAATTAAATAAAAATGTTAAATTAGTAGAAGAAGTAAATAAGCTATATTGGATTGATAAAAAAGAAAACTTTTTTGATAAAGAAAAATTTGCAGGAGAAGGAAATATAGGACATATGATAGCACAGGCAGATATATTTAAAAATGAGATATTTTAATAACAAATAAATATAGGAGAAAAATTTAAAATTGAAATTACCAGATATAATAGAACAAAAAATAGAAGAAAAAATAGCAAATATAAAATTAAATGATTTAAAACAAATATCAAATAATCTAAGTAATAAATATATGAAAGAGGAAAGAAAAGGACAAGCACTATTATCAAAAGATATTGAGGCTATTTCTTATTCAATTATTAGAATGCCAGCAACATATTGTGCTGTGAAAATGGTCCTAAGACAAAGCCTAGAATATTTTAGCGAGTGCAATTCATATATTGATGTAGGAGCAGGAACAGGAGCAGCTTCTCTTGCAATTATAGAAGATCTTAATATAGAAAAAGGATTATGTATAGAAAGAGAAGAAGCTATGCAAAATCTAGGTAAAGAATTATTAGATTGTGTTCAAAATAAAGAAAATATAGATTGGATAAGCTTAGATATAGAAAAGAAAAATATAAATAAAAAGGCTGATCTAGTAATTACATCATATATGTTAAATGAAATAAGGAAAGAAAATAGACTAAATATAGTAAAAAAATTATTAGATATTACAAATAAAATTTTAATTATAATAGAACCAGGAACACCTGAAGGATTTAATAATATAAGAAAAATTCAAGAATATGCTGTAGAGAATAATATTAAAATAATAGCTCCATGTGTAGGAAATTTTAAATGTACATTACCAAATAATGATTGGTGTCATACTACAGTTAGAATAGAGAGAAATAAAATACATAAATATTTAAAAAATGGAGATGCGCCATATGAAGATGAAAAATTTTCATATATAGTATTATCAAAAATAAACAATTCAAATAAGTTAGAAAACACTAATGAAAGAAGAATATTAAGACATCCAATAATAGAAAAAGGTAAAATAACACTAAAAACTTGCCATGATGGAATGATAGAAGAGGTTGGTATAACTAAAAAACAAAAAGAATTATTTAAAATTGCAAAAAAAATAAAATGTGGAGAAGTAATAAAAGGAGAATTTTAAATGGAAAATAAAGAAGAAGAAATAAAAAATTTAAAAGAAGAAATAGAAAGAATAAAGGAAAGAAATAAAAGAGTAGAACTAGATAAAGCATGGGAAACAAGTTTAATAAGAAAAATTTGTATATGTATATTAACATACATTGTAGTAGTAATATATTCATTTATGATAAATAAATTTACTAATGTATGGCTTAGTTCATTAGTACCAGTGATTGGTTTTGCTTTATCAACATTGTCATTAAGATTAGTTAGAAATGTATGGGAAAGAAATAAAAAATAGATAATATTATAAAAAATAAAATATAGACAAAGTAAGATTTACATAATTGACACATAAAATAATATATGATAAAATAAAAAACATAAAAATTAAAAGAGGTAAAATTATGAAACTTAGAATATTTTTAAACCAATTACATCATCATCGTAGGAGCTTGTAACTACAATTAATTAAAGTTGTAGGTACAGGCGAATTTAGCATGTACCTACGATAGTTTAAAAATATTTATAAAGATATACTTAAAAAGACTATTTGTAGGAAAAGAAAATACAAATAGTCTTTTTTTGGTATATCTATTTTTTTATTTAAAAATATTTTAAGTTTCAATAATAATTATTAAAAAATTAAAAGATTAAAAAAATAAAGAAAGGTTGATGAATATGAAAAATTTAGAATTAAATAATGTAAAAGGAAGTATTGATTATGGAGGAAAAGAACAAATAATAAGAAATTATATAGAAAAAACATTAACACAAGTATTTGAAAGATATGGATACAAACCATTATCTACGTCAATTCTATGCTATTATGATTTATTAGCATTAAAATATGATGAGGATAATGATATATTAAAAGAAATATATAAAGTTACAGATCAAGCAGATAGAAAATTGGCATTAAGATATGATTTAACTGTACCATTTGCTAAATATATAGCGATAAATCCTGATATTAAAATGCCATACAAAAGATATGAAATAGGAAAAGTATTTAGAGATGGACCAGTAAAGCAGGGAAGATTAAGAGAATTTATACAATGTGATGTAGATAGTGTAGGAATAGAAGGACAAATGGTAGAAGCAGAGATAATTGCTCTTTTAGTAGAAGGGTATGAAAAGTTAGGTATAGATGTAGTAATAAAATATAATAATAGAAAATTAATGAGTGGATTAATTAAGAAAAGTAATATTGAAGAAGATAAAGTAGAGCAAACTATAACCATAATTGATAAATTTGAAAAGTTAACAAAGGAAGAATTAATAAATGAATTTTTAAATATAGGATTAAGAGAAAAATCTATTTATACATTAATGGATACTTTAAATTTAAGCTTTAAAGAAATAGAAGACAAATTTAAAGATGAAAAAGAAAATATTGAATTATTAGAAGGAATAAAAGAAATATCAGAATTAAATGAATATATAGAAAAGTTAGGTCTTAGTAAATATGTTAAATTCACATCATCTTTAGCAAGAGGTCAGGAATATTATACAGGTACTATTTTTGAAGCTTATTTAGCAAGTGGAGAAATTAAATCAAGCATTGGAGGAGGCGGAAGATATGATAAGATGATAGGCGATTTTATAGGAAATGGAAAAAAATATCCTGCGGTTGGTGTAAGCTTTGGACTAGATGTAATATTTGAGATTTTAAAGAAACAAAATAATATAAAAAATAATAATATATCTGTATATATTATTCCAATGCAGAATAAAGTTATTGGTTTGAAAATAGCTGATAAATTAAGAAAAAATGGAATTAATGTAGATATTGAAATGAATAATAAAAAATTAAAAAAATCACTAGAATATGCAAATTATGAGAAAATTCCATTTGTAATAATTATAGGAGATGAGGAATTAAAAAATGGTAATGTAATTATAAAAAATATGAAAAATAATACACAAGATATTGTTGAAATAGAAGAAATAGTAAAAAATATTTTATTAAATGAAAATTCGAACAAAAAATTAGAATACAATTATAAAATATTGAATCCAGGAGGAAATAAAACAGGTTTAGTACTTGGAAATGAATATACAGATGAAGAAAAATTAAAAATAAATGAAGAAATTTTATCAAACAATAAAGATGTAGAACAAGTTGGATTTATTAGTACAAAAGAAAAAAGACTAGATATGGCAGGGGGAGAATTTTGTGTAAATGCAACAAGATGTGCAATTTGGGAATATTTAGATGGAAAGGAAGGAAAAATTAGATTAAATGTTTCAGGAATGAAAGAAATTATAAATGGAGGTATAACAAAAGATAAAGAAGTTTATGCAATAGTTAATTTAAACAAAAAGCAAGAAGAGATAATAGAAAAATATGATGAATTTTATTTAGTAAAGCTAAATGGAATTACATTAGGCATTATTGATGAAGAAAATTCTAAAAAATATATAGAAGAATTAGAGAAAAATGAAGAGAAAACAAAGATTAAATTAAAGAAAATTATGAAAAAAATAAAAACAAAAGAAAAAGCAGTTGGTATTATATTAACAGAAAAAAAGAATAAGAATGTAAAAATATACCCAATAATATGGGTAAAGACTGTAGACACTTTATATTATGAAACTGCATGTGGAAGTGGAAGTTTAGCAGTAAGTATATATAAGAATTTTACCAATAATATAAATAAATTAGAAGTTATTCAGCCCTCAGGATACAGTATTATGGTAGAAATCAATAAAAATAAAGAAGATATTAAAATAAAAAATGTAAAAATTTCAGGAATAATAATAGAGTAATATTTTTTTATTTCATTGTTTATTGTTTATAATAATAAAATGTGATATAAATTTAAATAATAAACAAAAAGAGTATAAATGGAGTAAAAAATGAACTTAAAAGATTTAAAAAAAGAATATGATAAATTACAAAAAAAATATGGTGCAGAGGAGTTAGACTCTATATATAATGGTGGATGTGAAATAAATCCAGATATATGTTTTGTTTTTATGAATCCAACAGGAAGAAATATAGCGTCATCAAAAGGGTGGAAGGGGATAAAATCACCATGGATTGGAACTAAAAATATTTGGGATTTATTCTATAAATTGGATTTGATGGATGAAAAGATATATAGTAAAATAAAAAATATAAAAGGATCTGATTGGACTGAAGAATTTGCAAAAGAAGTGTATCAAGATGTAGAAAATCATAAATATTTTATTACTAATTTAGGAAAATGTACTCAAGTAGATGCAAGAGTATTACCAGATAGTGTGTATAAAGAATATTTAAATTTATTAGAAAAAGAGATACAAATTATAAATCCAAAAGTAATTATTTTATTTGGAAATCAAGTGAGTTCAATAGTACTTGATAAAAAAATATCAGTTTCACAATCTAGAAAAGAGCTATATCTAAAAAATATTAATGGTAAAGAATATAGGTGTTATGCAGTATATTATCCAGTAGGAAATGGAAGATTTAATATAGATAAATCAATTGAAGATATAAAATGGATAATGAAAGAGAACTTAAACTAAAGTATAAATTAATATAATAAAATAAATTGATATAAAAGGAGAAAAAACTATGGAAAAAGATCTAGATAAGAGAAGTACAGAAGAAGAAAATGTTAAAGATATTGCAACAAAACTAATTGAATTAGGTGAATCTTATGAGAACAAACAAGAATTAGACTTTGAATGGGAACAAAAAAATGGATTAAGATATGTATCTGATGAGAGCTTAGAATTAGTATATGAAATATTAGTTAATATGCAAATTTCATTAGAGAACAAAGATACTAAAGTTGTAATTAAAAATAATTTAATGAATGTTTGTGATTTTAAAACTACTACAAAAGAGTTAATAGAGAAAATAAAAAATAACAAACAAGAGGTTACTTTAGAAAAACCAGGAATATTTACCATAGATAAAAGACTAACTGTTAATAGAATATGTATTAACTGTAAATTTCAAAGATGTCCAAAACATATTGCAGGATATATATTATATTTGATTGATAAAGGACAGCTAAAAGAAAAATTAGAAGATAGAAAAAAATATAGAGAAAAAAATAAAGAATTAAATGATCTTTTTGCATTTGAATGGAAATTTGGAGATATACTTAGAATAATACCTGATGAAATGTATACATTTTGTCAAACAGTAGTTGATAGAAATTATGCATATGTTGCAAGATTTTTAAATAATGATGAAAAATATATTACTATATATACTCCTTTTTCATGTGATGATTATAAACTTATGTATGGTGATTTAGATAAAATAAAAAGTGAGAATAAAGATAAAAATACATGGGTAATGTTAAGAAGATTACCAGACAAAGAGATTAGACTATGTGATTCATATTCTTGTGGCTTACCTGGATGTGCTCTAGCTATTATAGGTATATTGTCATATTTAAAAGAGATGGGAAGAGAAGATTTTATAAAAAAAGAAAGACAATATTATAGCGAACATCAAGAAGAAATGGATAAAAAGCTAGAAGAAATGATTAAGCAAAAACATGAAACAATAAAAGAGAACACAGCAAAATCACTAGAAGATGTAAAAAAATATAAATCAAAAATTGATAAATTTGATGAGTTAGTATATGCACTAGAAAATCCTAATCAAGAAAATTTACATTGCACAATTGAAGGAGACGATTATGTTGAAAAAACTAAATTAATAAAAAACATTAGTAGTTTCCTATTTAATTCTGGTAAATTAAATGCAGAACAATATGAAAAAATTAGTTTATATAATTTAGCTGCAGGAAATGCATATAATTATGGAGAAGATGTAAAAAAGGGTGATGTAGATAGGTTTGGAGTACCATATAAATTAGAGTATGGTATTAAATATACAGTATTAAAAGAGAAAAAACTATATGTAGTAAATAATATAACAGAATTCATAAATGATTATAAAGTTTTAGATAAAAAATACAATATGACAAAACAAAAGCAAATGAAACATGTTTTAAATCTATTAGTTGAAACAGCTTGTGCAAACTATATAATTCTTGATGGAACAACAAAAGAAATTGAAGAACTTTTAACACTTGACCCAAAATTACAATACATATATCAAAATTATAGATTTAAATTTCATGAATTTGATTTAGAAGAAGCTTTCAAGTTATATCTAAAAAGTCTAGATAATAGTATTTTTAATAAAATAAAAGACAGGGAATATGAATACAAAAAGCAATTTATGGAATATATTAGCTTAAATAAGAACTTTATTCCATTTTCAAATAGAGAACTAGCATCATATCTTGCAATGTATAGTAATTCAAAAGGAGATGCCATTTTACCTGATAATATATATAAAAAAGAGACGGTTGAGGAAGCTCTAAAAAATATTGTTGGTTTAGAGACAGTTAAAGAAAAAGTAAAAGAATTTGAAAAATATATGTTATTTAAAGTAAAAGCTGAGTCTGAAGGCTTAAAGCTTGAAAACTCAAATATGCATATGATATTTACAGGAAATCCAGGAACAGGAAAAACAACAATAGCAAGAATAATGGCAAAAATGCTTTTTGATATGGGTATTATTCAAGAAAATAAATTAATAGAAGTAGAAAGAAAAGATTTAGTTGCAGGATATATAGGACAAACAGCACAAAAAACATCAGAAGTAATACAAGATGCAATGGGAGGGGTACTTTTCATAGATGAAGCATATTCTCTTGCTAGTGGTTTTAAGAATGATTTCGGAGCAGAAGCTGTTGCAACACTTATAAAAGCAATGGAAGATCATAAAGATAAATTAGTAGTAATTTTTGCTGGATATAAAGATGAGATGAAAAATTTTTTAGATATAAATCCAGGAATATCTTCAAGAATAGGATATACATTTGATTTCCCTGACTATGATACAAATGAACTTGTTGAAATATTCTATAGAAAAATTAAAAGAATGGGATTTGAATGCAGAAAAGAATGTGATGTGGAAATAAAGAAAATTTGTGCATATTTTTCTCAAAGAAAAGCATTTGGAAATGGAAGATTTGTTGATAAATTAGTACAAGAAACAATATTAAAACATGCAATCAATGAAAATCCAGTTAATAAAATTGAAATAGATGATATACCAAGCATTAGAGATTTAAACAATTCTTCTGATAATGAAGAAACAACAGAAGAATTATTGAAAAATGTAATAGGTTTAACTGATCTGAAGACGAAGATAAAAGAATTTGAAAACTATGTGAAATTTATAAAAGAGGCAGAAAAGAAAAATATTAATTTACCAAATCAAAATATGCATATGATATTTACAGGAAACCCAGGCACAGGAAAGACAACAATAGCAAGAATAATGGCAAAGATATTATATAATGCAGGAATTATTCAAGAGAACAAATTAATAGAAGTAGAAAGAAAAGATCTAATAGCAGAATATATAGGACAGACTGCACCAAAGACAACAGAAGTAATTGAGAAAGCTTTAGGTGGTGTTCTATTTATAGATGAAGCATATTCACTTGCAAGTGGAACACAAAATGATTTTGGAGCAGAAGCAATATCAACATTAATAAAAGCAATGGAAGACCATAAAGGAGAATTTATTGTAATATTTGCAGGATATAAAAAAGAAATGGGAGAATTTCTAAATATGAATTCAGGAATAGCTTCAAGAATAGGATATATATTTGATTTTCCAGATTATACTAGAGAGGAATTATGCGAGATTTTATATAAAAAATTAGAAAAGTGTAATCTAAAAATTGAAGAAAACGCTAAGAAAAAAGTATTTGAAATAATGAATTATTTCTGCAATGTAGAAAATATAGGGAATGGTAGATTTGCAGATAAAGTGTTACAATCAATAATATTAAAACATGCTGCAAATAATTCAAAAGATATTGAAACAATTGTAGAGAAAGATATACCTACAATAAAAGAAATGACAGATAGTTTATTTAATGGAGAATATATGGTAAATCCAGAAGCAATACCAGAGGAAGCTTTAAGAAATACAGCAATACATGAGATTGGACATGCTTTAGTAAGATATAAACTATATAAAACCCCTGGAATAATTACTATTACAATAAACCCAGAAGGTGCCGGTACATTAGGATATGTAAAACATAAGATAGCTGCAGGAGAGTATGTAAGAACAAAATCTATTTTGTTAAATCAAATTAAAGTAAGTTTAGCAGGTATGGCTGCAGAAGAGATATTCTGTGGAGAATTTGCAAATGGAAATACATCAGATTTAGAAAAAGCTACTGCTATTGCAAAAAATATGATAACCAGGTATGGAATGTCTAGATTAGGATTTGGACAAATTATGGAACTAGAAGGAGAAATGGCCGTAAAAGTACAAGAAGAAATAAATAGTATATTAGATGAGTGCTATAAAGAAACTTGTAATATAATAAATGAAAATAAAGAGCAAATGACTAAAGTAATAGATTATTTATTAAAACAAAAAGAAATCTCAGAAGATGAATTTATAAATGTATTTAATAAAAAATAAAAGGAGATTATGTATGGAAAAAAAGAAAACAAGTAGAGCATATATGTTAAGTCATATAGTTTTAAGAAACGAGATTTATGGAAAATGGAAAGAATTTAATGAGCATCTAAATAAAGGACCACAAGATATGAAACAATATTTATGTGATCTTTGGTATAGCATTACACAAGATAAAATTAACCAAGACTTTTATTTAGCAGATGAAGAGAGAAAAGTAACAATAGATGATTTTGATATTACAGCAAATAAACAAGCTGATTTACAAATATTTTACTTCATTTTTCCTGAGCCAGACACTTTTATGGCTCAAGCTAAATGTGTTGCATTAGTATTAGCGCCAAATATGCCAAGGTACTTTACTATGGAAATTATGAAAGAAGAAAATGGACAAAAACAATATATTGTAGGGGAATGGAAAGTTAAAGATAGACAGTTTGTACACTATAATTATGGGAAAATGGAGAAAAATACAATAGACGCTTTTTCATATTGTGTTGGATCTATATTACAATCTGAGAAAAATACATATAAATGTGGATTAAAAGAAGAAACACTAAAATTAGTTGATTTAAATAATATAAGCTTTAAAGACTTGTTTTCTATATGCATAGGTAAAGTGTATTCAAATCAAAGAAAGTTTATTGAATACATAGGAAAATATGATAGATGGGATACTGATGTAACAACTGGAATATTAAAACTAGATGACAAAGAATTTAATGTAGAATATATAGGAACAACAGCTCCAAGTTCAGATAATTTTTGGTATTCTTCAGAAATAGAAAAAGTGATACCAGATAGTGGTGTTGAATTAATGATAAAAACTAGAAAAGCAATGCAAGATTTAAATATTACCGAATATACAAAACCAAAAATAGAATTAAAAGATGATATTAATGGATATAATCTATCTATGATATATATTGCATTTGCACCACAGGATGTAGCATATTTCTGTGGAAGCGGAAATTCAAATATATATATGTTTGTAAAAGATTTACCAGCTAATATCTTTGAGAAAGTAGGATCTAATACTTTTATTGCAACTGTTATGGAAATAATATCGAACTTTAATGTAAATCATAGATTAATGATTAAAGCATTTTTAACAGAAAATGATTGTAAATATATTGAAACTGAAAATAGCATTATTGCAGATTTTTCTGAAGTTTCTAAGATAATGTTTACATTTAATGGAGATATATTTAAAAAAGCAGAAGGAAATCTTAATTAAAAGATATCTAGACATAGTAAAATAATTAATATAGGTTTAAATGTTATAGATTACGAGGGGAAAATATGGAAATAGATGTTTTAGGAGATTTTAATGAAGTTATAGAATACTATAAATGCATGATTGACATAGCAGATAAAATAAGACCCAATATAATATTTGAATATAGTATGACAGCCCAAAAGATTGCCACACATAACTATTGGATGGCTAAGTTAAGAGCAATTATTAATAGTATAGGTGTAAGTATAGCTCAAAATTATGAGGCTATTGATAAAGATAATGGAAAATACAGAGTAAGAGAAGAAGATATAGAAGAAGCATTTAAAGGAAAAGACTATTTTTATACTTTAATGAAAGAAAATAATATGCCTCCATATGAAGTTATAAAACAAATTAGAAATTGTTTGGTACACGGAGAATATAAGATTGAATTTGAAGATATATCAAGTGTTGAGTTGATAGAAGACGATATGCCAGCCATAAAAGGACCTTTTAATGCTTATGTGGTTTTAGACAATGGTAGAATTAAAGGGAAAATAAATATTACTGAAATTAATGGATTAGAGTATATTTTTAGTGACTTATATACTTTTTATTCTGATAAAGCAGAAATGTATATAGTAGCCGGGAATAGCAAATTTGCTAGTTGTAAGAATAAATACTTTTTAGAAAAATATTTAAAGAGTATAAAGAAATTTATTATACGAGGAAAAAAAGATGAAAATGAAAGTAAAGATAATATTGAAAATATAATTTCTAAAATGATAAAACAGGGAATAGTGACAACAAGAGAACAAGAACTTTCACTAAGAAAAAGGCTACAAACTATAAAGAAGCATTCTGGTGCTAATCAGTTTGAAGCTTTTGAAGAAAATCCAAAAGTATTAGAAGAAAACAAAAGATTTTTAGAAGAATATATAAAATTTTTGGGATTATCTAATTATGAGTTTTTGGTAAACAAAGCTAATCCATATGTATATAAATTATTTAATGAAGATGTTATACAAGCAACATTTGGAGACAATGTGGGAGTGGATTTGACAAGATCTTTTTGTGATGTTATTGATATAATGTTAAATGATGAATCAAAGAAAAATAATGTAGGATTAGATATTCGAAGAGCATCATATGAAGGTCCAGTAATTTATGCTAATATGCTGTTAGCATTAGGGAATTATGTATGTGTATTTTTAAAAGAAACAAATAATAACGAAAGAAGTAAAGATATATCTATTTTTGAGTATCATAATTTAGATAATATAGAAAGTATTATTCCGATAATTGATGATGACAAACAACCATCTATTGTAAAAGGAATAAACGGAAGTGAAAAATACGAAAAGATAGAAAATACAATTAAAGACTATGAAAGTACACTAAGTAGTTACGAAAAATCTATAAGAGAAAGAGAAAAAAAGATTAGCAAACTAAATGATAAAAATCCAAAAAAGGATGAATTAAAAGAAAAATATGAAAGAGAAATTGCAGAATATAGTGAAAAAATTGAAAACTTAAAAGAATCAATAAAAAGATTAAGAGCAAGAGAAAATGAATATACTGAAAAATATAATGATTATACAAATTTATTTAGACATTTACGAAATAGTATAGCACATGGAACATATAAGATAGATTATATAGAAGCTTTAAAAAGAAAAGATATGAGAAAAATAAAATATACTTTTGAGGATTATCCTATAGGCGATGTAGAAAGAAAAAATCCAGAATTCAGATTAGAAATTACTGCTGCAAATTTTCTAAAATTAATAGAAAGTGTACAAAGAAGAGTTAATAAAGAAGTTGAATTAGAAGATAGCACAATATTAGAAAATAGTGAATTAAAAAGAAAATTAATAAAAAAAAGAACAAGTCAAGAAATTGGAGAAGCATCATATACTGCTTCTGCTGAAGAATGTGATGCAGCACAAAGTTTTTTGCAGACTAGATTAAAAGAAAGAAAAAAAGGAGAAACAGAATATAGTGAATAAATATAATAATGCATGTTCTGAAGTGTATATAATCTTACAAGATCTAGATGAAACAGAATATAATAAAATTCCAAAAGAGGTTATTGAAACAATAAAATTAAACAGAAATAAAGATTATAATTATGAATTAAATAATAAATTAAAATTAAAAGAGCAACCAATGCTACCAGAAACAAAAGCAATACTTTTTAATTTATTTAGAGATTACCTTGCAACTCAAGAGCAAAAGCAAAAAATTATAAGAATACAAAAAGAAGAAAGACAAAAAAATGAACTAAAGAAACAACAGAAGTATAATATAGATTTATTTAAAGATAAACAAAGAGAGGATAATACCAAGCATGATATAATAGAAGAAAATAAAGAAATAAAACAAATTATTAAATATAAAGAAAATATTTTTATAAAAATATTAAATAAACTAAAAAGTTTCTGTAAAAATTGGAGTAGAAGGTGAAAGATTTATGCTAGAAAATGAAGAAAAAGATATTATATATCAAGGAAAAATAATAAAAATAAGAGAAGTAGGAGACCCTGTACTTTTTAATATATCCGAAGAAGTAGATATTAATAATATTAGTAAAGAAATCTTAGAAATAATAGAAGATATGAAGGAAACTTTAAATGATTCAGGAGGATTTGGAATTGCTGCACCACAAATAGGTGTAAATAAAAGAATAGTTGTAATTCAAGTAGATAAAGAAAAATGTACATATAAGAATGCTAAAGATGTGCCAACAACAGTAATGATAAATCCTAAATGGTATAATTTATCTGATGAAAAAGAATCAGAATATGAAGGTTGCTTAAGTGTACCAAGCATAAGAGGTAAAGTCGCAAGATATACAAACATAGAAGTTACATATTATAATGAATATGGTGAAAAAATAACAAAAAAAGTTAAAGGTTTTACTGCAAGAGATATTCAGCATGAATGTGATCATCTAGATGGAATAGTATTTTTAGAGAAGGTTCAAAATGGAGAATTTTCTACAACTTCTAATATAAAGAAATTTAATTTAAGGAAATAAAAAAATAAATATCAAAGAAAAATAAATAAAATAAACATATAATAAAAAATAATACAAATAATAATATAAATAAAATTATTTGTATTATTTTTTTAGGAGAAATTTTTTAATATGAGAAAAATTTATTATAATGGTAATTTTTTAACTCTTGAAAACAATAAAGTAGAAGCAATAATGATAGAAGATGGATATATAAAAAAAGTTGGAAAAAAAGAAGAAATTTTATTGTTAAAAGATAATAATACTAAATTAGTTGATCTATGTGGTAAAACAATGATGCCAGCATTTATAGATAGTCATAGTCATTTTTTTGCTGTAGCAAATAGCTATTTACAAGTATCATTAGAAGGATGTACTAATATTAAAGAAATACAAGAAAAATTATTAAAATATAAAGTGGAAAACAATATAGAAAATCATAAATGGATTATTGCAAATGGATATGATAATAATAACTTAGAACATAAAAAACATATAACTAAAGAAGAAATAGATAAAGTTTTACCCAATAATCCTGTAGTAATAACTAATAAATCAGGACATTCAGGAATAATAAATTCAATTGGTTTAAAACTTTTAGATATAGATATTAATACACCTACACCAGATGGTGGAATCATTGAGAAAAAAGATAATAAATTAACTGGATATTTAGAAGAAAATGCATTTATTGAAAATTTAAAAAAAGTTCCAATGCCAGATATAGAAGATATTTTAATTGCTGTAAAGAAAGCAGAAAAAGAATATTTTTCATATGGAATAACAACTGCACAAGAAGGATTTATGACAAATGAGTTAATAAATATATATGAGAAAATTATTAAAGAAAATAATTTGAAAATAGATATAGTAACATATATTGATGTAAATATATTAAAAGATATTAAAGATAAATTTCGTAAAAATATTAAAAAATATTATCATCATATAAAAATAGGAGGACTAAAGATATTTTTAGATGGTTCTCCACAAGCAAAAACAGCATGGATGAGAACACCATATAAAAATGATGAAAAATATTTTGGATATGGAACAATGAATGATACTGATGTAGAAAAGAGTATACAAATTGCATTTAATGAAAAAATGCAAATATTAGCACATTGTAATGGAGACAATGCAGCAAAGCAATATATAGAAGCTATTAAAAAAATAAATAATGATAAAAATGATAGTATAAGTAAAATAAGACCAGTATTAATACATGGACAGTTTTTAGGAATAGATCAATTAGAAGATGTTAAGAAATTAGGAATTATTCCTTCATTTTTTATATCACATATTTATTATTTTGGAGATATTCATATTGAAAATTTTGGGCTTAAAAGAGCAGAAAAAATAAGTCCTGCTAAAAGTAGTTTAGATAATAAGATTTTATTTACATTTCACCAAGACTCACCAGTTATAAAATCAAATATGTTTGAAACAATATGGTGCAGTGTAAATAGAATAACAAAGAATGGCTTAATATTAGGAAAAGAAGAGAAAATCAATGTAATAGATGGAATTAAAGCTGTTACTATTAATAGTGCATATCAATATTTTGAAGAAGATATAAAAGGGAGTATTAAAGAAGGAAAAAAAGCAGATTTAATTATAGTTGATAAAGATCCATTAAGAATAGATAAAGAAGAAATAAAAGATATACAGATATTAGAAACAATAAAAAATGGAGATACTGTGTATAAAAACAATAAGGTTGACATAAATTAAAAACTATGATAAGATGATAATGCATATAAAAAATAATAAAATCGTTGATTGAGAGAGTAGTATATTATAAAATTATAGCGAGCTAGGATATGGTGTAAGCCTAGTAATAGAGTAATATAATGAAAAGAACTCATGAGTGATTGTTGGAAATAAATTGATTAAAGTATAACAGTTCGTAGCTCCTGCGTTAAAGGAAAGAGTGACATATATTATATAAATAAATATTAATATATGTAACTAGAGTGGTACCACGAATAATAAGCGTCTCTGGATTTTCCAGAGATGTTTTTTTGTTTTTTAGAATGTTGTAAAAATATTTAAAGAAAGGATATGAAGATGAAAATTAGTGCAAAGTATGAAAAGTTTTTCTATAGTGGATGGCCTAAACGAAGACAGGTTACCATAGAAATTTGTAAAATTTAAATATAGGAGGAATGAAAATGAGTTATAAAAAAATTGTATTAGCATATTCAGGTGGATTAGATACATCTGTGATGATTGAATGGTTAAAAGAAAATTATAATGGATGTGAAGTTATTGCTGTGTGTGGAGATGTAGGACAAGGAAAATCTGAATTTGAAGGATTAGAAGAAAAAGCAATTAAAACAGGAGCATCAAAGCTGTATATTTTAGATTTAAAAGAAGAAATTGTTAATGAATATATTGCTGAAGCAATAAAAGCAGGGGCAAAATATGAAGGTAATTACTTACTTGGGACACCTTTTTCAAGACCATTAATTGCAAAAAAAATAGTAGAGATAGCAAAAAAAGAAGGAGCAGATGCTATATGCCATGGTTGTACAGGAAAAGGAAATGATCAGGTAAGATTTGAACTTGGTATAAAAGCTTTTGCGCCAGATATGCCAGTTATAGTTCCTTGGAGAATATGGGAGTTAAATAGTAGAGAAAAGGAAATTGAATATGCAGAAAAACATAATATTCCTTTAAAGATAAATAGGGAAACAAATTATTCTAAAGATAAAAATATATGGCATTTATCACATGAAGGATTAGATTTAGAAGATCCTAACAATGAACCTAAATATGACAAAATATTAGAATTAGGAGTATCCCCACAGAAAGCGCCTGATAAAGAAGAAAATATTACTCTTAGTTTTGAAAATGGATTACCAGTAGCATTAAATGGAGAAACATTAAATCTATTAGAATTAATAACTAGATTAAATGAAATAGGTGGAAAAAATGGTATTGGAATAATAGATATAGTAGAAAATAGATTAGTGGGAATGAAATCAAGAGGAGTATATGAAACACCAGGAGGTACAATAATATATAAAGCACATGAGATATTAGAATCAATTTGTTTAGATAAGGATACAATGCATTTCAAACAGGGAATATCAAATAAATTTGGAGAATTATTATATGATGGAAAATGGTTTACTCCATTAAGAGAAGCACTATCTGCATTTATAGATAAAACTCAAGAAAGTGTAACTGGAGAGGTTAAATTAAAACTCTATAAAGGAAATATAATAAATGCAGGTGTCTCTAGCTCATATTCTTTACACTCAAGCAAAATAGCTTCATTTGGAGAAGATAAAAGCTTTAATCAAGATGATTCTAAAGGGTTTATAAATATTTATTCTTTACCAACAAGAGTAAGAGCTAAAATGTTAGAAAATAATAAAAAAAGTAAATAGTAAAATAAATAACAAATAAGTACATTAATAAAATCAGAAGAAAAGGAGGAATAAATATTATGTTATGGGAAGGCAGATTTAAAAAAGAAATTGATAGTAAAACCAATGATTTTAATTCATCTATTAGTTTTGATAAAAGAATGTATAAAGAAGATATTACAGGAAGTATAGCACATTGTAAAATGCTTGCAAAACAAGGAATAATAGATAAAGAAGAAAGTGAGAAAATTGTAGAAGAATTAAAAAATATTTTGTCTGATATAGAGAATAATGTTTTAGAAATAGATAGTAATGCAGAAGATATTCATATGTTTATAGAAAGTGAATTAACAAAAAGAATAGGAAGTACTGGAAAGAGACTGCATACTGCAAGAAGTAGAAATGATCAAGTTGCTTTAGATATTAGAATGTATTTAAAAAATGAAATAAAAGAGATTATTAAACTATTAAAAGAATTATTAAATGTTTTAATAAAAAAAGCAGAAGAAAACACACAAACAGTAATGCCTGGATATACGCATATGCAAAGAGCACAGCCAATTACATTTGCACATCATTTAATGGCATATGTAGAAATGTTTTTAAGAGATATACAAAGATTAGAAGAAAACTATAATAGAACAAATATAATGCCACTTGGGAGCTGTGCATTAGCTGGTACAACATATAACTTAGATAGAAATTATGTTCAAGACTTACTAGGTTTTTCTGATATTACAAAAAATAGTTTAGATGGTGTATCTGATAGAGATTTTGCTATTGAATTTTTGTCAAATGTATCGATAATTATGATGCATTTATCAAGATTAAGTGAAGAAATAGTAATGTGGTGTTCATGGGAATTTAAATTTATAGAATTAGATGATGCATTTTCGACAGGATCATCTATAATGCCACAAAAAAAGAATCCTGACATAACTGAATTAGTAAGAGGAAAAACAGGAAGAGTTTATGGGAACTTAATGGGAATTCTAACAATAATGAAAGGATTACCTTTAGCATATAATAAAGATATGCAAGAAGATAAGGAATTTATATTTGATAGTGTTGATACTGTAAAAATTTGTCTTGTAACACTAGTTCCGATGATAGATACTATGAAAGTATTAAAGGATAACATGAAAAAAGCAGCACTAAAGGGATTTATAAATGCAACAGATTGTGCAGACTACTTAGCAAAGAAAGGAATTCCTTTTAGAGATGCATATAAGACAACAGGAATATTAGTTGCATATGCAATAGATAATGATAAAACATTGAATGAACTAAGCTTAGATGAATATAGAAAAATAAGTGACAAATTTGATAAAGATATATATGAAGCAATAGATTTGAAAACATGTGTGATGAATAGAAATGTAATTGGTGGACCAGCACCAGAACAAGTACAGAAGCGTATAAAAGAAGTAAAAGAAATTTTAAATATACAAAATAATTAAAAATTATTTTGTTGACAAACATAAACTAATATGTTAAAATGATTTACATAATTTAAGAGTTTACCTAGGGAATGAACTCCTGAGCGGTAAAGGGTAACTAAATAGAAAGTTACTTACACTTTTTAGATGAGATTAAAGTCTTGTAAAGGAGTCTTAAATGATTTCTTTGCAGGGCTTTTTTTATATATTTTTACATATGAAAAAAATTTTTTGAGGTGAATTATAAATGGAAATAATAGAGTATAAGATAGAAAAATTAAATATAGATGATCTAAAAGAAGTATTAGAACTGGTAAGAGAAGTATTTATGGAGTTTGAAGCCCCAGATTATAATATAGAAGGAGTAAATAGTTTCTTTAAATTTGCTAATTATGAAACTTTACTAAAAAAACTAGATGAAGATTTAGAAATCTTTGCCTCAAAACATGATAATAAGATTGTAGGAATGATAGCTGTTTCAGAATATAAACATATTACTTTACTTTTTGTTGATAAAGAGTATCAAAGAAAAGGTATTGCTACAAAATTAATAAATAGAGTAAAAGAACATTGTATAAAAAATAATAAAAACTTAGAATATATGACAGTTAATTCATCTCCTTATGCTAAAAACTTTTATCATAAATTGGGTTTTAAGGATACAGATTTAGAAAGAGAAGTAGATGGAATAAAATTTACACCAATGAAAATGATACCATATACATTTATACAATATAATGAAAAATATTTTGATAAACTATATTTGATGAAAAAAGAGTGTTTTAAATGGTATGTAGAAAAAATTTATGGACCATGGGATGATAATGTTCAAATTGAATTTTTTAATAAATTAATAGAAGAACATAAATCTGATATAAAAGTTATAAAATGTAGAGATGAAATAATAGGAATGTATACAAACTATTTAATAGATGTAGAAAAAGATGAAAGAAAATATATTGAGGATGAAATAAATCTATTTTATATAGATAAAAAATATCAGAATAGTGGTATAGGAAAAAACATTTTAGTTAATCAATTAATAGAAGATAAGATTAAAAATATTAATACAGATTTACAAGTATTTAAAGAAAATCCGGCAAGATTTTTATATGAAAAAGTGGGTTTTGAAATTTATGAAGAAACTAAAACACATTATAAAATGAAAAGAAAGGTGATAAAAAATGAATAAAGTGGAAAAAATATTAAATGACTATTATAATGATTATGACGAAGATTCTAGATTAATTCGTGATAAAGCACACATGGTCGAATATATAACTACAACAAAATACATAGAAAAATATCTGAAAAAAGGAGATAGAATATTAGAAATAGGGGCAGGTACTGGTAGATATTCTATTAATTATGCAAAAATGGGATATAAAGTTGATGCTGTAGAATTAGTAAATAAGAATCTAGAAATATTAAGAAGTAAAATAACAGATACAATGGATATTAATGCTATTCAAGGTAATTGTGTGAATTTAAATATGTATGGTGATAATACATTCGACATTACTTTAGTACTTGGACCATTATATCATTTATATGATGAAGTTGATATAAATAAAGCAATAAGTGAAGCTGTAAGAGTAACTAAGAAAAATGGAAAAATATTTATTGCATATATTACAAATGATGCAGTAGTATTATCATATGGGTTAAGAAAAGGAAACATGAAAAGGTTAAAACAATTATGTGATGAAAATTGGAATATTAAAAAGATTCCAGAAGAAATATTTGCATCATATAAAGTAAGTGATTTTGATAAATTAATTGAAAAATATAGTATAAAAAAATTAGAAACAATTGCAGCAGATGGAGTATCACAAAATATGCCAGACTATATTAATAAATTAGATGATGAAGAATTTGATATATACATAGATTATCATTTGAAAACATGTGATAGAAATGACTTAATTGGGTATAGTACTCATATTCTAGAAATTGTAGAAAAAATATAAATAAAAGTAATTATAAAATAATTATAAAAATAAAAGGGTGATGGAAATGCCAAAATTCATATTGATATGTGGACCACAAGCTGTAGGAAAAATGACAGTAGGTCAAGAACTTGCTAAAATTACTAATTTAAAGTTTATGCATAATCATGAGACAATAGATCTTCCTTTAAAGTTTTTTGATTTTAAATCAGAACAAAGAAGAAAGCTTACTGATTTATTTAGATTTGCTATTTTTGAAGAAGTAGCAAAGAGTGATTTAGAAGGTATGATATTTACCCTTATGTGGTGTTTTGAAAAACAAGAAGACTGGGAATGGGTAAATAAAATAAAGAAGATATACGAAAAAGAAAATGGTGAGTTTTATATAGTAGAATTAGAAGCAGATGTAGAAGAAAGATTAAAAAGAAATACTACTGAAAATAGGCTAAAAAATAAGCCAACTAAAAGAGATTTAGAATTTAGCCAAAAAGAATTACTAAAATCAATTGAAAAACATAGATTAAATTCATATGAAGGAGAAATAAAAGATAAGAATTATTTAAAGATAAATAACACAAATATTTCAGCAGAGGATACAGCTAAATTGATTAAAGAAAAATTTAAATTATAGGAGATGAGATTAATGGAAAACAATCAAAATGTTAATAATAGATTAAAACTAGTATTTCCGTCTGAAGAATATAAAGATAAGATACAAGAATTTGTAGAGGAATTTAGAAAAAATGGAGAAAACATAATTCCGGGAAGCGGGGGATTGGATAGATTGCCAAGTTTTGAAGAATGGATACAGAAGATTAATGATGATCTATCTAAGGAAAAGGCAGAAGCAAAAGGAAGAGTTCAAGCAAAACAATATATAGCAATAAGAACTCATGATAATAAAATAATAGGAGTGACTCAATTACGATATAGACTAAATGAACATTTATATTATTATGGAGGACATATTGGAGATAGTATAAGGCCATCAGAAAGAAATAAAGGTTATAGTACAGAAATGATTGGACTAGTATTAGAAGAAGCTAAAAAATTAGGAATTGGAAATGTGCTTATGACATGTGATAAAGAAAATAAAGCTTCTGCAAGAACAATTATGAAAAACGGAGGAATTTTTGAAAACGAAGTTGAAAATGATGGAAAGATTACTCAAAGGTATTGGATTAGTCTAAAGAAAAGATTTGCTGATGGAAGAAATAAATCTAATCATATATTAGAAAAAGAATATAAAAATATGAGAATAGATAATGAAGAATTCAAAGGAAATATTTCTTTATTAGATATTAAAAAAGTTAAATTTCCATGGTATGTAGATGAAGAAAAAAGATGTATTTTGGCAGATAATTTTAAATGGCTTGAAATATATCCTGATGGAGAAAATTATTGTTTAACTGTAATATATGATAATAAAGAAAATGTTTCTGAATGGTATTATGATATAGCAAGAAGAGTAGGAGAAGAAAATGGAATACCGTATGAAGATGATCTATATTTAGATGTAGTAATAGTTCCAGATGGAAGGATACATTTATTAGATAAAGATGAATTACAAGAAGCATTTGAAAAAAGAGAATTAAGTAAAGAAGTTTATGATATGGCATACAGAGTAGCAAATAGATTAATAGAAAAATATAAATTAAAAGAAAATATAGAAGAATTAAATAAGTTTTCTAGAAAGTATTTAGAAATCTTAAAAAGGGGATGAAAAATGAAATACATAAAAAAATTAGTAGGAGACAAGATATATTTATCTCCTAAGGTAAATAATGAAGAAGCTTTAGAAAAGCTTACTATATGGTTTAATGATTTTGATACAACAGATTATCTAGGTAAAAGTAATAGAATTGTAACATATGAAGATGAAAGAAAATATTTAGAAGATAATACAAATGATGAATATTTATTTTTTATAGTAGAAAATAATACAGATAATTTAATTGGTACAATAGGTTTACATAAGATTAATCATGTACATGGAACATCTACACTTGGCATTTTTATAGGTGATCAAGAAGCAAGAAATAAAGGATATGGTTCAGAAGCAATTAAATTAATACTTGATTATGGATTTAATTATTTAAATTTGAATAATATTAGTCTAGATGTTTTAGAATTTAACAAAAGAGCAATTGCTTGCTATAAAAAGTGTGGATTTAAAGAATATGGCAGAAGAAGAAAAAGTAATTTTACAAATGGTAAATACTATGATAGAATAAGTATGGATATTTTAAAAGAAGAATTTAAAGAAAGCTATATAAAAAATAAAAATATTTAAATTAAATATAAAATAAATTTATAAAATTTAGTTGTGTTTTAAAAAGAAACCAAGTAGCAATTTATAGTTACAAATAAAAGAGAGATAGTGGTTGGTGAAAACTATTAGTATATAAATTTGTGAATTATATTTCTTATAATAACTAACGTGTAGCTACGAATAAGCTTAAAATGAGATAGTATATTAAATTATAAAATAAATATATTTTTAGTTTAATATATTGTGAATAAAGGTGGTACCACGAGTCAATTCGTCCTTTAGTAGTGGATGAATTGACTTTTTTCAGTTTTAAGGAGGTGATGCTATGACCAAATGGTTTAGAATGAAAACAATAATCCAAGGGTTCTTTTATGAAAATTCATATAATATAGTCAAAAATAAAAATAGATTGGAGAGTATATAATATGAATAATTTAGAATTAATTAAACAAAAAGCAGTACAAATATTTTCAGAAGATGAGTTAGATGAAAAAATAAATAGTGGAAGAAAATTAGCAATTAAACTTGGAGCTGATCCTTCAAGACCAGATTTACATTTAGGTCACACAGTAGTTTTAAGAACATTAAAACATTTTCAAGATATGGGACATGAAGTTGTATTTGTAATTGGTGATTTTACTGGAATGATTGGAGATCCATCAGGAAAGAATAAAACAAGACCTCCTCTTACTTTTGAGCAAACAAGAAAAGCAGGAGAAACATATTTAAAACAAGTTACTAAAATATTAGATAAAGATAAAACAAGAATTGCATATAATTCAGAATGGTTATCCAAAATGGATTTTAAAGATGTAATAAATTTAACTAGTAAATATACTGTTGCAAGAATTTTAGAAAGAGATGATTTTAAAAATAGGTTTGAAAACAATTTACCACTTAGTATGCATGAACTTTTATATCCTTTAATGCAAGGATATGATTCAGTTGCTTTAAATGCAGATATAGAGATAGGTGGAACTGATCAAACATTTAATTTATTGGTAGGAAGAGAATTACAAAAAGATTATGGCCAGGAAAGACAAGTTGTAATTACATTTCCTCTTTTAGTAGGTTTAGATGGAAAAGAGAAAATGAGTAAATCTTTAGATAATTATATAGGTATAGATGAAGCTCCTGAAGTAATGTTTGAAAAGGCAATGAAAATACCGGATGATTGTTTATTTGAATATTTTAGATTAACAACTGATATTCCACAAGAAGAAGCTAAAAAAATAATTGATTCAAATATTGTAGAAGCTCATAGAGTTTTTGCAAGAGAAATAATAAGCATGTATCATGGAAAAGAATTTATAAATGATGCAGAAGAAAGGTATAATAGTGTGGCAAAAGGCGAAGTACCTGATAATATTAGTGAATTTAAATTAAGTAATGAAATAGAAGAATTACCAATTTGCGATTTATTAGTAAAAATTAATTTTGCACAATCAAAGAGTGAAGCTAAAAGAATGATACAAGGTAATGGTGTAAGATTAAATAATGATATGGTAACTGACATTAATGAAATAGTAAAACTAAAGAATAAAGAGAATATAGTTAAATTTGGAAAAAATAAATTAGTAAAGATTATATAAAAAGAGCAAAAAATAAAGATATTAAAATACAGAATAGATTTGACATTTCCTAAATAACGTAGTATACTAATAATAGCTTTAAAGCAAATGTACTGTTTAAGTCAGCAGTAATCATATAAACTAAGAATTAGGTGCGGTGAACCCTAGTTCTTATTTTTTTATAAAAAATGAAGTATTGCGGTGAACAATACTTCATTTCGACTATGTATTAGTCTTTACTGTCTTTTTCGTCCTTATTCTCAGATTGCCTATGAAGTAACTCTTGAATAAGTTTCTAAATTAAGTCAGCTGTTGTCATATAAACCTCCTTTCTACTTATAGGAAGGCTTGCTTATTATATAAAATTGTATAGGAAATGTCTATAAAATTTAAGAAAGATATGGAAATTAATGAAAAAAATAAAGATTATTAGAACAACAATCTAACTTGACATAATTTCATATATTTGATAATATATGAATAAGGGTCATCAAAATTCAAGAAGAATTCTGATGCGCTCTCAAAGTTTTTCAATTGCCTCTAACTTTTCGAGCTTTAAAACTCGGATTGGTTAGAGGTTAATTTTATATGATAGTCAGGATACGATTGTATACCTGATAGATGTCTTTATCATGTTGTACTTTTAGTAAATATGAGAAAAGCATATCTCTAATTTCTCTCATATCACTTTGAAATCTTAAAACTTGTTTCGTGGTGCCAAATAATTTAATGTAAAGAAAGTCTTTGATTAAACAATCAACTTCCTCAGTTATAAGGTCTCTTGAAATCTCCTTATCTATCTTTTCTACTTTTCTGTCCTCTAGCATTTTGATGTTTTTATATATTAAGCCTTTTATTAAAGGCAATCTTTCCATTTTTTTATCCATATATAAATTCCTCCCTCACAAAATTAAAATTTAATTTAAAGTTTGTATAGAGAGCTAACATCAAAATAACTTCCGTTACCGAATTTTAAATTACCCTATTCAATTTTAAACATAATGCTATATAAGCATTACAAGTAAATTATACCATATTAATTTACATAATTCAAATTTAAGAAAATGATATAAAATATTTATAAATAGATTGTAATTTTCTGGAAAATAAAGTATAATGTAAAAATCCTTTTCATAAGGGAAATCCTTTATGAAGGAGGTGAGTAATTTGTCATCTTATGAATTGATTTGGCGTCTAATTGTATTATTATTAATTAGTAATAATAATGAAGAAGATAGCCAAAAAACTCAAGATTAGAGCAAGTCTAATCAAAGCGGTTTGGTCAACCGCTTTATTTTTATTGCATAGGAAATTTCGCAAGAAATTTCCGGAGCAACAAGGTTAAGTTACCTTGTTTGTGCGTATTTGCGAAGCAAAACGCACATGTGGCGAAGCCACTTTTCTTATAAAATTTGACATAAAAAAAGAGATATGCGGTCAACATATCTCGAATAATTGTCATCTTATAAATAACTCTTTGCTTAAGCTGAGTATAGTATACTATATTTTTTATTATATGTCAAATAATTTCTTTTATTCAAAAATAAGAAAATTTTTAAAATTTATTAAATTTTATTATAATAATTTAAATTTAATTTATAAACTACTTTTCTATATCTAAATATATATGATATAATATGTCACATTGTATTAAATAATATGTTAAAAATAAAAATAAAAATAAAAAACAAAGAGAAAAAAGGAGAAAAATAAAATGACAGGATTATTAATAAAAATGTTTGTCAAAGATAAGGATAATGTTGAAAATCAAGAAGTAAGAGGAAAGTATGCAATGCTTTCAAGTATAACTGGAATAGTTGTAAATGTACTACTTTCTGTTTTTAAATTAATTATTGGAATATTTGCTAATTCTATGTCAATTATTTCAGATGCATTAAACAATGTGTCTGATGCAGGATCTTCAATAATAACTATGATAGGATTTAAGATGTCACAAAAGAAAGTGGATAAAGACCATCCATGGGGACATGGAAGAATGGAATATGTAACAGCTTTCTTTGTTGATATTTTAATTATATTAGTTGGCTTTGAATTACTTCAAAGTTCTATAGATAAAATAATAAATCCAGAAATGCCTACAATAAGCAATGTAACAATCATATTATTAGTTGTAGCAATACTTGCTAAATTATGGCTATTTGTATTTTATAGAAAAATTGCCAAAAAAATAGATTCGGCAGCTATAAAAGGAACAGCATATGATAGCATTTCAGACTCTATATCTACTTCAGCAGTACTCGTATCAGCAATAGTAGCTAAATTTGCAGGAATTACAATAGATGGATATGTAAGTTTACTTGTTTCATTATTTATATTAATTACTGGTATTAAAGCAATTAAAGAAACAATAGATCTATTATTAGGACAAAAACCAGATCCAGAATTTGTTGAATCAATAGAAAAATTTGCAAGCAAATATGAAGGAATAGAAGGTATACATGATATAATGGTACATGATTATGGCCCAGGAAGAAAGATTGTATCATTCCATGCTGAAGTACCAGCAGATGCAGATATTTGTAGAGCACATGATATTATAGATCAAATGGAACAAGATATATTTAACGAATTTGGTTGTATAACTACAATACATATGGATCCAATTATTGTAGATAATGAAGAAATCAATTTAATGAAAGAAGTAACTACAAATATAGTTAAAAAGATTAATAATAATTATTCAATTCATGATTTTAGAATGACTGATGGAGGAGAAAGAGTAAACCTAATATTTGATTTAGTTATACCTACTGATGAAGATGTTGATAGAGAAAAGTTAGTAAGTGAAATTCAAGAAAAAATAAAAGAAGAAAATGAAAAATATTTTGCTGTAATAAAAGTAGAACATTCATATGTATAAAATATGAACAATTAAGAAATATAAAAGGAGCTTAAAATTGCTAAGTGTATTAGAAGTAAAGAAAAAATTACCAAATGAATTTGTAGATGAATTATATGAAAATTATTCGCCTCTTACTGTAGATAGAATACTTGCAGGAATGTCTGGTGAAAGAAATACTACATTAAGAGTAAATACTTTAAAAAGTGATATTTATGAAATAATGAATATGCTAAAAGAAAATGCTATAAAGTTTGATAGAGTACCATGGTATAATGATGCATTAGTTATAAAAAATGCTAATGAAAAAGAATTACAAAAACTAGATATTTATGAAGAAGGAAAAATATATCTTCAAAGCTTGTCTAGTATGGTACCACCTATTGTGTTAAAACCAAAACCTGGAGAAAAAGTTCTAGATTTAACAGCTGCTCCTGGAAGTAAAACAACACAAATTGCTGCAATGATGCAAAATAGTGGATATATATTAGCTAATGAATTAGATGCATTAAGATGTGAAAGATTAAAATTTAATGTAGAAAAACAAGGTGCTAAAATTATAGAAATAAACAATGGCAGAGGAGAGTCGATTGGTAAAAAATATGAAGAATATTTTGATAAAGTATTACTTGATGCACCTTGTAGTGGAGAAGGTAGATTTTTGGCAAATGATCCTAAAACATATAGAAGTTGGTCAGTAAAAACTGTTAAAGAACTTTCTAAATTACAAAAAAAGCTTTTAAAAAGTGCATATCAAGCAGTAAAAAAAGGTGGAGAAATTGTGTACTCTACTTGTACATTAAATAAAGAAGAAAATGAGAATATTTTAAAATGGGCTATAGAAGAATTAAATATTAAATTATTAGACATAAATTTAAATATAAAAAATAGTATTGAGATTTCAGAAAATAATGCAGATTTAAAAAAAGCTATAAGAATTTTACCATCAAAAGAAACAGAAGGATTCTTTATAGCAAGGCTAAAGAAAATATAAAAAATGAAAATATAAAATTTAAAAACATATTAAATAAACATATGGAGTTAAGATAAGATGACAGAATATGTACAAATCAAAGATATAAAGATACCTATTGTAATAAGAAGTTATAAAACATCAAGACATTTAAAAATGTATTTTAAGGCAGATATATTATATATTAGCAAGCCTAAATATATAAGTAAGAAAAAAGCAATAGAATTTATAGAAGAAAATAAATTAGAATTATATAATAAATACAAAAAAATAAAAGATCAAGATGCAGGAGCAAAGTACTGGAATACAGGAGATACATTTTCTTTAAGAGGAGAAAAGTATATTATTGATGCGAAAGAAATTGAAGCGAATAAAATAAAAGTACAAATAGATGATGAAAAGAAAAAAATATACATTGAATATCCTATAGAATTAAATGATGAATTAAAAAAAGAAAATATTGATAGAGTTATAAAGAAGTTATTAAGAAATAACACAGAAGTATTATTAGAAAAAAGAGTTCCTTATTGGAGTAAAATAACTAATATAGATTATAAAATGTTTAAAGTAAATGATGCTACTAGTAAATTTGGAAGCTGTATTCCAAGTAAAAAAATACTTCATTTTTCTTCAAGACTAATAATGCTTCCAGAAGAGATAATTGACGGAGTAATAGTACACGAATTATGCCACATAATATATCCGAATCATAGTAAAGATTTTTATAATCTAGTTAGAAAATATAAAACAAATTATGATGATATAAATAAATGGCTTAAGAAAAATGGAAAAATTATATTATTTTAAAATATAAAAATATGATAAATAAGCATTAATTAAGTAAATAGAATTGTAAAATTAAAAAATATATGATAAAATAATTTATGTAAAGTAACTTATAAATAATACAACGCCAAATTCTGGCAGTGGGAGGACAGCTATGGAGAAATATTTTAATTTTATCATACACATATATGATGAAAACAAAGAAAAACGGTATTGGGGAGATGGAAGCTTAATAGCAACTGATTGTGTTTTTGAAGGTTATGTTTGTAATGATTACTTATATATGGCACAAAGTGATGAAATACTATATGTATATTTTTCAAATCATGACCAAAAAATAGATATAACAACAGCAGTGGAGCTTCCAGATGGCTTGGAATTTCCAGGCAATTTTGCTTTCCGGTTTCCAGAAGGAAGTCAAATTTCTATGATTTTATTAGAAGTTAGTTCACAGATAAAAGATAAAGAAAGATGTAAACGAGTAAAAGAAATATTGGAAGAAGTAAAAAAAGCTTAATACCGTAATTTAAAGGAGCTATAGACATAGCTCCTATTTTTTTATAAGGTATGAGAGCGAAGCATTTAAAAAGAAATGTGAATGTTTTGTGAAAATTAGCACTCTATACTTGACATTGCCAAAAATGGGTATATAATATAGCTGTAAAAAGAAAAAGATACTTTTTACAAAATAACACGGAAAGGTGTCAACACATAAAAAATAAAGAAAGGAAGTCGATAATTATGATGATGATACCAAGAAGAAGAAACGAATTTGATTTATTTGATGAGATGTTTAATGATCCATTTTTTACAAGAAGTGAAAATAAACTAATGAAAACAGATATTAAAGAAAAGAAAGATCATTATGAACTAGAAGTAGATTTACCAGGATATGAGAAAGAAGATATTAAAATAGAATTAGAAGATGGATACTTAACAATACATGCAAGTATGAACAAAGCAGTAGATGATGAAAAAGATAGCAAATATGTTCACAAAGAAAGATATGTAGGAAATAGTTCAAGAAGCTTCTATGTAGGAGAAAATATTAAAGAAGAAGATATTAAAGCAAGTTTTAAGAATGGTACTTTAAAACTTTCTTTACCAAAAGAAAAAGAGGAAAAGAAAGAAGAAAGAAAGTACATTGATATAGAGTAAATCCCTACTCTGACATAATATTAAAAAGTATAGCTGTAAAAAGCTATACTTTTTTATGTATTATTTATAATATATTAATTTCTATTTAGTTTTATTTATATTTGTGACTCTTGAACCATAATATTATATACTCTGTTTTTTAATTCATTTGCACTTTCTTTTTTGGACAATAACCTGTTAGGATAAACTGGTTCTAATATAACTAATTTTATTGAAGGTTTTGTCTTAATTAAATTAGATATATTTTTTGGCTTAGTATATTTAAAAACCATTGGAACAATAGGTACATTATTTCTTACAGAAAAATCAAAAGCACCATTTTTAAAATGTCTAATTTTATTATGATATGGCCATAATGATCCTTCAGGATAAAAATGTATAGTTTTATTATTTTGTAGTAATGTATCAATTGAGTCCATAAATTTTTTAGTATATTTAATATTCTTAGGAATAGGAATTGCATTTAAAAGTTTTATAATTCTTCTTACAACAGGTATTTTAAAATTAGTTTCTAATGATGTAAAAAATGTTTTACTTGGAAAGTTTCCAAGACCAACCATTGTACAATCCATAGGATGTATATGATTAGAAACTGTTATTTTACCAGTATCAATATTTTCTAAATTTTCTTTTCCTTCAATACTAAAGCCTAAGAAAAATTTATTTATAAATACTAAAATAGGATATGCAATTATATATAGTAAATTTGAACAAGTATTAAATAATAAATTATCATGTACAAACTTATAATCATCTGTAATTTCAAATTTACAAGGTTCCCAAAAGTGAAGTACATGAGAATCTTCTGGAATATTATTTTCACCTTCTTTATTTACATTCTCTAATTGCATCATTAAACATCTCCTCAATTTTCACTATACTATTTTTTAATCTATAGTTTTCAGCATGTTTAGAATATTTTATTTCCATTTCTTTTCTATAATCTTCATGTTCAATCCAATAATCAATTTTATTAGCTAAATCTTCACTATTACCAGCTTCGAATAAGCTTTCTTTAACTAAAGCAAATTGCTTTGTTGCAGAATTTTTACTATTAGCAATTATTGGAACATTACCGCAAGCAAAAGCTTCTATACAAGAGATTGCTTCAATTTCAGCATCTGCACTATGTACATATAAATCTGTTGATTTTAATAGATCTATTAGGTCATTTGTATTATAAAATTTCATAACAGGAGGATTTGGTAAAGCTTTTCCTAGTTTTTCATATTTTTCTTTTTTGGGACCTTTTCCTGCTAGAACAAGTTGAATTTTATATGAATATTTTGACTTAGAAATAGCATCTATTAATACATCTTGTCTTTTTTCATTAGAATATCTTCCTATCATTGTTACAACAAACTTATCTTTAAATTCTGATAATTTTTCTTTTTTATAATATTTAAATTCATCATCAACACCATTTGAAATAACATGAAGCTTTGCTGTATATCCATGTTTTTTTAACTCATCTGCAATAAACTGACTTGGACAATGTATATGCGTAAATCTATTAAAAAATGAATCTCTGTAATGAGTATATATTAAATCATTAACCTTGGTTTTAGTTCCAAGACCTATAGAATATGTAATATTTTCTGGTTGTACATGAAATGCAGTTGTATGAGGAATATTTAATTTCTCACATATTTTTAAACCTGCTTTAGAAATAAAGAAAGGCATATAAAAGTGTACTACATCTACACTTGATATTGCTTTTTCTAAAATTTCTGTATTTGGAATTGCAAAACTCATTCCTTGTGATTTTATTAAATGAGATATTCCTGGAGGTAGTGGCAATTCTTTTAAATTAAATTTATATTCATTTTTGCTATCTCCAGTACTTACAACATATACTTCATTTCCTGCTTCTTGTAATCCTTTGGCAAAACGTCTGGCTGAAATTGTTGTGCCATTATTAGAATTATCAAATTGATCTATAACTATTAAAATTTTCATATGTTCACCTTTAAGTAATTAATTAAAATTTATATTAATTATACATATATAAACATATAATATTATACAATATATGACAAAAAAACACAAGAGTTTACATTTAGTATACATAAAATAAATAAAAAATGAGTTAATACTTATTTTATGCGTTTTATCATTTGTTTACATTTATATATTAAGTTATTTATATTGATAAAAATGGGTATATGTGATATATTTGGTATGAAATATTAAAAAAAGCAAACAATATGATAAATGATAAAAAATTATTAGACTATCACATTGACGTACGTAAAAGCGTATGTTATAATATAATGTATAGAAAGGAAGTGTATTGAATGACAAACACAAATATAACTAATTTTAGGAAAGATATATATAAAATGTTAGAACAAGCTATTAAATATAATGAACCTATTAACATATCAACAAAAGATGGAAATGCGGTTGTTCTATCTGAAGAAGATTACAATAGTCTTATGGAAAGTCTATATATTGTATCAATTCCAGGTTTAAAAGATGAAATTATAAAAAGATCTAATGATAGCGAAGATGAATATGTGGATGAAAGTGAGGTTACATGGGATTAATGTATAAAATAAAATACCACAAAAAAGCAGTAAAAGAAATACAAAAATTAAAAGAAAGCAAACTTGATGCAAAGGTAAAAAAATTAATAGAATTAATAAAAGAAAATCCATATAAAATACCACCACCTTATGAAAAGCTAACAGGTGATTTAAAAGATTTATATTCGCGTAGGATTAATATACAACATAGATTAGTATATAAAGTTAATGAAAATGAAAAAGTTATATATATTATTTCTATGTGGTCTCATTATGAAAATATATAAAATTTATAAAGGTTTAAATACCTTTATTTTTTTGCAAGCATACATTGATAAAAATGGGTATATATGATATATTTGGTATGAAATATTAAAAAAAGCAAACAATATGATAAATAATGTTTAAGGAGAAAAAAATGTGGGCTTTAGTAACAGGTGCTTCTTCTGGTATTGGAAGAGATACCTCAAGATATTTATTTAATTTAGGATATAACCTTATAATAGTTGCAAGAAATAAAGATGGTCTAGATAAGTTAAAAGAGGATCTTTTAAATAAAAGTAATTTAGAAGATAGACAAATTATTGTAATACAAGAAGATTTAAGCATAAAAGATAATTGTTTTGATTTATATAGAAGGACTAAAGGTATAGAGCTTGATTTATTAGTTAATAATGCTGGATTTGGAGTATTTGGTAATTTTACTGAAACAGATTTAGAAAAAGAAATTAATTTAATAGATACTAACATTACAGCTGTTCATATATTAACAAAACTATATCTAAAAGATATGGTAAATAAAAATAAAGGTAGAATATTAAATGTTGCATCTATAGCAGGAATGGAACCAGGTCCTCTTATGGCTGCATATTATGCTTCTAAAGCATATGTTATAAGATTATCTAGAGCAATAAATAAAGAATTAAAAAAACAAAAATCAAAAGTAAAGATAAGTATACTATGCCCAGGACCTGTTGATACCAATTTTAATAATGTGGCTAATGTGAAGTTTAAAGCACCAAGTGCTTCTAGTGAAAAGGTAGCAAAATACGGTATTGATAAAACTTTGAAAGGTAAATTAATAATAATACCTGGATTTTTAAATAAATGTGTAAGATTTTTTTCTAAAATTGTACCAGATTGTATTTTAGAAGCATGCGCATATCATATACAAGTTAGAAAAAGGGATGGAAGATAAGTAATAAAAAGTAAATAAGTATTTGATGAAATATGGAGTAAAATATAAATTTAGGAGATGAGTCTAATATGAAATGTGTTGTTACAGGGGCAACAGGACATATTGGAAATGTTTTAGTTAGATATTTAATAGATGGAGGATATGAAGTAAAATCACTTGTATTAAATGAAAAAGAGAAAGAAATATTAAAAGATTTAAATACTGAAATAGTTATAGGTGATGTAAGAAAATTAGAAAGTTTAGTTGCTGCTTTTGAAGGAGCAGATGTTGTATTTCACTTAGCTGGAATAATTGAAATTGGAAGTGGCAACAAGAAAAAAGTACATGAAGTAAATGTGAATGGTAGCAAAAATGTTGTAGCTGCTTGTAAAATGGCACATGTAAAAAAATTGGTTTACACAAGTTCTGTACATGCAATACCAGAAAAAGCAAGGATACTTACTGAAACAAAAACATTTAGTAAAGATTTAGTAAAAGGAACTTATGCAAAATCTAAAGCAGAGGCTACAGAATATATATTAAATTCTAATTCAGAGGATTTAGAGGTAATTATAGTTCATCCTTCAGGAGTTATTGGCCCTTATGAATACATAAAATCTAATATGGGACAACTTATTATTGATTGTGCTACAGGAAGAATGAAAGCATATATAAAAGGTGGATATAATTTTGTAGATGTTAGAGATGTAGCAAATGGAATAATACTTGCATGTGAAAAGGGAAAACCAGGAGAATGTTATATTTTAGCAGGTCATAATATTACAATAGAAGAGCTTATGAAAATTATAGAAAAACAAACAGGTAAAAAAGCTCCTAAATTTAAAATTGCTAGATGGTTTGCATATATAACTGGAATATTTTCAGAACTATTCTACAAAATTGTAAAAGAAAAACCACTATTTACATCATATGCTGTTTATACTACAGGAACAAATTGTGATTTTTCAATAGAAAAATCTAAAAAAGAGCTTGGATATACTATAAGAGATATAGAAGAAACTATAGCTGATACAATAAAATGGTACAAAGAAAAGGGAGAAATTAAATAATGAAACAAACTTTATTATCAGTGATGTTATATATTGCTAGAACAGGTATGAAATTTATATATTTTTTTATAAAACTATTTACAAGGCAAAGAAACAATAAAGTTACCATGTTAAGTAGACAATCAAATTATGTAAATATTGATTTCAAATTATTAAAAGAAGAAATAGAGAAAATAGATGATATAGAACTTAAAATTTCATGTAGAATGATACCTGAAATCTTTGGTGGAAAAATAAAATATTGTTTTGAAATGCTAAGTGATATGTACCATATTGCAACATCAAAAGTATGTATTATTGATGGATACAATATACCAATAAGTGCTTTAAAGCATAAGAAGGGATTAGAAATAATACAAGTATGGCATGCTATGGGAGCTATAAAAAAATTTGGATATCAAGTTTTAGATAAAGATGAAGGAAGCAGTAGTAAAGTTGCTAAAATTATGAAAATGCATGCGAATTATTCTTTAGTTACATGTACAAGTAATGCAACAAGAGATATTTATGCAGAAGCATTTAATACAGATAAAGAAAAAATAAATGTATTAGGAATGCCAAGAATAGATTATATTCTTGGAAAAAACAATGAAATAAATGAAAAGAAAGAAAAAATATTACAAGAATATCCTAAATTAAAAGAAAAAAAGAATATTATATATGTACCAACTTTTAGAAAAAATGAAAAAATTGATCTAAATGATTTAATAAATAAAATTGATGAAACAAAATATAATTTAATAATAAGGCTACATCCATTAGATGAAACGAAAATAGATGAAAAATATATTATTAATAAATATTCTAGTATAGATTTATTAAATATAGCGGACTATGTAATAACAGATTATTCTGCTATTGCATTTGAAGCGGCTATATTAAATAAACCGCTATATTTTTATTTGTATGATATAGATAAATATGAAAATAATAGAGGCTTAAATATAGATTTAATGAAGGAGATGAAATCTTGTTCAAGAACAAGTATTAATGAAATCATTGATATGATAGAGAATAAAGAATATGATTATGATGAATTGAAAAGATTTAGAGAAAAATATATTGAAACAATGGATACAAAAAATAGTGAAAGAATAGTAGAGTATATTACAAATAAAACTAAAAAATAATTATGTGAATAAAAAAGGAGAATTTATATGCTAGAAAAACTAAAAACAGAAAATATGAGAAAAATAATTATAATATTACTTGCATTATTTGCAACAATTGCATTTAGTTTAAAATTAGATATTGTAAATAATAGTGATATTAGTGAAATTACAAATAGCACAAATTATTTTGTAAAGATTTTATTAAAGTTTAATTATTCAATTGAAAAAGATATTTTTAAGAGCCTGTTATTATTTGGACTTTTAATTATGTTTTTCAAAAAAGCTTTTTTCAGAAAAGATATAGAAAAACAAGGAAAAAGTGTATTTAAAATAATATTATCTTTATTATTTGCATTTTTTATGGTATTTGGTTATAGTTATTACAAAATAAATAGTTGGGACATGATATTTGCAAATACATTTCAATTGTTTAAATCAATAATAATCTTCATTGGATATTACATAGTATTTCGAGCAATTATCAATTATTTATTTGATATAGTATTTTTACAAATATCCATGCAAGAAGTAAAAGAAAGGGCTAATAAAGTATATAATTTTATATTTGTAAAGCACTCATTTATTATACCTCTTGTCATTATATTAATTTGCTGGTTGCCATATATTATTATATATTATCCTGGAAATCTTTTTGAAGATCCAGGGAATCAATTAAGACAATTTTTTGGTGTGGATTTACCAGATTGGAGTGCTGCAAATTCAGTAAATTTAATTGATGAAAATGTAAAGATTACAAATCACCACCCTGTACTTCATACAGTTATTTTAGGATTATGTGCAAAATTAGGTATGATTATAGGAAATACTAATTTAGGAATATTTCTTTATACGCTAATACAAATTACTTTAATGTCATGTACATTTTCATATGTAATTAGTTATTTAAGAAAACTTAATATACCAAACTGGATAAGGACTATGTCATTAATTATATTTGCATTATTACCGATAGTTCCAATAATGGCGATAAGAATATCAAAAGATGAAATGTTTTTATGTTTTGTGATCTTATATGTAATAAAAATTTATGATTTAATAAAAAATTCTAATAACCAAAAAGTAAAAATCAAAAATTGGATTTGCATTATAATATTATCTTTGTTAATATGTTTGTTTAGAAATAATGGAATCTACACAGTAGTGCTTTCATTACCACTTGTTGCTATTGTTGATAAGTTAAATAGAAAGTCAATTCTTATAAGTACAATTATTGTAATAATTATTTATGAATGTATAATGTCAATATTATTACCAATTTTAAAAATACCACAAGCAGGAATAAGAGAGACATTATCAGTACCTTTTCAACAAACAGCGAGATATGTTGTTGAACATGGTGATGAAGTAACTGATGAAGAAAGAAAGGTAATAGATAATATTTTAGTATATGATACACTGGCAGATAGATACGACCCACTTTTATCTGATCCAGTAAAAAGAGATTATAATAAAGATGCGACAACAGAAGAACTAATAGAATATTTTAAAGTGTGGTTTGGACAATTTTTAAAACATCCTACAACATATATACAAGCAACAATGAATAATGTATATGGATATTTCTATCCACAGAGTAACTTAAAGCATTATTTCTCGTATGCTGTTGATAACTATGAAGGGGTAAATCAGATAGAAGGTTTTAACTATAGTTATTTAAATATATTTAGAGGAGAAAGATATGGGTGTCAAGTAATTTCAAAAATAATACAAAAATTACCAGGGGTATCTTGGATTATGAATATAGCAATAAATGTATGGATTATCATGATAATATTTGTATATTTATTATACTCTAAAAAATATAGATATATTATTTATTTGATGCCATTTATATCAATTATATTAATGTGTATTTTATCACCAGTAAATGCAGCATATAGATATGCAATAACATTTATATTTGGTATGCCGCTTACAGTAGCAATATTTATAGATATATTGAAACAAAAGAAAAATAATGAAAAAATGAATAAAAAATAGGTTAAACATAGAAAGGATTTTAATATAAAAATGAAAAGTAAAATTGCAGTATTAATACCATGTTATAATGAAAGTAAAACAATAGAAAAAGTAGTAAAAGATTATAAGAAAGCATTACCAGAAGCTGATATTTATGTATATGATAACAATTCAACAGATGGAACAGATGAAATAGCTAGAAATGCAGGAGCGATAGTTAGATATGAAACAAAGCAAGGAAAAGGAAATGTTATAAGAACAATGTTTAGAGAAATAGAAGCAGATTGTTATCTTATGATAGATGGTGATGACACATATCCTGCTGAAAATGCAAAAGAAATGTGTGACTATGTTTTAAAGAATAATGTAGACATGGTGATTGGTGATAGATTATCTTCTACTTATTTTACAGAAAATAAAAGAGCATTTCATAATTTCGGAAACAGGATTGTAAGATGGTCTATAAATACAATTTTTAGAAGCAAGATAAACGATATTATGACAGGATATAGAGCGTTTAGTTATCAATTTGCGAAAAGCTATCCAGTTCTTTCAAAAGGCTTTGAAATAGAAACAGAAATGACAATTCATGCAATTGATAAGAACTTTACTTTAAAAGAAATACCAGTGCAATATAGAGATAGACCTGAAGGTAGTGTATCAAAATTAAATACGTATAAAGATGGAATAAGAGTTATAAAAACTATCGCAACTTTATTTAAAGAATATAAACCTGGAATGTTTTTTAATATTATATCACTACTTATATTCATAATAGCAGCTATACTTGCTATTCCAGTATTTGTTGAATATATGCACACTGGATTAGTTCCAAGATTTCCTACATTAATCGTTTCTTGTATATTATTAGTGGTTTGCCTATTACTGTCTACAACAAGCATAATACTTCAAGTTATAGTAAAGAAAAATAAGCAAATATTTGAAATATTATTAAATCAAATAAACATGTTAAATAATAAAAAGGACTAAAAAGGTTGAAAAAGAATATTAATTGTTATAAAATAAAGAACAGTTAATATTAAGGGAAGGCAATTCAAATGGGAAAAATAAAAAAAGTAGCAATTATAATATCAGAAAAAAGTACTTTTTTGAGAAATATAATGCGCAAGACAATTAACTTGTTAAGAAAAATAAAATATAAAACAAATACCTTTGGCAAAGAGGTAAACGATAATATGATAATTTTTTGTGCATTTAATGGCAAATCATATTCTTGTAGTCCGAAAGCAATTTATGAGTTTATGGTAAATAATAAAAAATATAGAAAATTCACATTTGTATGGGCTTTTAGAGAAAAAGAAAAATATGAATTTTTAGCTAAGAACAGAAATACGCTAGTAGTTACAATAAATTCAAAAGAGTATGAGAAATATTTAGCAATGTCAAAATATTGGATCTTTAATTATAAAATACCAGACTATTTATATCCTAAGAAAAATCAGATATTTATACAGTGTTGGCATGGTACACCACTTAAAAGATTAGGATGTGATTTAATTCATTTTGATAATGTATTAAACACAATTAATGGAATGAAGAAAAGATATAAAATTGAAGCTTCGAAATTTACATATTTTTTATCACCATCTAGATTTGCTAGTGAAAGATTCATTTCAGCATGGAATTTGAAAGAAATAGGAAAACAAAATATTATTGTAGAAAAAGGATATCCTAGAAATGATTTTTTGTTTAACTATACAGATAAGGATGTAGAAAAAATAAAAAAGAAACTAGGAATTGAAAATGATAAAAGAAAGGTTATTCTGTATGCTCCAACATATCGATCAAATCAACATGAAGCAGGAGTGGGATACACATATAAAGAAGAAATTAATTTTGAAAAATTAAGAAAAAAATTAGAAAATAAATATATTGTCCTTTTTAGACCACATTATTTTATAGCTAATGTTTTTGATTTTAATAAATATAAAGGTTTTGTATATGATGTGTCAGAAATAGATGATATAAATGAACTTTATATTATAACAGACCTATTAATAACAGATTATTCAAGTGTATTTTTTGACTTTGCAAATTTAAAAAGACCTATGTTATTCTATATGTATGATTTGGATCATTATAGAAACGAATCAAATGGATTTTATATTGGCTTAAATGAATTGCCTGGTAAAATTACAACAACACAAGATGAATTAGAAGATGAAATAGAGAAAATTGATAAAAACTTTATGTATGATGAAAAATACAAGAAATTTAATAAAAAATATAATTATTTAGATGATGGAAATGCAAGTAAGAGAGTAGTTGAGGAGTGTATAAAATGTTAAAAAAAATAAAAAAGTATATGAGATTAAAAAGACAAGTTAAATTATGTAAGAAAATTTCAAAAAATACGAATATAGATGATAAATTAATTATATTTTCAGCGTTTGCAGGTAATTCATATACATGCAGCCCAAAAGCAATTTATAAATATATAGTCAATAATCCTAAATACAAAGATTACAAATTTGTATGGGCTTTTAAAAAAATAGAAGATAAGATTAAATATTTTAATGATGAAAGAACAGAACTAGTAAAGTATAATTCAAAAAAATTTTTTGAAAAATTATCACAAGCCAAATATTGGGTTTTTAATTTTAAAACTCCTGAATATTTTATAAAGAAAAAAGGTCAAGTATTTATACAATGTTGGCATGGAACACCTTTAAAAAGACTTGGATGCGATATTAAAATAGAACATGGAAATAAAGCAACAGGACTAAAGAAAATACATACATCTTATAAAGATGATGCTAAAAAATATGATTATTTTATTTCTCCTTCAAAGTTTGCAACTGAGAAATTTTGCTCTGCTTTTGCATTGGACAAACTTAATAAGGAGAATATAATAATCGAAAAAGGATATCCTAGAAACGAGTATCTATTTACTTACAATGAGAAAGATGTAGAAAATATAAAAAAAAGTTTAGGATTACCAAAAAACAAAAAGATAATATTATATGCACCAACATTTAGAGATAATCAATATCAAAATGGAAAAGGGCATACTTATAAATTAGGAATTAATTTATTAAGACTAAAAGAAAAGTTATCTGATGATTACATAATATTAATGAGACTACACTATTTAGTATCAAATGTTATAGATGTTTCACAATTTAAAAATTTTGTGTATGATGTATCTGATTATGAGGATATTAATGAATTATATGTCATAGCGGATATGCTAATAACAGATTATTCAAGTGTATTTTTTGATTATGCTAATTTGAAAAGACCAATACTATTTTATATGTATGATTTAGATGAATATAAAAATAATATAAGGGATTTTTATATTGATTTAAATGATTTGCCTGGACCTATAGTTGAGAATGAAAAAGATTTAATAAAAGATATTAGAAATATTGATAATATTTTTATAGAATACAAAGAAAATTATAAGAAATTAAATGAAAAATATAATTATTTAGATTGTGGAAAGGTAACAGAAAAAATAGTGAAGGAGTGTATCAATTGAAACTAAAAAAAGTAATAAGAAAATTGAGTAACGGTTATATTGAGAGCTGTAATTATATAAAATTTTATAAAAAATGTACAATAAATGAAAAGATAATTTTATTAGAATCACAGCAAGGAAAAGAATATAATGGAAATATATATTATATTGCTAAAGAATTAGCTACCAATGATGAATATAAAGATTATAAAATATATATGTCTATAATAAAAAATAAAAAAGAAGAAGCAAAAAAATTTTTTTATAATAAAAATATAGAAAGAATTAATTTTATAGAAACGAATACAAATAAATATTATAAAATTATTTCTTCAGCAAAGTATTTAATAAATGATAATACTTTTTTACCATTTTTTATAAAAAAAGAAGGACAAGTATATTTTAATACATGGCATGGAACTCCACTAAAAAGTTTAGGAAAAGAGATAAAAAATGATTTTCATAATATTGGGAATACTCAGAGAAATTTTCTAATGGCTGATTATTTATTATATCCTAATGAATATACAAGAGATCATATGCTAGAAGATTATATGATTACAAACTTATGTAATGGAAATAAAGTTCTTTTAGAAGGATATCCACGTAATACAGCATTTTTTGATGATGAAATGAGAGAAAAAATAAGAAAAGAATGTTCTCTAGAAAACAAACAAATAATTGCATATATGCCAACTTGGAGAGGAACTTTAAATGGTCAGAATAGTAATATTCAAGCAATGAATTTAGAATATATTTTTGAAGAAATGGATGAAAGATTATCAGACAATCAAATTTTCTATGTTAATTTGCACCCGATTGAAAAGGCGACAGTAGATTTTTCAAAATATAAAAAAGTTAAGCCATTTCCATCAGAGTATGAAACTTATGAATTTTTAAATATAGCAGATGAATTAGTAACAGATTATTCAAGTGTATTTTTTGATTTTTTAAATACAGGAAAGAAAATAATTTTATATACATATGATAAAGAGTCATATTTGGCAGACAGAGGGTTGTATATGAAATTAGAAGATTTGCCATTTCCAATTGTTGAAAATATAAGAGATCTGATAAAAGAAATTAATAAGGAAAAACAATATGATGATAGCAAATGTATAGAAATGTTCTGTAAGTATGATAAAAAAGATTCAACTAAAAAATTATGCGAACAAATTATAAAAAATAAGAAAACAGATATAAAAGTTGAAGAGATTAAAGGAAATGGAAAGAAGAACATATTTATTTATGGAGGCAGATTAGCTTGTAATGGAATAACTACATCATTAAAAAACCTTATAATGTCAATTGATAGAAGCAAAAATAATTACTATATAATTGTTGATACTAATGCAATAAAGCAAGATTTAAATCAATTAAAAGAATTGTCAAAATATGTGGATTATATTACTACTAAAGGTAGAATGAATTTAACATTGCTACAAAAAGTGTTATTTTATTTATATAAACATAAAATGATTAGCACAAAATTATATTTAAAATTTACAAAAGAAGCATATCAATTCGAAATTAAGAGAATATTTGGTAATGTTAATGCAGATACTGTAATACAATTTACAGGATATGGATACAAAAAAATAATATTATTTAGTGAATTGAATTGTAATAAAGTAATATATGTACATAGTGATATGTATAAAGAAGCAACGATTAGAAAGAATATTAGTTTAGATGTCTTAAAATATGCATATAATAAATATGACAAATTAGCAGTGGTTACAGAAGATTTAATAGAGCCTACTAAGAAAATTATAAATATGCCAGAAAAATTTTATATTACTAGAAATATTATAGATTATAATAGGATTATAAAATTGTCAAAATTAGATGTTGCTTTTGATGATAAAACAGTTTGCAATGTTGATATAAATAAATTAAATGAAATTTTGAATAGTAAGAATAAAAAATTCATAACTATTGGAAGATTTTCTAAAGAGAAAGGACATGAAAGATTAATAAATAGTTTTGAAAGACTATGGAAAAAAGATAATTCAGTATATCTAATTATAATTGGAGGACATGGTGTTGAGTATAATAATATTTTAAATCAAGCAGAAAATTCCATTTGTAAAAATAATATAATCATTATAAAATATGTAAGTAATCCATATGCAATATTAAAAAAATGTGATTATTTTATACTACCTTCTTTTTATGAGGGATTTGGAATTGTTATTGCAGAAGCAGATATACTAGGAAAACCAGTAGTAACAACTAATATAGTTGGTCCATCAAAATTTATGCAACAACATGGAGGAACATTAGTTGAAAACTCAGAAGAAGGAGTATATAAAGGACTAGAATTATTATATGAAAACAAAGTAAAACCTATGAATGTAAATTTTGAAGAATATAACGAACAAGCAGTTGAAGAATTTGAGAAACTATTAAATTAATTGTAAATATAATTAAAATTTATATAAAATATTATAAAAATAGGAGGAAGTATTATGAAAAGAATTTTAACATATGGAACATTTGATTTGTTACATTATGGCCATATCAGATTATTACAAAGAGCAAGGGCATTAGGAGATTATTTAGTAGTAGCACTTTCTACAGATGAATTCAATGCAAGTAAAGGAAAAAAGGCATATCATAATTATGAAACAAGAAAGAAAATGTTAGAAGCAATAAGATATGTTGACTTAGTAATACCAGAAGAATGTTGGGAGCAAAAAATATCAGATGTTCAAAAATATGATATAGACGTAGTAGTTATGGGGAGTGACTGGGCAGGAAGTGACAAATTTGACTATTTAAAAGATTATTGTGAGGTTGTTTATCTAGATAGAACAGAAGGAATCTCAACAACTAAAATAAAGAGAGATTTAGGCTTACAAGAGCCAGTAAATGGTATTAATCAAATACCTGAAACAAAACAAGAAAGAGAAATAGAAACAAAACAAAAGGAGAATAAATAATATGCATAGTATTGTTGAAATACTAAAGGATCACATTCAGTATAGGCAACAAATATTTAAACTAGCAAAAGCGGACTTAATTAAAACATATAGAGGAGCTGCTTTAGGATGGGCTTGGGCAATTATCAAGCCTGCAGTTACAATATTTGTTTATTGGTTTGCGTTTTCTATTGGATTAAGAGCTGGAAAAGATGTAAATGGATATCCATTTTTCCTTTGGTTAATATCTGGGGTTGTGCCTTGGTTTTATATGAGTGATATGTTAACTGGAGGTACAGAATCAATAAGAAAATATAGCTATTTAGTAACGAAAATGAAATTTCCAGTTTCAACAATTCCAACATTTGTAAGCATTTCAAAGTTCATGGTACATATAATTTTACTTACAATAGTATTATTAATTTTTATAGGAATGGGATATTTTCCAGATTTATACATTCTTCAATTACCATTTTATATGCTTTTAAATTTTATATTTTTTACAACATTTGCTCTATTCTCATCATTATTAGCATCAATGAGTAAAGATTTTGCAAATTTAGTAAAGTCTTTTGTTACAGCAGTATTTTGGCTATCTGGAATTATATTTAATATAAATACTATAAGTATACCATGGTTAAAATCATTATTAATGATTAACCCTGTTACATTTTTAATAGAAGGATATAGAAATTGTTTTATTAATCAAGTTTGGTTTTGGGAACAACCTAAAAGACTTATGTATTTTGGAATAATATTACTAGTATTAATCATATTGGCAATTTGGACATATAGAAGATTAAGAAAAGAAATTCCAGATGTACTTAACTAATAATATTAATTATTATTAAGACAGTAAATAAATAAGAAAGGATAAAATCTTAATGAAAAAAAAAGAAATTGTAATTAAATTTGATCATGTTACAAAAATGTACAAGCTTTTTAAGAATGATAAAAGAAGATTATTACATACATTTCTCAAAAGAATTAAATATAAGGAAAAAAAAGCTGTAAATGATGTCTCTTTTTCAATAGCAAGAGGGGAGGCTGTTGCTCTATTAGGTAAAAATGGTGCTGGAAAATCAACGATCTTAAAAATGATAACAGGTGTAGCTTTTCCGACAAGTGGAAATATTACTGTAAACGGAAGAGTTAGTGCATTACTTGAGCTTACTTCTGGATTTGATCCTGAATTTACAGGAAGGGAAAATATTTATTTAAAAGGACAATTATTAGGATTAAAAGATAGCGAAATAAGAGAACTAGAACAAGAAATAATAGACTTTGCTGAAATTGAAGAGTATATAGACCAACCAGTAAGGACATATTCAAGTGGTATGAAAGCTAGACTTGGTTTTTCAATCAATGTTAATATCAGACCTGAAATACTAATAGTTGACGAAGCTTTAAGCGTTGGTGATGAGGAATTTAAAAATAAGTGTACAAAAAAAGTAAATGAAATTGTTAATAAAGATGAGGTAACATTATTGTTCGTTACACATTCTACTGTTATGGCTAAGGAATTTTGCAATAGAGGAATAGTTATGCAAAATGGAAAAAAGACTTTTGATGGAGACATTGATGAGGCTATTGATAAGTACAAGAAAACAGTGAAGAAAATATAGGGAGAAAACTAATGCTAATTATTGTAATTATATTTTTTGTTCTAATTATTAGCAGAATAAAATTTGTTAATTATAATGATGAATATATAAGCAGAGAAACAACTAAAAAAATAAATGGAATATTTGTATTTTTAGTTATATTAAGGCATTTTTCAAGCTATATAGAATTAACTGGTGCATTAAAAGAAACATATGAAGTATTACAAAAATTTTTAGGGCAACTAATAGTGGCTACATTCTTATTTTATTCTGGTTATGGGATATTAGAAGCAATAAAAAGCAAAAAAGATAAATTTATTAATTCATTGCAACTAAGAACACTTAAGTTATTAATACATTTTGATATAGCAGTTGCCTTATTTGCAATACTTGGAGTATTACTAGAAAAAAATTATCCTTTATCCCGAGTACTATTATCATTTACGGGATGGAATAGTATAGGAAATAGTAATTGGTATGTATTCGCCATATTAATATTATACATATTAACATTTTTAGTATTCAAAATATTTAATAAAAAAGATAATAAATATATTATAAGATGTGTTATATTTTTGTTTGCATCAATAGCTTTTGTGTATATATTAAAATATGTTAAAGATGGCAAACAAACATGGTGGTATAATACTATTCTATGTTATGCAGCAGGAATGTTTTATTCATTATTTAAAAATAAGATTGAAGATACCTTAAAGGGACATTCAATCAGATGGGGGATATCTCTTATTATATTATTGTTAATTTTTGTTTTTGCGAAGAGATATAGAAGTCATTTATCAATGTATGAATTGCATGCAATAGTATTTGCTTTAATTATCACACTTTTGTCAATGAAGATAATAATAAATTCTAAAATGCTGACATTTTTAGGAAATCATATATTTAGTATATACATATTACAACGAATTCCTATGATTATTGGTGAAAGAATAGGGTTAGCAGATCTTAATATATATGTATATTTTATATTTTCATTAGTGTTTACAATTATAATAGCTTGTACATTTGATTATGTTACAGGTAAACTAGATAAATTTCTATTCGGAAGAAAAAAGACAAAATTATTGAATTGTGCACAGAACAATCAGTAAGAATATATGAAGGTGATTACTATTAATTTATTAGCAGCTATAATAGTATTTAATATATTAATATTTATATATCAAATTATAATTGAAATATTTTCTGCTATTTTTAGAATAGAAGGGATACAAATAGATAAAGCAAGATTTCAAGTTATCTCTATACTTACTGGTACAGGATTTACAACTAGCGAAAGTGAATTAATGCTTTCTACTAAAAGAAGAAGAAAACTGACTCAAATAATGATTCTATTTAGTTATATATTTAATATTTCAATAGTATCTACAATAGTAAACATATTTATTTCAACAAATAATACAAGTTTTATTGAGGTTATGATAGGTGCAGGACTTACTATTATAAATATAATTTTATTGATCTGCTTAAATAAATCAACAAGGATTAGAAAGTTATTTGATAATATAGTAATTAATATAGAGAAAAATAGAAAAAAGAAAAAAATTAATCCTATATCTATTTATGACTATTATGGAAATAAAGTAATTGCAGAAATAAGCATAACAAAATTAAATGAAAGAATAATTAATTTAGATACAGAAAAATTAAAAAAAGATTACGATATACAACTTTTAGTTGTAAAAAGAGGTAATGAAACGATTGTAGAAATTAATAATAACTTTAGAATAAAAGATAATGATATATTATTAGTATTTGGAAATATTAAAGTTATAAAGAAATTGTTCAAAAAAAATTCTAAATCGAATAAAAATAAATAATAAGAAAAAATAACACATTATATAGAATATGATTTCTAGTTAATGTGTTATTTTTTTAAATATTTTAACAGGTTATTAAATTTTTTATTTTTCTAACTTGTGATATACTTTTTTACCTTTTCTTAAAATAGCATATCCATCATTAAAGTCTTTATCTTCTAAAACATAATTTACATCAGTAACTTTCTCATCATTTAAAGTAATACCACCTTGATTAATTAATGTTCTTGCTTGTCCTTTTGATGGTGCCATTCCAGCAATTATAATTGCTTCTAATATAGAAATATTTCCATCTATTTTTGATGTTGGCATATTCTCTAAAGAACCTTGTCCTTCAAATAATGCTTTAGATGCTTCTTCAGCTTTTTTTGCTTCTTCTTCACCATGAATTAATTTAGTAATTTCAAATGCAGCTATTTTTTTAGCTTCATTTATTTGTTCGTCTTTTAAACTTGCTAAACGATTTACTTCTTCCATTGGTAAGAAAGTAAGTAAAGAAAGTACTGTTTTAACATCTGCGTCATCAATATTTCTCCAATATTGATAGAATTCATATGGAGAAGTTTTACTGCTATCAAGCCATAAAGCTCCTTTTTCAGTTTTACCCATTTTCTTTCCTTCTTTAGTAGTAAGAAGTTTAAAAGTTAAACCAAATGAATCTGAATGACCAATTCTTCTTATTAAATCAACACCACCTAAAATGTTTGACCATTGATCATTTCCGCCCATTTGAAGTTTACATCCATATGTATTATATAAATGTAAAAAGTCATATGATTGCATAAGCATATATCCAAGTTCAAAGAAAGTTAAACCTCTTTCCATTCTTTGTTTATAGCATTCTGCTGCAAGCATTTTATTTACAGAAAATAGTGAACCTATATCTCTCATAAATTCAACAAAATTAAGATCTAATAACCAATCAGCATTATTAACTATAATTGCACCATTATCACCTTCAAAACTTACAAATTTAGAAAGTTGTTTTTTAAAACACTCTACATTATGATTAATTTCTTCTCTTGACATCATTCTTCTCATATCTGTTTTTCCAGATGGATCACCTATAGTGGCAGTACCACCACCAATTAAGATTATTGGTTTATGACCAGCTTTTTGCATATGACTTGCTACCATCATTGAGACAAAGTGTCCAACATGTAAGCTATCTGCTGTTGGATCAAAACCTATATAAAATGGAATTTGTTTGTTGTCTAAAACATCTTTTATTTCTTCATGAGTTATTTGTTCTATATAACCTCTTTCCATAAGTTCTTCAAAAATTCTTGACATAAAATCATTCCTCCTAAATTAAATATATATTTAAAATATTTTATATAAATTATAAATATTTATAGTTGTTATTTTTAATTTTGGAGCATCAGCCCCAAAATTTTTTCATTCTATCTATGCCATCTTGTTCCCATATAATTAAACGTAACTCGTTCGATATTTTATCTAAAAGCTCTTCTTCTTTTTTAAAGAGATTGACATTAGAAGCAGAATATAAAATACCAAGCTCTGACTCTATTTTATCAATATATTGAAATGCATCACGAATTATGAATATGAACAATCCAGCTAAATCCTTTTCAATTGGAATATGCAAAGGAGTTCTCAGACCTAAGCGTCTAATATGAACTATTCCTGTATTGGAAAAGTCATTGTTATTATATGCTTCTTTAAAAGGTGTATATAGCCTTTGCAATGAGTCTAATGTGTGCCAAAGCCGTATCCATACTAATGCGATTTTAATAGCTTTTCGAATTAAAAATAAGCAGGTCACAATGATGAAAACAACAAAGAATGAATGTAACATAAAACCTCCTCAAAGTTTGAAAAAATTTATTAATAGCTACTTATAAAATTATACAACGACTAAGAAAAAAAAGCAATATGCTTTATTACATACTTAATATTATGGAATACATAAGAAAAAATACTAAAACTAGAATACAAATTTAGTTGACAAAAATTAGTAAAATCAATATAATTATTGCAGGAAAATAGAGGAGAAAATTGGAGAATTTTATGGAAGACAGAAAGAAATACATTAGAAATTTTAGTATAATTGCACATATTGATCATGGAAAGTCAACTTTAGCAGATAGATTAATAGAAATGACAGGAGCTCTTTCTAGCCGTGAAATGGAAAGTCAAGTTTTAGATAATATGGATATAGAAAGAGAAAGAGGAATTACAATAAAATCTCAAGCTGTAAAAATGATGTATAAAGCAAAAGACGGACGTGAATATGAACTTAATTTAATAGATACTCCAGGACATGTTGATTTTAATTATGAAGTATCAAGAAGTTTAGCTGCATGTGATGGAGCAATTTTAGTTGTTGATAGTACACAAGGTGTAGAAGCACAGACTTTAGCAAATGTATATTTAGCAATAGATAATAATTTGGAAATCTTACCGGTTATAAATAAGGTGGATTTACCAAATGCAAGACCTGATGAAGTAAAAGCAGAAATAGAAGATATTATAGGAATACCAGCTCAGGATGCTCCATGTATCTCTGCAAAAACAGGATTAAATGTAGACCAGGTACTAGAAAGAATAATTACTGATTTACCAGCACCAAAAGGTGATGAAAATGCGGAACTTAAATGCTTAATATTCGATTCTATATATAATGACTATAAAGGTGCTATTGCATATGTTAGAGTAAAAGACGGAACCGTAAAAGTTGGAGACGAGATAATGCTTATGTCTAATAAAAAAACTTTTACAGTAACAGAAGTAGGATATTTTGAACCTGGATCATATAATCCATGTGATATATTACAAGCAGGAGAAGTTGGATATATTGCAGCAAGTATAAAAAGCTTATCAGATATTAGAGTTGGTGACACAATAACATTAAAAAACAGACCAGCACCTGAACCATTACCTGGATATAAAAAAGTAAATCCAATGGTATATTGTGGTATATATCCAATAGATGGTAGTGATTATGAGAATTTAAAAGTAGCTTTAGAAAAATTAAAACTAAATGATGCAGCTTTAGAATATGAACCAGAATCATCTGGAGCTTTAGGTTTTGGATTTAGATGTGGATTTTTAGGACTTCTTCATTTAGAAATAATAGAAGAAAGATTAGATAGAGAATTTGACTTGGGATTAATTACAACATCTCCATCAGTTATATATAAAGTTCATAAAACAGATGGTGAAGTTATTGAATTATATAATCCATCAGATTTACCTCCTACAAGTGAAATATCATATATGGAAGAACCTTTTGTAACAGCAGAAATATTAACACCTAAAGAATTTGTTGGTAATATAATGGAAATATGTCAAAATAGACGTGGTATATATATTGATATGAAATATCTAGATGAAAATAGAGTTACATTAATTTATGAGATGCCATTAAATGAAATAATATATGACTTTTTTGATCAATTAAAATCAAAAACAAAAGGTTATGCTTCATTTGATTATGAATTTAAGGAATATAAAAGATCTGATTTAGTAAAATTAGATATTCATGTAAATGGAGAAAGCTTAGATGCTCTTTCATTTATAGTACATAAAAGTAATAGCTATGAAAGAGGAAGAAAAATGGTAGAAAAACTAAAAACAGTTATACCAAGACAATTATTTGTAATTGCAATACAAGCTGTTATAGGTGGAAAAGTTATAGCAAGAGAAACAATTTCAGCTTTAAGAAAAGATGTCTTAGCTAAATGCTATGGTGGAGATATTACAAGAAAGAAAAAGTTATTAGAAAAACAAAAACGTGGTAAAAAGAAAATGAGACAAATAGGAAATGTAGAAATACCACAAGAAGCTTTCTTAAGTGTACTTAAATTAGATGATGAATAAAAATTAGGAGTAAAATGAATAACTTAAATAATTTAAAAGATCTAATTGACAAATATAATTGTGAAATATTTGATAATGAAGAAATAAGGGAAATTAATAAGGAAAAACCTTTTAAAATAGTTAAAGGAAATTTACCAATTATATTTTCAGCTCCACACTGTGTTAAACAATTAAGAGAAGGTAAAATAAAATGTGCAGAAGGAGAGACAGGAGCAATCGTACAGATTCTATCAAATAGACTTGATTGTTATGCAATATATAAAACATATAATGATAACGATGATGCAAATTATGATTTGAATAGTAAATATAAAGAATATTTATTAAAGATAGTTAAGGAAAATGATATAAAATTATTATTAGATATTCACGGAGCTAAAAATGAACATAGTTTTAATATAGAAATTTGTACAGATGATGGTAAAAATATAGAAAATAATTGGTATTTAATTGATGATTTAAAGAATAGTTTTAACACTAACGGAATTGATAAGATAACTGAAAATACAATTTTTAAAGCAAATTCTATAAGAACAATAAGTAAGTATATACATGAAGAAGCTAATATTCCATGTATACAACTTGAAATAACAGGAAGATATAGATATAGGGAAAATATAGAAGGAATAGACAAATTAATAAATGCGTTATCAGATTTTATAGATAATATAAAGGAGAAAATATAATATGAATGATGAATATCAGGATCAAGTAGAAGGAAGAAATGCAGTTCTTGAACTTTTAGAATCTGATAGAGATATAAATAAAATATTTATATCAGATGGAGAAAAGCATGGTTCTATAAATAAAATTATAGCTTTAGCAAAACAAAAAAAGGTTATAATAAATGAAGTAAGCAGGGCAAAACTTAATCAAATGTCACAAACAGAAAACAATCAAGGAGTTATAGCTATTGTACCACCATTTGAATATTGTGATATAGATGATATATTAGTGTTTGCAAAGTCAAAAGATGAAAGCCCATTTATATTAATATTAGATGAAATAGAAGACCCTCATAATTTAGGCTCAATTATAAGAACTGCAGAAACAGCTGGAGTACATGGAATAATAATACCAAAAAGAAGAGCGGCATCAGTAAATAGTACTGTTGTGAAAGTATCTGCAGGAGCAGTAGAACATATGAATATTGCTAGAGTAAATAATATAAATGATGCAATAAATTATTTAAAACAAAACGATATATGGATTTGTGGAACTGATATAGATGCTAAAAACTACTACTATAATGAAGACTATACTGGAGGAATTGGAATAGTAATAGGAAATGAAGGAAGCGGTATGGGAAGACTGGTAAAGAAAAACTGCGACTTTTTAGTTAAAATTCCTATGAAAGGAAAAGTTACATCATTAAATGCTTCAGTTTCGGCAGGTATCATAATATATGAAGTTCTTAAACAAAGAAATATAAATAATAAACATATATAGGAGGGTAAACATATGACAAAGAAAAAAATCTTATTAATAGTATTACCAATAGTATTAGTTGTAGTTATAGGAGTTGTTTTTGCAGTTCTATATTTTACAACCAATATATTTAAATCGACAGATGAGTTATTTTGGCAATATATGTCTCAAAATAAAGACATAACAAATATATTAGAAAATGATAAATTGGCATCACAAACAGAATTTAAAAACAATAATTCATATAATTCTACAGGAAATTTAACATATTCAACTAGCACAGGGGAAAATAGTTCGAAATACTTTGATGTAGAAACAACAGCAAGACATGATGCAAATACTGGAAGAACTTATGCAGATGCAACTTTAAAAAATGGAGATATTGATTTATTTAATGTTTCATATATTAATAGTGGAGATGTATATGCAATAAAAAGTGCCGATGTTGTAGATAATTATATTGGAATAAGAAATTCTGGACTTAAAGAACTTGCAGCTAAATACAATATATCTACTGATAAAGTACCTGATACTATTAATATAAAAGATTATACAAGTTTCTTTGATTTAACTGATGAGCAAAAAAATCATATTTATGAAACATATCTACCTATGATAAAAAACAATATAAGTGAAGATAATTATGTGAAATCAAATCAAGATGTACAAATTGATGGAGAAACATATAATGCAAACGTATATGCAGCAACTTTAACAGGAGATCAATTAAAACAAATTTTAATTAGTTCTTTAGAAACATTAAAAGAAGATACAGAAACAATGGTATTAATTAGTAATAAAGCATCTGTATTAAACTTAGGTGTAGAATATACAGATATAACAAATCTTACTGTGAAAATTAATTCACTAATTGAACAAATAAATGGATTAAATATTACAAATAACACAAACATATATGTATATGAAAATTATGATCAAACAATAAGAACTGTAATTGAAGTTGAAAATATGATAGAAATAACATATGATAGAGTAAATAACAAGCAAATACTTACAATAGATTATACTCAAGGTAGTATTGAACAAATATTAAATAGCAGTACAGAAACAAATCAAGATATGACAAATACATTAACAGAAAATAATATAGGTACAAATTCTATTTCAGATGGAATAGTAAATGATACAACAGATACAAATATAGTAGTAGAAAATTTAATTACAGATACAAATGAAACTGAAATTAGTCTAGACCAAATGGCTGATATAACAGTTAATACTGAAAATGTAGTACAAACTGATACTAATACTATAATGGATATAAATACAACTGCAGACAATATAACAGATGTTGAAGATACTCAAGTACAAGAAATATCTAGATTAGTTATAACTAAAGAAACAAGCGATCAAAATACAAATAATAATATAACTTTTATAAATAATATAAATGATGAAAATGAAAATAGTATTAGTATAACATATAATATGAGTAGTGCATCAAATGACTCAATAAATAATTCATACAATATTACTGTAACTGCAACTTCAGGAAGCATAACGAATCCAATTATTGAAACAACAACAATTGACTATATTACAAGTACAGTAAGAGTTGATCAAGTAGAAGAAATACAAGAGTTAACAGATTCTAATACAGTTATAGCTAATAACTATGATGCTACTCAATTTAGTGCTTTTATGGAACAATGGCTTGGAGCTTTTGAAAGCATATTAACAGAAAAAATGGCTAGTATTGGAATAGAAGATGAAGATGGTGTAATAGTAACTAATGATAATAATACAAATGTTCAAGAAGAAACTACACCTGATCAATGAATAGGAACTATAGAAATACCAGCATTTGATTTGAAATATGATATATTAGATGATATATCACCAGAAGCAATGGAAAATGCAATAGTAAAAATGTATCCATCTGATATTGATCTAAATGAAGTGGGAAATGTAGTGCTTATAGGACATAATTATAATAATGGAACTTTATTTTCACATAATGAAGATTTAAAAAATGGTGATGAAATTATAATTACAGATAAAGATGGAGATCAAGTGACATATGAAGTATATAATAAATTTGTAACAACACCTAGTGATGTGAATTACATGGTTAGATCTACTAATGGAAAAAGAGAGATTTCTTTATCTAGTTGTACAGATGATACGCAAAATAGAATAATAATCTTAGCAAGAGAAAAATAAGTAATTATTTATTAAATAAATTATATCTATCAGGTCAATAGTTTTTGTAATATAGAGAAATATCAAATAGATAAGAAAAAATATAAAAAATTACAAAAAACTATTGACTTGTTTTAATTAACATGGTATTATAATTAACAGCTTCTGAGAAGCTGTTTTTTTAACAAAATTTTAGCAACAATTTACAAGAAAAAAAGACATAAAAAATTTGCATAAAAAGTTTAAAAAAATTCAAAAAAAGTATTGACAATATAATGTGAATTGTGCTAAAATAAATCTTGTCGTCGGGAGACCGATTGAGAACAAAAAAAGCACATTGAAAAGTAAACAATAAACTTTGAGAAACCAATAAAGCGGTAGTAAATCTACCAAGAAAAAATAA
>CALXWP010000006.1 GCA_944392455.1 uncultured Clostridia bacterium
TGTCCCCTGTTCAATACAGAGAACATTCCAAGTTAGTAGCCTAATTTATACTGTCCAACTTTTTGGGTTCAGTACATCTTATATAGACTATCTTTTTTTACTGAGCTTTACATAATTTTACAAAAATGATATAATTAAATTGCACTTTGGCTACGTTAGAGAGGAGTATGAATATGAGGCGGCTTAGCAAAATTGAAAAATTAAGACAGATGGGATGGAGCAAAAATGATTTGTTGGAGCTTTTTCAGGAAGTAGCGGATATCGTATTTTCTAGCAATCATCAAATTTGCCAGAAGACTAAGAAAGAAGTAATCAATGATTTTTTTCTTGACTTAGGATTTAGGCTAACTGATGGCGGAGTTATTATCTTAAAGAAAATGCTTATGCATTGTCTGGATGATAATAATCCGAATCTTAATTTCAAAAGAGAACTTTATCCTCCAATCATAGAGGAAACAGGTCTTGAATATGAAACTGTAAGGAGTCGGGCTAGAGAAGCTTTGTATGATACTTTTAAGTATCCAACAGAGCTAGGAAAAACGATATTTTCTCGTAGTATCCAAAAGAAAGGCTATCCGACAATCAAGGAATTCATTCTTGAGTCGTATGACTACCTCAAAAGGATACTTCCTGAGGATGGATAGATTATTTCATCCAAACACTAACTAAGAGCACTTCAATGCAGAGATGCAAAGAGGTGCTCGATTTTTTAATCTTTAAATATCAAGTTTTATATGAACATCTTTTAATTGTTCTCTTTTTACTACTCCTGGTGCTCCCATAAGTAAGTCTTCTGCTTTACTGTTCATTGGGAAAGCTATTACATCACGGATTGTATCACTTTCTGTTAAAAGCATAAGCATTCTATCTATTCCAGGTGCAATTCCTGCATGAGGTGGAGCTCCGAATTGGAAAGCATTGAATAATGCTGAAAATCTTGTTTCAATATCTTCTTTTGTATATCCTGCTATTTCAAATGCCTTAATCATTATTTTTGGATCATGATTTCTAACAGCTCCAGATGAAAGTTCAATACCATTACAAACGATATCATATTGATATGCTAAGATGTCTAATGGATCTTGGTTAGTTAATGCATCTAACCCGCCTTGTGGCATTGAAAATGGGTTATGACAGAATGAAATTCTATCGTGTTCGTCTAATTCATACATTGGAAAATCTATAATCCAGCAGAATTTAAATACTGAATCATCTATTAAATTTAATCTTTTTCCTAATTCTTGTCTGATTTGACCTGCAAGTTCATTTGCTCTTTTTTCATAATCAGCTATAAAGAAGATTGTATCCCCTTTGTCTAAATCAGCTAATTTTAACAATTCTTTTTTCAATTCATCAGGAATGAATTTGTCTATTGGTCCTTTGTATGATAAATCATCTTGTACTTCTAGATATCCAAGTCCTCCCATACCAATTGACATTGCATATGAAAGCATTTTTTCATGGAATCCTTTTGACATATGTCCATTTACTTTTATTGCTCTTACTGTTGTATCTTTAAATGGTTTAAATGTGCATTTATTAAAGAATTCAGATAAATCTATAATATATAATGGATTTCTTAGATCAGGTTTATCTGTACCATATTTAACCATTGCTTCTTTATATGATATTCTTGGAAAAGGATATTCTCCTACTTTTTTATCAGAAAATTTAGTGAATGTATTGTAAATTACAGGTTCCATTACACTAAATACATCTTCTTGTGAGCTATATGCCATTTCCATATCTAATTGATAAAATTCACCAGGTGCACGATCTGCTCTTGCATCCTCATCTCTGAAACATGGTGCTATTTGGAAATATTTATCTATTCCTGATACCATTAATAATTGTTTGAATTGTTGAGGGGCTTGAGGTAGTGCATAGAATTTTCCTGGATGAAGTCTACTTGGTACTAAATAGTCTCTTGCTCCTTCTGGAGATGAGCTTGTAAGGATAGGAGTTTGGACTTCTAAAAATCCTTGTTCTATCATCTGCGTGCGTAGAAATTGTAAAACCTGAGCTCTTAGTATTAAGTTTTTTTGTAATTTAGTAGAACGTAAATCTAAGAATCTATATTTCAAACGTAAGTCTTCTCTAACTTCTTGATTTTTATTTACTTCAAATGGAAGCATTTTTGTTCTTTTTCCTAAAACAGTAATATTTTTAATTACAACTTCAACTTCACCTGTTTCAATATTAGGGTTATACGTTTCAGGATCTCTTTTTCTAACATTTCCTTCTACACATACACTAGATTCAATAGGAATTCTTGATGAAAAATCAACAATGTCTTCTTTACCAGATGTAACAACTTGAGTAATACCATACATGTCTCTTATATCTAAGAAAACTAATCCTCCTAAATCTCTAATAGTTTCAACAAAACCACAAATTTTAACTTCTTTGCCTACATCTTCTATACGTAAGCTACCACATGTGTGTGTTCTAAAACTACTCATAATAAAATCATCCTTTCATTTTTAGGGCATAAAAAAATGCCCATGCATTATATGCAGGGACGAAATATATTCCGCGGTGCCACCCAGCTTGAAAATAATTATTTCTAATTATTTCCCACTTTATATAAGATTGCTCCAATGTGTTGGTGGATTATGTTCTTCTAAAAAAGGCTTTCAGCCGATGACCTTTTATCTCTGTTAGTAACTTTTAATCCCTCGTCATTTTCATCGCAATATTTAATTTAATCAACGTAATTAATATTTTACTATAATTTATGCAAAAAAGTCAAGATGTATACATAAAGTTTTAATCAAAATGTAAAAAAATGAATCAAAAAAAAAGAGAAATCCTATTCAGGATTCTCTGTTCCGATCCAGGTAACCCACGACTCTCTTTCAATAGAAATTTCATTCTTCACATTCTCTTGATAAAATTTCACTTTTCCATAAATGGGAGCAAACTCCTCATCAATTATAGATTTTATATGATAAACTCTTCCTTCAATCTGAACACCATAGTTCAGCTGTAATTCATTTAGAACAGCGTTATAAGTTCCGGATTCAGGAAAATCATTAACTAATATATCTCCAAAAACAGCAAGATTTTTGTTTATATTTATTTTAATCTTGACTGTATCTTCTTTAGAGAAAATTTCTCCTTTACATGGATATTTTAATTCATCAAATATTTCTTCTTTCTTTATAAAATATCCATTTGAAAAAATGAAATAATTTTGTCTTATTTTTTTTGGAACATAGATCATTGTTGTTGTATTCATAAGTTGCCTCCTGCGGGGTTACCGCTCTACTTCCAAAAGTTCAATTGACTAGAATATTAATATAAATCACAAAATGTGTGCGATGTTTCTTACGCTCCATATAGTAATATTCATTTTGTTAACCTTAATTTTGAAAGTTGCCCGTGTACATGTGCAAGTACTACAGTACCTACACGTGTAATAATTATAGTACAGCTTAACGTACTATACTAAAATTATACCATATTATGTCAAATTGAATAAATTAAACAAAATCATATTTTGAGTTTATTTAATAAAATTATTGAAACTAAAAAATTAGAATGATATAATGACTCAATAATATAAAAATAATCATGAGATGAGGAGGAAGAATGAATTTAGAGACATTAATGCCAGATTATAATCATAGCATTTTAAATTTAATCAATTCTATTTTAAAAAAATATAATGTTCAGAGTAAATATAGAGGTCTTAGTAAATTGGATAATTTATTAGAAAAAGAATATAAAAATGTTGTATTAGTTGTATTAGATGGAATGGGTGAAAGTATTTTAAATAATTTTTCTAAAAATGGATTATTTAAAAATAATGAAATAGATACTATTACATCAGTATATCCTTCTACAACAACAGCAGCAATGACAACATATTATTCAGGAAAACCACCTATAGAAACAGGATGGATAGCATGGTCACAATATTTTAAAGAATATGGAAAGAGTCTAGATTTGTTTCCTGAAAAAGATTCGTATACAGGAGATAAATTAAAAATTAGTAGATTACAAGTAGATGATATAATAGGGTATAAAACGGTTTATGAATTAATTAGAGAAAATAATAATGATGTAAAATCATATGAAATACAACCAATTCATTGTGCAAAAAAAGCAAAGATTACTATGACAGCTAATAATATTGAGGAAATGTGTGAATGTATAGAAACTTTATGTACTAGTAACGGAAATAAATTTATTATGGCATATAATGATAACCCAGATGGTTTGTTACATAAATTTGGATGCAAATCAGAAGAGGTTAAAGAATTTATTGAAAATACAGAAAAAGAATTTGAAAAATTAGTAGATAAATTAAAAGAAACAGATACATTAATAATTATTTCAGCAGACCACGGGCATAATGATATTGAAGAAACGATTGATGTGGTTGAAGAAGAAGAATTACAAGAATGCTTAGTAATGCCACCGTCTTTAGAATCAAGAGCTACTAGTTTTCTTGTAAAAGAAGATAAGAAAAAAGAATTTGAAAAGATGTTTAATAAAAAATATGGAGATAGATTCAAATTATACACTAAAGAAGAGTTTTTAGAAAAAGGTTTTCTAGGATTTGGAGAAAAGCATAAAAAGATAGATGATTTTCTAGGAAATTATATTGCTGTATCAATAGCTTCATCAAGATTTCTTTTGGGGACTGATTTATCTAGAGAGCTAAAAAAACCTGATGAGAAAAAATCGACACATTGTGGATTAACGAGAAACGAAATGGAAGTACCTTTAATAGTGTTTGATTTAAAATAAAGTAATAAAAATAATAATACTGTAAAGTAAAAGATACAAAATCAATTTAATTATTTTATATAGATATAATTTTATTGAATTGTATCTTTTTTATTTTTATTAAAATTAATTTATAATTTAATATACAAATTAATGTTAATTGTAGAAAAATTATACTATTTATGATATATTGATAGAAATAAAAAAGATAGTGAAAGATAAAATAAAATGAAGGTGAAAAATATGAATATATTAGCAATATATAATAAATATCATATACCTGAAAATCTACAAATGCATATGCTTAGAGTAGCTGCTTGTAGTAATATAATAATGGATAATTGGAATGGACCTGAAATAGATAAAAAAGCAGTTACAAGAGTATGCTTGTTACATGATATGGGTAATATTGTTAAGATTCCAGAAGATTTTTCTGATGATAAGGAGTTTCAAAAAACAAGAAAAAAATATTTTGATATATTTGGAACTAATGATCATGAAATAAATATGGAAATAGGAAAGATAGAGGGGCTAACAAAAAAAGAATTAGAAATACTAGATGGAAAAAGATCAAGAAAAAATGAGCAAACATTAAAATCTGATTGCTATGAAATAAAACTATGTGCATATTGTGATCAAAGAGTTGCTCCAGATGGAGTTGAAAGTTTAAGAGAAAGATTAGAAGATGTAAAGAAGAGATATAAAAACAAACCATTATCTGTATGGTCTAATAAAGAAAAAGCAAACCATTTAATTGAATGTGCACTAGGAATAGAAAAGCAAGTTATGGAATGTTGCACAATTAAACCTGAAGAGATAAATGACAGTTCAATAGAACAATATATTCAAAAATTAAAAGAATATGAAATATAAAATATAATATAAAATTAAGGAGAGTTTAATATGAAATTAGTGTTAGCTTCACAAGGATTTACTACAGATGAAATTGCAAATAAAGTTGCTGAACTAGTAGGAAAAGAATTAAAAGATATAAATATTGGAATTATAAATGAGTCATATGTAGCAAAATCAGAGCATAGTTCTAAAAGATGGCTTATTAAAGAACTATCAGATATAGAAAAACATATTGGAGGAGTTATAGACTTTGTTAATTTAAGAGCATATGATGAAAATGAAATTGAAAGAAGATTATCAGCAGCAGATGTGATATACATAGTAGGAGGAAAACAATTAGTTTTAGGTGAATTATTTAAAAATACAGGAACAGATAAGGTATTAAAAAAATTAGCTGAATCTAAAGTTATAATGGGAACATCTGCTGGATCAATCGTTTTAGGTAAATTAATTGAAAGTAGATATTATTGGAAAGAAAGATATGGAATTAATATAGATGAAATTAAAAACAATGAATTAGAATTGGTTGATTTTAATATCATACCACATTATATGAGAGAAGATCATTTAAAATGGGATGAAGAATTTTATAAAAAAGTAGCTGAAGAAAATTCTTTTCCTCTATATGCTATTACTGATACACAAGCAATAATATATAATGAAGGAAAGATAGAATTTGTTGGAGGAGAACCTGTGATATATTAGTATAATTAATATAAATATTAATAATAAATTAGATAGTTAGGGAGAAGTTAATCTATGATAGATTTTAATAAAGCACAAGAAGCATTTTCAGAATATTTAAATAATTATGATAAAAATGATTCAAAAATTAGATTAAAAATAAAACATACATATGAAGTTGTAAATCAAAGTGAATATATTTCAAAAGGATTAAATTTAGATGAAGAAAATATAGAAATTGCAAAAATTATTGCTTTATTACATGATATAGGACGATTTGAACAAATAAAAGTAACATCTGATTTTATAGATACTGACAAACTAGATCATGCAGATTTTGGAGCAAAAGTATTATTTGAAGATAATTTAATTCATAAATTCATAGAAACAAATAAATATGATAATTTGATAAAAACAGCGATAATAAATCACAATAAATTAAAAATTGAAGATAATCTAGATAAAGATGTTGAATTACATTGTAAGATTATTAGAGATGCAGATAAATTAGATAATTTTAGAGTTAAGGAAGAAGAAGATTTTAAAGATATTTTTCCTAATGTATATAATCCTGATACTTTATATTATTCTACTATTTCTGAAAAAGTATATTCTGATTTTATGAATGGAAAATGTATAAATGTAAATGATAGAAAAACTCAACTAGACTATTGGTTTTGTGTTATCGCTTTCATATTTGATCTTAATTTTGACATATCTAAAAAATACATTTTAGATAAAAACTATATTAATATTTTAATAGATAGGATACAATATAAAGACGAAGAAACAAAAAAACAAATGGAAGATATACGAAAGTTCGCAAATGATTATTTAAAAGAAAGTATGAGTGATAAATAAAAAATATTCACAAGAAAGAAATATATACAATTATTTATCAACAAAAAATTGTATTATTGTGGATTGTTCAACTAAAGATTAAGAAATATTGCAAGGAAAAGGAAGAATATGATTTTAGCATTAATTTTTGTAATTTTAATTTCAATAGCAATGGGATTCATTGCAGGAAACTTTTTATTTAATTTAGCTTTAAATCCTAAGTCGTCTAAAAGTATAATTTTTAAAAATGAATATGATGAAGAGATAGAAAATAAAAAAGAAGAAAACAGAAAATGGATTGAAGAAAATTCAAAAGAAGTATATATAGAAAATAAAAAAATAAAATTGCATGGGTATGAAGTAATAAATAAAAAAGAATCTAATATATGGATAATAGCAGTTCATGGATATATTGATTCTGCAGTATCAATGGTACCAAGTTGCAAACAGTTTAATAGATTAGGATATAATGTTCTGATGCCAAATTTAAGAACACATGGAAAAAGTGAAGGTAAATATATTGGAATGGGATGGCTTGATAGAATAGATATTCTGAAATGGATTGAATACTTAATAAACAAATACAGAAATATAAAAATAATTTTATATGGAATATCAATGGGAGCTGCAACTGTGATGATGACCAGTGGAGAAAAGTTACCTAAGAATGTAAAAATGGTAATAGAAGATTGTGGATATACATCCGTATGGGAAGAATTTACATATGAGCTTAAAACATTATTTCATATGCCGCAATTTCCAACGCTATATTATGCAAATTTAATTACTATTTTACGAGCAGGATATTCATTAAGAAAAGCATCTTGTATAAAACAAATAAAAAAATCAAAAATACCAATATTATTTATACATGGAGATAAAGATAAATTTGTACCATTTTATATGCTTGATAAATTATATGAAGCAGCAACATGTAGAAAAGAAAAATTAGTTATAAAAAATGCAGAACATGCAGAAGCACAGGAAATAGATAAAGAGAAATATTGGAAAACAGTAAAAAAGTTTATAAAAAACAATTTATAAAAAATACGAGGAGGGAAAAATGCAAAAATTAGATTATGCAATTTTATTTGCCACAAAAGCACATGACGGACAAAGGAGAAAAACTGACAATGTAGATATGATATTTCACCCATTTACAGTAGGAATGTTATTACAAAAGAGTGGAATGAGTGAAGAAACCGTGATTGCCGGAATTCTACATGATGTAGTAGAGGATACTAAGTATACGATAGAAGATATTGAAAAGATTTTTGGAACAAATGTAAAAAATATTGTAGAAGAAGTAACAGAGAATAAAAAACTAGAATGGAAAGAGAGAAAAAAAGAAGCAATAGAAAAAATTAAAAATGCAAGTTTCGAAGGAAAAATGGTTGAATGTGCAGACAAAATAAATAACTTGGAAAGTTTATATGATTTATTAGAAGAAAAAGGAGAAGATGTTTGGAAAAGTTTTAATAAGCCATATCAAGAGCAAAGATGGTATTATACAGAAATGTATAAAGCAGTTATACAAAATGTGGAATATAATAACTTTTTCAAGAGATATGAAACAATATTATACAAAATTTTTAAATAAAAGTGGGGTATAAAATGATTACAATTTCTGAAGCTGATATGGAACAAAAGATGAATGAAATAAAAGACAATATGCGTAGGATAAAAGAAGGAATCAATGATGACAGAGATCCAATCTTTATTGAATTATTAGGAACTCCTAAAAGTGGAAAAACAACATTATTAAAAAATGTTAAAGGATTATTTGCTAATAGCGGAATTGAAATGTTTACAAGAAGAGAAACAGCAGAATATAATCCAGTAGATAAAGATTCTAATCAATATGATTTATGGATGGTTTTAGAATTATTTAGAAATTTAGTTGAAGATATTTCAAATAGAAAAGGGCAAATAGTGATATATGATAGAGGAATTATAGATAGGTTAACTTGGCTTCAAAGTGCACGATTAGAAGGAAGTATAGAAGATGAAGACTTAAATAGACTTTTTGAATTATATAAAATAAATAGTATAAATAGTGGATATAAACCTATAACTTTAGGATTTTTAACTTCTCCAGAGTTAAGTGTGCAACGAAAAGGAAAAGAAGGGAGAGTAGTAAATGTACAGAATTTAAGAAGATATAATACAATTCTTAAAGATAGTCAACAATTGATAAGTCAAATGTCTTCTAGCTATAAATTAACAGAAACTGATACATATCAAGGAAAACTCGAAGAATTTATATTAGATATGTCATCATATATTACAGGACAAATAGCAAATCAACTAGAAATAAAGAAAAGTGAAAAAGTAAAGAATACTACTATAAGTGAAAAAACTGAAAGAGAATAGATTCTAAAGAAAAGAAAGGGAGGAAAATATGAAACAAGGTAAATTATTTGTAATTGATGGAACAGATGGAAGCGGAAAGCAGACTCAACTTCAAAAATTAAAAGAAAGATTTGATAAAGAAAAAATAGAATATAAAACGGTAAGTTTTCCAAATTATGATAGTCCATCATCTTCCTTAGTAAAAATGTATTTAAATGGAGAATTTGGAACAGATCCATTAAAAATTAGTCCATATATAGCTTCAACTTTTTATGCAGTAGATAGATATGCTACTTTTAAAAAAGAATATGAAGAATATTATAATAACGGTGGAATAATTTTAGCAGATAGATATACGACTTCGAATATGGTACACCAAGCAGGAAAGATAAAGGATGATGAAGAAAGAAATAAATTTTTAGACTGGCTATGGGATTTTGAATTTAATTTATATGGATTACCCGTACCTACAAAGGTTATATTTTTAAATATGCCAACAGAATATGCAGAAAAATTGATGAAAAATAGAGTAAATAAAATCACACATGAAGAAAAGAAAGATATACATGAAAGCAATAAGTCTCATTTACAAGATGCGTATAATGAAGCTTGTAAATTAGTAAAGAAATATGATTGGTGTGAAATAAAATGTGTAGAAAATGAAAAAATAAAAACAATAGAAGAAATACATGAAGAAGTATTTAACAATGTAAAGAAATATATATAAAAATTAAAAAAGGGGACGGGCTTGTTTTGTAAATTTTTTATATTTTACAAAACAAGCCCGTCCCCTTTTAAAAAAAATACTTGTAATTCTTGGAAAATGTATGTATAATAAGTAAGTATTAACATAAAAGTAGTGAGGAGTGATACTATGGCAGATGTAAGTAAAGGAGAGTTATTGCATATTGCAAATTTAGCAAATTTAAATATTAAAGAAGATGAACTAGACAATTATTTAGCAAATCTTCAAGATATATTAAATTTTGCGAATGTAGTAAACAATGCCAATACAGAAGGATTAGAAGAAACAATAGGAGAAAACGACAAATATAATGTATTTAGAAAAGATGAAGTAAAAGAATTTAAAGAGAATAATTTATTATTAATGAATGCAAAAGAACAAGAAAGAAATATGTTCAAAATACCAAAAGTAATTAACTAGGAGAATTTATGAATATAGGAATAGATATAGATGATACACTTACTAATACATATGAACTTGCCTTTAATTATGCAGAAGATTACACAGTAAATGAATTAAAGAAAGAGATTAAATATGTAAATAGAGAAAGAATTAGAAATAGATTTACTCAAAATTTTCATGGTTGGTCAGAAGAAGAGGATAGATCTTTTTGGGATAAATATTATGAAATTATTGTTAAAAATGTTAGAATAAAACCGTTTGCTAAAGAAGTTATAGACAAACTAAGAGATGAAGGAGATTGTATATACTTCATAACAGCAAGACATATATCTGAAAAATTTGATATTGAAGAAGTAACAAGAACATGGCTAAAAAAACATGAAATAGAATATGAAGGTATATATTTAAATATTTCAGATAAAGCTAAAATCATAAAAAATAATAATATAGATTTTTTTATTGATGATAATATAACTAATTGTTTAAATGTTGCCAAAACAGGAATAAAGACATACATAATGGATGGGCTAATAAATTGTAATTTTAAAGATGAAAATATAGAGAGAATTTATTCATGGCCACATCTATATCAAGCTATTAATAAATACAAAAAAGAGATGGGAGGAAGTAAATAATGGACATTACAAGTTTAACAGTACATGAGCTTCAAGAAAAATTACAAGCAAAAGAACTTACAAGTGAAGAAATAGTACAAGCATATGTAGATAGAATAAATGATAAAGAAAAAGATGTAAAAGCATTTGTTACAACATTATGTGATGAAGCTTTAAAAGAAGCAAAAGAAATTGATAAAAAAAGAAAAAATGGAGAAAAGTTATCTAATTTAGCAGGTATTCCAATAGGAATAAAAGATAATATGTGTACAAAAGGTGTAAAAACTACATGTAGTTCAAAAATGCTAGAAGATTTTGTTGCTCCATATAATGCAACAGTAGTAGAAAAATTAAATGATGAAAATTTAATTGATTTAGGAAAATTAAATATGGATGAATTTGCAATGGGAGCATCTACAGAATATTCATATTTTAAGAAAACATCAAACCCATGGAAATTAAATACTGTACCGGGGGGATCTTCTGGTGGTAGTGCTGCAGCAGTTGCAGCTGATTTAGTACCATGGGCATTGGGAAGTGATACAGGTGGATCAATTCGTCAACCATCATCTTTCTGTGGAGTAGTTGGTTTAAAACCAACATATGGATTAGTATCAAGATATGGCTTAGTGGCGTTTGCTTCATCACTTGATCAAATCGGACCTATTACAAAAGATGTAAGAGATGCAGCAATGCTTTTAAATATAATAGCTGGACATGATGAAAGAGATTCTACTTCATATGATATTCCTAAAAAGGATTATACTAAAGCATTAAAAAATGATGTTAAAGGATTAAAAATAGGTATTCCTAAAGAATATTTTGGTGAAGGAATAAATGAAGAAGTTAAGAAAAAACTAGAAGAAGCAATAGAAATTTATAAAAAATTAGGTGCTGAAGTAGAAGAATTTTCACTAGATATTGCTGAGTATGCTTTAGCAACATATTATATTATAGCTTGTGCTGAAGCAAGTTCAAACTTAGGAAGATTTGATGGAATAAGATATGGATATAGAACAGAGAACTTCGCAAACTTAAAAGAATTATATAGAAATTCAAGAAGCGAAGGATTTGGACCAGAAGTAAAAAGAAGAATTATTCTTGGTACTTATGTTCTTTCTTCTGGATATTATGATGCATACTATAAAAAAGCTCAACAAGTTCGTACTTTAGTAAAGAAAGAATTTGATAAAGCATTTGAAAAATATGATGTCCTATTAACGCCAACATCACCAACAGTTGCATTTGAAATGGGAACAAGATCAGAAAACCCACTAGAAATGTATTTAGCAGATATTTGTACAGTTTCAGTAAACATTGCTGGGCTTCCAGGAATATCAATTCCATGTGGTGTAAATAGTGATGGTATGCCTATAGGTATGCAATTAATAGGAAACAAATTTGAAGAAGAAAAAATATTAAATGCAGCATATACATTTGAACAAGAATATAAATTTAGAGATAAATATAAACCAGAATTTAGAAAATAATAAATAAGGAGGAGGAATAAATAATGTCAAAATCAGATTATGAATCAGTCATGGGACTTGAAGTACACGCAGAACTTTCAACTAAAACAAAAATATTTTGTTCTTGCCCTACTGAATTTGGTGGAGAACCAAATACACATACATGTCCAATATGTATGGCAATGCCAGGAACTCTTCCAGTATTAAATGAAAAAGTTGTAGAATATGCAGTTAAAGCAGGACTTGCTACAAATTGTACAATATCAAGAAATAGTAAAAATGATAGAAAAAATTATTTCTATCCAGATTTACCTAAATCATATCAAATATCACAGTTTGATAAACCACTTTGTGAACATGGATATGTTGAAATAGAAGATGATGAAGGAAATCCTAAGAAAATAGGAATTACAAGAATTCATATAGAAGAAGATGCAGGTAAATTAAATCATAATGAATTTGGCGGAGGAAGCTTGGTTGATTTAAATAGAGCAGGAGTTCCATTAATAGAAATAGTTTCTGAACCAGATTTAAGATCCAGCGGAGAAGTTGATAGATATTTAAAGAAATTAAAATCAATACTACAATACATAGAAGTATCAGACTGTAAAATGCAAGAAGGTTCTTTAAGAGCTGACGTAAATGTTTCAGTAAGAAAAAAAGGAGCTAAAGAATTCGGTACAAGAACAGAAATGAAGAATATGAACTCTTTTAAAGCAATTCAAAGAGCAGTTGATTATGAAGTAGATAGACAAATAGATGTAATTGAAGATGGAGGAAAAATAGAGCAAGAAACTTTAAGATGGGATGATGTTTCAGGAAAGACTTTTCCAATGAGAGATAAAGAAGATGCACAAGATTATAGATATTTTCCAGAACCAGATTTAGTGGCAATCAGACTTTCAGAAGAATATATAAATGATATTAAAGAAAATTTACCAGAGATGCCAGAAAGTAGAAGAGAAAGATATATAAATGAATTTAAATTATCTGAAAAAGATGCTAAGCTTTTAACAGCTTCTAAATATTTATCAAATATGTTTGAAGCAGCAGAAAAAATATGTGGTAATGCTAAAGTAGTAGCAAACTGGTTACTTTCTGATGTATCAAGAATTTTAAATGAAAAAGAATTAGAACCAGAAGGTATTCCTTTTAAAGCTGAACATTTAGCAAAATTAGTTGAATTAATTGAAAAAGGAACAATTAGTTCTGCAATAGGAAAGAAAGTTGTAGAAGAATTATTTGAAAGTCCAAGAGACCCAGAAGAAATAATTAAAGAAAAAGGATGGATTCAAATTTCTGATGAAGGAGCTATAAAAGAAGTTGTAGAAAAAGTTATAGCAAATAACCCTCAATCAGTTGCAGATTACAAAGCAGGAAAAGATAAAGCAATAGGATTTTTAGTAGGACAAGCTATGAAAGAGACAAAAGGAAAAGCAAATCCTCAAATGTTAAATAAAATGTTTAAGGAAGAATTAGATAAATAAATACATAAAATAATTGTCGATTTTTGACGAACGATTTTGCTTGAAAAATAGCATATTATGTGGTTTAATATAATTGTAATTGCATAATATGCTATTTTTTATATCTATTAAAATTTAATGGTCTGTTTTAATTTAAATCTATATAATAATAAAATATACTTTTAGAAATCTATATTCACCCCTATATAAATAATATTAGTATATAAGTAAAGAAAGGAGGATACTCTTTTTAGCATTTATGCAATTAAATTAAATACGAACATAATATATGAAAAGCAACTAATATTATTTTTTATTAGTTGCTTTATTTATATATTAATTTTTTTATTTTAGACTATTTTTTTTTATGTACTTTTATTGTATTAACAAAAATAGAACAAATTATAAAAAATACAGAAAAGAATAGAGAAGAGCTAAATATATTAATTCCAAAATAGAATGAATACGGATTATGTACAGTTAAATATATTGTAAGTGAAAAAGTTGCAATTAAGCATAATATAAAACAAAACTTTAAACCTGAATATAGAACATTTTTGATTGAATGATCCATAATTTTTAGTTCATTAAAAAATAATTTTTTCATAAATTCCTCCATTATTATAACTCAATGAGCATATAATTATGTTAACACAAACCAAAAAATAAATCAAAGGAAATATTAACCAAAAAAATAAAAAAGATTGTAAAACTAATATTTTACAATCCTCTTAATTAATAAAAAACTGTGCACAATCTTCTATTAAAACTCTATGCATTTGCTGCATTTAATTTTTTTGCTAAGTTTGATTTTTTTCTAGCAGCTGTGTTTTTTACAATAACACCTTTTGTACAAGCTTGATCTATTTTTCTTGTTGCTACTGAGAATAATTCTGTAGCTTTTTCTTTATCATTATTAGCTAAAGCTTCTTCAAATCTTCTGATAGCTGTTTTATATTCAGATTTAACCATGTTATTTCTTAATGTTTTCTTTTCTATAACACTTACTCTTTTTATAGCTGATTTAATATTTGGCATGTTTTGCACCTCCCTTTAAGTAACCTAAAATTAACGTATAATATTTTATCATATAAATACGTATTTTGCAAGTATTTTAATAAAATATTATGTGCATTATGTGATTTTTATATAAATTATAAGGAAAAAATAATGTTTTATAAGGATTAAATAATATAGTAGAGTTAATAAAAATAAAAAAATAATTACATATATTTATAAATATGATATAATGAAAATATTAAAAGCAATTGAGAGAAAAAGTGTTAAATAAAGGGGAAATAAACATATGAAAAAAGTGTTATTAATATTTATAGTAATAATAATGATAATAGGATTGATTTTCTTAGGAGAACCAAAAGTAAATGCAGCAGTAATACAATCAATAGATTTTGAAGGAAGTTATTCAACAAGTGATTTGGCAGCTATGTATAATTCTGGGAATATAAGTATAGAGAATACTGAAGGAATAAGTAATAGTAGGTGCCTTAAGTTTAAAAACGATGAAATTGAAACAACTCAAGCAAGAGTGACATTTAAAAATTTAGACAATCATACAAGATATTATGTAACAGCATACATAAAAACTGTAAATGTAGAAAATGCAACTGGAACAACTGATACTAGTACTGGAGCATGTATATGGGCGAATACCATAGGTGTGTATGGAATGACTGTATCAAAAAGAATATTTGGAACAACGGAATATCAACAAATTAAATTAAGTGTATTTCCAACAGATGGAGAAATAAATATCTTGGGAGAACTTAGAGATGCTAAAGGAGAAGTATATATAGATAATATAGAAATAAGTTCTGTAAATGCAATCAATTTAAAAAGTGATGGAGGAGATATATTACTAAAAGTAGATCAAGATATAATAGATGAAATAGGACAAGAGCCATTACAAAATTGGGTAAACAATTTACAAATTGCGTATGATGATTTATATGAACTAACAACAGTTAGACCAGAGACAAGAGAAGAAAATGGGCCAATAATTATAGAATGTACATTAACAGAAGAAGAAAAAAAATCCGGAGCAGCAGCTTATTCACAAGAGGGTGGAATCATTTATACATATAAAGAGAGTATGTTGGATACTCTAAAGGAAATAAATGAAAGAGGAGATAAAGAGTGGATATTTGGAATTTTACACGAATTAGGACATCAATTTGATTTTAGAGAAGCATGGAAATTTGAAGGAGAAGCAGGTACTGATTTTAAACTTGCATATATTGCTGAAAAGGAAAACTTAAGAACAGCTCCTCCGGAAATATCTGATGAATTATATTATCAAATATATGATAATGGCGGAACAATAATTGATGTTATGGAAGAATTAAGTAAGATTTACGGATTTTTGGGTGAACCATCAAAATATTCTGGAAGTACATATAAGAATTGTAGTCCTTTTGGAAATGCATATAAATTTTTATTAGTAAAAAATGAGATCGGATGGGATAGTATAAAAAAGACATATGCGAGCATACATGCAACATATGGAAAAGAATTTGAAGGAACAAATCTAGAAAAATTTGATATTTGGATTAATGAACTAACAAAACAATCAGGTAAGGATGTACAATCATTATTTAATACAACAGAATGGAATGCTCTTTTAGAGTATTGCGGAGCATTTACAGGAAACCAAGTAAAAACTGTAACAGTAAGCCAAAATAATCTAACGATAAATAGACAAAATGCAAATTCAAATATAAATTTAACAGCGACAATGAATCCTAATGTAGGAGAATTAGACTGGACAAGTAGTGATACAAATATAGTAAAAGTAACAGATGGGAAATTAACAATAGTAAATGATGGTACAGCGACAATTACAGCAAAATCAAGAGAGAGCGGAGCTGAATCTACATGTACAGTTTTAGTAGATAGAGTAAATCCAAATATAACTATAAACTATTCATTAACGAGCATAACAAATCAAAATGTATTTGTAACAATACAAGCAGATGAGAATATAAAAATAAATAATGAAAATTGGCAAAAGTTAAATGATAAAGAATATGAAAAAGAATATTTTGAAAACATTACTGAAAGTATAGAGGTTACAGATAATGCCGGCAATATATCAACAGCAACAATAAAAATAGAAAATATAGATAAAACGGCACCAGAATTAGAGGTTAGTTATAGTACAACAAAACTAACTAATGATGATGTTGAAGTAACAATATCTGCAAATGAACAAATACAGACAGTTGAAGGGTTTGAACTATCAGAAAATAATACGCTTCTAAAAGCAATATTTGCTGAAAATACATCTAAAACAATTCAAGTAAAAGATATAGCTGGAAATACAAAAGAAGTTAATATAGTTATTAATAATATAGATAAAATAGCACCTAAATGCATTGTAAGATATAGTAATACTGATATAACAAATCAAAATATAACAGTTGAAATAATTTCTGATAAGGAAATAAATGAAGTACAAGGCTGGAATTTATCAGAAGATAAAAAAATATTAACCAAAATATACCAAGAAAATGCAAAAGAAAATATAGAAATTATAGATGATTATGGAAATAGTATAAAAGTAGAAGTTGAAATAAATAATATAGATAAAATACCACCAATAATTGAAATGAAAAAAGATATAGAAACATTAACTAATAAAGATGTAACTGTAACGATCAATTCAAATGAAGAACTAAAGAAAAAAGACGGTTGGAAAATTATTGAAGAAAAAATGTCAAAAACATATAGTGAGAATATTTCAGAAGAAGTTGAATTTGAAGATATAGCTGGGAACAAAGTAATAGTACAGATCGAGATTACAAATATAGATAAAACACCAGCAGAAATAGAAATTGAATATAATTTAGATGGAGATAAAGTAATTGTTACACTTAGATCAAATGAAGAAATTCAAAAAATAGATGGGTGGACACTAGATACTACGCAGAAAATAGCACAAAAAGAATATATGTCAAATCAAAGTCAAACAGTAGAAGTATTAGATTTAGCTGGAAATATAACAAATGTATCTATAAATATAAATCAGATTGAAGAATCATCTGATACACAAAATTTACAAAATACAGATAATACAGTAGCACAAGGACTTTTACCACAATCTGGAGTAAAAAATTTTATGATTGGTGTCATAATAGTCCTAGTAATTTCTTCAATCATATTATTTATAAAACATAAAAATATTTTAAAATAATTTTTTAATAACAAACTAATTTCAATAATCATTTATTTATATAAAAAATATATTAATATAAATTAACAAAATAAAAAGCGGTGTTTGCTGCGGTAAAGCAGCAATCCGCTTTTTTGCATCAGTCTGATGCAAAAATTAGAGGCTTAAGAGAATTTGTTTTAAGTCAGAAATGTTGCAATCTGTATGATATTTTTCTACAGCATGGTTTCGTTCAACATTTAACTGACAAGCTGATTTGATGTGTGGGACAAGAGGTGATGAAGTCCTAAAAGTATTCCAGCCATAAGATAGTGCATTTGAGCTGTCCTGCTTCGGCCTGAAAGCATTTATGTACTTTCCATGATACTTGAGTGTCATAATAAACACTCCATCAACACTCTTTTCGTAAACTTTGGGAATGTCGTTGTCTTTACCATTTAAAGCAATGTAACCGATAATCTCCTCAATTGCAATGTCAAAAGAGATATCTTCCATTACTTTAAAGTCTGATAAATTGTTAAAGACTTTATTACAGAATTCCATGAGGAGCTCTGAATATTTGTCATTCCCGAGTTTGATGTGCTGGTCCTTGATTGATATGTACTCTTCACGATATGGAAGAAAGTCAATCTTTTCAAATCTAACAGCACGCCCTATTGTCCGCATCATAAGCCTTTCTTTTTCATAAGCTTTAATTAAGCTCATTTCAAACCTCCTTAATGTGTATTTATATAAGTGACTACATAATTATATCACAAAAAGGCATTAAGTTCAATGAATAATACAAGTTTGATATATTATGTAAAATCTATTAGGCGATTAAAGTAAAATGAATAATAAAATTGTTTAAATTACTTGAAAAATTAATAAATACAATATATAATATAACCACATTATAACTAATGAACAATAATTGGAAGGAGAGATTGTTATGAATATAAAAATAACAAGTAAGGAATTAGAAGCAACAGAAGCAATCAAGGATTATATTGAAAAAAAAGCAGAAAGATTAGAAAAATATTTTGGAGAAGATTTTGATGTTTATGCAACAATAAAAACAGAAGGAAGCGATAAAGTAGCAGAAATAAACATTAAAGCAGAAACAGAAGATTTTAGAGCAGTTACAGCTCATAAAGATTTATATGCTTCTATAGATAAAGATATAGATATATTAGAAGGTCAAGTAAGAAAGATGAAAACAAAAAAGGATAAGCAAAATAAACTTGAAACAATAAGAGTAAAAGAAGAAATGGGATCAGAAGATACAGAAGTAACAAACGAAATTGTAAAAGTTTTATATTATGATATAAAACCAATGACACCTGAAGATGCAAAATTAAAATTACAAGAACAACCACAAAATAGATTTATGGCATTTATAGATATTGATACAGGAAAAACAAATGTAATATATAGATTAAAAGACAATAAAAATTTTGGTTTAGTAGAACCAGAAGGATAATATAATAGAGAGACTTGCAAATAAATGCAAGTCTTTTTTTCTTGACAAAACAAAGAAAAATTCATACAATTAGAAAATAAAAAAAAGGAGAAAATTAAAATGCTACATAAAATGAGATTATATGAAAGACCATTTGAAAATATAAAGAATGGAACTAAAACAGTAGAATTTAGATTAAATGATGAAAAAAGACAAAAGATAAAGATCGGAGATGAGATTGAATTTACAAAATTACCTGATATGAATGAAAAAATAACTGTAAAAGTCTTAGATTTATATCATGCTAAATATTTTAAAGAATTATTTACTAAATTATATGAAGATAAAGACGAAATAGAAAGAAAAACAGAGTCTATGTATACAATATATACAAAAGAAGAAGAAGAAAAATATGGAGCATTAGGAATAAAGATAGACTTAGAAAAATAAATAAAAGCAACCTTTTTAAATGTAAATCTAAAGAGGTTGCTTCTTTACGTGATTTTTAAGCAAAATATATAAGTATATTAAATTTAATTGATTAAAATGACGAGAATCTAATAAACTAATATTTTCTGCTATCTAGTTCTACGCAAAAACTATTTCATTTGGCTTTCAGCTTGTTGGATTAATTTTCTAACCATTTGTCCACCTATTTTACCAGCGTCTCTAGCTGATATATCTCCGTTATAACCTTGTTTTAAGTTAACACCAACTTCTGAAGCTACTTCATATTTGAATTTGTCTAAAGCTTCTCTAGCTTCTGGAACAACTTTTGAATTGCTGTTTGAATATGCCATTCTAATTCACCTCCTAGAATGTGATAAATGTTTTATATTTTATTTTGAAAAAGTGTAAGTACTTTTTCATTAAATATGATGCACTTTTTTTTGAAAAATAAACTGGAAATTTTTGAGAAATTTTTATAAAATCATATAATAAATATTGTAATAAAATTTTTAAATGGTATAATCTATTAACGATATAGTAATAATAAAATAAGAAAAGTAGTAAATAAGGAGAATTTTAATGTATAAATTAATAGCAATTGATTTAGATGGTACACTTTTAAATTCATACGGTCAAGTTTCAGAAAGAAATAGAGAAGCATTAAAAAAAGCATCAGAAAGAGGAATTCAAATTGTTTTAGCATCTGGAAGATCAACAAATTCTGTAAGAAATATGGCGAATGAATTAGGTGATAATAATTATATAATATGTGGTAATGGTTCTTTAGTATATGATATACAAAAAGATGAAATAGTATACGATAAGTTTATTGAGAAGAAAAAAGCATTACAAATAATTAAAATATGTGAAGAAAATAGTATATATTATAATGTATATACTGAAAATATGGTAATAGCTAAAGCTTTAAGCAATAATGTATTATTCTATCATCAAGAAAATGCAAACAAACCAGATAGTAGAAAAACAAAAATTAATTTAGTAGATAATATATATGAATATATAGAAAATTTAGAAAATGAAAATATTTTAAAATTTACTATAAGTGATAATAGTAATATTATATTTAATAGTATAATAAAAAAATTAAGAGAAATAAAAAATATAGATGTTTTAGATGTAGCACATATGTCTAGAAAAATTATAAGAGCAGGAACGGAAGAAGTTCAAATTGCATATTATTATACTGAAATTACAAGTGAAAATGTAGATAAATGGAATGCAATTGAATGGCTTGCAGAAAAATTAAATATTGAAAAACAAGATATAATTGCAATAGGAGATAATGTAAATGATAAATTAATGATAGAAAATGCAGGACTAGGAGTTGCAATGGGAAATAGTGCTCCATATATTAAGGAAATAGCTGATAGAGTGGTTGGATCTAATAATGATGATGGCGTAGCAGAAATAATTGAGGAAGTAATTAATTAAATTTTTATAAAATATAATAGAATAAATAAAAATAAAATGCACAAACTAGATAAAACTAGGAGGTGCATTTTTTATGAAAGATGATAAAAATATAAATGAAATAGAAAAAGATGAGAGTATGGAAGATGTGACAAAATATGGAGAGTTTATATCATCATATTTTGCTTGGATTAGCCCTGATAGACAGAAAAAAAGAGCTAAAGAATTAAATAATATGACTAAAAAAGATGATTTGAAAAAGTAAATTTTAAAAAGTAAAAAAATTTAATAAAAATATTGACATTTGGTAAAAAGAGAGTATAATATAAATGTAGATCAAAGAAAGTCAAAGTCAAAAACGAAACAAAAATAGAATTGGAAGTGATCAAATGAGAATATCTGATATGATAGAAGAATTTATAAAAGAACTATTTAATGATGAAGATTATATAGAAATTCAAAGAAATGATTTAGCAGAACATTTTAATTGTGTGCCATCACAAATTAATTATGTTATATCTACAAGATTTAAACCATCACAAGGCTATTATGTAGAGAGTAAAAGAGGTGGTGGAGGCCACATTAGCATAAGAAAAGTAAATACAACTAAAAGCAATTATTTAATGCATGCTATATCAAGTATAGGAGATCATATAACTTCACAAGAAGTTGATATTTTTTTGAGTAATTTCCTATCATTTGAAGTTATTACAGAAAAAGAAGCAAAATTATTAAAAGTTGCGACTAGTGACAATGTACTTACTATACCACAAGATATCAAAGATGAAGTTAGGGCAAAAATATTTAAAAATATGTTAATAAATTTAGTAGAAGATTAATTTAAAGGAGGAATTTATTATGTTGTGTCAAAATTGTGGAAAAAATGAAGTTACTTTTAGATATACTCAAGTTGTAAATGGTGTAAAAAAGGAGATGAATCTTTGTGACAACTGTGCAAGCGAACTAGGATTAAAAGATATTAATTTTAGTATGCCAATTAGTTTTTCTAGTTTCTTAAGTGATTTCTTTAATGACTATAGTGACAGCATATTACCAAGTTTTATAGGAACAAGACAGCTACAATGTGATAATTGCGGAACTACATTTGATGATTTTTTAAATACAGGGGTATTCGGATGTGATGAATGCTATGATACATTTGAAGATAGGATAGAACCTTTAATTAGAAAAATACAAGGATCAAATAAACATATAGGAAGAGGATATAAAAATGATGATCCAAAAAGCAAAGTAAATACTGGATCTAATAAAAAGGTAGAAATTAAAGAAAAAAATGATGAAGATAAAACTAAATCAAAATTAGATATATTACAAAAAGATTTACAAAAAGCAATTAAAGATGAAAGATATGAAGATGCAGCTAAAATTCGTGATGAAATTAAAGAAATAGAAAACAAAGAAAATAAAAATACAAAAAATAATAAACCAGCTAATAAAAAAGATGAAAAAGAAAATAAAAATGAAGACTAGGAGGTATACTATAGATGTCAAATTGGTATTTACAAAATGGTAAAGATTCAGATGTAGTTGTTAGTTCAAGAATAAGATTAGTAAGAAATTTAAGTGGATTTAAATATATTTATAAATGTACGAAAATAGAACAAGAAAAAATACTAGAAAGTATAAAAGAGATCGTACCTAGCTTAGGATATGGTCTTAAGTACATAGACTTAGATGATATAGATGATATTACAAAAGTAAGTTTAGTCGAGAAACATTTAATAAGCCCAGAATTTATTAGTGATAATAAAATAAGAAAAGCTATAATAATAAATGATGAAGAAAATATATGTATTATGATAAATGAAGATGATCATATAAAATTACAAGTTTTTAGCTCAGGGCAAGAATTAGAAAATTTAATGAATTTAGTTATTGAAATAGATGAGAAAATAGGAGAAATGCTAAATTACTCATATAATAAAAACTTTGGATATCTAGCAACATCTCCAATAAATATAGGAACTGGAATGAGAGCATCTGTTATAGTTCATTTGCCCGCTCTAGCCCTTACAGGAAATTTGTCAAAAATACTTAGAATAATTAACAATATGGGAATGAGCATAAAAGGAATATATGGTGAAGGTACACAAAATGTTGGAGATTTATATCAAATATCTAGCAATCAAACTATAGGTGTAACAGAAAAAGAAATTATTTCAAGTATTAAGAGTATTACTGAGAAAGTAATAGAACAAGAAAGATTAGCTAGAAAGTATTTATGCAAAAATCAAATTGAAATAGAAGATAGAGTATATAGAGCTTATGGAATTATGAGTAATGCTTTAAAAATATCAGCAGATGAATGTAAAAAATTATTATCTGAAGTTAAATTAGGTACAGATTTAGGAATTATTAAAGAACTTGATGATAGTAAAGTAAAAAAACTTGAACTTTATACAAAATCAGGAAATTTACAAAAGTATTTTGGAAAAACATTAGATGGATATGAAAGAGAAATAAAAAGAGCAGAATTGATAAAGCAAATTATTAAAGAATAATTAGTAAGGAGGGAAATATTATGGTATATAAATTTACTAATAGAGCTGAAAAAGCTATAGAGATAGCGAATGATATTGCTCTAGAGCTTGGTCATAATTATATTGGAACAGAACATATTTTATATGGTTTAGCCAAAGAGGGAACTGGAATTGCAAGTAAAGTTCTAGAGAACCAGGGAATAACTGATGAAGATATATTAAATGAGATTGAAATGCTTATAGGCACAGGAGAACCTTTATCACAGAATGATTCTTTAGGATTTACTCCAAGAAGTAAAAGAATAATAGAAAACGCATTTGTAGAAGCTCGTAGATTAGGATCAGAATTTATAGGAACAGAACATATTTTAATTGGAATTATGCATGAAGGCGATAGTGTAGCAGTTAGAATAATGATGGATTTAAATATTGATCCAAGAAAATTATATAATGAAATTGCAAAAGTTATAAATGAAGATGGATCTGATTCTAATTCAATAAAATCAAAAAACGATAAAAATTCAGGAAGCTATAATTCTACACCTACATTAAATCAATTTGGATCAGATTTAACAAAAAGAGCAAGAGAAGGAAAATTAGATCCAGTTATAGGAAGAAAAACTGAAATTGATAGAGTTACTCAAATTCTATCTAGAAGAACTAAGAATAATCCTTGTTTAATAGGTGAACCAGGTGTTGGTAAAACAGCAGTGGTAGAAGGGTTAGCAGAAAAAATAGTTGCAGATGATGTACCAGAAATGATCAAAAATAAAAGAGTTGTAACACTTGATATTTCAGGAATGGTAGCAGGTGCTAAATATAGAGGTGACTTTGAAGATAGAATAAAGAAATGTTTAAATGAAGTGAAAAAAGCAGGAGATGTTATTCTATTTATTGATGAGATCCATACTATAGTAGGTGCTGGAGCAGCAGAAGGAGCTGTTGATGCAGCGAATATTTTAAAACCACTTTTAGCAAGAGGTGAAGTACAGGTTATAGGTGCTACAACACTAAATGAATATAGAAAATATATAGAAAAAGATAGTGCTTTAGAGAGAAGATTTAGTCCCGTTACAGTTGGAGAGCCAACAGAGGAAGAAACTATAAAAATTCTAGAAGGATTAAGAGATAAATATGAAGCTCATCATAATGTAAAAATTTCTGAAGAAGCAATAAAAGCAGCAGTTGATCTATCAATAAGATATATTAATGATAGATATTTACCTGATAAAGCCATAGACTTAATGGATGAAGCGGCTTCAAGAGTTAAGATGAAAACATATACAATGCCAGATGGCATTAAAACTATTGAAGAAAAAATAGCTTCATTAGATAAAGAAAAAGAAGAAGCAATACGTGTTCAAGACTTTGAAAAAGCAGCTACATTAAGAGATAAAGAAAATGAGCAAAAAGAAAAATTAGAGAAAGAAAAGAAAAAATGGCAAAATAAAAACAGTAAAAATATTATGAATCTAACAGAAGAAGATATAGCAGAAGTGATAGCAAGTTGGACAGGAATACCAGTAAATAAAATTACTCAAGATGAAAATGAAAAATTAAAACATCTAGAAGAAACATTACATAAAAGAGTGATTGGACAAAATGAAGCAGTAGAGGCTGTTAGTAAAGCAATAAGAAGAGGTAGAGTAGGATTAAAAGATCCAAATAGACCAATTGGTTCATTCTTATTCTTAGGACCAACAGGTGTTGGAAAAACAGAACTTTCTAAGGCTTTAGCTGAAGCACTTTTTGGAAATGAAAGTGCAATGATAAGAGTTGATATGTCAGAATACATGGAACCACATTCAGTTGCAAAATTAATTGGTTCACCTCCAGGATATGTTGGCTATGATGAAGGAGGACAGTTAACAGAAAAAATAAGAAGAAAACCATATTCAGTAATACTATTTGATGAAATTGAAAAAGCTCACCCAGATGTAATGAATATGTTACTACAAATACTAGATGATGGTAGGTTAACTGATGCACAAGGAAGAACAGTAAACTTTAAAAATACAGTAATAATAATGACATCTAATATTGGTGCTAGAATGATTACAGATAAAAATATTTTAGGATTCAGTAATGAAAATAGCGATAAAGAAGGAAAAGAGAAAGAATATGAGAATATCAAAAAAGATGTAATGGGAGAATTAAAGAAAGAATTTAGACCAGAATTTATAAACCGTATTGATGATATTATAGTATTCCATAAATTAACTGAAGAAGATATTGGTAAAATTATTGATATAATGTTAAAACAAGTTCAAAAACGTTTAAAAGAACAAGAATATGAAGTAGAAATAGATAAATCAGTAAAAGATTTAATTGCTAAAAAAGGTATCGATACAAATTATGGTGCAAGACCTTTAAAAAGAGCAATACAAAGTAATTTGGAAGATAAAATAGCAGAGGCAATATTAGATGGAAAAATTTTACCACATAAAAAAGCAAAAATATCTGCAGAAAATGAAGAAATAAAAGTAGAGTAAAATATTAGAAATTAACAAAAGGGGACGGACTTATTTTGTAAAATAAGCCTGTCTCCTTTTGAAAAGACTCTTTTATGTTTTTTGTTTAAAGAATTGAAAAAAGTGGTATAATGTGATAAAGTAATATGTGGCAAAATAATTTTTAGAAGGGAATGATATAAATGAAAAAAGGTAAAATTGTATTAGTTGGTACCGGTTTTGTTGGAATGAGTATGGCTTATTCTATGCTAAATAGAGGTGGAATAAATGAACTTGTACTAGTTGATTTAGACAAAGATAAAACTATTGGAGAAGAAATGGATTTATCACATGGACTTCCATATGCACCTCAAAAAATGGTTATAAAAGCAGGAGATTATTCAGACTGTAAGGATGCTCAAATAGTAGTTATAACAGCAGGAGCTGCTCAAAAACCAGGACAAACTAGACTAGAACTTGCAGAAACAAATACAAAGATAATGAAGAGTGTAACAGAACAAATAATGGCAAGTGGATTTAATGGAATAATAATTGTAGCAACAAATCCAGTCGATTTAATGACATATGTTGTGGCAAAAGTTTCTGGGCTTCCAAAAAATCAAGTACTTGGATCTGGAACAGTATTAGATACAGCTAGACTTCGTTATTTAATGGCAGATTATTTAAAAATTTCTAGTAAAAATATTCACGCTTATATAATGGGTGAGCATGGAGATTCTTCATTTGTACCATGGAATCATGCATATGTTGGATGCAAAAAAGTTATTGATGTTATGAAAGATAATAATCATCCAATGTCAGATTTAGATAAAATTCATAAAGGGGTTGTTGAAGCAGCTTATGAAATAATTGAAAAGAAAAAAGCAACATATTATGGAATTGGTATGGCTTTAAATAGAATTGTAAGAGCAGTTTTAGATAATGAAAATTCAATTCTTACAGTTTCAACATATTTAGAAAATGGTCAATATGGACAAGATGATATATATATTGGAGTTCCAGCAGTAATAAATGCTCATGGAGTAAGAGAATTACTTGATTTAGAGTTAAGTAAAGAAGAGCGAGAAAAATTAGATAATAGTTGTAAAATAATCAAGCAAATGAGAGGAGAATCAATTGATAAAATAATTAATGGCTAGGTATTAATTAAAAAAAGAAAATTAAATATGTAAAAAATATCGGGACCAAGCAGGTCCCGTTTTTTACCGAGCTTCGAAAAAGTAGACATATTCGCAGTCCTCACATACTGTTTTGAATTTGATCTTTTTCGAGCAAATCTCGGTGATTAAGTTCCACCTCTTTATTGTTGGAATCCGTCCGACTCCAAGATTAATAGAGATAGACTGTGTGCCAAAAACGTAGCGATAAATACCTTTCCTGGAAGAAATATCGCTGGCTTCTGCCGATAACATTTCAATAACTCCAGGAGAGACATAAAGCCAAGCATCTTTGGCTTTATCACCAAGTTTCTCAAGAATTTCCAACATCTCATGGATGTTTTTTATCTTGTTCGGTTTTACTCTGTATCCATTGACCTTCATTTTAATACCTCCAATCTAATGAATCATAGGTCAACATTGCTACAAATGAGCTTATGCTCATACATATATTATACTACATTTTAGGTCTAAAATCAAAAACTAAAAGAAGTATAAAATGGAAAAACTAGTAAATAATATATATAAATAGAATGTGAAATAATTGTGAAAAACGTTGAATATAATTGATGAATATAATATAATCTAAAACGATAGAAAAAGGAGATTTTTATGACAAGAACAAAGTTAAAAGATAGAATTTTACCTACATATTCAAAAGGTGAAGAGATATTTAATATGACATCTCATATAATTGGAGCAGCTTTAGGAGTTGTGGCAATTGTTCTTTGTGTAGTGTTTGCTGCTGTAAGAGGAAATGGTTATGGGGTTGTAAGTGGTGCAATTTATGGTACGACAATGCTTATACTATATACAATGTCTAGTATTTATCATGGATTAAGTCCAAGATGTAAAGGAAAGAAAGTTTTACAAGTATTAGATCATTGTACAATTTTTCTACTTATAGCTGGTTCATACACTCCTTTTGCATTGTGTACCTTTAGAGAATATGATACAGCAACTGGCTGGATTATATTTGGAGTTATATGGGCAATGGCAATATTAGGGATTGTTTTAAATGCAATTGATTTAAAAAAATATAAAAAGTTTTCTATGATATGCTATCTAGGTATGGGCTGGGCAATTATATTTAAAGCAAGTTTACTTCCAGTACTTCTTTCTACACCTGCATTAGTATTATTAGTAGCAGGAGGGCTTGCTTATACAATAGGAGCAATTCTTTATGGAGTAGGTAAAAAGCATAAATGGATGCATTCTATATTTCATTTATTTATATTACTAGGTAGTATGCTTCACTTCTTTTGCATATTATTATATGTAATGTAATAAAAAAACATGATATATTTAGACTGTTAACAAATTTTGTGTTAACAGTCTTTTCTAATATCACGAGAGATAATTTACATAAAATTGACTAAAACAGTAAAAAATGCTAAAATTAATAGTATCTAGCATAGCTAGAAGTAACATCAACAGTCAGTCATCAAGAAAGGAGAAACATTATGAAGAAGACAACGAAAGCAACTATGAAAATGCGGTTACTTAGGATATTAACCATAGTGATCGCGACTGTGCTGTGCTTTGGCACAACGACTGCTTTTGCAGCAGGGGTAGCGAAGGTAAGTATCGAAGTCGAAAGGGTAGGTGATTTAGAACTTCCTGAGATTACAAGCAATTCTTCTATGTATGATGTAACAAATGTTGAGTGGAGAGATGCTAATGATCTTAAGGTAGGTGATATAATCACCGGAGTAGTAACTATTAAACCAACGTCCGGAAATAACCTGTATGTTGAAAATCTATCAGATGTTAAGACTACAGGAGCTGATGTTGACCTAATTTCCATCGAAGGATGGGATACAGAAATGAAAATTACAATTCATTTTACTGTAAAAGGACAGCTAGACGAACCGGATGAAGCCTATTGGGACGAATGGATTGCTAAATGCTCTAAGGTAGAAAATGCAGAGCAGTATGAATTTGTTCTTTATCAGGATGGTAGAGAAATCTATCGTGACAAATCATCCACCAATTCCTTAAACCTTGCAAGAGAACTTGCCGATATATACAGATATGATGATGTATATTTTAAGGTAAGAGCTTTGAATGAAGGTAATAGGAAAAGCAGTTTTGTCAAATCAAAAGATTTTGACGACTGGAGTGAGCTTCGGGAATATTGTGAAGATGAAGATATTACAATAAATCATAGCAATAGGCCAAATAAGCCACATCACCAGAGTAACAACGGAAATGATTTTCCATATCTTCCGCCAATGAATTATTATACAACTGGCTGGGTACAGAATAGTAATAGCTCTTGGTCTTACTATATTAATGGCCATAGAGCAACAGGTTGGCAGTCTGTTAATGGGAGATGGTACTATCTAAACAATAATGGTATTATGCTTACAGGATGGCAGAATATTAATGGAGTATGGTATTATTTAAATGCAGATGGTAGTATGGCAACTGGATGGATTTTTTCCAATGGAAAATGGTACTGGTGTGAAAATTCAGGCAATATGATATGTAATACCTGGAGATTAATAAATGGATATTACTATTATTTTAATGGATCTGGAGAAGCTTTAAAGGGATGGCAGAACATCAATGGTTACTCATATTATTTTAACGAAGTAACGACTCAATCAGGACCTGAGTGTGCTTTAGCATGGTGAATATATCGACAATGTCGATATGGGGAAGGTAAATAAATCATAAGGGGGCTTAAATACCGCCCCCTCTTTTTTGTGTTCACTAATAAATATTATTATAAAAAACTAGGTAAAAACATAAAATTATAAAAAAGGCTGTACTATTTGGGAAAATTAGTATATAATAATATCGTGTTTATCCGACAGGCTTATATTCTTAAATAAGAATATACTGTGTAATATATAGAAAACTAGAGGTAATAAACATGAAAGATTCAAAAGATTATACAAATTTTGACAGAAAGGAAAATTTGAAATTTGCATCAAAAGTAGTACATGGTGCACTAGGAGTTGATCCAGAGACAGGATCTTTAAGCTTCCCAATTTATCAAACAGCAACATATAAACATAAATCACTTGATAAACAAGAAGCATATAATTATTCAAGATGTATTAATCCAACAAGAGAAGAATTAGAAAAGACAATGACAATATTAGAAGAAGGAACAAGAGCATTTGCTGTTAATTCTGGAATGGCTGCAATAACACTTGTATTCTCTTTATTAAAACCAGGAGATCATATTGTAATGTCTGATGATATCTATGGAGGTACATTTAGAGAGGTTAATGAAGTACTAACTGTAAATGGTGTAGAATATGATAGTATTGATTTATCTGATATAGATTTATTAAAGAAAACTATAAAGAAAAATACAAAAATGATATTTATTGAAACACCAACAAATCCTATGATGAAAGTTGCTGATATTGAAAAAATATCAAAAATTGGACATGATATAGGTGCTTTAGTTGTAGTAGACAATACATTTTTAACACCATATTTTCAAAAACCACTTACATTAGGAGCTGATATAGTTGTTCATAGTGGTACAAAATATTTAGCTGGACATAATGATGTTATAGCCGGAATAGTTGTTGTAAAAGATAGTAAAATTGGTGAAAAATTAGAAATTCAAATGTATATTTATGGAGCAGGACTTGGACCAATGGATTCATGGATAATGCTAAGAGGTTTAAAAACATTAGCATTAAGAATGGACAAACATGCAGAAAATGCAATGAAAGTAGCTACATGGCTAAAGAATCAACCAAAAGTAGAACAAGTATATTATGTGGGGTTTGAAGATCATAAAGATTATGCGGTTACAAAAAAACAAACTACTGGATTTGGAGGTATGATTTCTTTCAGAGTAGATAGTATGGAGACTGTAAATAAGATTTTAACAAGTCTAAAATTAGTTATATTTGCAGAGAGCTTAGGTGGAGTAGAAAGTTTAATTACTCACCCTGTAAGTAGAACACATACAGAAATTTCAGAGGAAAAGAGAAATGCTTTAGGAATTACAGACACATTACTTCGTTTATCTGTAGGAATTGAGGACGCAGATGATATAATTGCTGATTTAGAGCAAGCAATGAAATAGAGTATATAAAAAGCAGACATATTTGGTTAAAACTAAACTTTTAGTTTTGACCAAATAGGTCTGTTTAAATTGTTCTAAAATAGGGAGGAATAAAAATGACAAAATTTACAAAAATGCAAGCATATGGTAATGACTACGTATATATGGATGCAATAAATCAAAAAATAAATAATGTACATGAACTTGCAAGATATATAAGTGATAGACATTTTGGCGTTGGATCAGATGGGCTCGTTTTAATATGCAGTTCTGATGTAGCGGATTTTAGAATGAGAATGTTTAACCCTGATGGGACAGAAGGAGAAATGTGTGGTAACGCTTTAAGAAGTTTAAGCAAATATGTATATGATCATAAATTAACAGATAAAACAGAATTAGAGATAGAAACATTAGGTGGAATTCAACATGTAAAATTAACTGTAGAAAATGGAAAAGCTGTAAATATAGAAGCTAATATAGGAAAACCAGTATTAGATACTAATTTAATTCCAGTAAATACAAAGCTTCCTGAATTTATAGAGCAAGAAGTAAAAATATTAGACAAAACATTTAATATAACTGCAGTATCTTGGGGAAATCCTCACTGTGTAATGTTTATAGATGATGTAGATAATTTTGATGTTGAAAAATACGGAAAAGAGATAGAACATAAAACAGAATTGTTTCCAAATAAGACTAATGTAACATTTGCACAAGTAATAGATAGAAATACTATTAAAATTAGAGAATGGGAAAGAGGTACAGGAGAGACTATTGGGTGTGGTACAGGTTGTTGTACAGCAACAGTAGCAGCTGTTTTAACAGGAAGATGTGATAGAAAAGTTAATGTTCACCAAATTGGAGGAATATTAGAAACAAACTGGGATGAAGAAACAGGGAAAATGTTTATGAAAGGACCATCTCATACAGTATTTGAATCTGAAATAGATGTTGATAACATTATAAAAAAGAATAGAATAACAAAATTAACAGATTTATTAAAAAATGTGGATTATGAACTTGTAAAAGGTAGTTTAGATGTAGAAATTTCTGATGTAAAAGATGATTCTAGAAAAGTAGAGCAAAATGATATGTATATAGCAAAAATAGGAAGCTCATCAGATGGACATAAATATATTCCAGATGTTATAAAAAAAGGTGCTAAAGTAATTGTAGTGGAAAAAGATATAGATATTCCAAAAGAGGATATAACAGTAGTAAAAGTTAAATCTTCAAGAGAAGCAATGGCAGAAATATCTGCAGCATATTTTAATTATCCAGCAAAAGAATTAACTGTAATTGGTATTACAGGAACAGCTGGGAAAACATCAACTTCAACTATATTAAAAAGAATGATAGAAGCTGATGGAAAAAAAGCAGGATTAATTGGAACTATAGGAGCTTTTATTGGAAAGAGAAAAATCACACTTCATAATACAACACCTGAAAATTATGAAATACAAAAACTATTTAGAGAAATGTGTGATGAAGAATGTAAATATGCAATAATGGAAGTATCTTCACAAGGATTAAAAATGCATAGAGTAGATGGATTTACATTTGATTATGGTGTATTTACTAATATATCTAATGAACATATTGGACCAAATGAACATGCAAGTTTTGAAGAATATATGTATTGTAAAAGCCTATTATTCCAAAAATGTAAGGTAGGTATAATAAATGCTGATGACAGTAATTATGAAAATATTTTAAATGACCATACATGCAAAGTAATTAAATTTGGAATGAATGAAGAAAATTTAGATATGAAAGCATCAAATATAAAATTTATAATGAATGATAAATTCTTAGGAATGGGATTTGATGTTACAGGAAAAATAAATGATAGTTTTGAAGTATCAATCCCAGGAAGATTTTCTGTATATAATTCATTATGTGCTATAACAATAGCAAATGAAATAGGTATAAGTAAAGAAGCAATGAAAAGAGTTTTAACATCAGTTTCTGTTAAAGGAAGAATGGAACTTGCTGTTTCAAATGACAAATATAAATTAATTATAGATTATGCTCATAACGAAGATGAAATGACAAATTTAATGGAGACAATAATGGAATATAAACCAAAAAGAATAGTATGCATATTTGGTGGTGGAGGCAACAGAGCTAGAGACAGAAGATTTGATATGGGAGAAATATCAGGTAAATATGCAGGTTTAACAATTCTTACAGAAGATAACCCTAGATTTGAAGATATGGAATCAATTAATAATGATATAATTACAGGTTTAAACAGAAGCAATGGTAAATATATTGTTATAAATGATAGACAAGAAGCAATTGAATATGCAATGAAAAACGCACAAGAAGGAGATATAATTCTTTTAATTGGTAAAGGACATGAACAATATCAAGAAATTAAAGGAGTTCAATATTTCTGGGATGAGAGAGAAGCGGTTGAAAGAGCAGTAGAAAAATTATATAAATAATTATATGAAATTATAGAAATAGGACATGATTTATTACATGTCCTATTTCTTTTATACCCACTAGTTGTACATAGCTAAATTTGTAAATTACATAAAACTATGATATAATTAACTAAGTGATTTTATATCACAAGATCCTATAAAAAGTTTCAATAAAATGGAGGAAATGAACATGAAAAAACGGATCATCGCAATTATTTTAACAGCAGTTATGGCAGCAACAATGCTTGCTGGGTGTGAAGAAAGTGGTTCCGATAAGGACACAAGAAACACGCTTGAGGCAGGCAACAAACTTCAAGAAAATCAGCCGACTCCGACTGATATTGAGTTCTCTCTCCAGAGATATAATCTGGAAAGACGAGCTTATTACCTCAACGGAGAGATTGAAAAATCTCGTAACGTAGAGTGTGAAGTAGAGAAGCCGCTGGGCTATATTTACTTGTTTCTTGAAGGTGTTGGATGCGTGGCCAGAGATACTGTCGATGGACAGGTAACTCCTTTAACAACGTATCTGACACCAGACAGTGAGTTCTATACGACTGGAGCAACTGCAACAGCAGATTGGATTCCGGACATCGACGGAACTTACGGTGAAAACAATGAGGGAATCTTCTACTTTACAGTAGATGGTGACTACAAGGAATGGAACGGTATCTATCACTATTCCAGCACCTACTACGAAATAGAGGATCCGACACTCTTGGTAGTAACAGGAGAGGAGGCTGAATAATGAGCAAGAGCGGTAAAATTTTAGCTGTTATTGCAGCAATCGTTGTGTTGTTCTTCGGAGCGACGGCAATCGGACGGACGGTATGGAACACATACTGGCATGATGTTGAAAAAGCCGATGAAAACACTTCTTACGAAACTCGTAAGAAAGTGGAGGATACGGCACGAGCTTATATTAGTTCATACAATGCAGATGTGGATATTTATAATGCATACTGCAATAGTGATGACGAAAATATGAGATCGTATGCTAATTCGGCTCGTATCAGAGCTATTCAGACAGCAAACTCGTACAACGAGTATCTGCAGAAGAATAGCTACGTCTGGTCGGACAACATACCGGAAGACCTGCCGAATAGCTTGTCAACCGACATTGGCGACGATGAAGAATAAGAAAAATAAATAATGCGAACAAAAGCGGTGCTACGATGTGGCGCCGTTTTTGGTTATATAAAGGAGAGTTAGTGTTATTAAAAATTTAGCAGTCATAAAGTTATCGATTAAATATCATGAAAAATCGGAGAATTTGTATTTGCTCATAATTTATGACTAGACTTTTTTTTAGATTTGTTTTAAAATATTGTAAGAATTGCTTATGGTATGAATAGAAAGTAATAGTATATAATAATGATATGGAGAAGATAAAAATGAATATTTGGCACGATATAAGTAAAGAAAGAATAAAAAAAGATGATTTTATAGGTGTAGTTGAAATCTCTAAAGGTGGAGACGTTAAGTATGAACTTGATAAAGAAACTGGAATGCTTAGATTAGATAGAGTTTTGTATACAGCAACACACTATCCAACAAATTATGGATTTATACCACGTACATATGCAGAAGATAATGACCCTTTAGATGTACTTATTTTATGTAATGAACAAATAGTTCCTCTTACATTAGTTGAATGTTATCCTATAGGAGTTCTAATAATGAATGATAATGGAGAAGAAGATGAAAAAATAATTGCAATATCAAAAAAAGATCCATATTTAAATGGATATAATGATATATCAGCATTACCTAATCATATATCAGATGAAATAAAACATTTTTTTGAAGTATATAAACAGTTAGAAGGAAAAACAACAACAGTTGATAGAATGCTTGGTAAAGAAGAGGCAGAGCAAATTATAGAAAAGTGTATGAAAACATATGATGAAAAATTTAATAATAATTAAAAAGAAAAATTACAAAAGCAGAAAAATAAAAAAATAGGCGGTGACAAGATTGATTGAAAAAATTATATTTAATTTATTAGCTTTTGCAATATTTATAATAACATTTGGTAGATTTATTAGAAAGAATGATACAAGTTATGTATATATATTAGGAATAGAGTTTTTAGGAATAGTTATCAATTTCATAGAATTATTATTTTCAATAAGATTAAATATATTTTTTAGAGTTTTAATATATATATTAGCAATTATAATACCAGGAATTATTTTATTAATAGAATATTATAAAAAAGTAGATTTTCCAGAAATGCTAAACATTACATTAGCTAAAATTGCATTAAAATCTGGAAATACAGAACAAGCTAAAGAATATCTATTTAAATTAATAAATAAATACCCAGATAGTTATATAGGACACAAAACACTAGCTGAAGTTTATGAAAAAGAAGAGAAATATTCACTAGCTGTAGATGAATATATCCGTACAACAGAAATAAACAATAAAGATATAAAAATTAATCTTAATTTAGCTAGATTATTAAATAAAGCAGAAAGACCAGATGATTCAATAACAATGCTACAAGATATCTTAAGAAAAAAACCAGAATACTATGATGCATCCAATTTATTAGGAGAAATACTTTATTCAAATGAAAGATATAAAGAGGCAATAAATGTGTATATGAATGCTCTTAGATATCACCCAGGTGATTATAATCTATACTATAATTTAGGTATGGTTTGTACAATGGTTAATGATTTTCAAAGAGCAAAAGAATTTTATCAAAAAGCAGCAGAAATAAATTCCCTTTTATATAATGCAAAATTAAGTATAGGACAAATTGCTTTAATTGAAGGTGATTTAGATGAGGCTGAAAGATTTTTCAAAGAAAGTATAAAAGGAGAAGAGGCAGAAGCAGGTTCTTACTATTATTTATCTCAAGTTGCAATGCTTAGAGGAGATAAAGAAAAGGCAACAAATTATATGAACATTGCAGTAGAATTAGAACCTAATATGTATAAAAAAGTGCAAAAAGAAAATGTTTTTACTCCAATAAAGGCTGAGATAAAAAAACCAGAAAAAGAGAAAAATGAAGAAAGAAAGAAAACAAAAATGCTTTTAAAAGAAAAAAAAGCTATAAATCATTTATCTAAAATTTGTTCATTAAGTAGCAGTCTTAATAATGAAGATATTGCTATGATGAAAAAAATAAAAGAAAATGAAAGAAATAGAGAAGATTATCAAAGAAGTAAATAAAACGTGAAATAGCTATAAGATAAATTTAAATAATTAAAATATAAAGTACAAGACATCCTCATATAATATATATAAATATTGTATGAGGATGTGATTATTTTAATATGGATATTTCAGTGATTGGCGGAGATCTAAGGATTGCAAAATTAATAGAAATGTATGCAAAAGAAAAAAATAAAGTATATACATATGGAATGGAGAAATATTTTAATCAATTTAAGCAATCAGAAATTGACAATAACATAATAATGTGTAAAAATATTGAGGAAGATATTATTTCATCAAAATATATAATAAGTAGTATACCTTTATCAAGAGATGGCTTTTATATAAATGCACCTTTTGCTGATAACAAAATTGAAATTAAAGAAATATTAGAAAAAATTGATGATTCTGATAATATGGATAGTAAATACTTTATAGCTGGTAAAATTCCAAAAGAACTAATTAGCAAAAATATTAACAATATAGATTTATTAGAAAACGAGGAATTTAATATTTTAAATTCTATTCCAACAGTAGAAGGAACAATTAAAATAATTATACAGGAAAGAGAAGAAACTATTCATGAAAGCAATATATTAATATGTGGATTTGGAAGAATTGGTAAAATTTTATGTGACCGATTAAAAAATTTAGGAGCTAATATATATTGTGCAGCAAGAAAAGATTCTGATCTAGCATGGATTAGGGAAGAAGGATATATACCCTTAAAATATAGTGAAATAGAAGAATTTCGGAAATAAATTTGAGATATTGATTAATACAGTTCCATTTTTAGTTATAGATTCAAAAAAGATAGATTCTTTTGATAAAGATATATTAATTATAGATCTAGCGTCAAATCCTGGAGGAATTGATAAAGAATATGCTTTAAGTAAAAATATAAAAGTAATAACAGCGTTGGGGATACCTGGAAAGGAGACACCGAAGGCAGCAGGAAGGTATATCAAAGAAATAATAGATAAATTAATAAAATCTTAATTAAATGATAAAAAATATATGATATAATAACAAAAAACATAAGAAAGGAAGAATATAATGTCAGTTTTTCAAGCTTTAATACTAGGAATAATACAAGGATTAACAGAATTACTTCCAATTTCAAGTTCTGGCCATTTAGAAATAATACCATGGCTTTTAAATTGGACTAGAGATCCTAATTTTGTGAGTGCCTTTGAAGGATTTGATGTGGCACTTCATTTTGGAACATTACTTGCAATTGGAATATTTTTCTTTAAAGATTGGATACGATTATTTATAGGAGGATTTAATCAAGTTGTTAAAAAGAAAAAAACAACTGAAGGTAGAATGTTTTGGTATTTAGTTATTGCAACTATACCTGGAGGAATAATAGGTCTTTTATTAGATACTTTTGCAGGAGACGCTTTAAAACAACCTGTTATAATAGCAATAGCCTTAATTGTAATGGGTATAATATTATACTTTGCAGATAAAAAATGTAAAGCTACTACGGATTATGAGCATATGACATTTAAACAAACATTTTTAATAGGACTTTCACAATGTTTGGCATTTATTCCTGGAACATCTAGATCCGGAATAACAATGACTACTGGTAGATTGATGGGAGTTAATAGAAAGTCTGCAGCTAGATATTCTTTTATGTTATCTGCACCAATTGTGTTTGCTGCAACTATATTTAAAATAAAGGATTTTGTATTTAGTACTGCCTTCTTTGTTGGTGTTTTGGCAAGTTTTATAGTTGGTATTATTGTTATAAAATGGTTGTTAAATTATTTACAAAAAGGAAGTTTTAAAGGATTTGCTATATATAGAGTTATATTTGGTTTAGTAATATTAGCAGTATATTTTATAAGATAATAAAATTAATAAAAAAAATAAAATAATTTTTGGCAAGTGCAATAAAAAATGCACTTGTTTTTTGTTAAAATAACCAAGATATGGAAATATTACAAAAATATTACAATACTGTTACAGTAATATTAAATATTCCGTAATAATATTGACTTTTAGCAAAAAAAAGATAGAATATAAAAAGAATTATAAGTTTTAAATGATAAAATTGGGCGGAAAAAAGTAGAAGTATTATTTATATCAGATGTGAAAAAATAAATATAAATAATAAATCAACAATAAACAAAGGAGAATAAAATGACTAGCAGTTTAGGATTATGTATAGAAAAAAATCTAATCAAATATGCTAAAGTTACAAAAGATCGTGAAGAATTAAAAGTAGAAGTTTTTGGAATAAAGTTTTATGAAGATTTAAAAAATGCAATAAAACAGATTGTATCAGAAACATCTAGTGAAAATATACCAGTTAGTGTAAACTTATCAGATGAAGTTTACAATTATTTTGATGTTTCAAATCTTTTAAATAAAAATGAGTTAAAGTCAGAAATAGAAAATAATTTTGAAACTTATTGTGAAAAGAAAAAAATATCAAGTGAAGATTATGAATCTAGATATAGTGTATCCGAAGAAGAAGGAAAAGATACATTAAAAGTAACACATATTTCTGTAGAAAAATCAACTATAAGTAATATTTTAGATAATATGGAAAATTGTAAAGTTTCTACAATTACTCCATTGGGAACGAGTATTGCGAATATAATATCTACTAATAAAAATGAGAATGTAATTATTGTTAATATGGACGATGAAACTATAATTACTAGTATTGTAAATCAAAAAATAAATGATGTAAAAAGAATAAAACAGGGACCATCAACTGTATTAAAAAAGATTGCAGGAAAAGAAAATTCATATTCTAAAGCATATGAGATATGTAAGAATTCAACAATTTATACAATCGAAGGAAAAGAAGTACAAGATGAGGGAAATGAATATATGGATGTTATAATTCCTACATTGTATAAAGTAGTTACAGATTTACAAAAATATATAACAAAATCAAAAATTAATTATAGCAAAATATATATAACAGGAACCTTATCTGTAGTAAACAATGTAGATTTATATTTTCAAGAATTTTTTCCACAAGAAAAATGTGAAATATTAAAGCCATATTTTATAAAAGACATAACTAAAATTAATATAAAAGATTATATAGAGGTAAATTCAGCTTTAGCATTGGCAATGCAAGATTTGGGATATGGAGTTAAAGAACTAAACTTTAAAAAACAAAGTAGTTTTTCTATGCCAATTCCTGAAGTATTAAAAAAGGAAACTAATAAAGAGAAGAAAACTAGTAAATCAAAACAAGTAAAAGGAATGCCTAATAAAATAAATTTAAATTTAGATTTTGATATGTCCGGTAAATTAGAAAAATCAGAGAAATGGCTATTAAGAGGAGCTGGTTTGATAATTGCAATTATTATAGTATATTCAATTTTCTCGATGTATTTGAATAATACTATAAACAATAAATTACAAGAAGCAGATGAATTAATTAGTTATACAGAGACTCAGATTGCATCAGCAGATGAAGATATCAATTTAATAAATGAAAAATCTAGCAAATACCAAGAAATGATAGATAATTTAAATAATGTTAATTCTCAGTCAGAAAGTGATCTGGATTTTAAAAATGCAATTCCAAACTTACTAGTTAATATTCAATCAGTTATTCCTGAAAATGTGCAATTAACAGAAATAGAAAATACAGAAGAAAATGATAATAGACATATAATTATAAAAGCAAAATCAGAATATTATGAAGAGCTTGGATATTTTAAGGTAAAACTAAAAGAAGATGGGATCTTAACTAACGTTGTATCAACAGAGAGCAATACAGAAGATGGTTTTATACAAACGATTATAGAGGGGGATTTGCTATGAGAAAAATTTTAATATCAGTATTAATTGTAATATTAATAATTCTAGCATATTTCACCATATTTCAAGGAATATCTATAGGATCATTTAAAATTTTAGGAATAAATCAGATATCAGAATTAAATAGCAAATTGATAGCCAAAAGAGATGAATCTAATACAAAAGTTATAACAGATCTTCAAAATAAAAAGCAAGAAGTATTAGATAGTGTAGATAATTTATTGAATAATAAAGAAAGTTATTATAAATCAGTAAATTCAAGTACAGAATCAGAACTAACTGAGGCTACTACTGAAGATGTATATAATGCTGAATATTTATATTTAAAAATTGGTGGTTATGCTAGAGAAAAAGGCGTAAAGTGGAGAATGGATATAAAGGCTGATGAAAATGAAGAATCTGATATTAAAGAATTAGCCTTTTCAATCACAGGAAAATATCAAGGAATTATAGATTTTATATCAGCTTTAGAAGATGATAATGAATTAAAGTTTAGAATAGAAGATTTTAAGCTAGCGCCAAATGAAGAGAATCTCCAAGCAACATTTAATGTAAGAAATGTGATGGTTAAACTAGACGAAACAAATCAAACTATTGATAGTTCTGATGAAGGACAAGTAGAAAATATTGAACAATAAATAAAATATTGTAATTAATAAAAGGGAGGTTAGTATGCTAAAATCAGTAATAAAAGAAATTTGTATATTATTACTTTTAAGTATAGCGATACTATTAATATTAGGAATAATATTTTATGACTATATTCCAATAGGTGTATCAATACCAGCTAAAGAAGCATATGAAACACCTGAAGAAGTTAAAAATGAAATAAATGATGATTCAGCAGAATCATTAAAAACTGTAGTAACATATGAAGTAACAGATTCTGATTTAAATATTTACAAACAAAAAGGTAATTATAATGAAGGAAAATCAGATCCATTTGCACTAGAGGAAGAAACTACAATAGAGAGTACAAATACAGCTGAATCTAGTAAAGAAATAGATAATATTAGTGATACAACTGAAAATGAAGGAATTAAATAAAATTATTTACTAAATATAGATTATATTTATATATTTTATAGATATATACAAAAATTATATAAGGAGGAAGTAAAATGCAAAAGAATCAAAAAGGTATTACATTAGTTGCATTAGTTGTAGTAATTGTTTTATTAATAGTATTAGTTACTTTAGCTATATCATTTGCTTTTGGAAATAATGGTTGGGGATCATCATCAAATGATGAAAGTTATGCTGCAAACGTAGAATACAAATTAGATGAATTTATGAATGAAACAGAAGTAAAATTACAACAAATACAAGAAAATGTTACAGCTCAACAAAATGTAGTAACTGAAACAACAAATACATTAGAACAAAATCAAGCAAATGTACTTAATGATGTAAATGAAGTAGTAGAAGGTATACAATAATTTAAAATTATTTTAATAAAAGAGGATATACTATATAATTTTAAATGTTATTTAAGTATATCCTCTGTTTTAAAGTAAGGAGTAAATATGGACTATATTTTATATATATTAATATTTTTTATTGGAGCTTTATGTGGGAGTTTTATAACACTTGCTGTTTATAGAATTCCATTAAAACAAGATATAACACACACTCACTCATATTGTCCTCAATGCAATCATAAATTAGGATTTTTTGATTTAATACCTATATTTAGTTATATATTTTTAAGAGGAAGATGTAGATATTGCAAAAAAAAGATAAAACCTACTAGTTTTCTTATAGAAATTTTAACTGGAGTAATATTTGTTTTATTTGCAGCTTCTATAAAATTAAGTTTATTTACTACAAGTCTATCAACTCTTATATATTTTATAATAGGGTTAATTTATATAACTATACTATTAATTATATTAGGTATAGATAAGAAATATATTAAAGTAGATAAATCAGCACTTATAATAGGTTTTATTTGTGTTACAGCATATTTAATTTATTTATATATAACTGAAAGACCAATAGATATTAGTATGTATAGATATGTAATATATCTTGTTATAGCATGTTTCTTAGTTCTATTTAGTGTTATATATTTAAAGAAAAAAGGAAAAGATAGTTATACAATAGATGTTTTAATGTTATCTATATTTATGATATTATATACATATGAAGCTGTATATATTTATACTGTAATGATTACACTTATTGCTGTTGCACTTCAATTGATTATAAATAATATATTAAAAAGAAAGAAAAATAGTAAATATGTAAAAGGAATAAAAATAGAAAATGCAAAAATACCAATTGTATTTTATATGGGAGTTGCTAATTTAATAGCACTATTAATTACTAATTTCACTATATTTTACATATAAAAATTAAGTAAAACTATTCAAACGAAGATTGTTATGATATAATTTGTTTGAATAGTTTTTTTATGGAGGAAGAGTATGAAAATTGGAATTGATATAGGTGGAAGTCATATTGGAATTGGCCTATTAAATGATGAAAATAAAATTATAAAAAAGATAGAAAAAGATATAACATATGAAAAAGAAGTTGAAAAAAGAGTAATAGATTACTTAGAAAAAAATATAGATGATTTAAAAAAAGAAAATGATGTAAAATTAATAGGTATAGTAACACCAGGTAATATAAAAGATAATATAATTACAAATTTAGTTAATTTAGGTTTAGATAAATTAGATCTAAACTGTATTATAAATAAATATAAAGATATTCCAATAAAAATAAAAAACGATTCGAAGGCTGCAGCTTTGGCTGAAAATGAATATGGTGCACTAAGAGAATATAAAGATTCAGTATTTTTATGTTTAGGAACAGGAATAGGTTCAGCAGTGTTTATGAATAAAAGACTATTAATTGCTAATAGAAATACAGGTTTTGAATTAGGACATATGATAATTAAGAGAGGCGGAATTAAGTGTAATTGTGGTAAAGATGGATGCTTTGAAACATATTGCTCTATAAAAAGATTTAAAGAAAAAATAAAAGAGATTTTAGAGATAGATAATTGTTCTTCAGAAGAGCTATTAAGAATAATAGAGAAAGAAAGTAATAATAAGAAAGTAAAAGAGGTTATAGATGAATATATAGAGAATTTAATAGTAGGATTGTCAAATATAATAGATATATTTGAACCAGAAGCTATATGTTTAGGTGGAAGTTTTGTGTTTTTCAAAGATATTTTCTATAACAGATTAGTTTCTGAAATGGATAAAAGAAGATATGTTTTTAACAAAGATAGTATTCCAGAAATAGTTTTAGCAACATTAAAAAATGATGCTGGAATTATTGGTGCAGTATTATAATAAATTTAATTAATTTGACAAAACGAGCAAAAAATAGTATAATAATTTACAGTTGTTACCAAAATGAGGTAAAGAAGAGATTTATATAGTATTTATAAGATAGATAATTAATAAATTATAATATTGTAAATTATTGAACGGATAAAATTAAATAATTAAAATATAGAGATATGCTTATAGGGCGGAAATTTAATTTAAGCATGTTATATATTTATAAATTAAGTTTTTGTATTAATATAATTAAAAAAGAGATATGTATGTATCTCTTGGTGTTATATGTGATTTTATGTGTGAGTAGTTTATAATATTATAAACTACTTTTTATTTGTATATTTTGTATATAATGTATAAATTAATAAATAATATAATAGAAAAGGAGAGATATAATTTAATGGAAAAAAACCAAACTGTAGAAGAGAATACTTTGAAAAGAGTAGAGAAAACAATTAAAAGAAAAAATCCAAAAAATAATAACAAAAGAGAACCAGTTAAACAAAATCAAAATGAAGAAATAAGAGAAAGTAAAAATGTAGTAAAAAAAGAAACAAAAAAGGAAGGAAGAATTGCTAAAGATAGTATAGAGAAAAGAGAAAATGAGAATAAAAAAAGAAATACACCAAAGTTTGAATTCAAAAAAGATAATTTAAAAATAATTCCTTTAGGTGGTTTAGATGAAATAGGAAAAAATATTACAGTATTTGAATATGGAAATGAAATTGTATTAGTAGACTGTGGATTGGAGTTTCCTGAAGATGATATGCTAGGTATAGATTTAGTTATACCGGATGTAACATATTTAGAAAAAAATAAAGATAAAATAAAAGGTTTAGTTGTAACTCATGGTCATGAAGATCATATTGGTGCAATCCCATATGTGTTAAAACAAATAAATATTCCAATATATGCAACTAGGTTAACTATAGGATTAATAAAAAACAAGTTGGAAGAACATAAATTACTTTCATCTACAAAATTAGTAACAGTTGAACAAGGACAAACTATTAATTTTGGGAATATAAAAGTGGAATTTATTAGAAGTAGCCATAGCATACCAGACTCAGTAATGCTTGCTATACACACACCAGTTGGTGTTGTACTACACACAGGAGATTTTAAAGTAGACTTTACACCTATTGATGATAAAATAATGGACTTTGGTAGAATTGCTGAACTTGGAAATAAAGGAATTCTTGCATTAATGTCAGATAGTACAAACTCTGAAAGAAAAGGTTATACTATGTCAGAGAGAACAATTGGTGATGTATTTGATAGATTATTTCAAAATAATCAAAAAAGAATAGTGGTAGCAACTTTTGCTTCTAATGTACACAGAGTACAACAAATTGTTAATTCTGCTAAGAAATATGGTAGAAAGATTGCAGTTTGTGGAAGAAGCATGATAAATATGATTGAAACAGCTAGAGAAATTGGATACATTGATGCACCAGAAAATATGTTTATAGACATAGATATGATAAAAAATTATACAGATGATCAATTAGTAATAATAACAACAGGTAGTCAAGGAGAAACAATGTCTGCATTAACAAGAATGGCATCAGGAGAACATAAAAAAGTAGTTATTACTCCTAATGATATGGTAATAATTTCTGCTACTCCAATACCAGGAAATGAAAAATTAGTATCTAATGTAATAAATGATTTAATGCAAATTGGTGCAGAAGTTATATATAGTGCTTTGGAAAATGTTCATGTATCAGGACATGCTTGCCAAGAAGAACAAAAATTAATTTTATCTTTAGCTAAGCCAAAATACTTTATACCAGTTCATGGTGAATATAGGCAATTAAGAGCACATGCAGAAACAGGTAAAATAATGGGAATACCACCAGAAAATATATTTATTTTAGAAAATGGTAAAACATTGGAGTTAAATAAAAAAGAAGCTAAAATAACAACATCAGTACCATGTGGAAAAATATTAGTAGACGGTCTTGGAGTTGGAGATGTTGGAAATATAGTTCTTCGTGATAGACAACATTTATCACAAGATGGTTTAATTGTAATTGTAATGACAATGGATGGAAGCACAGGAGAAATTGTTTCAGGACCAGATGTAGTATCAAGAGGGTTTGTTTATGTAAGAGAATCTGAAACTTTAATGGATGATGTAAAGAAAGTCATAAATGAAGAAGTAAAAGGATTTGAGGAAGATGGAATAAGGGATTGGTCTACAATAAAATCAACTTTAAAAGATGATTTAAGAGACTATATATTCCAAAGAACAAAACGTAACCCAATGATATTACCAATTATAATGGAAGTATAGTAAAAATATTTAATAATAAATAAAGTTCAAGTTATTTCAACTTGAGCTTTTTTAATATTATTTAAGGTATGAATTAAAAGAAAGTAAACAGACATGAAATTGATAAATTTACATAATTATGGTATAATAACATTAATCCTATTTGGATTTATACACCACTCTCCACACTTAGAACTTAAGAAAGGAAGATGTGAACATGATCACGACTTTGGCGAGCGCAATTGCACACAGTTACATTACCGAGAACGCTGCAATCCAGCTGGATTGCACTCCGACTCCAATGAATTGGAACTTGTTCATCGTGAACAGAGATCCGATTCTGGTCAGCTCTACAAATACCAAGACAAAAGTCATTTCTGGTGCTACTACCAGGGATAAGTTCCGAAAAATGGAAGAAGAGGTAACAACCTATTCTTCCCGCGATCTTCGGGTTATCGCATCTATTTTAGATGCTGAAACCTTTAAAGCGATCTACCAAAAATGGAGGTGGCGTGACAAGGGTGAAAGCTACTGGATCAAGTGCGATGACGACAAGTACATTCAACACGACATTAACCATGAGGAGGAGTATGGAACTCGTATTATACTTCGATTCGAAGATGTAAAAGGTATCTACATTGATACCGACGCTCGTCAGCTACGCTATGTGGACGATGAAACACGTTTGTGGATTATGAATGCACAGTGAGTGATACAGTAAGCAGGAGGTGCTACAGCGCAAGCTATAGTACCTCCATTTTGTTCTGTAAAATATTAATTGAAAATATATAGAAATTGGAATATAAAAATTCAGCATATTTATGAAAAAATATTTAGAAAAAATACTAATGAAAAGTCTCTTTGGTATTTAAATTTTGGAATCAATTAAAGTAAATAAAAAAATTAATCATAATCTAAAATAGAAATAGTAGCAAGAGTATCACCTAATTGAGTAAAAAATACTGACAAAATATCTAATTCTCTTTTTGTCTTATCTTGCGCAATAGCACATGCAAGAGTAGAAATAAATGTAACAAATTCACAAGAATTCAATTTAATTCCTCCTAATAAAATATATAATAAATTATATGCATTTAATATAAAAATAAGTTGGATTTATTAAATTTAATATATAAACTATTAATTTAAATAAAATATGGAGAGGGCAGAGCCCCCTCCTGTGCGTTTTGCAGTGAAAGATAAAACAATTTTACCGATAGGCATAAATGAAATACTTGAAGAATAAATACCAACCATAGGCTCCAGACCACCAGCCAATTGTAATCAGAAGAAGTGATTTTACTTGGTTTATGAGTGGAAGACCACGCATAATGCCAAGTATGACTAAAGCGGCCATAAGCACTATCCATCCTATTAAAAACCGTTTGGTTTTAAAGGTGTATTCTTGATTGTTGTTGGTCACTTCGTAGTTGTTTCGATTTTCCATATTGTTTACCTCTCTTAAAAAATATTTATTACAATTATTCATTTTACTATATTATGTGATAATTGTCAAGAATGATGGAATACAAAGCGTTTTATATATTTTACTTGCTTTTACATAGTTAATATTGTAAATTAGTAAAAAATAGAGTATAATATACAAAGATTTTTTTTGAGTAAAGAGAGGGAAGAATATGGATTATAAAGATTTAGCAGATTTAATATTTCCAAATGCAAAGGATATTTCATATTATGAAGAAAAATATCCAGAAAGAAATTTACCTGAAGGAGCAGTTGTATCAAGATTTGCGCCAAGTCCTACAGGATTTGTTCATATAGGAGGATTATACCAAGCTTTAGTTTCAAAAGAAATGACTAAAAAAACTGGTGGTGTATTCTTTTTAAGGGTAGAAGATACAGATCAAAAAAGAGAAGTAGAAAATGGAGTTACAGGAATAGTAAATTCTCTAAAAGATTTTGATATGTCACCTGATGAAGGAATGATAACAGAAAATGATGAAGTAGGTAACTATGGACCATATAAACAATCTTTAAGAAAAGATATATATGAGGCTTATGCAAAATATTTATTATCACAAGGTAAAGCATATCCTTGTTTTTGTACATCAGAAGAAGTAGAAGAAATAAGAAAGAAACAAGAAGCAGCAAAAATAAGACCAGGATATTATGGGGTATGGGCTAAATGTAGAAATTTAACAGTTGAAGAGGCAGCTGAAAAAATAAAGAATGGTGAAAGTTATATTATACGTTTTAAATCACCTGGAAGAGAAGATAGAAAAATTAAACATCATGATATTATAAAAGGAAATGTAGATTTTCCAGAAAATGATCAAGATATAGTAATAATAAAAGCTGATGGACTACCAACATATCACTTTGCCCATGCAGTCGATGATCATTTAATGAGAACCACACATGTAATACGTAGTGATGAATGGCTTTCATCTGTTCCTTTACACTTACAGTTATTCCATGAATTAGGATTTAAAGCTCCAAAATATGCTCATATAGCCCCAATAATGAAAAATGACAATGGAAACAAACGTAAATTAAGTAAGAGAAAAGATCCAGAAGCAGCTGTAAGTTACTATAAAGAAGAGGGAATACCTACACTTGCTGTTAAAGAATATTTATTAAATATTGCAAATTCTACTTTTGAAAATTGGAGAAGAGCAAATCCAGATAAAAATATAGATGAATTTGATTTTAACCTAAATAAGATGAGTGTAAGTGGTGCTTTATTTGATATGGTAAAATTATTAGATATAGGAAAAACAGTAATATCTAAAATGAGTGCTGAAGAAGTATATAAAAACAGCTTAGAATGGGCAAATATATATGATAATGAATTAGTTGATATGTTAGCTGATAAAGAATATTCTTTAAAAGTATTAGGAATTGAAAGAGGTAATAAAAAACCTAGAAAAGATATATCAAAATGGTCTGAAGTAAAAAATAATATCATATACATGTATGATAATAAATTCTTAGATGAAGATATTTCATATGATTATGCGAAAATAAATGATAAAGAAGAAATAAATAAAATATTAAAATTATATATAGAAGAATACTTTGATATAGATCATGATAAGGAAACATGGTTTAATAAAATTAAAGATTTGGCAGAAAAAACAGGATATGCAAGAGAAGTTAAAGAGTTTAAGAAAGAACCTGAAAAATGGCCAGGACATGTTGGTGATATTAGCACTGTTATAAGAGTTGCATTAACAGGAAGACAAAATACACCAGATATGTACGAAATAATGCAAGTTCTAGGAAAAGAAAGTGTAATAAATCGTTTAGAAAAAGCTATGAAATAATATATTTTAAAGGAGGGTGTAAATAATGGAATATAATATAGGTGATATTGTAAGAACAAAAAAACAGCACCCTTGTGGTAGTAAATTATGGGAGATAACGAGAGTTGGAGTAGATTTTAAACTTAAATGTTTAGGATGCGGACATACTATTATGTTAGAAAGACCAAAAGCTTTGAAGATGATTGTAAGAAAAGTGGAAAAAGAAGAGAAATAAATAATAAAAACTGCTATTAAATTAGCAGTTTTTATTATTTGAATTAAAGATATTTTTCAATTTCTTCCCAAACTCTATCAGAATAAATGCGTCTTTCTGAAGAATAAGGTAAAAACGTAAAATCTTTTAAAGGATTTAATTCATTTTGTAAATCTTTTACATATGAATCTACCTTGGTTACAGCTATCTTATCAGCTTTATTTGCAATAATAATACATGGACTATTTGAATTTATAACATATTGATACATTAATCTATCGTTTTCAGTAGGAGAATGTCTAATATCAATTAAAAAAATAATTAAAGCAATATTTTTGCTCTTTTTTAAATACTCTTCAATAAATCCACCGACTTTAATTTGTTCTGCTTTAGACATTTTACTATATCCGTATCCGGGTAAATCTACAAAATAAAATTTATTATCCATATTATAAAAATTTATTTGTCTAGTTTTACCTGGTTCACTACTGGTTCGAGCTAATTTTTTTCTATTAATCATACTATTAATAAAAGAGGATTTTCCAACATTTGATTTTCCTACTAAAACAATTTGAGGTAATCCATCATCAGGATATTGTTTAGGATTAACTGCAGATATTTTAAATTCTGGATTTTTAATTAGCATAGTTAACTCCTTTCTATATATTTCAAAAAATCATATAATAATTATTTATTTTATTCAAAAATTAAATTTAGTAAAGTAATTCTATCATAAGTTTTTTTGTTTTTCAACTTATGCAAAATTGTAAAAACTATAGAAATGTAGTATAATATAATTTAAGCAACTTGCAAATATTTAAATTAAAAGGAGAAATAACAGTGAAAAAAAGCAAAAAAGCAACACGGAAACCATTTGAACAGCAAATTGCAGAACTTCGCAGAGATGTAGAGAACGTGCCAACTCATGGCGATCCGTGGTTGGAAAAGATGAAAGAAGAGACTCTCCAAGACTGCGACGAGACGGAGAGAATTCACGCCGAGACGCAGAAAATTATAGCTGATGCCAGGAAAGTACTGGCTAAATACAGCTAGAATGACAAAGAGAACCATTACTTTTGAAGTAATGGTTCTCAAATATTTATTATATAATATAATTTCAAAATTTATGAATTAATATCTTTTATTTTTTAGGAACTAATTTATCTATTCCACCCATATATGGTCTTAACACTTCAGGAATATTTATACTTCCATCTTCATTATAGTTATTTTCTAAAAATGCAATTAGCATACGAGGTGGAGCAACTACAGTATTGTTTAAAGTATGTGCATAATAGTTTCCTTTTTCACCTTTTATTCTAATTCCTAAACGTCTTGCTTGAGCATCTGTTAAGTTTGAACAACTTCCAACTTCAAAGTATTTTTGTTGCCTTGGACTCCATGCTTCAACATCACAGCTTTTAGCTTTAAGATCTGCTAAATCTCCACTACAGCATTCAAGTGTACGAACAGGAATATCCATACTTCTAAATAATTCTACAGTATATGACCATAGTTTATCATACCATTTCCAACTATCTTCAGGTTCGCATACAACAATCATTTCTTGTTTTTCAAATTGATGAATACGATATACTCCACGTTCTTCTATACCATGAGCTCCTTTTTCTTTTCTAAAACAAGGTGAATAAGATGTCATAGTATATGGCATATCAGCTTTTTGCAGGATCTGTCCTTTGAATTTACCTATCATTGAATGTTCACTAGTACCAATTAAGTAAAGATCTTCACCTTCAATTTTATACATCATAGCATCCATTTCCTCAAAACTCATTACACCTGTAACGACATCACTACGAATCATAAAAGGTGGAATGCAATAAGTAAATCCTTTGTTAATCATAAAATCTCTTGCATATGAAAGTATTGCTGAATGTAATCTTGCAACATTACCCATTAAGTAGTAGAAACCATTTCCAGCAACTCTACGAGCAGAATCTAAATCTAAACCATCTAAGCTTTCCATTATATCAGCATGATAAGAAACCTCATAATCTGGAACAACAGGTTCACCAAATTTTTCTATTTCAACATTTTTACTATCGTTTTCACCAATTGGAACTGAATCATGAATTATATTAGGTATTTTCATCATTCTTTCTGTTATTGCTTCTGAATATTCATTTTCTAATTTTTCATTTTCTGAAAGTTCGCTATTGATTTTTTGAACTTCTGCTTTTATTTTTTCTGCTTCATCTTTTTTGCCAGATTTCATCAAATTACCGATTTCAGAACTTAATGAATTTCTTTTCATTCTAAGTTCATCACCTTTTAATTTTGCTTCTCTGTTTTTTTGATCAAGATCTAATACTTCATCAACTAAAACAAGTTTATGATCTTGAAATTTTTTCTTAATGTTTTCTTTTACAACATCAGGATTTTCTCTTAAAAACTTAATGTCTATCATAAAAACTCCTCCTTACAATATATATTTAAAATTAATATACTAAAATAATATAATGAAAAATAAAACATTTTATTAATTTGATTTGTTTTATTATAAATACAAAAATCGCCCTTATACTTTATATAAGGACGAATATACTCCGCGGTGCCACCTTAATTAATCAAAAATTGACATCTCTAAAATGCTTATAACCTAGCATCACACGGTTTTACTTTCATAAAAAAACTCTAAAAGTAGATTCGCATAATATTTTAAACTATTTACACCAACCATAGTCTCTCTATATAAAATTAATTATGTTACTATTCTTTTATCAAATGTTTATCAATATTAATAATGATAATATTTTACCACCAAATAAAAAAAATATCAAGAAAAATTTACTAAAATGTGGATATATGGATAGAATAATAATGATTTTGTTAAAAGGTGGTAATTAATTTATGATAAAAGAATTTATACTATTTTTTATTTACTCAATTTTAATTGTTTTAATTTCAAAATATGTTTTAATAAAAGTTTTAAGAAATATTGCAGAAAATTTAGAATTAAAACCGAAAACAATTGGTAATATTGCAGGCTTTACTACATCTGTACCAGAACTTCTTACAGTTTCTTTTTCTGCAGCAACAGGCTTTTTTAATACAGCAATATTTAATGTGTTGAGTTCTAATATAATAAATTTAATTCAATATATTACTACAATAGTTATAAATAAAAATCAAAGAAAGCTAAGAAACAAAGCAATTAAAATAGATCTTCTTCTTGTGATTGTAACTATTATTATTCCAATTATAATTTTTTTTCTTAACATTCAAATTAATACTATTTATATTTTATTGTTTATAATATTATTTTATATATTTAATAAAATTAGTAAAAATGCTCATAAATTATATACCCAAAAAGGTATAAAAGATATTGAAAAAATAAATGAAAAAAGAAATAGGAAATATTCTAAAAAAGATTTATTTATTAATATAGTTATACTAATATTATCTGCAATTGGATTATATTTTATTGGAAATTTATTGGGTAATACTTTAGAAATATTATGCGAGAAATTGAATGTGCAAGAATTTATAGTAGGAATATTGCTTGGCATGATTACAAGTATTCCTGAATTTATTACATTTTTTGAATCTCAAAAACACCATAAAGATAAAACATCACATGAAGGAATTATTGAAGCTACAAGTAATTTACTATTTTCTAATATGATGAATTTGTTTATAATTCAGTCAGTTGGAATAATTCTATTTCTAATATTTGCATAAAATGAATAAATTTACATGAATTAGAATAAAATAATATAAATTATAAATATATTGGAGGATATATGTACGAGAAATATATTAGAGAAGAAAAGATAGAAGACAAGTCTGAGGATGAGAAAAACTTAGAATTAATAGTAAGCATTATAAAAACAAAGAATGAATTAGATAGCGCACATAAAAATTTTGAATTTGCAGAAGAAGGGCTTATAGATTATTATTCATATCAAATAAAAGCAAATCAAACTAAATTAGATTATTTAATGAAAAAGGCACAGAAAAAAGGGATTGTATTAGATATGATAAATGAAATATATATAAGAAAAAACAAAGCTTAATTAAACATAAAGAATATTTGTCCATAAATAAACATATTAATTATAAAGAGGTGTTTTATTTATGGACTTTAATACAATAGGAACTTTTATTATTTGTATAATTTTATTATTTATTTTGGGAAAGATATTTATTTTGCCATTAAAAAATATATTAAAATTAGTATTTAATTCAATTCTAGGAGGATTACTTATATATTTAATAAATATAATTGGGATGAATTTTGGATTTCATATAGGACTGAATTTATTAACTTCTGTATTGGTGGGAATATTAGGTATACCCGGAGCAATTTTGCTAGTTATATTAAAAGTAATCATTCGGCTAAATGATATTAAAAAATAAATATTGTATTTTATAAAGTTCTATGATATTCTTAAATTAGTAAAAATAATAAGGAATGTATTGATATGTTAAAGAAAATATACAAATTAGGGGAATTAGCATTATTTAACCAAGTTAAAGAACAAGAAATGGAAAAGCATAAGTTAATAGATTTATTTTGGGAATGTACACTTACTTGTAATGCTAAATGTAAACATTGTGGAAGTAGTGCAGAAAAGAAAAAATATGATGGTGAACTTACTACAGATGAAATAAAAAATGCTTTTAAACAGATAGCTAATGATATGAATGCAAATGAAATTCTAATAAATGTAACTGGTGGAGAGCCACTAGTAAGAAAAGACTTATGTGAAGTAATGGAATATGCAACAAATGAATTAGGATTTAGATGGGGAATGACAACAAATGGTATATTACTAACAGATGAAAATATTGAAAAATTAAAGAAAGCTAATATGGATACAATATCAATTAGTATAGATGGATTAGAAGAAACACATGATAAATTTAGAGGCGTTCCAGGCTCATATAAAATAATAATTAATAATATAAAAAAATTAAAAGAAGCAAATTTTGTAAAACATATCCAAGTAACAACCGTTTTCCATAAAGAGAATATAAATCAAATGGAAGAATTATATAATATAATGCTAAGTTTAGGATTAGATTCTTGGCGAGTTGTTTCAATGGATCCAATAGGAAGAGCAAACTTAAATGATGAATTATTACTAAATGGAGAAGAAATAAAAAAGTTATTAGATTTTGTAAAATCAAAAAAGAAAGATAAAAGACTTGATGTTACATATGGATGTCCAAGTTTCTTAGGATTAGATTTTGAAAAAGAAGTTAGGAAAAGCTATTTTTATTGTAGAACAGGAATAAATGTAGCTAGTATATTATATAATGGTGACTTGTTTGTATGTCCCAATGTTCCAAGAAGGAAAGAACTTATTCAAGGAAATATAAGAAAAGACAATTTTAAAGAAGTATGGGAAAATAAATATAAGGAATTTAGAACAAAGAATAGAACTAAGTGTAAAGAATGTGAAGAATGTAAATATTGGGATTACTGTTTAGGTGGATCATATCATACATGGAACTTTGATGAAAATAGACAAAATAAATGTGTTTATAATATAATTTAATATGTAATAATAATATAAAAGAGAAGGAGTAACAAATGAAAATATTAAATAAAATTAAAAAAGTATTTGTAGGAATTGGTATTTTTTTCATTACTATTTACACGAAAGTATTAGCTGCAAGTAATTCATTAGAGACACAATTGATGTATGGGGTTCCATCAGATCAGAATGCTCCAATTAATGTAAGAGAAAATTTGTTGAGAATGCTTGGACTTTTATTAATACCACTAATTACGATTATAATTGGAGCTATAATTTACTGGAGAAAGAGTAAAAGCAGTAATAAAATAAAAATAGTAACACTAGCATTAATAATAGTAGTATTAATAATTTTTTTAATGATTTATATAAAATTGAAAAATAATTTATAAATTAGAAAAATTAAAATGAGTAAAGTAGTAGGCTTTACTCATTTTTCTATATATTCTATATTATTTTTATTTTCTTATTCTATGTTAAATTTTATCTATATTTAATCTTTAGTATTTTTATATTAAAAAAGCTTTCTTTAGTTAAAATATTTTTATGTTAAAATAAATTATTTGATTTATTCTTATTCAACTGTTACTGATTTTGCGAGATTTCTTGGCTTATCAACATCTAAACCTTTAAATTTAGAAATGTAATAAGAAAGAAGTTGCATAGGTATAACAGATAAAATAGGTGAAATAAGAGGATTTGTTTCAGGTATAGTTAAAACATAATCAAAATGTCCATTAGGAATTATTTGATTTGTAATAATCAATGTTTTTGCTCCTCTTGTAATAACTTCTTGAATATTACTAATAGACTTTTCAACTAGATCTGGATTAGTAATAATTCCTATAACCGTAACACCATTTTCTATAAGTGCTATAGGTCCATGTTTTAATTCTCCTGCTGCATATGCCTCTGAATGAATATATGATATTTCTTTTAATTTTAGAGATCCTTCTAATGCAACATTATAATCTGTTCCTCTTCCTAAGAAAAACATATCTTTTTCGGTATATATTTTTTTTGCAAAGTTCTTTATTTCATCAGTATTTGCTAAGATTTGTTCTATTTTTGATGGTAAATCTATTAAATCCGATTTTAATTTTTCGATTTCAGATTCACTTGAAGTACCAAGAATTTCTGCAAAATACATAGCTAATATAGCAACTAAAGCAACTTGAGATGTATATGCTTTAGTTGAAGCAACAGCGATTTCTGGGCCTGCGTGAGTATAGATTGAATAATCAGCTTCTCTTGTTATAGAGCTTCCTATAACATTTGAAATTGCAAGAGTTTTAGCACCATGTGATTTAGCAAGTTTTAATGCAGCTATTGTATCTGCAGTTTCTCCAGATTGACTTATATAAATACATAAAGTATGTTCATCAATAATTGGGTTTCTGTATCTAAATTCAGAAGCTATATCAACTTCTGTTGGGATCTTGCAAAGATTTTCCATTAGAGCTTTACCAACTAATCCTGCATGCCACGCTGTACCACAAGCAACAAAGAATATTCTATTAACACTAGATAAATATTCTTTAGTAATATCTATATCATGAAAAGAACATTTTTCACCTAATTTAAATCTAGAACCGATAGTTTCTCTAATTGCAGTAGGTTGTTCATTTATTTCTTTTAACATATAGTCTTCATATCCATCTTTACCTGCAGCATTGGCATCCCATTCTATATTTTTAATAGCCTTATTATGTTCAATTAAACTATTATCAAAAAATCTAACTTTGTTTTTAGATACAACTGCAAATTCATTATCATCTAGTAAATAGAAGTCTTTGGTGTGTGTTAAGATAGCAGGAATATCTGAAGCTATAAAGTTTTCACTTTTACCTTTTCCAATAACAAGTGGACTATCTTTTCTAACAACTATTATTTCGTTAGGGCAAATAGGAGAAATAGCTTCTATTGCATAACTTCCCTTTAAATCATTAACAGCTGATTTAACAGCACCCAAAAATCTTTCATTTATATTTTCTAGTATTGATACAGGACCATTAGTATAATAGTAATGAATTAAGTTAGGAATGACTTCTGTATCAGTTTGGGATAGAAAATTATATCCATTTTTGCTTAAGAATTCTCTTAATTCAGAATAATTTTCTATAATACCATTATGTACAACAGCAAAAGTATTGCTATTATCCATGTGTGGATGAGAGTTTTCTTTTGATGGTTTACCATGTGTAGCCCATCTTGTATGAGCAATTCCAACAGTACCTTCTAGATCATTTATACCTTCTAAATTATATAAATTATTAACTCTTCCTTTGTCTTTCATGACTTTTATTGAATCATTTTCAATAGTTGCAATTCCAGCAGAGTCATAACCTCTATATTCTAGACATAAAAGTCCGTCTATTAGTACTGGAGTTGCCTTTTTATTACCTATGTATCCTACGATACCACACATAAAAAATACCTCCTTAAATATATTTAAGAAAGCACTACAAATAAAGATTACCCTACTAGTATTGTATTCTAATATTACTATTAGGTTTTGACTAGTATTTGTGGCAGTAATCCGATGCCAAGAAACCATCCGCCGAATATTTCGATAAAGTTTCTAACCTCGTCAACGTAAAATATACGTCCTGGCGCTTACATTAACAAAATTACACTCCTTTCCTTTTAAATTTTATATTTGTAAAGCATTTCTTAGTATATGGTAGTATATTACTATAAATTTGAAAATGTGTCAAATGAAAAACTAAATTGAAATTTAATACTATAAAAACATATAAAATCTAAGAAAAAGGTTGAAAAAACAATTGATTTAACAAAAACTTTAACAAATGACTTGTAAAATTGTAAAAAATATGCTAAAATAATTACCGTTAGAAAATAGCTTTGCTATTTTTCCTTACTTATGACACTTATGTTCATAGGTTATATATCCATGAGGAGGTGAAAGATAATGAATAAATACGAGAGTGTTATCATTATTAATCCTAATGTTGAAGAAAACACATTAAAGGAATTAACAGAAAGATTTACAACATTAATTAATAGTGATGGTAAAGTAGAACAAGTTAATGACTTAGGAAAGAAAAAATTAGCTTATGAAGTTAAGAAAAACAAAGAAGGATACTATGTAGTATTTGATTTTGAGGCTAATCCAAGTCTAATAGCAGAACTTGAAAGAAATTACAGAATTACAGATGAAGTAATTAAATTTATAGTTGTAAAAAAATAAATACTATAACCCTTAAATTCGGGGGCCTTTAATTTATGAAAGGTAAAAGGTGTAAAATATGAACAAAGTAATTTTAATGGGAAGATTAACAAGAGACCCAGAAGTAAGATACACACAAACAAGTAATACACTTGTAGCTTCTTTTAGCTTAGCAGTTAATAGAAGATTTGTAAAACAAGGTGAAGAAAGACAAGCAGACTTTATAAACATAGTTGCTTGGGGAAAACTAGGAGAATTTTGTAGTAAATATTATAAAAAAGGTCAACAAGTAGGAATTATTGGTAGATTACAAACAAGAACTTGGGATGATGATCAAGGTCAAAAACATTATGTTACAGAAGTTGTAGCAGAAGAAGCATATTTTGCAGATAGCAAAAGAGAAGGAGATGCAGGTGCATCAACATTTGATGCTACATTTGGTGCAATGCCAAATACTGGATCAAATTCAGATTTTGAAATATCTTCAGGTGATGATTTACCATTCTAGAAATAGAAAAACAAAATGAATTAAAATAGAAAATTAATAAGTAAAACTACTTAAACCTTATAAAATTAGTCAAGTAAGGGGGTAAGAAAATGGCTGACAATAAGAAAAATAAGAGAAATAATAGAAATAATGCTGATAGTGATTATAATCCAAAATTTAGAAAAATGAGAAAGAAAGTATGTCCTTTATGTGCAGACAAAAACTTAGTATTAGATTATAAAAATGCTGATCAAATAAAGAAATTTGTTAATGATAAAGGAAAAATACTTCCAAGAAGAGCAACAGGTGCATGTGCAAAGCATCAAAGAGATATAACATTAGCAGTAAAAAGAGCAAGACAAATAGCAGTATTACCATATACAGCTGAATAATAAATATAGGTGCCGGAACTAATTATAGTCCGACACCTTTTTTTCGATACCGAGAGGTTGGTCAAATTCCTGAAATAGAAATTGACGATGTAGATGCACTCATCAGCAGTGAAATAGCGGACACCATCAAGAAGCTTGAGATCCCGAACATTCATGCACCACAGTAAACTTGTACATATTATGTCAATTTAACTCGAAGTTAGAAAGATTAAAATAGTATCATAGAAAATAAAATATAGTGTTGTTTAAAAATCACCAAAATAGTTAATAATATATACAATAAATATAAAGGGAGAGGTATATGAAAATAGGATTAGCTTTATCTGGTGGAGGAATACGAGGAATAGCACATGCTGGTGTTTTAAAAGCATTAGAGGAAGATAATATAAAAATTGATATAATAGGTGGAACTAGCGCTGGAAGTATGGTGGCAAGTCTTTATGCAATAGGATATACCCCTGATGAAATATTTGAAAGTTTTTTAAGAAATCATTCTAAAATAATTGGAGATAATAAATTTAAAATATTTAATGGAATGAAACATTTTATAAGTAAAAATAAGAGAAGTAATGGTTTTAGAAATGGGAAAAATATAGAAGAAGTATTTGAAAAATTAGCACACATAAAAAATGTAGATAATATTAATGAGATAAAAATGCCTATAGTAATTCCAACGGTTGATATTATGGATTCAAAAGAATATATATTTACTAATTATATACCTGAAAAATTAGATAATAAAGAAAACAGATATATTAACAATATAAGTATTGGAGAAGCTATAAGAGCAAGTAGTAGTTTTCCAGCTATGTTTAATATATGCAATATAAATACACATTCATTTGTAGATGGAGGTGCTTTAGATAATATACCTGTTGGAGAAGTAAAAAAACAAGGCGCGGATAAAATTATTGCTATAAAATTTAAAGGAGATAAAATAAATGCAAATAGTAACTTCTTCGATATTATTATGAAAACTATTGATATAATGGGAAATAAAATAATAGAAAAAGACTTGGAAAAAAGTGATTATATTTTAGAGATAAATATAAATGATATAGGATTATTTGATTCAAATAAAATAGAAAAATGTTTTGAAATAGGATATGAAACTATGAAGAAAAATCTAACTGAGTTAAAAAATATATTATATTATTAAATAATATGAAGAGCTTATATAAATTTAGTAAAGTGTTTGATTTTACTTGATAAATAAGCTCTTTAAATATATAAATTTACATAAATATATTGAAAAAAAAAGTAAAAAATGGTATTATATTATAAGTTGCATGGAGGAAAAATTAATGAATAAATATGTAAAATATGGGATTATATCAGCAGTTATTATACTAATAATTGTTGTATTAGTAATTTTAAATATAAATAAAAATAATAATGATCAAAAAGATGACGGAGTTACCAAAATTGTTACATCTTTTTATCCTATGTACATAATAGCAGAAAATATAACTGATGGAGCACAAAATATAGAACTTGTTAATATGGCAGATGTAAATGTAGGATGTTTACATGATTATACAATAACTACAGAAGATATGAAAAAAATAGAAAATGCGGATATATTTATAGCAAATGGACTAGGAATGGAAAACTTTTTAGAAAAAGCTATAGAATCTAATATGGATATGAAAGTAATAGATTCAAGTGCAAATATTACAGATGTAATACAAGATGAAGCAGAAACAAATGCTCATATATGGACAAGTATAGATAACTATATTTTACAAGTAAAAAATATTTCAAATGAGTTAATAAATTTAGATCCTCAAAATTCAGATATATATCAAAATAATACAGATACATATGTAAATAAGTTAGAAGAATTAAAAACAAGATATTTAGAAGAATTAAAAGAGTTAAATGGTATAAAAGCTATATCATTAAATGAGGCATTTGAATATATGGGGAAAGAATTAGGAATAGAAATGACTACAATAGAAACAGATCACGAAGAAAGTACTATGTCAGCAGAGATGCTTAAAAATATTATAGATAAAGTAAAACAAGAAAATATTGAAATGATAATAATTGATAAAGATGATAATGAATCAAATGCAAGAGCAATAGCTGATGAAACAGGTGCAAAAATATATAAATTAAACTCAGGATTAAGAGGAAATTTAGATACAAATGCATATATAGAGCAAATAGAAGAAAATATGCAAATACTGACACAATAAAATTATTTTGTGTCAATTTTATATAAATGGAGGAAATAATGGAGAAAGCTTGTGGATTACATTGCACAAAAATTAATAATATTGGAGTTAAAATAGGAAACGAAGAAATATTAAAAAATGTAAACATACATATTCACTGCGGAGAACTAACTGTAATAATTGGGCGAAATGGTGCAGGTAAAACAACATTATTAAAAGCTATTTTAGGCGAGATAGAACATACAGGGAACATTACATTTGTAGATCAAAAAGATAATATAGCTAAAAAAATAAAAATCGGATATGTACCACAAAGTATAAATGTTGAGAAACATATGCCAACAACAGTATATGATTTATTTGCATCTTGTATTACTCATATACCAGTATTTTTAAGAAAAGATAAAAAAATATATGAAGAAATAAAGGAACAATTAAAAATATTTGGAGCAGATAGTCTAATAGATAAAAGTATAGGAGACTTATCAGGAGGAGAATTACAACGAGTATTAATTGCAATAGCAACAAAACCTACACCTAATTTATTAATATTAGATGAACCGGTTTCAGGAATAGATAGAAATGGAATAAAAGAATTTTATAAAATAATTAGTAAGCTAAAATCAGAATATGATATGTCAATAATTTTAGTTTCACATGATTTAGAACTAGCAAAAAAATATGCAGATAAAGTGATTTTGTTAGATAAAGAAGTAATAAAAGATGGAAAACCAGAAGATGTATTTAAAAGTTTAGAATTTAAAAATAGATTTGGAGAACTAACTTAAATTAAATGGGGGAAAAATGGAAATAATAGATAGTATATTAGAAGTAATATTACCTTTTGAATTTATAGATTATGAATTTATGAAAAATGCACTTTTAGCTATAATTTTAATATCACCAATCTTTGCAATACTTGGAACTATGATAGTAAATAACAAAATGGCATTTTTCTCAGATGCATTAGGACATTCTGCATTAACAGGTATAGCACTTCGGAAGTTTAATTGGAATAAGTAATTTAAATATAGGAATGATAATTTTTGCAATTGGTTTTGCACTTTTACTAAATTATGTAAAAAACAAAACAACATATGGAGCTGATACAATAATTAGTGTTTTTTCATCTATTGCAATAGCATTAGGACTAGCAATATTAGCACAAACAGGAAACTTTAATCAGTATTCAAGCTATTTAGTAGGAGATATTTTAAGCATAACAGATACAGAAATTATATATGTGTTTTTAATTGCAATAGCAGTATTAGTATTTTGGTATTTTACATTTAATAAACTAAATTTAGTAAGTATAAATACAACTCTTGCAAAAAGCAAGGGAGTAAAAACTAAGAAAATAGATAATATATTTGCAATACTAATTGCAATAGTTGTAATGATTTCAATAAGATGGATAGGTATATTATTAATTAATTCATTACTTATATTACCTGCAGCATCAAGTAGAAATATAGCAAAAAATATGAGAAGCTATCATTTGTATTCTGTATTATTCTCGCTATTTTCTGGAATATCAGGAGTGATAGCATCATATTACTTTAATATACCAACAGGTCCAATGATAGTAATAATATCAGGTTGTATATATTTTATAACTTTAATAACAAGAAAAACTTTAGTAAAGAATTAAATTAAAAAGTAGAGTAAAGAATTAAATAAAACTAAATTAAAGATGTAATATTCATTATAGAAATTTATTATAGAAGATAGCTTTAGAGTTAGGAGGAGAAGATATGGATAAAAAAAGAATATTAACAGGAGATAGACCAACTGGAAGATTACATATAGGTCATTATTTTGGTTCTCTTAAAACAAGAGTTGATATGCAAAATTCAGGTAAATATGATCCATATATCTTAATTGCTGATGTACAAGCATTAACAGATAATTTTAATAATCCTGAAAAGGTAAGAAAAAATGTAAGAGAAGTTATGCTTGACTATTTATCTGTAGGAATAGATCCTGAGAAAACAACAATATATATCCAATCAATGATACCAGAAGTGGCAGAGCTTACAGTATATTATTCAAACTTGGTTACAATAGCTAGACTTGAAAGAAATCCAACTGTAAAAACTGAAATAGCACAAAAAAGAGAGATATTTGGAGAAAGTGTTACATATGGTTTTCTAGGATATCCTGTAAGTCAAGCAGCAGATATAACAGCTTTTGAAGGAGAACTAGTTCCAGTAGGAGAAGATCAACTTCCATTAATAGAACAATGTAGAGAAATAGTAAGAAAATTTAATAGTATATATGGAGAGGTATTAACAGAGCCAGAAGCGGTGTTATCTAGTACAAAAAGAATTAAGGGATTAGATGGTAATGAAAAAATGGGAAAATCATTAGGAAATGCAATATATTTATCAGATAATCCTGAAGAAATAACAAAAAAAGTTATGGGAGCAGTTACAGATCCAAATAGAATAAGAAAAGATGATAAGGGAAATCCTGACATATGTATGGTAGCATATTATCACAATTTATTTACTAGTAAAGAAGATTGTAAGAAAGTGTGTGAAGAATGTAAAGCAGGAAAAAGAGGATGTGTAGCTTGTAAAAAAGAGCTTGCTAAAAACATAATTAATTTCCTAGAACCAATGAGAGAAAAGAGAAAATATTATGAAGAAAGACCAGAGCTAGTTGATGAATTGTTGATAAAGGGTACTGAAAAAGCAAGAAAAACTGCAAAAGAAACAATGAAAAAAGTTAAAAAAGCAATGAGATTAGATTATTTTGAACTTTAATCAAATTTATTAAAATTTAGTGAAAGGAAGAAAAAAATGTTTACAGACTATGTAAAAATAATTGCAAAAGCTGGAAATGGAGGAAATGGAGCAATTTCTTTTAGAAGAGAAAAATATGTAGCTGCTGGTGGACCTGATGGCGGAGATGGAGGAAAAGGCGGAGACATATATTTTGAAGTTGATCCAGATTCTAATACATTAATAGACTTTAGATATAATAAAAAGTTTAAAGCAGAAAGCGGAAAAAACGGAGAAGGCGGAAATAGATTCGGTAAAAGCGGACAAGATTTATATATAAAGGTTCCAATAGGAACAATAGTAAGAGATGCAAATACAAATGAAATTTTAGCTGATCTTTCTGAGCCAGGACAAAAAGCATTAATTTTAGCTGGAGGAAGAGGTGGAAAAGGAAATTCACACTTTGCTACATCTACAAGACAAGCTCCAAGATTTGCACAAGATGGTGAAAAGGGAGAAGAAAGAGAATTAATACTAGAACTAAAACTTTTAGCTGATGTTGGATTGATAGGATTTCCTAATGTAGGTAAATCAACATTTCTTTCAATGACAACATCCGCAACTCCTAAAATTGCAGATTATCATTTTACAACATTAGAACCAAATTTAGGTGTTGTTAAAACTAATTATGGAGACAGTTTTGTAATAGCAGATATACCAGGAATTATAGAAGGAGCAAGTGAAGGAACTGGACTTGGATTACAATTTTTACGTCATATAGAAAGAACTAGACTTTTACTTCATGTAATTGATGTATCAGGATCAGAAGGAAGAAACCCGGTAGAAGATTTTTATACTATCAATAATGAATTAAAACAATATAGTGAAAAATTAAGTAAAAGAAAACAAATAATAGTAGCAAATAAAATAGATATAATGCAAGATGAAAGCTTATATAAAGATTTAGAAAAAGTAGCTAAAGAAAATAATATGGAAATATTTAAAATATCAGCAGCAACAAATATGGGAGTATCAGAATTAATAAAACATGTAGCCGAAGTATTAAAAACATTACCAAAAGAGAATTTGATAGAAATAGAAGATAGAAAAGTTTATACTTTAAAAGATGATGATGAATATACTATTAGTAGAGAAGATGGTATGTTTGTTATTAAAGGAGAAGCGGTTGAAAGAGTTATGAGAAGAGTAAATATTGCCGATAATGAATCTTTATACTATTTCCAAAAGAGTTTAGATGAATTAGGAGTAAATCAAAAACTTAAAGATATGGGAATAAAAGAAGGAGATATTGTTAAGATTTGCGACTATGAATTAGAATGGGAAGATTAATAACAATAAATAATAAAAAGGCTGAATAAGCAATAAGAAGATAAAAATGTCAAACAAAATCAAAAATTTGTTTGACATTTTTTTGTTTGTATGATAGTATATTGTAAAATAAAATTTGGAGGGATGATTTAATGGCTGAAGGAAAGAAAAGAAAAACAAAAGAATTAACACCAAGACAAAAGCAAATATTAAGGTATATTACAAAACAAATTGAAAAGAATGGTTATGCACCATCTGTTAGAGAAATTGGAAAGGCTGTAGGATTAAGTTCAACAGCTACAGTACATTCATATTTAAAACAGTTAGAAGATTTAAAATATATTAAAAAGGAAAGTCAAAAAGGTAGAACTTTAAGAATTTTAAAATCAGAAGATGAATTATATATGCCAAAGAAACCTGGAACACCACCAGCAAAAGCTTTTTATAATAAAAAAGAAATGGTTGATGTACCAGTAGTTGGAAAAATTACAGCAGGTGCTCCGATCTTAGCAGTAGAAAATATAACAGATACTTTCCCAATACCATTAGACTTCGTTGGAAATAGCCAAAGCTTTATGCTTGTAGTTAGAGGAGAAAGCATGATAGAAGCTGGTATTTTAGATGGAGATTTTATATTAGTAAGAAGACAAAATATAGCTGAAAATGGAGAAATAGTAGTTGCATTAATTGATGATGAAGCAACAGTAAAAACATTCTATAAAGAAAAGGATTATATTAGATTACAACCTGAAAATAGTACAATGGATCCAATTATAGTTCCAGATTGTACTATATTAGGAAAAGTTGTTGGTGTATTTAGAAAAATGTAGATAATATAAATACATAGATTTTAGAAAGGAATGAAATAATATGAGTTATGATTCTTTCTGGTTTATTGATACCAGAGTTCAAACAAGAAACTTCAGAAGATATTTCATTTGGCTTATATTATTGTTTGCATTTGTTTCAATTGGAAGTGTTTTAGCAGTTAAATCAATGTATAATGATATGACTGTATATAGAATACAAGAAACTAATCCTGCAATTACTGTTGGAGAAGCTAAAGCAACAAATGTAAATGGTTATATAAAAGGGGAATTAAAGAACAATTCAGAAGAAAGTGCCACTGATAAAAATTTAACATTTTTTCTGTATAATAGTGATAATGAATTAGTGGCAACAGAATATATTGATATAGGGACTATTTCACCTGGTCAATCTAAAACATATGAATTAAAGTTTAGAAGAGATGGAATAGATAGATTTTTAGTTGCAATAACTGATAAAGAATAAGAAATACATTAAATATTAATAAAATGAATAAATAAATACCTTTTAGTATAATATAAATATGGTAAAAGGTATTTTTTTATGTTAAAATTTAAAAAAGTATTTGATATTTTATAATAAGTGTAATATAATTGTAACGAAACTGTAATATAAATGAAATATAAGAAAGGAAGATGGAAATGTTTAAGTGGGGACAAGACATTGGAATAGATTTAGGAACAGCTACTGTAATTGCATATGTTAAAGGTAAAGGAATAGTCCTAAGAGAACCATCGGTTGTGGCTGTTGATAATAACACTGGAGAAGTTTTAGCTGTAGGAAAAGAAGCTAGAAGAATGCTCGGTAGAACACCAGGAAATATTGTTGCAACAAGACCTCTAAGAGATGGAGTTATTTCAAATTATACTGTTACAGAAAAAATGCTTAAATATTTTATAAATAAAATATGTGGTAAATTTGTTTTTTCTCCACGCATTATGATATGTATTCCATCACAAGTAACAGAAGTTGAAAAAAAAGCAGTTATTGATGCTGCTTCACAAGCTGGAGCAAGAAAAGTATTTTTAATAGAAGAACCTATTGCGGCAGCAATAGGAGCTGGAATAGATATATCAAAACCATGTGGCAATATGGTTGTAGATATTGGAGGAGGAACTACTGACATTGCAGTTATATCACTTGGAGGGTCTGTTGTTAGTGAATCTTTAAAAGTTGCTGGAGATAAATTTGATGAGGCAATTGTAAAATATATAAAAAGAAAACATAACATAATGATAGGAGAAAGAACAGCAGAAGATTTAAAAATAAATGTTGGATGTGTATTTCCTAAGATACAAGATACAGAGATGGAAATTAGAGGGAGAGATTTAATTACAGGGCTTCCTAAAAATGTAATTATACATTCAAGTGAGATGTTAGAAGCGTTAGCAGAACCAGCAATGCTTATTGTAGATGCTGTTCATTCTGTGCTTGAGAAAACACCACCAGAGCTTGCTGCTGATATTAGTGATAGAGGTATATATATGACAGGTGGAGGTTGCCTAATTGATGGGTTAGATAAATTGTTGCAATCTAAAACAGGTATTAATGTTATGATTGCACAAGAGCCAATTTCATGTGTTGCATTGGGAACTGGAAAGGCTTTGGACAATTTAGATACATTAGATAGAAGAAAATAAATCGAATAAAAAATGGGCGGTGGTATTATCCACCGCTTTTTTGGGAATCAATAGCAATATAGCCACCTTCATCACTAAAATGAAATGTTCCAAACAGTTCATCTTCTGCTCTATAAAAGCTCTCATCATATTTCTCAAGTGGAGAATATATAAAAAGAATCTCTACAGAACAATCAGAGTTTAGGAGTAGGCATAATACCATATCCTGATAATCTACTAACATCCGACGCGAGCCAACTGAATCTGGTTTGTACTTTTCCAATAGTTCCTTGCTTACTGGAATACAACTGGGCAAACAATCCTTCAGTTTTAGTGCCATATCTATATCCTCCTTATAAAGTAGATAAGAATATATTATCATAAAATTAACATAAAATCAAATCTAATATTAAATACTATGAATTAAATGTTTTAATTTATTTGTGCAATTGGTCGAAAACTTAGTAAATACTTGCATATTTTAATAATAAATTATATAATTAATATAGTTTTTTTATAAAGGTGAAAATATATGAATAAAACTAAAAGAAAGATATTTGAAACTTCAATGAAACTATTTGCTGATAAAGGGTATGATGCAACAAGTATTGAAGAAATAACTGCTACTGTTGGAGTAGCTAAAGGAACATTATATTATCATTTTTCTAGTAAAGAAGAAATATTTAATTTTCTAGTTGATGAAGGTGTAAAACTTTTAAAAAATAGTATTAGTATTAAAACTGATAAGATGACAAATTCGCTAGATAAAATAAGAGCAATAGTATTGATACAAATAAAAATACTTTTTAAATACGAGAACTTTATGACAATTATATTAAGTCAAATATGGGGAAATGATGAAAGAAGCAAAATGTGTAAAAAACATGTCTTTGAATATATAAAGATAATAGAGGGAATAGTAAAAGAAGGAATACGAAAAAAAGAAATTGTTGATAAGGATGCAGATATTATAGCATCTGGAATATTTGGTTTTACTTGTTCAAGTTTTATATATAAAATGAGACATGAAGAGGTAGTTGTACAAAAATTATTTGAAGAAATAGATAACCTATTTATAAAAAAATTAAAAGCATAAATAAATAATAAAAGTGAAAGAAAACAAATAGAAAATTGAGAAAATAAAAGGTCATTAATAGGAGAGTATAGAATGAGAATATTAAAAGATTTTAAAGTACCGAATTTTAAATTTCCAAAATTTCATATGAAAGAAATGTCTGAGATAGACGAAGTAAAAGTTGATTATGAAAAATTAAAAAAAGCAGAAGAAAATAAAGTAAAAAAGAATAAGAAACAATATCAAGGAACATCTTTTACAACAGTTAAAGAAATGTTTATTAACTCTTCAAAAGAGTTTGCTGATAGAACATTATTATTAGAAAAATTTAATCCTAAAGGTGATTGGACAGAAATAACATATAATCAATTTAAAAATGAAGTAATTGGACTTGGAACAGCTTTAACAAGAAAATTAAATTTAAAAGATTCGAGAGTAGTTATTATTGGAGAAAATACACATCATTGGTATTTATCATATATGACAATGCTTTGTGGAGCGGGAATAGCAGTTCCTGTTGATAAAGAACTTCCAGAAAATGAAATAGAAAATGTAATAAAAAGATCAAAAGCAAAAGCAGTAATATTTTCTACAAGAAAAGCAGATGCTATAAAAAAGGTAGCAGATAATTTACCAGATGTTAACTATTTTATACAAATGAATTCAAACCAAGAAATAGATGGAAGATTTGTTGGATTGGATTATTTAATAGAAGAGGGTAAAGCATTAGTAACTGGTGGAGATAATAGTTTCATGAGTATTGAAATAGATCCAGATGAGTTTAAAGTCTTAATCTTTACATCAGGAACTACTTCAAATGCAAAAGGTGTTATGCTATGTAATAGAAATTTGGCAGAAAACGTAAATGCAGCAACAGCATATGTAAAACTTACACCAGATGATAGATTAATGTCTATTTTACCACTTCATCATACTTATGAATCATCAATAGGATTTTTATTACCATTTGGAGTTGGAGCTTCTATAAGTGTATGTCAAGGTTTAAAACATATTGTTCCAGATTTACAAGAAACAAAACCTACAGCACTACTAACAGTTCCACTATTAGTAGAGACTTTATATAGAAAAATAAATGCAAATATTAAGAAAAGTAAAAAAGATGGTCTAGTAAATTCTATGATTCATGTTACAAATGCTTTAAAAACAGTTGGTGTTGATATAAAAAGAAAAGTATTTAATGAAATATATGAAAATTTAGGTGGAAGAATAAGAATAATAGTTTCTGCAGCAGCTCCTATAGATGCTAAAATAGGAAAATGGGTAGAAGATATAGGAATTCTTTTCTTACAAGGATATGGATTAACAGAAACTGCACCAATTGCAGCTCTAACACCTGATTATGATCCAAGAGTTGGGTCAGCTGGTAAAGCAGTTGTAGGAGCTGAAATAAGAATAAATAATCCAAATGAAAATGGAGAAGGCGAAGTATTAATAAGTAGCAAAACTTTAATGCTTGGATATTATGAAGATGAAGAAGCAACTAAAGAAGCTATTTTTGAAGAGGATGGAAAAAGATGGTTCCATTCAGGAGACATAGGTTATATGGATAAGGACGGATTTTTATATATCACAGGTAGAAGTAAAAATGTAATAGTAACACAAAATGGTAAAAATATATATCCAGAAGAAATTGAATTAATGCTTTCAAAACATACGGAAATTAAAGAATGCATGGTTTATGGTCAAGAAGTAAAAGGGGAAAAAGAATTAATTATAACTGCTAGGGTAATACCAAACTATGAAGTAATTGAAGAAAAATATGGTAAGGATCTTGATGAAGATAAAATATATAAAATAATTTGGGATAAAATAAAAGAAGTTAATAAAGAGCTTACTTCTTATAAAGCCGTAAAGAAATTAGAAATTAAACATGATGAATTTGTAAAAACAACTACAATGAAAATTAAAAGATATGCGGAACTAAAAAAAGACAAATAATTGTAAAAAAGTATTGACTAACACAAAAAGTTGTAATAAAATTATAATGAAATTAATAAAACAAAATCCTATAAAGAGGAAATTTTACTTACGGAAATAAGCATTACATAGGATAAAGGAGGTAAGGTTTACAATGTCTAAATCTGGCATAGTAAACGTGAGAATGGTAATCACGGAAGAAAAGATTTTATCAAATATTGATAAAGTACAAAAATTAATTAATCCAAATAGTAAAAAACAAATTGTCCAATTAGAGGATGATGCGTATTTTAAAGATTTAATAGAATCAATAAAAACTTATTTAATTGAATATCCAAAAAAGAAAAACTTTCCAATAAGTGTATATAAAGCAGCTTATGGGCTAGTTGAATATGCAACAAATCAATTTGAAGAAAATACAAAGAAAATAGAAGAGTTAATAAGACAAAGAGAAAAGAATATATCACTAGCTGCTAGCTTAAAGAGTGTTTTAGAAGCTGTTGAAACAAAAGCTGAAGGTTGGAAAGATTCAATTAAAGAAATTTCTAATGATTTCTCAGAAGATATAATTGAAACTTTAGGAGTTATAGGAAGAACTAAATCAAACACTTCTGAAAACTATAAAGATGCATTAAAGCTTATAAATGCAAGAATTGGAAACTTAGAAACAAATCTACATATTGAAATAGATATGGAAAGAATAGAAGATAGATCAAAAGCTTTAAGTTATATAGGAATTGAAGTAGCTGATGCATTAAAACTAATTCCTGCACCAGAAGAAAAAGCTGAAACAGTTGTAGAAGAAAAAGTAGAAGAAGTTAAAGAAACTCCTGCAGAAGTAGAAGAAAATAAAAAATATATTGAAGAGACAAGAGTTGATGTTAAACCATCTCTATGGCAACGTATTAAAAACAGTAAAGTTGTTAGAGCTATAAAATATATAATGAAGATTAAAGTTGTAATAGAAATGCCAAATAGTTTACCAGAAGGTAGAGGAGAATAGATTAATTGCGAAATTAACTTAAAAGTGCTATATAAATTATAGCACTTTTTGTGTGCAATAAAAGAAATGAAAATGTATGGACAATCGGTGAAGATGGCATCTTTATCATACCATACTTGCTGATAGCAAGTTCAGAAGATAGAATACTTCAGCTGAGATATTATACAGAGGAAGAAGTTAAGAACTTTCCTAACATTGAGCTTCCTATACTGATAGGAGAGTGATTAAATACACTCGATCAAAAAGGCCCCCAGAATTCTGGGGGTTATATTTTAGTCATTATCTATAAATAGTAATCTAATTGCCCATAATCCTGAAATTCCAACTAGAATATATATTATTCTACTAATTATGGACATAGTTCCAAATATTGTATCAACTAAATTGAAATTAAATATTCCTATTAATCCCCAATTAATAGCTCCAATAATAATTAGTGCAAGAGCTATTTTATCTATTATTTTCATGTGTATCAATCCTTTCAATAAACTATTGGTAATAGTTTATACAAAAAATTAAAAATTATACAAAAAATGAATAATATCTAAATATTAAAGTAAAATTGGTATAAAATTACAAATAATTATATTTTAACAATAAAACTTAATATCTTTATTTATACTATGTTGTTTCCATTGGTCTTTCGAAATGCACATAAAGAACTTCTTCGCCATTCTCGTTTTTTATTATATTAGAAAAAGTAACTAAGGTTTCATCAGCATATTTGCAAAATGGATACATCATAAAACTCACGCTCCTCTAAATTAATTCATTAATAAATGAAATTTACTATAATTTACGGAATAATTTTAGACAAAATAAAAAAAGCTGAAATCGGTTAAAATTTCAACTTTTTGGTGGGCAGGGATGGATTCGAACCATCGTACTCAAATGAGAACAGATTTACAGTCTGCCGCCTTTAGCCACTCGGCCACCTACCCAAAATATAATTTTATTAAACAAATGAATTTATGTCAATTATTTAATAAAAATGGTGCGCCCTCAAGGATTCGAACCTTGGACCTACCGGTTATGAGCCGGTTGCTCTAACCAACTGAGCTAAGGGCGCATCTCAAACGCAATTAAAAGTATAAAACATTTTTTTTACATTGTCAATAGTTTTTTGAAAAAATATAATAAAATTATATAGAAATATCATAAACTCAGAAAATATTAATCATAATAGCTTTTGAAACGATTTATTAATAATTAATATTTTCTGAAATAAATTTAAAATTAATATCCAAAATGACTTTTTATAGTATGTATTTCTTCAGTATCTCCAAATTTTTCTATCATGTAGTTATAATATTGTTCATTATATGGATCTACTTTAATTATTTGTAATATTGCATCAATAATTTTGTCTTGAGGAAAATTTGGATTAGATAAATTAGCAAAAATATTTTCAGCTTGAGATATTTCATTATTATTTGGCCACCATATGCTTTTTCCATTTTGATTTAAATTCCATACAAGAGAAAGGAAAACATTCCAATAATCAGAAAATACTCTATCAAATAATAATGAAGTATTAAGATGTTTATATATTTGATCTCTTTGTTCAGGTTTTACATTAGCATTTTTTAAAGAATTTTCTTCTATTCCATTTCTAATTAAATTATATGCGGTTGCAGTTGCAATACCTTTTAAAGCACTTACAATGCCAAAACCACCACCAATTAAATTTGGAACATATCCCCACATACTTGCTTTTTTTCTTTGATTTTCCTCTAATACTAAATTAAAATCATCAACCATTGTCCTATAATCATCCATAGCTAAATGAAAATCATTTAGATGTTCTTCTAAAAACAAGTCATATGTGATAGTCCATAACTCTTCTAATATTAAGATATCAACAGCTTTTTTTATTAAAGGTTCTAATTTTGACATATATAGTGTAGGAAAGTTTGCTAAAAATTCATCAAGATTATGTATAGAATTATTATATTCATATTCTAATTCATCTGTAGCCTGGAGAGCTAAATCTCTATATAATAATCTATATGAATTAAAAGCATCTAGATTACTTGGGATTTGTAATTCTCTATCGAAAAGTGTGAATTTTTTATTTTTAGAAATTAATTTATTTGATTCCATAATTAAATCCTCTTTTAGTTTTTTATTTTTAAAAATTATATCATATAAACCAAAAAGTGTAAATTAGAATTAAGTTTAAAATAATGATAAAGTGAAAGAAATAAAAGATGTGGATAAAATTTATGAAAACATAAATAAAAATATTAATTAATGAAAGAATAGACTAATTTCACATAAAATTCACAATAAAAATTAGCAATAAGTATTGACAATTGCTAATTTTGGATATAATATATATGCAGTTTAGCAGTCGAGATTAGCAATTGCTAAAAGAAGGTGTAAAATTGAATAATAGAAAAAAGAAAATATTACAAGCAATAGTGGAAGAATATATAAATACGGCGGAGCCAGTAAGTTCTGGTAGTATAGTAAAAAAATATGGATTAGATCTTAGTAGTGCAACCATTAGAAATGAAATGGCTGATTTAGAAAAAGTTGGATATATTGAAAAACAACATACTTCTAGTGGGAGAGTTCCATCTGCCAAAGGTTATAGATTATATGTAGATGAACTTTTAAATGATAATAATATTAGTATAAGAGAAATAAAATATATTCAATCAAAGCTAATGGCAAAAATCAATGAGATAGAAGATTTAACTAAAATTGCTACAAGCACTATTTCAGAAGTTACTCATTATACAACAGTTGCAATTGGACCAAAGAATCAAATGCAAAATATAGAAGAAATAAAATTTGTTTTACTTGGCACTAGAATGTTAATGGCTGTTATATTAACTGATACAGGTTTAATAAAAGAGACTATGATTAAATTTGATCAAGATATAAATGAAGAACAAGTTGAAACTTTAAACTTTATATTTAATAACAAATTAAGAGGAAAACCATTAGAATCAATTGATAAACCATTAGAACAATATATTTTTTCACATATGAATTATAGTTTGGGAGTTATTAAACCAATAATTAGTCAATTAAATAAAGCAATCAATGAAGAAGAAAAGATATATTTAGAAGGTGCTAATAAAGCATTTGATTTACCGGAATTCAAAAGTTTAGAAGTTGCCAAAAACTTTATAAATCTTATTGATCAAAAAGAAATTGTTGCTGACCTATTAAATACAGGTTTTGCAAATGACATAAATGTATATATCGGAGATGAAAATGATAACGAAAAGTTAAAAGATTTTAGTATAGTTACATTTAAGCACAGATATAAAAATAAAGATTTAGGAACTATTGGAATTATAGGACCTACAAGAATGGATTATTCAAAAGTTATTTCTGTAATGAAATACATTAGTAAGAAATTAAATGGAGAATAATTGATTTATATGTTTTTAGCTAATAGAGCAAGAAAGGAATGTGAGAAATGGAAGATAAGAAAGAAATAAAAAAAGAAGAAAAACAAGAATGTAAAAGAGCAGATGAAATAATAGAACTAAAAAAACAAATAGAATCGCAAAAAGTTCAAATTGATGAAACCGAAGATAGATTAAAAAGAGTAGCGGCAGAATTTGATAACTATAAGAAGAGAAGTGCGAAAGAAAGAGATACATTATACAATTCATTAATAGCAGATATAGTATCAAATTTTTTACCTATTATGGATAATTTGGAACAAGCAGTTGCTGCAGAGACTAAAGATGAGGAATATAGAAAAGGAATAGAACTTGTATTAAAACAATTTAAAGATGTCTTAGCTTCTAAAGGAGTTAAAGAAATAGAGACAGTAGGAAAAACATTTGATCCTGAATTACATGAAGCAGTAAGTTCAATTGTTGATGAAAACTTAGGAGAAAAAGAAATTGCTCAAGAATATAGAAAAGGATATATGATAGGAAGTAAAGTAATACGTCATTCTATGGTAATTGTAGCTAACTAAGTATATAAATAAAATTTTATAAATTTTAGATATTTAAATTTGATATTAGATTTTAATTTTAAAAAATATATAAGAAATTCAAACATAAAGAAAGGAAGATTTTTATATGGGAAAAATTATAGGTATTGATTTAGGAACAACAAACTCATGCGTAGCAGTTATGGAAGGTGGGGAACCAGTAGTAATCCCTAATGCAGAAGGAAATAGAACAACACCATCTGTTGTAGCATTTTCAAAAAATGGTGAAAGATTAGTAGGACAAATAGCAAAACGTCAAGCAGTTACTAATCCAGATAACACAGTTATATCTATAAAAAGAAAAATGGGAACAAATGAAAAAGTAAATATAGAAGGAGATACTTTTTCTCCACAAGAAATTTCAGCAATGATATTACAAAAATTAAAAGCTGACGCTGAAAACTATTTAGGAACACAAGTTACTCAAGCAGTTATAACAGTTCCAGCATACTTTAGTGATAGTCAAAGACAAGCAACAAAAGATGCAGGAAAAATAGCCGGCCTAGAAGTTTTAAGAATTATAAACGAACCAACAGCAGCTGCTTTAGCTTTTGGTATGGATAAAGAAGACCAAGACCAAAAAATTATGATATACGATTTAGGTGGAGGTACATTTGATGTATCTATACTAGATATCGGTGATGGTGTATTTGAAGTTTTAGCAACAAACGGAAATACAAAACTAGGTGGAGATGACTTTGACCAAAGAATTATAGATTACCTAGTATCTGAATTCAAAAAATCAAATGGAATAGATTTAACACAAGATAAAATGGCAATGCAACGTTTAAAAGAAGCTGCAGAAAAAGCTAAAATAGAACTTTCAGGAATGCAACAAACACAAATTAACTTACCATTTATAACAGCAGATGCAAATGGACCAAAACACTTAGATGTAACATTAACAAGAGCAAAATTTGAAGAATTAATTGGTGATTTAATAGAAGCAACAAAGGTACCTGTAGAGAATGCATTAAAAGATGCAGGAATTACAGCAAATGATTTACACAAAGTATTATTAGTTGGAGGATCAACAAGAGTTCCAGCAGTTCAAGAAGCTGTAAAGAAAATAACAGGAAAAGAACCAGATAAAGGAATAAACCCAGATGAATGTGTTGCTATAGGTGCAGCAATTCAAGGTGGTGTTTTATCTGGAGATGTTAAAGACTTAGTACTTCTTGATGTAACTCCATTATCATTAGGTATTGAAACATTAGGTGGAGTATTTACAAAATTAATTGAAAGAAACACAACAATACCAACTAAGAAATCTCAAGTATTCTCAACAGCAGCAGATGGACAAACAAGTGTTGAAATACATGTACTTCAAGGTGAAAGAGAGATGGCAGCATACAATAAAACATTAGGAAGATTCCAATTAACAGGAATTCCAGCAGCACCAAGAGGAGTACCTCAAATTGAAGTTACATTTGATATAGATGCTAATGGTATAGTTCATGTATCTGCAAAAGATATGGCAACAGGAAACAGCCAACAAGTAGCAATTACTGCAAGTACAAATTTAACAGATGAAGATATTGATAAAGCTGTTAAAGATGCAGAAGCACATGCACAAGAAGATAAGAAGAGAAAAGAAGAAATTGAAGTTAGAAATAATGCAGAAAGCTTAGTATATAATTGTCAAAAAACAATAAATGATTTAGGTGACAAAATTAGTGGAGAAGAAAAAGCAAAAGCTGAAACAGAAATAGAGAATGTAAAGAAAGCATTAGAAGGAACTGATGTTGAAGCAATTAAATCAGCAACAGAAAAATTAACACAAATTTTCTATTCAATTTCAGAGAAAGTATATTCACAAGCTCAAGGGGCAGCTAATGGAGCAAATGCAGCAGGAAATAATGCTACAGAAACAGAAAACCAAGAACCACATACAGATAATAATGGAAATGTATATGATGCAGATTATAAGGTTGATGAAGATGACAAAAAATAAAAAAGCATAATTTGATAAGATAGTCAAAAGAAAAGTGGTATCACATAAATATAAATAATACCACTTTTCTTATAGCTGATAAGTATTATAGGAGGCAATATGGCAGGAAAAGATTACTATGAAATATTAGGTGTAGATAAAAATGCAAGTGAAGAAGAGCTAAAAAAAGCATATAGAAAACTTGCTAAAAAATATCATCCAGATGCTAATCCAGATAATAAAAAGGAAGCAGAAGCTAAATTTAAAGAAGTAAATGAAGCATATGAAGTATTGTCAAATCCTGAAAAAAGAAAAATGTATGATCAATTCGGAACTGCAGATCCAAACCAAGGATTTGGTGGAGCAGGAGGACCTTTTGGTGGAAGAAACGGATATTATTCATATTCTTCTGGTGGATTTGATGGATTTGGTGATTTTGGAGATTTGGGAGATATTTTCTCATCTTTTTTCGGTGGAGGATTTGGCGGAAAAAGTTCTAGAAACACAAATGGACCAAAGCAAGGAGCAGATCTAAGAGCAAGTTTGGATATTACTTTTGAAGAATCATATTTAGGAACTGAAAAACAAATTAATATAACAAGAAATGAAACTTGTACAATCTGCCATGGAAGCGGAGCTAAACCTGGAACCAAAAAACAAACATGTAGTATGTGTCATGGAACAGGTCAAGTAAAACAAACACAAACAACGATATTCGGTCAAGTACAAACTGTTAGACCATGTTCAAATTGTAATGGAACAGGTGAAATAATACCTGAACCATGTACAGAATGTAAAGGTAAAGGAACTGTAAGAAAACAAGTTAAAGTAACAGTAAAAATACCTGCAGGAATTGATGAAAATCAAACAATAGGACTTAGAGGTGAAGGAGAGCCTGGAACTAAGGGGGGAGCTAAAGGAGATTTATACATAACAATACATGTAAGAAGACATAATATATTTAAAAGGCAAGGACAAGATGTATTGTGTGAAATACCTATAACCTTTACTCAAGCAACATTAGGTGCAGAAATAGAAATACCTATGGTAGATGGTAGCAAAGAGACATATAAAATACCTGATGGTACTCAGCCAGGAACTAAGTTTACTTTAAGAAATAAAGGATTTAAAAATATAAATAATGGATCTTCTGGAAATTATGTATTTACAGTATTAGTTCAAGTTCCAAAACGACTTACAAAAGAGCAAAGAGATTTAATGGTAGAACTTGCAAAAACTATGAATGAACAACCACCTGTAAAGAAAAGAGGATTGTTTGGATAAATATAACATCTTAAAATCAAGTAGAGTAATTAAAAATAAAAGTTACTCTATTTGATTTTTTTGTTAATATGAATCGAAAAAAGTCAAAAAAATTTAAGTAGCATATTATATATTAGATAGTATTTTTTTACTATCTAGGAGGTGAATATATTGAAAAATTGTAATAAAATAGAAAAATGCTGTGTAGATATTATAATTTGTATTCTAACATCTTTGATATTATTTTTAGCAGGATTAATAATAGGAGCATTTACAGGTCTTGCTAGTATATTAGGGATTGGTGCAATAATAGCTATAATAGCAATTTTAGCAATATTATTAATTATAAGAATAATAAATTTAATATGCTGTAAAGAAAATAATAAATGCAAAGAAAAATCTTGTGATTATGATCATTATTGTTAATATAGGAAAAGTAGGTAACTGTTGAAAGTTACCTACTTATATGATAATATAGATAATAAAATCTAGGAGAAATAGACAAAGTAAGGCTAGATAAGCAAGTAAATTTAAATAAGTTTGATTATGTTTGGTTATCTTGTGATGAAGGCTTCAGAAAGCCAGAAGAAAAAATATATCAAATTGTAGAAAATGAATGTAATATAAAAACAAATAATATATTATTTATAGATGATTCAAAAGAGAATATAGAAGTGGCTAAAAAAAGAGGATGGAATGTTTGTAATGCATATGGATATAAAATAAGAGATAGTATTATCAATTTCTTATATAAAAAATAAAGAGGCTCAATATAAATAAAATGAGCCTTTTTTATTGTATTTCTAATATTTTCTTTGCTCTAGCTACATCTTCTGTAGTTGCATTTGGAACATCTTCTAATTCATAATTACATCCTAGATTTTCCCACTTAAATCTACCTAGATCATGATAAGCTAAGATTTCAACTTTTTTTACATTACTTAAGCTAGAAATAAATTCTTTTAAATCTAATAAATCTTCTTCATGATCGGTTATTCCAGGAACTAATACTTGTCTAATCCATACATCTTTATTTATACTGCTTAAATACTTAGCAAATTCTAGTTCTAATTCATTCGAGAATCCAACTAGATCCTTACAAATATCGTTATTGATACATTTTATATCTAATAAAAATAAATCAGCTAAATCGATAATTTTCTTTAATTTATCTGTTAGAAGGAAAGAACCTGATGTATCTATTGCTACATGAATTCCTTGCTTTTTTAGTTTTGGTAATAATTCAAGTAAGAAGTCCTGTTGAAGCAATGGTTCTCCACCTGAAAGAGTAACACCTCCACCTGATACTGTAAAATAATTTTTATATCTAGATATTTTTGCAATTAATTCATCAGAAGAATATTCATTACCAGCATTAACTGCCCAAGTATCTCTATTATGACAGTATTTACATCTTAAAGCGCAACCCTGAAAAAATACTACAAACCTAATTCCAGGACCATCAACAGCACCAAAAGATTCAAAAGAATGTATTCTTCCTTTTAATATTTCATTATTGTTTTCTTTATTAATATTCTCAGCCATAAAATCCTCCAAGTAATTAAAATAAATAAGACGTAAGAATAGGGGATACCTGTTCTTACGTCTTAAATCTAACTATATTCTTTCATGAATTGTTCTATTTATTACGTCTAATTGTTGTTCTCTTGTTAATTTTATAAAGTTAACAGCATATCCTGAAACACGGATTGTAAGTTGAGGATAATTTTCTGGATGATTCATAGCATCAATTAATAATTCTCTATTAAATACATTAACATTAATATGATGTCCAGTTTGTTTGAAATATCCGTCTAACATACTTACTAAGTTATTTACTTTAGTATTTTCATCTTTTCCAAGAGCAGCAGGTGTAATTGAGAATGTAAATGAAATACCATCTTCTGAGTATTCATAAGGAAGTTTTGCTATAGTATTCATAACAGCAAGTGCACCATTTGCATCTCTTCCATGTAGAGGATTTGCTCCAGGTCCAAATGGTTCTCCAGCTCTACGTCCATCAGGAGTATTACCTGTATTCTTTCCATATACAACATTTGATGTGATTGTTAGTATAGAAAGAGTATGTTTTGAACCTCTGTATGTGTGATGTTTTTGTAATTTTCTTAGGAATGATTTTAATATATCTACAGCTATACTATCAACTCTATCATCATCATTTCCGTATTTTGGAAAATCTCCTTCTACAACATAGTCAACTGCTAATCCCGTTTCGTCTCTTATAACTTTTACTTTAGCATATTTAATTGCAGAAAGTGAATCAGCAGCAACTGATAAACCTGCTATACCACATGCCATAGTTCTTAATATATCTTGGTCTCTATCATGTAAAGCCATTTCTAAAGCTTCATATGAATATTTATCATGCATATAATGAATTGCGTTTAATGCTTTTATATATATTTTAGCAACATAATCCATCATTACATCAAATTTTTCCATAACTTCATTATAATCTAAATATTCAGAAGTAATTGGTTGATACTTTGGTGCAACTTGTTTTCCTGAAAGTTCATCTCTACCACCATTAATTGCATAAAGTAATGTTTTTGCAAGGTTTGCTCTAGCTCCAAAGAATTGCATTTGTTTACCAATTTTCATTGCGGATACACAACATGCTATTCCATAGTCATCTCCAAGTGTTATTCTCATTAAATCATCGTTTTCATATTGAATTGATGATGTTCTAATTGAAATATCTGCACAATAGTTTTTAAATCCTTGTGGTAAATTGTTTGACCATAATACTGTTAAGTTTGGTTCAGGAGCTGGTCCTAAATTATCTAATGTATGAAGTACTCTGAATGAGTTTTTAGTAACTAATGTTCTACCATCAATACCCATACCACCAATACTTTCTGTTACCCATACTGGATCTCCACTAAATAGTGAGTTATATTCTGGTGCTCTTAAAAATCTTACTAATCTTAATTTTATAATAAATTGATCCATTAACTCTTGAGCTTGAGATTCTGTTAATGTTCCATTTTCTAAATCTCTTTCTATATATATATCTAAGAAAGTAGAAGTTCTTCCTAAACTCATTGCTGCACCATTTTGATCTTTTACAGCTCCTAAATATCCAAAGTATAACCATTGAATAGCTTCTTTTGCATTTGAAGCTGGAACAGAAATATCAAATCCATATTTTTCAGCCATTGATTTTAAATCATTTAATGCTTTTATTTGATCAGCAATTTCTTCACGATTTCTAATAACTTCTTCTGTGAATTCATCTGTATCTAATATTTCAAGCTCAACTTTCTTTTCAGCGATTAAAGCATCTACACCATAAAGTGCAACTCTTCTGTAATCACCAATTATTCTTCCACGTCCATATCCATCTGGAAGACCTGTTAAAAGGTGAGAGCTTCTTGCAGCTCTTATATCTGGTGTGTAAACTTCAAATACACCATCATTATGTGTCTTTCTTAAATTATGATAAATATATTCTGTTTCAGGATCTACTGTAAAACCATAACTTGCAGCAGATTTTTCAACTATTCTAATTCCACCATTTGGCATAATAGCTCTTTTTAAAGGAGCATCTGTTTGAAGACCAACTATTTCTTCTAAGTCTTTATCTATATATCCTGCTTCATAAGCATTTATAGAAGAAGGTGTTTTACAATCTGCATCTAAAACTCCTCCATTTTCTCTTTCTTTCTTATAAAGCTCTAAAACTTCATCCCATAATTTTTTTGTTTTATCTGTAGCACCTGCAAGGAATTTACTATCTCCTTCATAAGGTGTGTAATTAGATTGGATAAATCCTCTAACATCTATTTCTTTTGTCCATTCTCCAGCTTTATTAAAGCCATCCCACTCTTTAAAATCCATAATAAACCTCCTTAAAATAATTAAATTAGCACATATAATCATATCATAAAATATATATAATATCAATAAAATTGTCGAAAAAAATAGAGGTATTTTAAACCAAAAAAGAATATTATCTAAATCTATTTCTATATAGTATAGATAATATTCTAAAAAAATATACAAATAAAAATTTTTATGATTATTCTATTGTTCTTCATTTATTACTTTTGCTATTTTATAAATTAATTTTTGTTTTTCTGGAGTTGTATTTTTTAATAAATTGTCAAATTCTAAAGACAAATAGGAATTAGAGTTATTAGAAGAACCATTTAATATTGACCCTTCTGTAATTCCTAATATATCACAAATTTGACTTAATCTTTTTAAACTAATATGAGAACTTCCACGTTCTATTCTACTAAGAAAAGCAATTGAAACATCAAGTTTCTCAGCAAGCTTTTCTTGAGTTAAACCATTATCTATTCTAGCTCTTTTTAATCTTTCACCAATAATATTATAGTCTAATGCCACATGATTCACCTCTTCCTAATCTCAAAAAAATATAGCACGTATACGAAATAATTTACAGAAACATATAAGTAAAAGTATACAAACAATAAATTATTTATAATATTATTTACGAAAAAATAAAAAATATGTAAAAAAATTAAAAATAGACTTTTTTAAAAAAAAATGTTATACTGCAAAAAATAATGAAATGTTAGAAAAATGTTAGAAAAAAGATAGGAAAAAAATATGAATAAAAATATTAATAAAGAATTAAAAATAATAGGTAAAAATAGAATATATTTTAGCGAAATTGATTCTACTCAATTAAAAGCAAAAGGGCTTGCTGAAGAAAAAGTAGAAAATGGAACTATAGTTATTACAGATAATCAAATAAATGGTATAGGAACACATGACAGAAAATGGTATACATCTAAAGCAAAAAATTTAACTTTTACTTTAATAGTTTATCCTAAATGTAGTATTGAAAAATTAAATACTCTAACTATTGATATTGCTAAGATAATTACTAATGCAATTTACATGTTATATAATTATAACTTAGAAATAAAAAAGCCAAATGATATTGTATATAATGGGAAGAAAATGGGAGGTATACTTACACAAATTACTTCAAGTGGAAATAGGATAAAATATTTACTAATAGGTATAGGATTTAATATTAATCAAATAGAATTTAATGAAGAATTAAAATATATTGCAACATCTATGAAAAAAGAGTTTAAAAAAGAATTTAGCAGAGAAAAAATATTAAATGAAATTTTATATGAGTTTGAAAAATATGCTCTAGAAAAAGGTATAATTTAAAATAAATTAAGCGCAAAATAAAAAGCAGAATTAAATGAGACTTATTTCATTATCTGCTTTTTATTTTATAATATATAATTATTAATAATTTTCTGCATTTACTTCAAAATAGCTTTGAGCATGTTTACAAACTGGGCAAACCTTTGGAGCTTCTAATCCAACATGGATATGACCGCAGTTTCTACATTTCCAAACAACAATACTTCCTTTTTTGAAAACTTCTCCATTTTCAACGTTTTCTAATAATTTTTTATATCTTTCTTCATGATGTTTTTCAACTTCTGCGATTCCTCTGAATGTTGCAGCAATTTCCATAAATCCTTCTTCTTCAGCTTCTTTAGCAAAAGTTGGGTACATATCTGTCCATTCATAATTTTCTCCAGCTGCAGCATCAGCTAAGTTTGATTTTGTATCTCCGATTCCTTCTAAATATTTAAAATGTAATTTAGCATGTTCTTTTTCATTTTCTGCTGTTTCTAAGAATATAGCAGCGATTTGCTCATATCCTTCTTTTTTTGCAACACTTGCAAAATATGTGTATTTATTTCTTGCTTCTGATTCTCCAGCGAATGCAGCTTTTAAATTTGCTTCTGTTTTTGATCCTTTTAATTCCATTACAATACCTCCATATTTCTAAATTCGTTTAATATCATATTATATAAAGGAAAAAAAGTCAATAGATAAATACAATTCTTAATATAAGGAATGTCCAAAATGTTAGGAAGAATAGCAAATAAAATATTTCATTCATATAATGTAATATTCAGAGATAAAAGGAGGAAAATATGGGACTTACAAAATCTTCAGTAGGGAATGAAGTTTTAAAGAAAAATATGACACAAAAAATGAAAGAATGTAAATATAAAATAGCAATTGCTGGAAATCCTAATGTAGGAAAATCCACTATATTTAATAATCTTACTGGACTTCACCAACATACAGGAAATTGGCCTCGGAAAGACAGTTTCAAATGCTACAGGAATATGTAAATTTAATAAAACTAACTTCTTATTGGTTGATATTCCAGGAACATATTCAATAATGTCTAATTCTGAAGAAGAAGAAATTGCAAGAGATTATATTTGCTTTGGAAACGCTGATGCAACAGTTATAATTTTAGATGCAACATCATTAGAAAGAAATTTAAATTTGGTTTATCAAATTTTAGAAATAACAGATAAAGTTATAGTTTGTGTTAATTTATTAGATGAAGCAAAAAAGAAAGGAATACATATTGATTTTGAAGAATTAGAAAAAATACTTGGTGTACCAGTAGTAGGAACAATTGCTAGAAAAAAGAAGACATTAAATAAATTGATGGAAAAAATAGAATTGATATGTGAAGGAAAACTAAATTTAAATCCTAGGAAAATAGTGTATAAACCATATATAGAAAATTGTATAGAAGAGCTAGAAAATTATGTAGAGAAAAATTTACCAGTCGATAGAAAAAATTTAACAAGATGGGTATGTTTAAAATTAATTGATGGCAATGAAAAAATTATAAAAAAGATAGAAGAAAATCTAAATATTGATTTAACAAATAATAAAGAATTTCTAGATCTAAAAGAAAAAGTTAATGATATATTAAAATTTAACGGAATTAGAAAAAATAGAATAAAAGATGAATTAATTTCAAGTAGTATTTTTGCTTCTGAAAATACATATAAAGATGTTGTAACATTAGAAAGCAATGAATATAACAAAAGAGATAGAAAAATAGATAAAGTCTTGACTTCAAAGATTTGGGGAATACCAATAATGCTACTATTCTTAGGAATAATTTTTTGGCTTACCATCACAGTAGCCAATTATCCGTCAGAATGGTTAAGTAGTTTTTTTGGATGGTTTCAAGTAAAATTAGAATATTTTTTTGGAATTATATCAGCACCTGAATGGTTAAAAGGAGTATTAATAGATGGAGTATATAAAACATTAACTTGGATAATAGCAGTAATGTTACCACCAATGGCAATATTTTTTCCTTTATTTACAATATTAGAAGATTTAGGTTATCTTCCACGTATTGCATTTAATTTAGATAAATTTTTTAGAAAAGCTGGAACTACAGGAAAACAAGCTCTTACTATGTGTATGGGATTTGGTTGCAATAGTGCAGGAGTAACAGGTTGTAGAATTATAGATTCACCAAGAGAAAAAATTATAGCAATACTCACAAATGCATTTGTACCATGTAATGGAAGATTTCCATTTTTAATTACAATAGCAAGTATATTTATAGGAGGGTTGGTTGCAAGTGGAAATAGTGTGGAAAACGCAGGAGAGTTTGGCACAGAAGCTGCAAAAAATTTAGTTATTAATAATTCTACTAGCATTAGCTCTTCTATAATTGCAACAATTGCAGTTTTATGTGTGGTACTACTTGGAGTATTTATCACATTGTTTATATCAAAAATACTATCAAAAACATTGCTTAAAGGGCAAAGTTCATCATTTGTGCTAGAGCTTCCACCATATAGAAAACCACAAATAGGTCAGGTAATAGTTAGGTCCATATTTGATAGAACATTATTTGTACTTGGAAGAGCAATTGCTGTAGCGACACCGGCAGGTTTGGTCATTTGGCTTTTTGCAAATATAAATATAGAAAATATAAGTATTCTAACATATATAGCGAATTTCTTTGATCCATTGGCAAAATTAATTGGAATGGACGGATACATTTTAACTGCATTCATTTTAGGAATTCCAGCAAATGAAATTGTGCTTCCGATTATACTAATGTGCTATATGGGAAGCGGAACATTAGTAGATTTAGAAAATACAATGACAATAGGTCAAATATTAATTCAAAACGGATGGACTCTTCTTACTGCAATAAATGTAATGATATTTACACTTTTACATTTTCCATGTACGACTACTTTGCTCACAATAAAAAAAGAAACTGGAAGCTGGAAGTGGGCAGCTTGGGGATTTTTAATGCCAACAATTTGTGGAATAGCTATTTGTATGCTTACAACAGGAGTGTGGAATTTGGTTAAAATAATACTATAAAGCAAGCTATAATAATTTTGAAAATTAAAAATAAAGATTTTATTAAAGAATTAATATACTGATTGAATTAGTACATTAAATCATAATCATTTTAGAACAATGAGTCATTTAAAAGTGGATGACAGCTTCTACAAAGAAGTATCATAAATATTAGATGATTTTAGGATGAAGTGGGGGCTTAAAAAATCTGAATAAAGCCTAATTTAGGACTTCTGGAGCAAAAAAAGTCAATTAAAAGCTATGAATATACAGTTTTTAATTGGCTTTTCTTGAAAAGATTATTTTATTATGATAATTTGGATTTCTTATTTATGAATTTACATTCTTTCTCCAATTTTTATTTAATTCTTTTTCTTCAGATTCATTTCTTTGGTTTTCTTCAACATCTATTAAATATATTTTATTTTCAAACCCGCCTTTTCTATCTTTTTTTGCTTTTCTTACTTTTTCCACTTCTTCTATAGATATATTATTCTTTTTCATTATAGCGAAAATAACTTCCATTAAATCGCCTAGTTCCTCAGTACTGTGTTCTTCTGTGAATTCATGAGCTTCTTCAAATAATTTTTTATCAAGTTCTTGTATATATTCATCATCATTTAAAATTTTATAACTAGCTTTTCTGCCATCAATTTTATTGATTTCTGTTGGTATTTTATCTCTTACTAACTTATTATAAATATATTTCATTTTATCACTCCTAAAATTATATGAGTAAATAATAAAACAAGAGTTTGCATATGTCAAGTAAGAATAAAAAATTTCCTAAATTTAATCATTGAAAAATATATTTAATTTTATTAATCATTTTTCCTCAAGACTTTTAGAGTCTTCTGGAAGATAAATACCTTTTTTATGTATTTTATCTTTAGCTTCTTCTTTTTTCTTTTGCCATTCAGTGCTTAAGAGAGTAGCTAAAGGAATTTTAGCAGAAGATACATTATTTTTACTTCCGAATAATTTATTAGCTAAAACAGCTTCTGATGAATTTTGAAGGAACTCTGGATCAGATAATTGCTTTTTCGAGAAGCTTTGAGTAGTAAAACCAAGTTCTTTTAAGAATTTTAATTCTGTTCTAATTAAAATTGGTGAAATCATATATACTTCATCTATTTCTGAAATAGCAGGACTATTCTTTTTACGAAAATCTACTACTCTGTCAATAGCATCTAATAAATATAAATTTACTCTATCTATTGTTCTAGAAAATCCATCTTTTTGTATAGAAGCATGTAAATCTACTGGTAAGTGTAAATGCAATGTGGAACCTGTTTTTCCATAAGTAATATAGTCATTTAATGGAATATTATGATCATGTTCATGCCTTTTTACTAGTTGCTTATAAATTATATTATTAAGGTATGCTTTTACAGCTGTTTCTGAATCACCAATTTGAGATAATATTTGCGATATATTTTCATCTGTTAATCTGTCAAGTTTTGCTAATACAGAATTTATAATTTCTTCGTTTGCATTATCTTTTAAAGAATAAAGTATTCTTTTTACATCAGATCTATCCAAAAAATCCCTCCTTAAATATATATTTTATTATAGTTCTATATAATTATGGCTACAAGCTCGGATTAATCTATTCATTATAGCGAGTCCCAAGCCATCTTGTTTTACACCTTCAACTATTACTATATCGGGATTAAATTTATCTACTTTTCTTAAATCTGTGAAGATATTTTTTGCTATTTCGTCTAAGTTATATTTTGAACCAATGTCAATTACTAGGTTACCTTCATATTTTTGTACATTTTCACTTGTAGAAAGAATAAGTGGAGTTTTGTAAGAACTACTTATTTCAATAATTTTATTTACTAATAAGTCATTATTATCACTATAAACTAATATACATTTGCTATTTGGTGCATAATGTTTATATTTCATTCCTGGTGACAATACTTTTTCACCATCTTCTAATTTAGAAAATATATGTTTATCAATTTGAACTTTTCCTACTACTTTCTTTATATCTTCTGGAGTTATTTTTCCAGGACGTAATATTGTAGGAATTCCATCTATTACTCTTACTACAGTTGATTCAAGTCCTACTAATGAATTACCACCATCAATAATGCAATCAACTTTATCTGATAATTCATCAAAAATATCACTAATATTTGTTCCACTAGGTTTACCTGAAATATTAGCACTTGGTGCAGCTATTGGAACACCAGAATATGATATTAATTTATTTGCGATTTCATTACTTGGCATACGAATGCCAACTGTATCCAAAGAAGCTGTGACACTATTAGGTACAATTGGTTTTCTATTTAAAATAATTGTGAAAGGGCCTGGCCAAAATGCATCCATAAGTTTATGCTCAATTTCTGATATATCTGTTGCTATATCATTTAACATATTAAAATCAGAAATGTGCAATATAAGTGGGTTGTCAGAGCTTCTTCCTTTTGCTTTAAATATTTTCTTTACTGCCATTTCATCTAGTCCATTTGCACCAAGTCCATAAACAGTTTCGGTTGGAAATAAAACTAAACCACCTGAACGAATAATTTGAGCTGCTTTTTCTAAACTAGAATAATCTGCTGTGTTTTTTAAGTCTATATATTTCTCCAAAATAATTCACGATCCTTTAATATATGTTTTTAATATAATTTATAAATAAATATATACATATATTATACAACAAAATAGACTATTTAGTAAATACTAGTATTTGATCTGAATCTGACTTTCTTAAAGCTATAATGATATTTCTAACTGAATATGCACAAGGGTCATTAAAGATACTTTTAAATATAGGAGTAATAGAAGTATTAGGAATAAATCCTAAATCAAAGAGTCTTCTTTTTATATTCTCACAGTTTACTTCTTTTATAATACCAGTTTTACCAATTTTTAAATCTGATAAAGGAATAATATTTGACATATAATCACCTCATAATATCTTATGAAAATATAATAAAAAAGTTTATATAAAATACGAAAAAAATGAAGAAGAATGTTAAAATATTTATGTAGTTAAGGTTTTAAGTTGAATCCTACTACTATATATGATATATTTACAGTGTAATTAAAGTTAAATAAGAAACAAAAATGAACTAATAAAAAAATTAATAAATGGACTAAAAATAACATAAAAAGAAAAGGGGAATAAATATGGTAAATATTGCAGTACTTGGGTATGGAACAGTTGGATCAGGAGTTGTAGAATTATTTGATATAAATAAAGAAATAATTGAAAAAAGAGTTAATGATGAAATTAATGTTAAATATATATTAGATATAAAAGATTTTAAAGGTGATAAATTTGAAAACAAAATTATAAAAGATTTTGATGTAATATTAAATGATAAAGATGTAAACATTGTTGCAGAAGTTATTGGAGGAGCAACTATTGCATATGAATATACAAAAAAATTATTAGAAGCAGGAAAGAGTGTTGTAACATCAAATAAAGAATTAGTTGCTTTAAAAGGTGAAGAACTTCTAAAAATAGCAAATAAAAATAATGTTAAATATTTATTTGAAGCATCTGTTGGAGGAGGAATACCTGTAATACATCCAATGAAAGAATGCTTAAAAGCAAATAATATAAATGAAATTATAGGAATAATGAATGGGACAACAAATTATATATTAACTAAAATGATTGAGGATAAAGTAAGTTTTAAAGAAGCTTTAGAAAATGCGCAAAAACTAGGATATGCTGAAGCTAATCCAGATGCAGATATAAAAGGGATTGATGCTTGTAGAAAAATTTGCATATTATCATCACTTGCTTATGGGATAAATATCGATCCTAATAAAATAGATGTTGAAGGAATAGAGAATATTACTTTAGACCAAATTGAAAAAGCAAGTAATTTGGGTTATGTTATAAAATTAATAGGTTATTCTAAAAAAACATCTGAAGAAAAAATAAGTATCTTTGTTGCTCCATGTGCAATAAAGAAAACCCACCCACTTGCTAATGCAAATGATGTATATAATGCAATACTTGTAAATGGAGATATGGTAGGAAATGTAATGTTTTATGGAAAAGGAGCAGGTAAATTTCCAACAGCAAGTGCAGTATGTTCTGATATATTAGAATGTTTAAAGAAAGATATAGAAAATGAAATAATATGGGAAACAAAACCAGTTACATTAATGAAACCAGAATTAAAAATGTTAAATGATGGAGTAAATATTCCAGTACTTGAATAAGTATATTTTATAAAAAATAAAAAGATAGGAAAAGGGATAATGGTTAATTTAAGAGAAAAGTTATATGAACTTGCAGATAAAAAATATAAAGAATTTCAAGGAGGATTATGTCCAAATTCAGATAATATATTAGGGGTAAGAATGCCTAAATTAAGAGAGATGGCAAAAAAAATATCAAAAGAAAATGGAATAGAATTTTTAGATGAATATAAACCAGAATATTATGAAGAAAAACTAATATATGGAATGGTAATTGGATATACAAAAATGCCTATAGAAATTAGATTAAAATATTTAGATAAATTTGTACCAATAATGGATAATTGGGCTGTTTGTGATGGTGCATGTGCTACATATAAGTTTACGACCAATAATTTAGAAGATATGTGGGAGTATATACAGAAATATATAAATTCTGAAAAAGAATTTGAAGTAAGATTTGCAGTTGTTATGATGATGGACTATTATATAAATGATGAATATATTGATAAAGTGTTAGAAATATACAATAATATTAGCTTAGATAAATATTATGTGAAAATGGGTATAGCATGGGGGATTTCAGAAGCTTTTGTAAAATATGAAGAAAAAACCATGAGGTTTTTGAAAAGTAAAAATAATAAATTAGATAAATTTACATTTAATAAATCATTACAGAAGATCATTGAGTCATATAGAGTTAGTGATGAAACTAAAAATATTATAAGACAAATGAAGATAAAATAAAAATTATATAAAAATTTTATTGGAGGCTTTAATGGAATTCGATAAAGAAAAAAATGATGATAAAGAATATGTATTAAGTATGGTAAAAGAACAGGGAAGTTTATTAGATTTAGCATCTGATAGATTAAAAGATGACAAAGAAGTTGTTATGGCAGCATTAGAACAAGATGGAAATGCATTGGAATTTGCAGGAAGTCAAATGAAAAATGATAAAGAAGTAGTATTAAAATCTATAAAAAAAGTTGGATGGACGGCTTGTTATGTTAGTAAAAAGTTATCAGATGATAAAGATGTTATTTTAGATGCAGTAAAAATAAATGGACAAGAATTATATTATGCATCTGAAAGATTAAGAGATGATAAAGATGTTGTACTTACAGCTGTAACAAATAAAGGTCTTATATTAAAATATGCAAGTAAGAGATTAAGAGCAAATAAAGAAATTGCTTTAGCAGCTGTAAAAAGTGATAAAAGAGCTTTAGAATATATTTCAGATGAAGATATAAAAAAACAGGTAGAAGAAGAGCTTGAAAGCAATCAAGAATGATCTACTTAAATATTAATATATTATTTAAAACTTAAATTTTATTACATAATTTTTATATAATTAATTGAATAATTTATAAAAAAACATCAAAACTAATACTGGTGGTAAAATGAAAATATCATGGATAAAATATGAAAAAGATGATAAGAATTTTAATATGCCAGAAAGATTAGGTTTTGATGTTTTTAAATTAGAAAATCCAGAAGAAACAGATAAAAAAATAGATGAGTTAATAAATAATAAATATACTACAATATTTATAACAGATGAAATAGCTAGTTTTTCTAGTAATATAATTAATAAATATAATAAAGATGATAAAATAAAAATCATAATTACAAAGTGTAAGGAATAATATTCAGTAATAAATGAAAGGATGGAATATATTGAATATTAAAAAATGTAATCTATTTAAACATAAATTGAAAAATTATGTAAAAAAATTAGATAATAGCTTTTCAAATATCATTTTTTTATGTATTGGTACAGATAAAATAATAGGTGATTCTGTAGGTCCAATAGTAGGTAGTAAATTAAAAAGTATTGAAAATGAATATATAAAAATTTATGGAACTGTAGGTAATAATTTAGATTTCTTAAATACTAAAAAAGTTGTAGAAGAAATATATGCAAAATTTGAAAATCCATTTATTATAACAATTGATGCGGCTTTAAGTAAGGAAAGAGAGACTGGAGAAATATGTATAAGTGATGGATATATAAAAGTTGGAAATGCATTAGATAAAAGTATATGTTTTTATTCTAATATAAATATTAAATGTGTTGTAGGAAAATATTACAAATTAGATAAAAAAATGAATATTAATACTTTAAAAGATGTAAATAAAGAAGAGATATATAATATGACAGAGATTGTATCAAATGGTATAAAAAGTATTTTAGAAAAGATCAATATTTATGTATAAGTAATAAAAAAAATGGCAAAACTTTAAGTAATAAGAAATACTAAAAGAGGAGGAATAAATTCCTATGAAAAATGAAGGATTGAAGAATATAGTATTACTTAAAGATTTACCATCAAATATAATTGATGAAGCTATTATTGTTTTAAAAGAAAATAAGAAAATACATAAATATCAAAAAATAATTGATAAACAAAATAAGGAAAAAAATATAAATAGTGATAATAATCAAAAAGAATTTGAAGAAAACAAAAATAAAAGAAATGTAAAAAATAAAACAATAAATGAAAACGATTATATAATAAAAGAAGCATATATGCTTTTAGAAGACTATACAAAAAGTTTAGAAAGAGAAACACCAAAATGGAAAAATAATTTAAAAAAATTAGAAAAGAAATATAAAAATTCTATAAAGTTAAATATTATTTTAGCAAGTATTATTACGCTAGGAGTAATTTTTATTTGTATTAAATTAATTTAAATAAAGAATAAAGAACACCTAATATGCATATACATTAAAAAAACAACAAAGGAAGAGGTGTTTTTTTTATGGAACGAACAATGAGCATGGAAGAACGAATAAGAAGAGCTGAGGAGATATATAATAAACGAAAAAGAGCAAGTGGAGTAAGAGTATCTACTGGTAATGTAAATAAAAATGAAAAAGTAAAAATTTCTTTATTTAAAAAAATGATAATGCAGATGGCCATTTGTATAGTTATTTATATAATTTTTTACTTAATTAAAAATAGTAATTATATTTTTTCAGAAGATGTGATAAATAAAACTAAAGAATTTTTATCATATGATATAAATTTTGGAAATATTCAAAATAGTATAACCTCATTTTTTAACGAAAATAAAGATAAATTCGGTTTCTTAAGTATATTTGATAATACAGAAGAAAATAATGAAAACAGTGAAAATAGTGAAAACAATGTGGAAAACAATACTGAAAATACTGATGAAAATGCAAATTCAGTAGGTGGAATAGGTGGGGCAAATAGTAATGAAGTAGTTAAAGAAGATAAAGAAGAGGATAAAGATGAAGAAGATACAAAAAAATCACAATCAGAATTAGATATAGAATATATTAAAGAAAATTTTAATTTTATGGTTCCAGTAGAAGGAACTGTTACTTCAAGATATGGAAAAAGGGAGGCTACAGAAGTGGTGTCTGCAAATCATAGTGGAATTGATATTGGTGCTAGAACTGGGACTCCAATTTATGCTGCAGTAGACGGGGTGGTGACTGTTTCATCTTCAGAAGGAGAATATGGAAAACATATAGATATTACAAGTGAAGATGTTTTAACAAGATATGCCCATTGTAGTAAGCTTTTAGTAAAAGAAGGACAGAAGGTAAAAAAGGGAGATAAAATAGCTGAAGTAGGTTCTACGGGAAATTCAACAGGACCGCACCTTCATTTTGAAATAAGGAGAGATAATAGAACTATAAATCCAGAATCTATAATAGATTTCGATTAAAAATGGAGGTATATATGAGTTTAAAAATAGATTTAAAAATTTTTTTATTTCTATTACTTTTTTTAATTACTTCTCAATTTGAAATATATATAATTGTAATGATCTTTGCAATTATACATGAGCTTGGTCATTTATTAGCAGGGGTAATTTTAAAATTTAAAGTAGAAGAAATAAAATTAACACCTATGGGAGTTAGATTACAATTTAAAATAGAAAATAGAGAATATAATAAAAAAGTAAAAAAAGGCAATTTATTAAATGTAAAAAAAGCAATAATTGCTATTGCAGGACCAATTACAAATCTAGTTATTTTAATAGTTTTAATAATCTTAAAAAATATTGGACTAAATTTTACAAATACATATATATATCAAATAATTATATATTCTAATTTATTAATAGCAATATTTAATTTGCTTCCTATATATCCAATGGATGGAGGAAGAGTTATTAATGAAATTTTAAAGATTATGGTTGGAAATAAAAAAGCATATAAAATTACATATATTTTATCTAAAACAATGCTTATAATTTTAACTGCTATATCTAGCATAGCTATACTATATTTAGAAAATATCGCTATTGTATTTATAATAATGTATTTATGGTGTTTGGAATTGCAAGAAATAAGAAAATATAATAAAAGAAAAAACATTGAAAAAATAATAGAAGAGGTGGAAAATGGAAGACATAATATGGTATAATAATAATACTTAAGTTTATTATTTTAAGAGGAGAAAGATGTTTAATATAGAAGAAGAATTAAAAAAGTTGCCATCAAGACCAGGTGTATATATAATGCATGATAAAGATGACAAAATAATATATGTTGGTAAAGCAATTTCTTTAAAAAACAGAGTGAGACAATATTTTAGAAAAACCAATAAAACAAAAAGAATAGAAAATATGGTTTCATTAATAGATCATTTTGAATATATTGTTACAGATAATGAGGCAGAAGCTTTAATATTAGAATGTAATCTAATAAAAAAGAATATGCCTAAATTTAATGTCTTATTAAAAGATGGAAAAACATATCCATATATTAAAGTTAATGTGAAAGCTGAATATCCTGATGTATATATGACAAGAAGAATACTAAATGATGAAGCAAAATATTTTGGACCATATGCTAATTCTGGCAGTGCAAAGGAAATGGTTGATTTTATTAAATCAAAATTTAAAATAAGACAATGTAAAAGTTTTAAATATAAAGATAGACCTTGTTTGAATTATCATATAAAAAAATGTATGGCGCCTTGTATGGGATATGTTTCTAAAGAAGAATATATGAAACAAATAAATGAGATTATTGATGTATTAGAAGGAAAAACGGATAAATTAATGAAACAACTAAATGATGAAATGGAAGAGGCATCAAAAAATCTTCAATTTGAAAAGGCTGCAAACATAAGAGATAAGATATTGGCAATAGATAGAATATCTGCAAAACAAAAAGTTTCAAACATTTCGGAAAATGATATTGATGTTATAGGATTAGCAAAAAGTGATATAAGAGTATGTATTGAAATATTTTTTGTTAGAAAAAGTAAGATGATAGGAAGAGAACATTTCTTTTTAGATGATTTAGTTGATGAAGAACCAAAAGAAATATTGTCAAGTTTTATAAAACAATATTATATGGGAAGACCAATACTTCCAAATAAAATAATGATTAGGGAAGAGATTGAAGATAAACAAATAATAGAAGAATTATTAACTAAAGAAGCGGGAAGAAAAGTAGAAATAAAGTCGCCACAAAAAGGTGAAAAATTAAGATTAGTAGAAATGGCAGAAAATAATGCTAAAATTACATTAGAAAATAAAGAAAAAGATAGAAATACAATATTAACGGAATTAAAAGAAGTTTTAAAACTGGATAAATTACCAAGAAAGATTGAATGTTATGATATCTCAAATCTATCTGGAACAAATATGGTAGCTGGTATGAGTGTTTTGCAGGATGGAATTATAAAGAAGAATTTAGCAAAAAGATTTAAAATAAAAACTGTATTTGGACAAGATGATCCAAGATGTATGAAAGAAGTGATAAAAAGAAGGCTAGTTCATTCATTAGATGATCCAAATGGAGGATTTGGAAGATTACCAGATGTTATATTCGTAGATGGTGGAATTACTCAAATTAGAGCAGCAGTAGAAGCGTTATATGAATTAAAAAAGGAATATAAGGAAAAAAATGAAGAGTTTGATTGCAAGTTACTTGATATACCTATATTTGGAATGGTAAAAAATGATAAACACCAAACAAGAGCTTTAATGAATAGAGATAGAGAAGAACTTAAAATATCTGATAATTTATTTAATTTAATAACTATGTTTCAAGATTCTGTTCATGATACTGCAATTGGATATCATAAAAAATTAAGAGAAAAAGAACTTACTAAATCTAAATTGGATGAAATACAAGGAATAGGAGAAGTAAAAAGAACAGAATTATTAAAGAAATTTGGTAGCAGTAAAAAAATTGCTGAAGCTTCTATTTCAGAATTAACTCAAATAAAAGGAATTAATGAAAAATTAGCGCAAAAAATAAAAGATGAACTTAATAAATGATAATAAAAAAGAAAATATAAGATAAAAACATAAAAATATGAAATAAAAAGAGATACGAAAATTGGAATAATTATGCAATAACTGAATATCTATAATATTAGAAATATAGATAGGGGGATTTGTATAATGGAGTATGCAAAAGATATTTTAATAGGATTAAAACAAGGACAAGCAGAAAATAATAGAACGGAAAAGAAAAAACAAGGTTTTATAAGTAGATGTTTAAACCACAAATTTATATTAACTATATTACTTGCAATTATTAGTTTTATAGTATTAGATTTAATATTAATTTCAAATTTTATAAGTGTTTTAATTACTATATAGATAAGATAATAAAAATTGTAGAAAGGATTATATAAATGAATATAGCAAATAATTGGAAAGATTACGAAATATTAGATATGGCAAATGGGGAAAGATTAGAAAGATGGGGAAATGTTATATTAATAAGACCAGATCCACAAATTATTTGGAAAAATAAATCATTTCCTAAGAAGTGGGATTTAGCAAATGCTAGATATAATAGAAGTTCATCTGGTGGAGGCGGATGGAAATATAATAAAAAAATGCCAGAAAGCTGGAAAATAAAGTATAAAGATCTAACATTTAATATTAAACCAATGGGATTTAAGCATACAGGATTATTTCCAGAACAAGCTGTAAACTGGGATTGGATGATATCAAAAATAAAAAATGAAAAAAGAGATATAAAGATCTTAAACTTATTTGCATATACTGGAGGAGCAACTGTAGCCTGTAGTTATGCAGGAGCATCAGTATGTCATGTAGATAGTTCAAAAGGAATGACAACATGGGCAAAAGAAAATTTAGCTTCATCTGGACTTTCTGATAGGCCTGTAAGATTTATAGTTGATGATGTTGTTAAATTTGTAAATAGAGAAATCAGAAGAGGAAATAAATATGATGGAATAATCATGGATCCTCCTTCATATGGAAGAGGAACAAATGGAGAGGTATGGAAATTTGAAGATAATATTTCAGATTTAGTTGAACTATGCTCAAAAGTGCTTTCAGATAATCCTCTATTCTTCCTAATAAATTCATATACAACAGGAATATCGAGTACAGTTCTAGAAAATATTTTAAGATTAAATATAAAAAAAGATGGAAAATTTTCGCATGGAGAAATAGGACTACCTATGACAAATTCTAAATTAATACTTCCTTGTGGAATTTATGGAAAATGGGAGAAATAAATGGAACAAAATAAGCTAAAAGTAATTTATGAAGATAACCATATAATAGTAGTAGAAAAACCTGTAAATATACCATCACAAGGAGATAAAACAGGTGATATTGATATGCTTACAATAATAAAAGATTATTTAAAAGAAAAATATAATAAACCTGGAAATGTATATTTAGGATTAATACATAGATTAGATAGACCTGTTGGTGGTGTTATGGTATTTGCTAAAACTTCAAAAGCTGCTGCAAGATTAAGTGAGCAAGTACGTGAAAAAATATTTAAAAAAACATATTTAGTAATAGTAAATGGAAGAATGAAAGAAAAGAAGCGGGATTTTAGAAGACTATTTATTAAAGAATGAAAGAAATAATATGAGTAAAGTTGTAAGAGAAGGAACTAAAAATTCAAAACTTGCAGTACTTGATTATGAAGAACTTAAATATAATGAAGAGACTAATTTATCTTTATTAAAAGTAAATTTACATACAGGTAGACATCATCAAATAAGAGTACAGTTCTCTAGTAGAGAGCATAGTATTTATGGTGATCAGAAATATGGTGGAAGAGGTCATGGAAAACAAATTTGTTTATGGGCATATGAGCTTACTATAAAGCATCCTATTTCAAAAGAGAATATGACTTTTAAATCTATACCAGAAGCGAATAGTAGTTGGAAGATAATTGAAGATGTAGAATTATAGAAGTAATAAAGAATAGAAATCAAAAATTATATGGTTTCTATTTTTTTGCTTTATAAAAAAATAAAAATGGTATATGAAATTAAAAAAATAAACTTTCATATATAAAAAATAAACTTTCGTAAATATAAAACAAAATTTGACAAAAAAAGTATTATTATAATTTAAACAATTGAAGGGGTGTTATAAATTGGTTGATAAATTTTGTAATTTTATTCTAAAAAAGATGAAAGAAAAGATGCCTGATATGACAGAAGAACAAGGTGAAGTAATATTATATGGCTTAGAATTAATATTAGGAGAAATTCCTAAAGTATTGTTACTATTTCTATTAGGATTTCTTTTAGGAGTAGGATGGTATGTATTATTTGCTTTTATAGTAATTGCACCATATAGAGGAATGTCTGGAGGATTTCATCTTCATACCCATTTAGGATGTATTATAACAACTAATTTATTTTATATAGGGAATGTTTTTATTAGCAAATATTTAGTTTTAGATAGTTTAGAAAAATATGTGTTAATAGCACTAAGTTTTATATTTGGAATTCTGATGATAAGTATGTACGCACCAGCAGATACAGAAAATGTTCCAATAATAAACAAAGAAGAAAGAAAAAAGAAAAAAATATTATCATATATATTTTTAACAGTAATGCTTATAGCTGCACTATTTATACAAGATAGAATATTGTCAAATATATTAATAATAGGAAGTATAATTCAAACAATGACTATAACAAGAATTGCATATAAAATTACAAAAAATGAATATGGTCATGAAATGTATGAAAAAGGAAAGATAGAATTAAATCAATAATAAACATTAGCCGGCAATGTTTTATTATAAAAAACTACAAAGGAGGAGTGTTTTATGTTAAAAGAATTAGCAAAATTAGCAGAAAAATATGCTAAATCAACAAATACAGCTTGTATAGGTATTGGTGTGATACATCAACCAAAAATGCCAAATTCATTAGTAAAGAAAGATAAATAAGAAAAATAATTAAGAACGATATAGGATTAACAACTTATCTCTTAATACATAATAAAATTTAATAATCGACAAACTAAAAAATAGTCTCTAAGTCAGGAGGCTATTTTTCATGGTTTATGTTATTTATATATTTCAAATTGTTGTGTGAAGAATTCATCATTCTTTGTAGTATATAAGTTTAGATTATTGTTTTTCATTAATATTTGTCTTATTTTCCATAATCCAAGACCACTATGATTTTCTTTTGAAGTAATACCTTTTTGATAAATTCTTTCAGTATCAACGTCTTTGTTTTTATATGTGTTTTGAATGATAACTAAAATAAGATCATTTTTATTAATTTCTTTTCTAAAAGTAACATTAATTTGCTTTTTCTCACATTCAGTTGCAGCATCGATTGCATTATCTAATAAAATACCAAGAATTCTAGTAAAATCATATATTTTCATACGTTCTTCAATTTCATTTAAATCTAGAAATACATTCAAACTAATTGTTACATTCTTTTGATCAGCATCATAATATTTAGTTGCAAGAATATGATAAATTGCTGGATGATTTATTACATTTGGTGATAGTGCATATAAATTATTTGTTTTTTGACAATCTTCTAGTAATTGATTATAATATCTTTTTAATCCATCTATATCTTCAGTTACTACATAACCACCAATACCATTAACAATATTATCAAAATCATGTTTGAAAGATCTAACTGTATCATGAAGAATCGTTAAAGAATGAATAGTAAGATTTGCACTTTCTAAATCTCTTTTTGTAAGTTCAAGCTTAGATAAATTAATTAGGTTATATATACTAATAATAGAATATGCAACTAATCCGAATATTGCTATAAAGGTTATTACAAATGGCAATTTGTCACTATAAAATATTACCAAATAAAATTGTGAAGCTATAACTATTAAACATAAGATTATACTAGCAATAATAAATATTTTGTTCTTAGTAGTCATATTATCAAAAACTTCTACATTAACTTTAAAATATTTAACTAATCTATACAGAAGATAAATTATTGTATACATAATTAATAAAACAATAATCCTATATAGTGGAACTGAAACAAGTAAGCTATAATTTATAGAAAATATGTATTTTGTAAAACTTAAACATATAAATTCTAAAACAGTTGAAGTTAAAAATAATGTTACAGCTGCAGCTATACTTTTTAGTATACTTGCTCTGAAAATTATAAAAACTAAGATTGGTAGTAAAATTATATTTACAAATACAGAATGTGATGAAGGTAATAAGAAAGTAGTAAATGCTGTTATTAAACTCTGTAATACTACATATAAAATTCTTCTTTTTTTATTAGTTTCAATGTTTAATACGGTAGTAAAATATAACATTGAAACATAAAATTCTAAAAATGATAAAGGAATAGATATAAATTTAAATAACATTTCATTTGGCGTAGTCAACGCTGACCAGACTGTTTGTAAAATATTCATTGTTTAAAACCTCCATTAATTTGTTTTTATATTTGGGACCAATATAGCATTTATCATTTGTGGTGAATAAAATTAGATTATTAGAAAAATCTATATCTGTTACTTTTAAAATATTAACAATATATGATTTATGACATCTGACAAAATTATAAGGTAACATATCAGATATCTTATTAAATGAGCCATAAGTTTCATAATCTCTTGTATCTGTGTGAAATATTACCTTCATACCATCTTTTTTTATAAACCTAATGCTATTTTCTTTTATTACAGTTTTATCATTATCTAAACGTATGTACTTATCAGTACTTCCAAATACATCAGAATAAAGTCGTAAAATTGTTTCTTCAAATCTTTCTCTAGTTAAAGGTTTTTGTAAAAAATCGAATGTTTTATATTTATATGCAACCATTCCAAATTCAAAATGTCCTGTTATAAAAATGATATAAACGCTTTTATCAACTTTTCTGATTTCTTCTGCTAATTGTAGTCCCGAAATTGAAGATTTTAAATCTATATCTAATAATAATACATGTATTTGATTATTTTTTACAAAGTTTAATAGTTCGTTTGGATTGCTCGTAGAAAAAAGTATTTCTCCTTTTAAGTTATTAGAAATGATAATAGAATTTAACATTTTAGATAATTTATCAATAGCGCTAGGATTGTCATCACATATAACAAAATTTAACATTATATCCTCCGTATTTAAAAATAAAAAAACCTGAATTTAAATTCGACAAACTGTAAAAATAAAACCAGTTTTTTCCAGTTACTATAATAATATAATCTAAAAAATTTGGGTTGTCAATATAAAAATTTTAGAAAAATAAAATTAATTGTCGAAATAAATTATAATATGTTTTAGAAAAAATATGTAGAAAAAATAAAAAAATAGTTGCATTTTATATAATGGTTTTATATAATTACTAAAATATAAAAAGGAGATAGGAAATGAATAACTATAAAAAAAGCAATAACTACATAACTATAAAAATGGCTTTTTTTATAGTTGTTTTATTTTCTATTGTATTTGTTTTTTAATAAGGATTAGTGTTCCTTATTTTTTTTTGGCAATTTTATAAAGAAAGGAAGTTATATATGAAAAAGTTAAACAAGAAAATAGTGCTAGAAGATGGAGAAGAATACTATGGATATAAGTTTGGTGCAGATAAAGAAGTTATATGCGAAATAGTGTTTAATACATCAATGGTTGGATATCAAGAGATAGTTTCAGATCCATCATATACGTATCAAATGGTTGTAATGACATATCCTTTGATCGGAAATTATGGGATAACTGATGAGGATTATGAAACGAAACAACCTAGTATAGGTTGCTTAGTAGTAAGGGAATATAATAACAAACCAAGTAATTTTAGATATACTAAGATTTTATCAGAATACTTAGAAGAAAATGATGTGCCAGGAATATATGGAATAGATACAAGAAAACTGACTAGAAGTATTAGAGAAAAAGGAAGTAGAAAAGCAATAATAACTGATATAAATACTACTAAGGAAGAAGCTTTAGAAAAACTAAAAAATTATGAAATTCCAAAAGATGCAGTATCGAAAGTAAGTTGCAAAAAAAGATGGTATTCGAGAACTGCAAATTATAAATATAATGTTGTAGCAGTCGATTGTGGTATGAAATTAAATATTGTAAGGAACTTAAATAAAAGAGGGTGTAATGTGACAATAGTACCATATAATATGTCTGCAGAAGATATTATTAATTTAAAACCAGATGGGATATTTTTATCAAATGGACCAGGAGATCCGGAAGATGTAACTGAAGTAATAGAGTTAGTAAAGAAATTAAAGGGAAAATACCCTATATTTGGAATTTGCTTAGGACATCAGTTAATTAGTTTAGCATATGGAGCTAAAACATATAAACTTAAATTTGGGCATAGAGGAGGTAATCATCCAGTAATTAATCTAGAAATAGATAAAATAGAAATAACAAGCCAAAATCACAGTTATGCAGTAGATGAAGAATCACTTAAGAAAACAAAACTTGTTCCTACTCATAAAAATGTACTAGACAATACAATAGAAGGTGTAGAATGTAAAGCTGATAAAGTATTTAGTGTTCAATATCATCCAGAAAGTGCACCTGGACCACAAGATAGTGGATATTTATTTGATAAGTTTATAGAAATGATGAAAGGAGAATAGAAATGCCAAAAAGAGAAGATATAAAAACAGTACTTGTAATAGGATCAGGACCTATAGTAATAGGACAAGCAGCAGAATTTGATTATGCAGGGACACAAGCCTGTTTAGCATTAAAAGAAGAAGGATATAAAGTAATTTTAGTAAATTCAAATCCAGCAACTATAATGACAGATACTGTTATAGCAGATAAAGTATATATGGAACCACTAACATTAGAATATGTTGCTAAAATTATCAGATATGAAAGACCAGATGCAATACTACCTGGTATAGGTGGACAAACAGGACTTAATATTGCAATGCAGTTATATAGAAAAGGGGTACTAGATGAATGTAATGTAGAACTTTTAGGAACAGATATAGAAGCAATAGAAAAAGCAGAAGATAGAGAAAAATTTAAAGAATTATGCGAAGAATTAGGAGAGCCTGTATTACAGTCAATTATAGTTAACTCAGAAGAAGAAGGAAAAGAAGCAGCTTTAAAAATAGGTTATCCTGTTGTATTAAGGCCAGCATTTACATTAGGCGGAACTGGTGGAGGATTTGCAGATACAGAAGAAGAATTTGAAGTATTAATTAAACATGCACTTCAGTTATCACCAGTACATCAAGTTTTAGTGGAAAAGAGTATCAAAGGATATAAAGAAATTGAATATGAAGTAATGAGAGATGCGAATGATACAGCAATAACAGTATGTAATATGGAAAATTTAGATCCTGTTGGAATACATACAGGTGATTCTATTGTTGTAGCACCAAGTCAAACACTAACTAATAAAGAATATCAGTTATTAAGAGATAGTAGCTTAAAGATTATAAGAGCCCTAAAGATACAAGGAGGATGTAATGTACAATTTGCATTAGACCCACATTCATTTAAGTATTATGTTATAGAAGTAAATCCAAGAGTATCTCGTTCATCAGCTTTAGCATCAAAAGCAAGTGGTTATCCAATAGCTAGAGTATCAGCAAAAATAGCAGTCGGAATGAGATTAGATGAGATTAAACTAGCAAATACACCAGCGAGTTTTGAACCTGCACTAGATTATATTGTATGTAAAATTCCTAGATTCCCATTTGATAAATTCACTCATGCATCAAATAAATTAAGTACTCAAATGAAGGCAACAGGGGAAGTAATGAGTGTTGGAAGAACATTTGAAGAAAGTTTATTAAAAGCAATTAGATCATTAGAAATAGGAACATATCACATTGAACTTGATAAATTTAAAGATATAGAAACTGAAGAATTAATGGAATATATAAAAGAAGGAAGAGATGACAGAATCTTTGGAATTGCTGAATTAATCAGAAGGAATACTGATTTAGGGTTAATATATAATATAACTAAAATAGATATGTTTTTCTTAGAAGGAATAAGAAATATAGTAAAAAAAGAAAGAGAACTTGCAGAAAACATTGGAAATATAGAAATATTAAAATATGTTAAGAAAAATGGTTTTAGTGACAAATATATAGCTAAAGTTTGGGGAATGGAAGAAAAAGATATATATGAATTAAGACAAAAAAATAATATTAAACCAGTATATAAAATGATTGATACATGCAGTAGTGAATTTAAAAGTTATGTTCCATATTTTTATTCAACATATGAAGAAGAAAATGAATCTATAGTTAGTGATAAAAAGAAAATTATTGTTTTAGGTGCAGGGCCTATTAGAATAGGACAAGGTGTTGAATTTGATTATTCAACAGTACATTGTGTAAAAACATTAAAAGAAGCAGGATATGAAGCTATAATAATTAATAATAATCCTGAGACAGTATCTACTGATTATACAACTAGTGATAAACTATATTTTGAACCTTTAACTGTAGAAGATGTAATGAATATAATTAATTTAGAAAAGCCTTTAGGAGTTATTGCATCACTTGGTGGACAAACAGCAATAAATTTAGCAGAAGGTTTAACAGAATATGGGATAAAACTAATTGGATCAGATATAAAAGCAATAGAAAAAGCAGAAAATAGAGATTTGTTTGAAAATGTTATGGAAGAACTAAATCTAATAAAACCAAGAGGTGAAGCTGTTACTAATATAAAAGATGGAATAAGAGTAGCAGATGAGATAGGATATCCTGTCTTAGTAAGACCAAGTTATGTTTTAGGTGGAAGAGCAATGCAAATTGTATCAAATAAAAAAGCATTAGAAAAATATTTAAAAACGGCAGTTGAGATAAATAAAAAGCAGCCCGTATTAGTAGACAAATATATAATAGGAAAAGAATTAGAAGTAGATGCAGTTTGTGATGGGAAAGATGTATTTATACCAGGAATAATGGAGCTTGTAGAAAAAACAGGAATTCATTCTGGAGATAGCATCAGTATATATCCAACATTTAGTGTAAGTGATAAAGTAAAAAAAGAAATAATAGATTATACTGTTAAATTAGGTTTAGGATTAGGAATGATAGGATTATATAATATTCAATTTATAGTTGATAAAGAAGAAAAATTATATGTGATTGAAGTTAATCCTAGGTCATCTAGATCAGTTCCATTTATATCTAAATCAACAGGATATTCTCTTGCTGATATAGGAACATTAGTAATGCTTGGAAAAAGTTTAAAAGAACAAGGTATAACTGAAGTATATCCAAAAGAAAAAGAAAGATGGTATGTAAAAGCTCCAGCATTTTCATTCTCTAAATTATTAGGGTTAGATGCTTGTTTATCACCTGAAATGAAATCTACAGGTGAAGCAATAGGATATGATAAAGAACTTACAAGAGCATTATATAAAGCACTTCAATCATCAGGTGTTAAGCTTGCAAATTATGGAACTGTATTTGTAACAGTAGCAGATCAGGATAAAGAAGAAGTAGTTCCTTTAATTAGAAGATTTTATAACTTAGGATTTAATATAGAAGCTACCAAAGGAACAGCAGAAGTCTTAAAATCAAAAGGAATAAGAACTAGAATAAAGAAAAAAATTAGTGAAGGTAGCAATGAGATTTTAGATGCTATTAGAAAAGGTTATATTAAATATGTAATAAATACAAGAAATATAGATGATGTTGACGAAGAAACTGATGGAAGTATTATTAGAAGATGTGCTTCTGAAAATAATATTACAATGTTTACTTCATTAGATACGGTAGGGGCTTTATTAGATGTTATAGAAGACATGACATTTAGAGTATCAACGATAGATGCAGAATGATTAATTAAATAAAATAAGAAAAATGGCTAGGAAATAAATATATTTTATAAATATATCTATTTCTTAGTCTATTATTTTATATACTTTTATGCTATTATTTAGCTAAAGTTTTTTGTAGTTATAGAGAGGATTTGAAAATGAAAAAATTTTAGTAGTAGAAGATGATGAATCTATACATAATTTAATAAAATAATTATAGTGAATTTATAAAGAATAAATTTAGTTAATTAGAATAAAATTAAAGTAGTAAAAGCTTGAGGAGGATTTTTATATGAATAAAAGAAAAATAGAAAAGCTTACTACTTTTTTTATGCTTTCATTAATATTTATATTTTCTTTTTCTATTATAAGTATGAATGAATATCAAATGAAAAGCTTAAATAATTCAAATACTTTAGGAGAAACTTTACAAACTAGCTCTACTAGTAGTTTAAGTAATAAAAAAATCGAATGGGGAATAAAAAGAGGGAAAGACCATGCACAACCAGATTTAGGAAGTGAAAACAAGAGAATTATTGAAGAATATAATGGAATATGTATGGGAAATAGTAATAAACCATATGTATATTTAACTTTTGATTGTGGTTATGAAGCAGGATATACAGAAAAAATATTGGAAGTGCTAAAACAAAATGATGTTAAAGCTACATTTTTTATAACAGGACATTATTTAAATTCACAGCCTGAATTAGTTAAAAAAATGATTGATGAAGGACATATAATAGGAAATCATACAGCTATTTTCTTAATGTCCGGAAATGATATAAAAGTAAAATGCTAGAGGAATAGCCTGTTTAGAGCAATATTAATAATGATATTAAAAATTGGCACTATAAGTGGCACTTTAATGACACTTTAAATGGCACTTTAAAATTCCAATAAAATAAAAATTTTAAAGTAATACAAAAATATAGTAAATTAAAAAAAAATATGCTATACTAGTAATAGTATATAAGAAAAACTTGATTTTAATAAAATAGAGGACAAGCATTTTAAATAAATTTGATTAATTAATAATAAA
>CALXWP010000007.1 GCA_944392455.1 uncultured Clostridia bacterium
TTCACTTGAATATTTACTCATAAAAAATGAACCCTCCTTGTTAAACTTTTTTGTCTAACAATTTGGGTTCACTTCAAGATGAATAGACTATCTTTTTTTATTTTATATTAATTTCCATAGTAACTATCTATTAATATTTGTTTTAATTCACTAACTAAAGGAAGTCTTGGATTTGCGGTTGTACATTGATCTTCAAACGCTCTATCTGCAAGCATATCAGCTTTTGACATAAATTCGGCTTCATCTAATCCTGCATCTTTGAAACATTTTTCTATTCCTAAATCTTCATTTAATTTTTTAATCTCCTCTATTAATGAATTTACTCCTTCTTCATTTGTATATGCTGGTAAATTCATTCTTCTTGCTAAATCTGCATATTTTTGATCAGCTATGAAGTATTCATATTTTGGGAATGATACAAATTTTGTAGGCCTACTACTATTATATTTTATAACATATGGCAGTAGTATTGCATTTATTCTACCATGCGCCATATGGAATTCAGCACCTATCTTGTGAGCAAGTGAGTGATTTATTCCCAAAAATGCATTTGTAAATGCCATACCTGCTATTGTACTTGCATTATGCATATGTTCTCTTGCTTCTTTATTATCACCATGGTTATATGCTTCTCTTAAATTTTTAAACACAAGTTCTACCGCTTTTTCAGCTAAACCATCTGTATAGTCTGATGCCATATTAGATACATAACTCTCTATTGCATGTGTTAGAACATCCATACCAGTATCTGCTGTAATTCTCTTTGGTAAACTCATTACTAAATCTGGATCTACTATTGCTACATCTGGTGTCAATTCATAATCTGCTAATGGATATTTTTTATTTATTTTTTTATCTGTTAAGACTGCAAATGATGTAACTTCTGAACCTGTTCCAGATGTTGTTGGTATTGCTACGAATTTTGCTTTTTCTCCTAATTTTGGGAATTTGTATGTACGTTTTCTAATATCCATGAATTTTAGCTTCAATCCTTCTACATCTGCATCTGGATGTTCATAGAAAAGCCACATACCTTTTGCTGCATCTATTGGGCTTCCTCCACCTACTGCAATTATTACATTAGGTTTAAATTCATTCATCATCTGAACTCCTCTATTAATAGTATCAAATGATGGATCAGATTCTACATCTGAAAATATTTCTGAATGTACATATTCATTTCTTTTTCTTAAATGATAAAGTATTTTATCTATATATCCTAAACTTACCATTGATGGATCTGTTACTATAAATGCTCTTGATATATCTGGCATTTTTTCTAAATAAGCTATAGATCCTGCTTCAAAATATATTTTTTCTGGAACTTTAAACCATTGCATATTAACCCTCCTATCTGCAACTCTTTTTACATTTATTAAGTTTACGCTAGACACATTTGCTGTTGTTGAATTTCCTCCAAATGTACCACAACCTAACGTAAGTGATGGCATATTTGTATTATATATATCACCAATTGCACCATGTGTTGATGGAGAATTAACAATTATCCTTCCTGCTTTAACTGTTTCTGAGAATTTTAATATTGTATCTTTGTCTTCTGAGTGAATTACTGCTGAATGTCCCATTCCTCCAAATTCTATTAATTTTTCTGCTAAAGCAATTCCTTCATTACTATTATTTACAATATAATATGCTAGAACAGGACTTAATTTTTCTTTAGAAAATGGGTATTCTATTCCTACACCATTTTCTTTTAATACCAATACTTTAGTATCTTTAGGAACTTCAATTCCAGCTTCCCCTGCTATCTTATATGGACTCTGTCCTACTATTGCAGAATTTAAAGCTCCGTCTTTTTCTTTTATAAACATTGTATCTCTTAATCTATTTGTTTCATCTTCTGATAAGAAATAACATCCTGCTTCTTTCATTAATCTTTCAAATTCATCTTTTATTTCACTATCAACAATTACAGATTGTTCTGAAGCACATATCATTCCATTATCAAATGATTTTGACATTACTAAATCATTTACTGATGTTTTTAATTTTGCTGTTTTATCAATATAGCATGGAACATTTCCAGGTCCTACTCCAAGTGCTGGTTTACCACATGAATATGCAGCTTTGACCATTCCAGTTCCACCAGTTGCTAATATTAAATTAACATCAGGATGATGCATAAGCATATTAGTTGCTGTAACAGACGGTTCTTCTATCCATAATATACAGTTTTCTGGTGCTCCTGCTTCTATTGCAGCATCTTTTAATATTTTTGCTGCAGCTACACTACATTTTTGTGCAGATGGATGAAATCCAAATACTATAACATTTCTAGTTTTAGCTGCTATTATTGATTTAAACATTGTAGTAGAAGTTGGGTTTGTAACAGGTGTAACACCCGCAATTATTCCAATGGGTTCTGCAATTTCTACATATCCTTCTTCTTCATTTTCTGATATAACTCCAACTGTTTTATCATATTTTATACTATGATAAATATATTCTGTAGCAAACATATTTTTAGTAATTTTATCTTCGTATATACCTCTACCAGTTTCTTCAACAGCCATCTTAGCAAGTTCCATATGGTGTTCTAAACCTGCCATAGACATTGCTTTAACGATTCTGTTTACATCTTCTTGAGTAAGTTTTAAATACTCTTCAGACGCTTTTTTAGCTTTTTCAATAAGTTCATCTATCATGCTTTTTATCCTAGTCTGTTCTTCTTCGCTTACTTCTTTTCCCATAAAAGCTCCTCCTTGTTTATTAATTTTCTTTAGTCTTTCCTTCGTTATTGTACATTTTATAATATATAATTAATTATATATTGTCAAGAAAATTTTCAGGTTAAAAATCGTACTTTTTTACTATTTTTTTATTTCTTTTGCATCATCTGGCCAAACATCTTCTAGTGTAATAGTTCTTAGCCCATCTTGAGTTTTTCCAATACTTATATTAGACATCTTTACATTTCCCATTCTTAACCCATCTTGTAGTAAATTCCAAAATTTTTCTTCATCTTCTGGGCTAATATCTGAATGTATTGTCCTATATACCAAATCTCCTATCTTACTATTTCTAATTCTTTTCCTTACACTATATAAATATACTATATCTTCTGTATTTCCTTTAGATCTTGCGATATATTCTTGACAAAGTGCTTGAGCTTCATCAAACTTTTTTCTACTCATTTGATTAGCAATAACTGTATTTAAGATAGTTAAACTTGAATCATTTGTTAGTTGTTTTAATATTTCCATAGTTTTTTCTGGATTTTCAATAGGATATTTATTTCCTTGTTCATTTAATGCTTTTTTTATTTGAGCTATATATTGTCTTCTTTCTTGCTCTTCAGTTAAAGTAAATCTAGTAGCTTTTCTTCCACTTACTTTTTCTTTTGCTTTTTGAGCAATTATGTTTTGTGCTTCTTTAATATCTAATTCTCCTTTTGCTATTCCTTCTATAATTGTTCTAATATCATCCGGAATATCCTCCCTCAGACTTCTTAATCTTTCTTCTGTTCTTAGCTTATCAATCTTTCTTTGTAGTTTTGACTTTATAGTTGTAACATATAAATTACCTTTTTCCATATCATACTTTAACATTTTTGATAAATTTTCAAGTTTATCTATATCAGTTATATCTTCCATTTGAGTATCAATCGCTTCTGCCAATCTACTATATGTAGACTTTTTTATCCATTTTATTTTTCCAGTTATATCTGGCATAAAAAATTGTAATGCTGGATTTATTTTTGTGCTTTCCATTATAGAGACAAGTCTGCTTGCTTGATCTAAGCTCAGATTTTTTCTAAATACTGATTCTGCATTATTCAAAATGCTTTTTATCATAGCTCTTGAATTAGATTTTTCTCCATTACAAGAATTTACCGATTCTAACATTTCTAATAAAGCTTTATTAACTTTTTCGTTTTCTTCTGGTGTTAATGGTTTTTTTACTTGTTTTTGCGTTTGTTTAATCTCTCTTTCATATTTAGCTTTATATTTTTTTCTCATAATATCTAGTTTAGACATTTGTTCTTTATCCTGCTTTTGGTTAGTGTTTATTTTTTTAGGTTTAGAACTATTTTGACTTCTTTGTATTTTTCTTTCGGAATTTTGACTGTTTAGTTTTGTTCCTTTTAATTTTGCCTTTTCTTCTTCTAATACTTCTCTACATACATTTAATTTTCCATCCTGTGCTAAAGAATCTATATTCTCTCCTTCAGCAAGTCTTCTTCTAATTTCATTTAATTTCTGTTCTTGTATATCTTTTAATGTTTTCCCACCATAATCAAATTTATTTATATTAGTGTATACAGTAATTCTTTTTTTGCCCACTCTTTTAACTATTTCATTTATTGGCACTAATCTTACCGCTAATATTCTCATTTGATTTTCTTCTTGTATTTTCTTTAGAGCATCATCAGAAATGATTCTATATTCTTCCATAGCTCTAATTTCTTCTAAAGTTTTGCCATTTATAAATAAAAGTGCTATAGCATGGTTATCTTTTCTACTTACCTTTTTTGTTTTTTTCGTCTCTTCTTTTGGTTTAGTTTGTTTTTGTTCTTTCCTACCAGATTTAAATTGTCTCATATTAACAAACTCTTCACAAACATTTAATTTCCTATCATTTAATATATCTTCAGCACTTTGTCCTTCTAGTAATCTTCTTTCTACTTCTTTCTCTTTTTCTTCTCTTATTTCTCCTATTGTTTTTCCATTTAGTGTATAGTTTCTAAAACATGCATATACTGACGTATTTTTTATTCCTAATATTCGTGCAACTTCATCTATCGGCATTAACCTTACTGCCATTATTTTTCCCTGGTTCGATTTATTAGTTTGAATTTCTTTTAATTCTTCTAAACTATATTTTTTAAATTCTTCAATATTATTTATTTCTTCAATTGTTCTGCCTTGAACTAATAAATCTAATATTGCTTTTTTATCTTCTTTTGATATTGTTTTGCTTACTGTCTTTCCACTTGATTCTAATTGTTTTTTTGATTGCTTTTTTGACTGTTTTTCTATTTTTTCCTGTACTGCCTTAATGCCAGATTCACATACATTTAGTTTTTTATCACTTAATATGTCTTGTATACTTTGTCCTTCTAGTAATCTTCTTTCTATTTCTTTTGTTTTTCCTTCTCTTATTTCTCCTATTGTTTTTCCTTCTAGTCTATAATCTTTGAAATAAATATATACTGATTCTTTTTTTATTCCTAAAGCATCTGCAATTTCAGCTATTGGCATTAATTGTACCGCCATTATTTTTGCTTGGTTTATTTTACTTGTTCGAAATTTTTCTAAACTTTCCAAACTATATTTTTTATATTCTTCAATACTATTTATTTCTTCAATTGTCCTACCTTGAACTAATAAATCTAATATTGCTTTTTTATCTTCTTTTGATATTGCTCTACTTGGTGCTTTTTCACTTGCTTTTATTTGTTTTTTAGATTGTTCTTCTATTTTCTCTTGTACTGCCTTAACACCTGATTCACATACATTTAGTCTTTTATCACTTAATATGTCTTGTATACTTTGTCCTTCTAGTAATCTTCTTTCTATTTCTTTTGTTTTTTCTTCTCTTATTTCTCCTATTGTTTTTCCTTCTAGTCTATAATCTTTGAAATAAATATATACTGATTCTTTTTTTATTCCTAAAGCATCTGCAATTTCAGCTATTGGCATTAATTGTACCGCCATTATTTTTCCTTGGTTTATTTTACTTGTTCGAAATTTTTCTAAACTTTCCAAACTATATTTTTTATATTCTTCAATATCACTTATTTCTTTGATTGTTTTTCCTTTAACTAGCAGATCTAATATTGCTTTTTTATCTTCTTTTGATATTGCTCTAGTTGATTTTTTTCTCTCTTGATCATTTGACTGTGTTTCTATTCTCTCTTGTATTGCTTTAACTCCAGCCTCACATACATTTAATTCTTTATCACTTAATATGTCTTGAATGCTTTGTCCTTCTAGTAATCTTCTTTCTAATTCTTTCTCTTTTTCTTTTCTTATTTCGCTTATATTTTTTCCATCTATACTATGATTTTTCATTGCATAATATATTGATTGCTTTTGTATTTTTCTTCTAGTTGCAATTTCATCTAATGGCATCAATTGTATTGCTAATATTGGCGTAGCTAGTTTCTCTTCAATACTTCTAATTTTTTCAATTGGATAAATTTCAAACTCATCTATATGATGAATTTCTTCAGAACTTCTTCCAGAAAGTAACAAAGAAATTATTTTTTCTTTATCTTTCCCACCTATTTTTTTATTATTATATTTTTCATTAATTAGTTTAAGGACTGATTTTATAGAGTTATCAATATTAACATTTATCTTTACAATTAAATCACTAATTGCTTTTTCTATTTCTTCTTCTGATAAATATTCTGTGCTTATTCCTCTTCTTTTTATTTCTTCTTCTAGTTTTTTTCTTATGTTTATTATTCCATCCGTATTTTTCATTAAAAACATCCTTTCTACGAGAAAATAAGCTAATGCCTATTATACTATTCTATGTACTTTAATTAATAATCTTTTTCATAATCAACTTAAATTCTATTTAATAAAAGAAGATAAAAATATATGAATCAAATTATTTTTTTATGGATATAAAATTAATAAAACAATATTAATTTCCCAAAATTATATTGTTCAGATTATATCATCATAAAACGCGTATTTCAATAACATATAGGAATAAAGCAAAAAAATATAGGTGCTGTATTACAGCACCATATCTGTCCAGCTTTGCATTTCTGCTAGCAGGGCAATGAGGATTTTGTTTTTCCCCTTTTCTACGTTAAATCCAACCAGTCGTACATCATAAGATTCGCCACACATATTTTTTATAAATTGTCTTTTTCTATCAATCACATCTGCCAGCTTATCATCTTTTGTCATGGTTGCAAAAACTGTAAACTTTTTTGGATACCATTTTGGTAATCCATTTGGATTAGAAAATAACGAAGGGATTTTCTTTATCCGCTCGCCTTCCATCTCAACAAACACTGTATTATTTTCTATATACATATGTGTTATCCATAGATGGATTTTATTTTCCTTTCTGCTTTGCCGAATGTTTTTCTTAACATTTTCGACCACTTTCTTATTTGTAGTATAAGGTATCATTAACTTTACCCGTATTTCTTCGATTGGATAAATTACCATATCAAAAATCCTCCTTTGTGTATGTTGGTTACCCTATATTATATCATATTTTTAGTCTTTTTTAAAGACTATATACCTTTAGTATATAGTCTTCCCACTATCTTTATATTCTTTGAATAAGCCTTTACATTCATCTCTATCTATTTGTTCTATTTTTATTAGTTCTTTATTATTTCCTTTTAAATATTCATATATTATATCATCTCTAAATCCTATTCTTCCAGCATCTTCTCTGGTACATGCATAATATACATTTTTTATGTTTGCCCAAATAATTGCTGATAAGCACATTGGACATGGTTCACATGATGAATATAAACTATATTCTGACAAATCATATGTTCCTAATTTTTTACATGCTTCTCTTATTACATTCATTTCAGCATGTTCTGTTGGATCTCCATTTTTTATAACAGTGTTATTTCCTTTAGCTATTATATTTCCATTTTTATCTGTTATAACTGCTCCAAATGGACCTCCTTCATTATTAAGCATTCCATTTTTGGCACATTCATTTGCTATTTTCATATATGTATCCATATTTTCTCCTCCATTCATCACAATAATATATTATATATAAATATATACTTTTGTCAATATAATAAAATTCAAATATATTATTTATATTCTAATTTCTTCAGTTTTTTAGCATTTTCTCTTCTATTCTTCCTTGAAATGTTGTATAATATACTCATTAATTTTGAAAGGGTGATAATATGTCATACAATTTTAATGAAATTGAGAAAAAATGGCAGGAATATTGGGATAAAAACGAGACTTTTAAAACTGACGTATGGGACTTTTCTAAACCAAAATATTATGCATTAGATATGTTCCCTTATCCATCTGGACAAGGTCTTCATGTTGGTCATCCTGAAGGATATACTGCAACGGATATCATGTCTAGAATGAGAAGAATGCAAGGATATAACGTGCTCCATCCTATGGGTTGGGATGCTTTTGGATTACCTGCTGAACAATATGCAATAAAGACTGGTAATCATCCTGCTGGATTTACAGCAAAAAATATAGCAACTTTTAAGAAACAACTTAAAATGCTTGGTCTTTCTTTTGATTGGAGTAAAGAAATATCTACATGCGATCCAAGTTATTATAAATGGACTCAATGGATTTTTAAGAGGTTATATAATGATGGACTAGCTAAACTTGTTGAAATGCCAGTTAATTGGTGTGAAGGTTTAGGATGTGTTCTTTCAAACGATGAAGTTATAAATGGTAAAAGTGAAAGAGGCGGCTACCCTGTTGTTCGTAAAAATATGAAACAATGGGTTATGGATATTCCAAAATATGCAGAAACACTTCTTTCTGGATTAGATGAAGTTGATTGGCCAGAATCAACAAAGGAAATTCAAAGAAATTGGATTGGAAAATCAGTTGGTGCTGAAGTTAACTTTAAAGTGGCAAATACTGATAAATCATTTACAGTATTTACAACAAGACCAGACACATTATTTGGAGCAACATATTGTGTTCTATCACCAGAACATGAATTAGTTGATGAAATTACAACTGATGAATGTAAAAAAGCAGTAAGTGAATATAAAGCTATGGCTGCTGCAAAATCAGACTTAGAAAGAACTGAGCTTAATAAAGAAAAAACTGGTGTATTCATTGGTAGTTATGCAATAAATCCTGTAAATGGAAAAGAAATTCCTATCTGGATCTCAGATTATGTTTTAGCAACATATGGTACAGGAGCTATAATGGCTGTTCCTGCACATGATGAAAGAGATTATGAATTTGCAAATAAATTTAATATAGATATCATACCAGTTCTTGAAGGCGGAGATATTTCTAAAGAAGCCTTCACAGGAGATGGAATTCATATTAATTCTGATTTTTTAAATGGTCTTGGAAAACAAGATGCCATAGATAAAATGATTAAATGGTTAGAAGACAAAAAAATTGGTACAAAGAAAGTAAACTATAAATTGCGTGAATGGATATTTGCAAGACAACGTTATTGGGGTGAACCTATTCCAATTGTATTTACAGAGGATAATGAAATTCATGTTTTAGCAGATGAGGATTTACCTTTAATTCTTCCTGAGCTAGAAGATTATGCTCCATCTAAAACAGGAGCATCTCCTCTAGATAAAGCAACTGATTGGGTAAATACAACTTTTGAAGGAAAGAAAGCCAAAAGAGAAACTAGTACAATGCCTGGTAGTGCAGGTTCAAGTTGGTATTTCTTAAGATATATTGATCCTAATAATGATAAAGAAATAGCAGACCCTGAACTTCTAAAACATTGGATGCCAGTTGATTTATATGTTGGTGGGCCAGAACATGCAGTAGGACATTTACTATATTCAAGATTTTGGAATAACTATTTGTATAATAAAGGAATTACTCCTACAAAAGAACCATTTGCCAAACTACGTCATCAAGGTATGATTCTTGGTTCAAATGGTGAAAAAATGAGTAAATCAAAAGGAAATGTAATAAATCCTGATGATATGGTAAAAGAATATGGAGCTGATGCTTTAAGAGTATATGAAATGTTTATGGGACCAATAGATGCCGCTAAGCCTTGGGATCCTAATGGAATTGATGGTTCAAAGAAATTCTTGGATAGAGTTTGGAGACTATTTGTTGAATCAGGTAAAGTACAAGATAAGCCAAATAAGAATCTAGAAAAAATATATAATTTCACAGTAAAAAAAGTATCAAATGATTATGAGAGTATGTACTTTAATACAGCTATTTCTCAAATGATGATATTTATAAATTCTGCAACTAAAGAAGATTTTTTACCAAAAGGATATGCTGAAGGATTTGTTAAATTATTAAGTCCAGTTGCTCCTCATATTGCAGAAGAATTATGGAATAAATTAGGACATAATAATACAATAACATATGAAACTTGGCCAACATATGACGAATCTAAACTAATAGATGAAGAAATTGAAATACCTGTTCAAATAAATGGAAAAGTAAGAGCAACAATTTCAGTTCCTACAGATTGTTCAGAAGAAGAAATAAAAAAACTAGCACTTAATAATAATAATGTTCAATCACAAATTGAAGGAAAAACAATTGTAAAAGAAATTTATGTAAAAAATAAAATATATAACATTGTTGTAAAATAAGATAATAATTATGTAATACATTTGTAACAAAAAAGTAATATTACTGTAATATTACTTTTTTGTTTTTGTAGTATAATTATGTATATGAAATACTAAGGAGAAATGCGGAGTTATTATGAGTGTTGAATCAGATTTAAGAAAAGATGGTATCACGGTGATAGAACCTTTAGATACTCTTAGAGTAAATACAATAGCAAGAAATATTGCTGAAAGACTATGTAAAGCTTTTCCAGAGCAGAACTTTGTTTTTCAGAATCTTTTTATTGCTCTTTCTAGAATACCTATGTATATAGCTGATATTCCAGAAGGATTTGCAGAAGCTACATATTTTTATAAAAATTCATCTATGTATTTTAAACAAGGTTTAAGTTTAGATGAATTAGAAAAATTTGCTGTCCATGAATTTATTCATTATTTACAGGAAATAAAGGATAAAAAAGGTCATCTTTTAAGATTAGGTCTTTGTGATTTTGGAGATATTAAAGTTTGTGGAATGGGATTAAATGAAGGTGCAGTTCAATATATGGCTTCTAAAGCAATAGAATCTAAAGAAGAAATAGTTAAATATTATGGAATTTCTTTTCCTACAAATAGTCCTTCTTATTATCCACTTTTAGTTAATTTAGTAAGACAATTAACATATGTTACTGGTGAAGATGCTTTATTTGATAGTACTTTATATGGTTCTGATACATTTAAAGAAAAACTTGCCAATTTATGTGGGCTTAATAATCTAATAAAAATCGAAAATAATCTAGATAAATTATTAGAAATAGAAGAAAAAGAAATCAAACTTAATAATAAACTTTTAAGTGATGATTGTAGTGATGCAAAAGCTCAAAGAATTTCTAAAAAAATAGAAAACATAAAAAGTAAAATAAGGCAATTATTCTTTGATACACAAAATTTAATATATTCATCTTATTTTAATACACAATTTTCAAAAATAACCACTACAGCTGATATTGATGAGTATAGAGTTAGATTATATAATTATAAAAATTATATGGGAATATCAGATAATTATTCCGATTTTAATGATTTTTATATTAATAAGATGATGGATTTAGATAATAAATATGAAAGTATAATGAATAACACAAATTTAACAGTTGTTAATCATTCAAAGATAGCTACTTTCTTTAGAAAGGTAAGATCACTTTTATCAGCAGGAACAGAAACCAACAAATAATATAGATTGTTTTTCATTATTTAGTTATTAAATATTTTTATAATATATTTAATAATTACAAATGATAATTAAATTCCTAAATAAACTAAAGAAGTAAATTAACAAATGATAAATTAAAAAAAGATTTACTTATGAAAAAATATATAAAATACAAGAGAAAAATATATAAGATAAAAGACACTTCAGTTTGAAGTGTCTTTATTCTTTTTTACCTATCAAATTAATGTCATTTCTTTATTTTAAATTCTCTATTATCTTATATGCAGCATCTCTTCCTGTTTTTGCAGCCCATGCAACAGTTGCCTTACTTCCAGATATATCTCCCCCTGCATAAACATTTTTCATTGAAGTCATACAATTTTCATCTACATCTATATAACCCCATTTATTTAACTTTAACCCTAATTTTTCTAATAATTCTTTTTCTGGACTTGAGCCAACTGCCATTACTACAATATCCATATCCATTTCATAATTACTATTTTCAATGTTTACAGGTACTTCTCTGGTTTCACCTTCTTTTTTTACAAGTTCTGTTTTTATACATTCAACCTTTTCTACTTTTTCATTTCCTAATATTTTCACAATATTGTTTTGAAATAAAAATTCTATACCCTCTTTTTTAGCATCTTCTATCTCTTTTTCTTCGGCTGGCATTTGCTTCTCTGCTCTTCTATATATTACATATACCTTATCAGCACCTAATCTCTTTATAGTTCTAGAGCAATCCATTGCCACATTTCCTCCACCTATTACAGCTACCTTCTTGCCTTCATATGATGGATGATTTCCTGTTTCTAATAAACTATTACCTCCATATACTCCTTTTAAATCTTCACCTTCAATATTCATTTTAGAGGGAATATTTGCACCAAATCCTAAGAATATAGCATCATATTCTTTTTGCAAATCTTCTATGTTAAGATTTTTTCCTAATTCTTTATTATATTCTACTTTTATTCCTAGACTTAAAATTGATTCAATTGTTTTGTCTAATACATCTTTTTTTAATCTAAATTCTGGTATGCCATGTCTTAATATTCCTCCGAAGTTTGTCATATTTTTCAAAAATTACAACTTCTGCTCCACTTCTAGCTAAAAAACTACTACATGTAAGTCCACTAGGTCCACTACCAACCACTGCAATCTTTTTTCCTTTTAATTCTTGTGAAATTTCAGTTTCTTTATACCACTCATTTTTTAGAGCCTGATCAAAAATATATGCTTCTATCTCACCAATATTTACAGGCTCTCCTTTTATTCCTCTTACACAGCTTCCTTCACATTGTTTCATATGTGGGCATATTCTACCACAAATACTTCCTAATACAGTAGTCTTTGATAATACTTCATATGCTTCTTTTAATTTATCCTCTTTTGTTAATTTTATAAATGTTGGTATATCATTATTTAAAGGACATCCTTTATTACTACATGGCTTTACTGGACAATTTAAACAATATTCTGTAAATTCTTTTATTTGCTTGTTCATTTTATTATTCCTTTCATTTCTTTATTCCTCTTTTTATTATACATCAATATTTAATATACTTGACCAATCATATTAACTTCTTTATTTAGTTATTTTTCATATAAAAAGTAATGTAATAAACCTATTTCTTCGCTTGAAGTTTTAATCTTTCCATTATCAAGCATTTCCTTTATTTCAGTTATAGGAACTTTTATTACTTCAATATCTTCTGTTTCATCTAAATGCCTGTGGGTTTTTATCAAATCTTTTGCTAAAAATATTGTTACTTTTTCATTAGAATAACCTATTGCAGGATATACTTCTCTTAATTTTTTTATTTTTCCTGCTCTAAATCCTGTTTCCTCTTCTAATTCTCTTATAGCTCCTTCTTCTTCTTTTTCACCTGCTTCTATCATTCCTGCTGGAAATGCAATAACGGTTTTTCTTATTGGTGTGCGAGGTTCTTTTATCATAATAAATTCATTATTTTCAGTTTCAGGAATTATTACAGCTGCATGTCCAGCTAAAACATGCTCTCTATATATGATCTGATTTGTCCTTGGATTTTTATAATGTAATTCTTCTACTGTAATTCTTTTTCCTTTATATGCAGTTTTTTTATCCAATAATTCATAATCAATTGGTTCATAATATTTTTCACTCATTGTCCTGTATGTTTTCCTCCTTAAATTAATATAATTAGTTATGACATCATTTCATTATACTTCTTAATTACCTCTTTTAAATCTTTCCAGAACTCTATCTTTTTATTCTCATCTCTTAAAAGTGCAGCTGGATGCCATGTAGGCATATATAGTATTCCTTTCTTCTCGATCCAATTACCTCTTGAAGCTGTTATTCCGTATTCTTTACCACAAATGTTTTTTAAAGCAGTACTTCCTAAAAGTACTATTATTTTCGGTTTTACCAAAATCACTTGATTTCTAAGATAGTTTAAACAAGCTTCTGCTTCATCATCTTCTGGTACTCTGTTTGCAGGAGGTCTGCATTTAACTATATTTGCAATATATAATTTGTCTCTTTCTATTCCTAATCCTTCAAAAGCTTTATCCATTAGTTTTCCTGCTTTTCCTACAAAAGGTATTCCTTGCGTATCTTCGTCTGCTCCTGGACCTTCTCCTATCATCATAATATCTGCTGTCTTATTGCCACATCCAAATACAATATTTTTTCTTGTTCTGCATAATTTACACTTATTACAATTTCGTATTGATTCCTCTAAGTCTTCCCAATTATTATACATTTTTACCCCTTCTTTTTATGTACAGCCTAAATCAAATAATTTAGTCCATAAAATTCTCTGTTATTTCTATTTTTACTTTTCTATTTGTATCTATTCTAGCTTTACCACCTACAGGTATCACAGTCTTCTTTTCCGTATGTCCAAAATTATTTGATTTAATTATTGGAAAATCATATTCATCTTCTAAAACATCCAAAAGTATTTTTTCTAATGGTACACTTCCTTCATAATTTCCGTACCCATACTCCTTTTATTTTATCAAATACACCATTTTGTTTTAAATTATATAAATAATTTGATACCGCTTCTGGTGGACTTTCTAAACAAAATTCTTCTATAAATAAAATTTTATCATTAAAATCTATACTATATTTTCCTGCAGACATTTCACTAACTAAACTCAAATTTCCACCAACAAGTACTCCTTCTGCAGATCCTTCTTTTACAGTAATATATTCATCATCATCTTGTCCAAGTTTCATATCTCCATCCATGAACCTTTTTATGACTTCTTCATATGCATATGGAGTGGCCCAAGAAGTTAATGATTTAAATGTTGGTCCATTAAATGTAATCACTCCTGTTTTTCTGTATATAATATTTTCTATTGAAGTTGTATCACTAAAACCACATAATGGTTTTGGGTTATTTTTTATTAAGTCATAATCCAAATAATCAAATACTGAATTTGAATTAAATCCTCCGCTTACAGAAAATATTAATTTTACTTCTTTATCCTTAAACATTTCATTTATATCTTCGGCCTTTTCTTGTGGTTTAGCACTATATCCTAAAGTATGTTTAAAAGCATTTTTTGCGAATTTTACTTTTAATCCAGTACTTTCCATTAAAAGCACTGAATTATTTATTGCCTCTAAATCATCTTCATCTATTTTTGAAGAAGGAGCTATAATCCCTACAGTATCTCCTTTTTTTAATTTTTCAAACATAGTTCTTCCTCTTTCTTTTTATATTTTCCTTTTATATCTTATCATTAAATTTGTCTAATATCAAGAAATATAAATATAGAAGAATATTAAATATATTCTTCTATATTTTTTGTATTAATTTTATATTAATCCAATAAAAGCACCATTTCTTCCTGCTTCTTGTTTGTCTACTCTATATGAATGAAAATATTCAGAATTGCATACAGTACAAATTCCTGAATCTATAATATTTTCTTTTTTAAGGCCTGCTTCTTCTAAAATTATTTTATTTATTAATACTGTATCAATATTATATTTTTGTTTACCTTCTATATTTTTACCTACTGATATAATCTCATTTATTTTCCCTGTGTATTCAAATCCATTTTTAAATATTTTCATTACATCTGTATCAACCTCAAAATGGCATTTTCTTATACTAGGGCATATACAACAGATAATATCTTCTGGATTTGAATTATATTCTTTTATCATTTTTTCTACTGCTTTTTTACCTATTTGTTTTACTGTCCCTCTCCATCCAGAATGTACATCTGCTATTATATTTTTTCTTTTATCATAAAATAATAATGAAATACAATCTGCAGAGGTTGTTGCAATTATAATATTTTTCTTATCTGTTATCACACCATCTACATCTTTAAATTCAATGTTTGGTAAATTTGCAATTTCAATATTATCTGTGTGAGTTTGATATGGCTGAATAATATTATTTTCATTTATATTTAATATATTAGATATTTTACAATAGCTTTCTTTAAGTATTTCTCTATTTTTAGGATCTATATTAATATTTATTCCATGTTTTCTTAAAGTATAGCAATGTACTAAATTAGAAAATTCTAAAAGCTTCCTAAATTGAATTATTTCTATATCATTAAATGTTTTATGGATAATATTCTCATTATCTAAATTACTCAAAAATATCTTCCTCCTATTTTAAATTAACCTATTGCTTTGTTTAAGTAATCATATGCAGGTTTTACCCCTGCAAAATCCCATATTAATTTTCCTTCATAAATTATAAATCCTATTAAGACAATTACCAATATTATAACTAATATTTTATATAATAATGGCTTTATTCTCTCTTTTTTCTTTAGTATATTTAATGTAACAATTCCAGCTATTGATACGGCAATTACTAATCCTACCCATACCATGTTAAAAATCATTCCGTTAATAAGATTTTCATACAAACTTAATACATATTCATCTGCCATAACCATTGTTCCAATTCCTACCATGATTATTAATACTAAAATAGATACAAGTATTTTTTTCTTCATAAAAGTTCCTCCTTTTTATTATATTTTTTCTTTTGCTAAATTATTTTATATGTATTATTATTTAATGATATTTCTATTTTATATGCTTTTATTTTACTATTTTATTAGAAAATTTTCTACTGTTTATTCTTTATTTGCTCTAAAATATAATCTTTAGGTGCGTTTCCAATATAATTGTATTCTTTTTTACAAATTCCATTGTTAAAATTACAAATTGATTTATATTTACAATAATCACAAGGTGTTTTTCCTTGTTTTAAATTATAATATGGTTTTATATCAATACTTCCTGAAAATATTTCTTTTGAAATTTGTTTTATTATTTTATTGGTGTAGTTTTGTAAATTTTCAAATTCTCCTTTTGTTATTGTGCTTTGTCTATTAGCTAAATTTCCATCTTTATCTATATATGCAGGAATTATATTTGAATTTCCTTTTTCTAATTTTTTATCCATTTTTTTAACTATATTTACATCAGCTAAAATTAGTCCTTTCATTTTAAATTGTTTTCTTAACTCATCTTCTATTTTTTCTTCACTAATCTTTTCTGATAATTTAATTTTAGGATCAATCAAATTAAAATATAGTATTCCTGCTGGCATTACATCTTCTATATTACAAACAGCATCTAAATATGTAAGTAATTGTAGTTGAAGTCCTGCTACTACCTCATTTAAATTAATATCCTTTGTAGATGATTTATAGTCTATTATTCTTATATAATCTCCACCAGGTGTTTTGGCAATATCTATTCTATCTATCTTTCCAGTAATTTCAACTCTTCTTCCATCTTCTACTTCAATTTCAATAGCAGAATATTCTTTTCCATTTTTAAATTCCAATTCATGTCCCATTATTTCAAAATCACTAAATCTTAAACTATCTACTATATATATCATTGATTTTTTTATTACTTTTCTTAATCTATTAGCAAGAACTACATACTTAGGTATGCTATTAAATATATAGTTTTTCTTTATTTGTAGTTTTTCTTCTATTATTTCATCAACTAATTCATCAATTACAATATTTTCTGTTTCATCTGTTAATTCTTTTAGATTAATTTTCCTCTCACTAATTTTATCAAAAAAGCTATCTATTACTTCATGCATAAATGTGCCTGTATCAATTGCCTCTATTTTAAACTCTTCTCTTTCTGATAAGTTTAACCCATATTTTAAATAATATGAAAACGGACATGATCTATATTGTTCTAATCTTGATACACTTGTTTTTAAAGTATCACCATAAAGTTTATCTATCATTTTTTTGCTTATATTATCTGGTTTTATATTATAGTCTAAAGCTTTCATACTGTTTTCTAATTTATATTTCCATTCTGTGTTATTCCAATAATATTTAAATAATTCCATATGTAAATCATCTATTTTTCTTTTATCTTCTCTTACATCACTTAAGTATGTAAGTAAATCTTCATATGCAGTATTTTCAGTTATAACTTCACTTTTGCTTTCTACTACATCGCTCTCTTCTTTTAGTTTTTCAAAAATTTTCTTTAATCTATTTATTAATATAGATGGTCTTAATGATTTTCCTTCTATATCAGATGATGAATAAGATAAATAAATCTTGTCTTCAGATGTGCTAAAAGCTTTATATATATTAAAATTATCATCATATAATTTTTCTAAAGTTCCTTTAGCCAGTTCTGCTCCTTTTGTTTTTAATAAATCTCTATCTTTATCACTAAAAAATCCTTCATTTTTATTTATACTTGGAAACATTCCATCATTTAGCCCTATTATAAATACAGCTTTAACCTTATGACTCCTTGATCTATCCACATCTCCCACAGTTACTTCATCTTGTGACATTGGTATTTTTCCAAGTCCGCTATTTCCAAGCCCTGTCTTTAATATTTCTGCATATTTCTCAAAACTTACTTTTTTATCACCTAGTATAGATACAATCTCATCAAAAATATCTATAATTATTTTATAACTAGTTTCATATTCTTTTGCTTTTTCTATTTCGCCTATTTCTTCTAATTCCTTTATTTTATTTTCTAGTTTAATGTTGTTTTCATTCTCTATTAAAAATTCATATAGTTTAATAGTTATTGATTTAACATCCTTTTGGTTTGCTATGGCTTCTTTTAGTTTTAATAGCGGACTTACTATTTTTTCTCTAATATGAAGTATTTTTTCTTTTTCTTCATCAGATTCATTATAGAAATTCCATTCTCCTTTATACCATTTACTACCTTTAACAGCCCATCTTAATATATAGTTCTCTATAGTCCAAATATCTTCATCTTCAATATCTGTTAAAAAGCCAGTTTTTATATATTCAAACATACTCTCATAAGACCAATTCTTAGCAAAAATATTTAAAATAGATAGTACATATTTTACTAAAATATTTTGATTTAAATCTTTCTTCTCATCTATAAAAACCGGAATCTCATATTTTGCAAATATAGCCTTGCATAAGCTTGAATATCCTTCTAGATCCTTTGTTATTACAGAAATATCTTTATATCTATATTCATTATCTCTTACTAATTTAACAATAGATTTTGCTACATTCTCTATTTCAGAATATTGATTTTTAGCTAAAAACAATTTAATGTTTTCTACATTTTCTTTATATTTTTTATATGGAAAAGCATATATATTTTCTTCTAAATGTCTTAATTCTTCATTTTTAAATCTATATTTTGTATTTAATTCTACTGGCTTTTCTATTTTAATATTCTGCTCTCTTGCCACATAATATATTTTACTTAAAGTTAATTTATTTTCATAAAATATATCTGTATCTGGATTTATTCCTTCTTCTATTTTGTCTGTGCAAACTGTAATATTTACTTCATTCGCTTTAACCATTAATTTTTTTAATATCTCATATTCTTGATATGTAAATCCAACAAATTCATCTATATATATGTCTGTATCATTAAAGTCATTAACCAAATCTATCATTTCAGCTAAAATAGTTAAATTATCATTTTCGTCAATATATTTTTCAGAAATTTCTTCATTATATTTCTCATATATTTTTAGCATATCCAAGAGTTTTGAATTTAAATATTTATCTTCAATATTCTCTAATATATTTTTTATATTTTCTTCTTTTATACCATGTTTTTTAAACTCGGTAATTTGTGTACTTATTAATTCTACATTTTCATTAGATTTACCAATAAATCTTAAATTATTTTTTTCTTCTGAAAGTATATTATATATCAGCATTGACTTTCCAGAACTAGACAAATTAGAAACATTAGCATTTCCAACTTTTTTCATAACTCTATATGCCATACGGTTAAAAGTAAGCACTTCAGCATTTACTACTGCTACTGCTGGCTTTATTACATCTAATAACTTTTTTTCTGCAGTAAATGAAAATTGTTCAGGAGTTATTATATATATTTTTCTTTTACTATTATTTTTTATTTTTTGTGCTATTTCATTAAAAATGTATGTACTTTTACCAGTTCCAGAATTTCCATATATTATCCTTAAACTCATCTTTTTCTCCTTTATATATGAAATATTTTATCATATATATAAAAAAAATAAAACGAAAAATATATAAATTTTCCGTTTTTAAATTAGTATTTTGTTGTGCTATATAATATAGTTTAAGCTGTATCCCTTTTCCAGTAAAATAAATATTGTTGTGCTAGTCCTTCTAAGTCACCATATTTTTCTTTAGCTAATTTCTCAATTTCTTTTTTATTTACCTTTGTCTCATCTTCATTTTTTATGTATAAATCGTTCATTACTCTTCTTACCCAAACATCAATTGGGAACACATCAAATCTTTTCAATGTAGAAAAAAGAAGTATACAATCAGCAACTTTTGGTCCAACACCTGATAAGCTTAAAAGAATTTCTCTTACTTTTTCAGTATCTTTTTCTTCATGAAGTTTACTTAAATCAACATCCTTATTTAAAATTTTTCTAGTTGTTTCATAGATCCTAACATCTCTAAATCCTAGTCCTAAACTTCTTAAATCTTCTACTGTTGCCTTTGATAAATTTTCTATGCCAGGAAATGTATAATATTCTTTGCCATTCCATTCTATTTTATTACCATATTTTTTTGACATTCTATTTATAATTGTTTTTATTCTAGGTATATTATTATTTGCTGATATAATAAATGAAATAATAGTCTCCCATAAATCTTGATTTAATATTCTAATTCCACTTCCATATTTAATACTATTTGCTAAATATTCATCTACTGATGAAAGCTTTCTTTTTATTTCTTCATAATTTCTATTTAAGTCAAAGTAATCTATTACTAAATTTTCTAAATTATCTACACCTAGGCTCTTAAAAATAATCTTGTTATCCACTTTTTCCACATTTATTACATTATTTCCTACAATTCCTGTATAACTACCATTTTCATTTTCATCCCATCTAAAACATTGCCCACATTCAAATATATGCTTTGGTTCAAATGAATTTACATTTTCTAATATATATTTTTGTTCTTGCATTTTTATATAAACTCCTTATATTACAAAATATTTATTAACTATTATTATATTCATATAACTTTATCCATGTCAATTGTTTGTTTAAAGGAAATTTTATCTTCTTTATTTAAAGCCTTTACCCCATGCTTCTCTAGCACTTGATATAACTATAAATGCTCTCTTATCAATATCTCTTACAATTTGTTTTATTTTTACTACTTCACCTCTAGATGCCACACACCAAAGCATCATTTTTTCCTCATTTGTGTACATACCTTTTGCATATATACCAGTACTTCCTCTATCAATATTTTTTCCAATTTCTTCTGCTATTTCCTCATATTTATCAGATACAATAAACATAGTTTTTGTAAAGTATATTCCCTCAAAAACAATATCGATCATTTTTCCCATAATGTATATTGCAATTGCAGAGTATAATCCTATTTCAATTTCTTTAAAAAAGATAACATTCATAATAATTATTCCTGTATCAATTATAACTATTAAATTACTAGCCCTATAATGTGGTTTAAATGCCCTTATTATATATGTTAATAAATCTGTTCCTCCTGTTGAAGCATTTGCTTTTAGTACAATGGCTGTTCCTATCCCTGTTAATATTCCACCATATATACATGCTAAAAATCTATCTTCTGTAAGAGGATCAAATTTTTCTAATAAATCAATAAAAAGTGAAAGTAATATTGTCCCTATTATTCCCTTTATAGCGACTCCTTTTCCTACTTTTATTATTGTTAAGATAAATAGAGGAATATTTAATAAAAGCATGAATGTTCCTAAAGGAATATGAAATAAATAATATGCTATAGTGGCAATACCTGCAAATCCACCTGATGATAACTGATTCGGTAATAAAAATAATGACGTTCCTGCTGCCATAAAAAAGCACCCTATAATTATATATGTACTTTCTTTTAATATCCTTTTTATATAAATTTTCTTTGTATTTATTTTATTAGAATTACTCATAAAAATCACCTATTACTGTTATTTTTCACAATAATAGGTAATTTTATTCTTTAATCTTTATTTATTTTAGTTATGTTTAACTATATTATTTAAAATACTCTAGAACTTCTAATTTAAACCTGCCTGGTTTTATTTCGTCATCTTTTTCTATAATAACATCTACATCATATGTATCTTTTAGTTTTAGTATATTTTCTTTTTTATGTCCAATAATGTTATTTATATTAATATCATTTGCTTTTATTTTTACCTTTTTTACTTTTGCATTTACTTTCTTAATCTCATTTACTATAGAATCATACCACATACTTGATTCTACTAGTTGTCTAAAAGCTGGATGATATGGTCCTGCTACAACACTACTTTTTTCTGTATTAGGGTCTGATATCTCTTCCGTATTTTGAAGCCCGATTCTTATTACATTTATCTTATTTCTATTAAACAAATCCACTACTTCTTTACATCTTTCTACAGCTTGTCCTACTGTTAAAGGTGTATATTCTCCTTTATAATATTCATCTGCAAGCTCTGTGTCTTTTATAACTAATACAGGATATATCCTTACAATTTTAGGTTTCATTTTTATTAATTCTTTAGCAGTATTTATTTCATCTTGTTTTGTACTTTCTGGAAGCCCTATCATCATTTGATGCCCTAATATAAATCCATGCATTCTAATCAATCTTGAAGCTTTTTTTACATCTTCTCCAGTATGCCCTCTTTTACATCTATTTAATATATAATTATTTGTTGATTGAACACCTAATTCTATAGTTTTCACATGATATTTTTTCATTCTTTTTAATATTTCTTTATCTATACAATCAGGTCTTGTTGATATTCTTATACTGTTTACTCTTTTATCTCTAATATACTTTTGAGCTGCTTCTAATAGTTCTATTTGTTTTTCTTCTTCTATTGCTGTAAAACTTCCTCCAAAAAAAGCGACTTCAACATATTTATGATTATCTTTAAAGTTCTTTAAATAATACTCTATTGTTTCTTCAACATCTTTTGCAGTTACCATTTTTGTCTGTCCACTAATTCTTTTTTGATTACAAAAAGTACAATTATTTGGACATCCTAAATGTGGTACAAATATTGGTATTATATATTCTTTTTTCATATATTAAAGTCACCATCCTTCTATTTTAATTTTTCTAATGCTTTTCCTGCAGCATCCATTTCTGCATGTTTCTTTGTTCTTCCTTCTCCTATCGCAAGTTCTTTTCCATCAACCTCCACTTTTACTGTAAATGTTTTATCATGATCTGGTCCAGTTTCTTTTATTACAGTATATTTAATTGAAACTTCTCCATTTTCTTGTAGCTTTTCTTGTAAAACTGTTTTATGATCTTTCATTCCTACATGTTTAGTTGATTTTTCTATAGACTCTTTTAAATTTGAAATTATGAATTTTTCTGCCTCATCTAGTCCACCATCAAAATATATTGCTGCTATTGTAGCCTCTATACTATCTGCTAAAATTGCATTCTTCAAATTTCCTTTATTATTTGCTTCACTTCTTCCTATTAAGATAAAATCACTAAAATTATGTGCTATGGCTATATTGTATAAACTATCTTCACATACCACTTCTGCTCTAACTTTAGTCATTTCACCTTCTTTTAGATTTTTATAATTATTATATATATATTTGCTTGATATAAATTCAAGTATACTATCTCCCAAAAACTCTAATTTCTCATTACTTTCTATTTTCTTTTCATAAGCATAAGATGTATGAGTTAAAGCTTGTTTTAAGAGTTCTTTATTCTTAAATGTATATCCTATACTCTTTTCTAGTCCTTCAAAATTCATTTTTTTACCCTTTCTGACAAGTATTAATTAAACATCTATATTATACACCTTTTTTTGATAAAAAAAAAGAGATTTATCTAAAAGAATTTCAGCATAATTCGACTTTTTATTTATATCATTTTAATGCATAAAAAAACAAAGCAATCATGTGATTACTCTGCTTTTGTTACTATGCTATATGATCTTTTATATAATCAACAACATCTCCTACAGAAACAACCTTTTCTGCATCAGCATCAGGTATTTCTATATCAAATTCTTCTTCTAAAGCCATTATTAATTCAACTATATCTAAAGAATCAGCTCCTAAATCATCTATAAATGATGCTTCCATTGTAACTGCTGTTTCAGCTACACCTAATTGTTCAACTATTATTCCTTTTACTTTTTCAAAAACTTCTTCTGAACTCATTTACAAGTTCACCTCCTTAAATATTTTTCTTCCTCTATTCTACCTAACAATAATACATATAAATTAAATTGTCAATATTTTTTATAAATTTTATTAAAATATTTACTTAAATGCCCATTTTTCAGTATTTTTGTGGATTAAAATAGTTTTTATTTTTTTGAACTTATTGTTCTAAAATTTATATATTATTGCTTTATTTCTTCTTTTTCTTGTTCTTCTATTTTATTTTCTTCTTTTTTATTTTCAAATGCTTCTATCATTTTATCTACTGCTTTATTTTCAACAAATTGTTCTGCCTGTTTTATTGTAAATTCAAATAGCTTTTCATCACTACTTCCATGTGCTTTTACAACTGGTTTTTTTACTCCTAGGAATAAAGCTCCTCCATATTCTTTATAATCAACTGTTTTTGAAAATTTCTTTATTGATGGTAAGCTTGGGATAGCTGCAATTTTAGCTAATAAATTGTGTGTTAAGCTTTCTGTCAAACTTCTTTTTACAAATTTTCCTAATCCTTCTACAGATTTTAAGAATACATTACCTGTAAAACCATCTGTTACTACTACATCTATTTCTCCTGAGAAAGCATCTCTTCCTTCTACATTTCCAATAAAGTTGATATCAAGTTTTTCAGCATTTTCTTTTAATAATTTGTAGCTTTCTTTTGTAAGTTCATTTCCCTTTGTTTCTTCTGTTCCAATATTTAATAAACCTACTCTTGGACTTTCCATATTAAATGTGTTTTTTAAATATATACTTGACATCTGTGCAAATTGTAATAAATTAATTGGCTTACAATTTGTATTAGATCCACAATCCATAAGAAGTAATCTACTTTTATATGCAGGTAGTATTCCAGCTAATGCTGGTCTATCTATTCCCTTTATTCTTCCTACTAAAAGTGTTGCTCCTGTAAGAAGTGCTCCTGAATTTCCTGCAGAAATAAATACATCTCCTTCACCTGATTTTAACATATTAAATCCTACCACCATTGAAGAATCTTTTTTATGTTTTATAGCTTGTGTAGGTATATCTTCCATTTCAATAGTTTCTGTAGCATTTTTTATACTAAGTCTAGGTGATATATCGTTTATATTATCTTTTCCATATAATTCTTTTATTCTTTGTTTTATAACTTCTTCTTTTCCTATTAATACTACTTTTGCAGATATTTGATTAATAGCTTTTACTGCACCTTTTATATTTGCATCTGGGGCGTTATCTCCTCCCATTGCATCAAGTAAAATAATCATATTTCATCCTCCAATAAATATGAATAAATTAATATTCATAATCATTTAAACATTGTTTTTTTCTTATTTTCAAAATATATTTTATTACTTATATTTGTTAAAGTCAATTATAATTTACCATATTTTATTATATAATTAACCAAATATGTTTTTTAAGTTATTATTATATAATTTTTAAAGATGTAATCTTTATATATAAATAAAAATTACATCTTTATTTAAATTTAAGCTATTTTAATTATTTTTTCACTAATTATATAAATAATTTTGAGGGTTTACTTCGTTTCCATTTACTCTTACTTCAAAGTGTAAATGGTTACCTGTTGAGTTACCTGTTGACCCTACAGCTGCTATTACATCACCAGCTTCTATTTTGTCACCTGTAGAAACATATAGTTTACTACAATGTCCATAGTATGTTTCTATACCATTACCATGTGACATTTTAACAACATAACCATATCCACCACTATATCCTGCAAATGTAACTGTCCCACTTGCTGCTGCTTTAATAGATGTTCCATATGGTGCTGCTATGTCTAGTCCTGTATGCCCACTAGATCTTATACTTTCTCTATTTCCAAATCTGGATGTAATTATTCCAGATACTGGTGTTACCTCTAAATAAACTCCTTGTACAGTATGAGATTCTATTTCTCTTTGTTTTGCTTCTTCTTTTTCTTTTTCCTCTACTGCACTTTTTATAGCTTTATTTACAGTATTTTTAGCAACCTTAACTGTATCCTCATCTTCCTTATCAGTTGTAATTATATCTGTTATACCTATATCTAAATCTATATCGTCTTCATATTTTTCTGTCATTTCATCAACTATTTTTTCAGCTTCATCTAAGCTAGCTAAGACGGTTTTTTCTTTACCGTCTATTGTCACGGCATATAATTTATAGGTTGTTTCAGAATTTTCTTCTAGTCTAGCAAGTATTGCTTCTTCATTTGTTTTTTCTGATTTATCAACTAAAGTAATTTTATATTCCGGCATATCTTTTATTGTTGTATATAATTTGGCTTCTTCTTCTTTATTTACAAATTCTTTTATTTTTTCTTCAAATCCATCTCTATCTGCAACATATCCGACTTTTTCACCGGCAATTGTTACTTCACAAACTATATTAAATTTGAATAGAATAATTATTGTTAATATAAACAGTGCAATCGCTACTATATTTATAAGCCCAATGATCTCTTTTGTGTAGTATTTAATTTTCCTGTTTAAAATAAATTTTCACTCTCCTTTTTTGACGTGACAAATTTTATTATACTATATATTTTATGCAATTTCAAACTATATATTCTATTTTCTCGCATTTTTGACATTTTTTTATCTTTCGATTAATTTTTCATCTTAATTTATTACATAGTTTTCTTAATATAACTCGTTTTTTCTTCGTTTTTCTCGATTTTTCTTAAGTTGACTTTTATGTATATATGCTATCTTTTTACAAAATTGTAATATTTTGTATTATTTAAAAAAATATATATAATGTATTTTGAAAACAAAAAATACTACTAATTAAGATATTTATTATCTAAATAGTAGTATTTTAATAAATTGTATTTTATCTTTTATTTTACAGACACATTATACGAATAAATCCTCTTTCCGAATTTAACTTCATTTAATTTCTTTTGGGCTTCAATTATAATAAGTGGTAATATTGATATTCCTAATGTAACTAACCATTGAATTCCATTTAAAGGAACTAATTTAAATATATTTGCAAACATTGGCACTATTGCTACAACTACTTGAAGTAATGCACCTAATATAAATGATAAAATTAAATATTTATTTTCAAATAATCCTACTGAAAATATAGATTCATCACTTTTCACATTAAAACTATGTACTAATTCAAGAAGTCCTAATGCCACAAATGCCATACTTCTTCCTACTTCTAATCCATACAAGTTGTTTCCTATCATAAAAGCTAACAAAGTTAGCATACCAAGCATTATACCTTCTATTAATATTTTACCCCATAATCCATCTGCAAAAATCCCCTTCTTACTATCTCTTGGTTTTCTATTCATAATATCCTTGTCAGGAGACTCTAACCCTATTGCTATTGCAGGGAGTGAATCTGTAACTAGGTTAATCCAGAGTAATTGTATTGCAAGAAGTGGTGCCTTTACTCCTAATAATAATCCCATAAATATAGTTACAATTTCTCCAATATTAGTTGCAATTAAAAAATGTACTGCTTTCTTTATATTTTCAAAAATATTTCTTCCTTCTTTAACAGCTTCTACAATAGTAACAAAATTATCATCTGTCAAAATCATATCAGAAGCATTTTTGGCTACATCAGTTCCGTTTTTTCCCATTGCAATTCCTATATCTGCTTTTTTTAGCGCTGGAGCATCATTTACCCCATCACCAGTCATAGCCACTACTGCTCCCGTTTTTTGAAAAGCTTCTACAATTCTTACTTTATGCTCTGGAGAAACTCTCGCAAAAACTGAATACTTGGAAATATTTTTTTCAAACTCTTTTTGAGGTATTTCTTCAAGCTCTTTTCCAGTTATTGATAAATCACCTTTTTTTAATATTCCAATTTCTTTTGCTATTGCTTTAGCTGTAGCAATATGATCTCCTGTTATCATTACTGTTTTTATGCCTGCACTCAAACAGTTTGCTACTGCTTCCTTCACTCCTTCCCTTGGTGGATCTATCATTCCTATTAAACCTATAAACACTAAATTCTGCTCAATACTTTTTGAATCTATTTGTGTTGGTAATCTTGGCATTTGTGAGTATGCTACTGCAATTACTCTCAAAGCATTATCTGCCATCATATTATTCATTTTCTCAATATTTTGTATTATCTTATTATCTATTATTTTTATTCTTCCATTATAATAATATTTTGAACATTTTTTTAATAAAACATCAGGTGCTCCCTTAGTTATACTTAAAAATTTATCTTCTGAATTAGATAGTATAGTATTTATACCATCTATATTATCATTCTCTCCATATTTAATTTTATGAATTGTACTCATCATTTTTCTATTTGAATCAAAAGGGAGATCATTTATTCTTTCAAACTTTTGATATAATTTTTCTTTATATTTTCCTTGCATTTTAGCAGCATTTACTATTGCAAGTTCTGTGGGTTCACCAACCTCACCTTCAACATCTGTGCACATTGTTCCTAACTCTAAAATAATATCTTTTTGTGCTCCAAGACACTCACCATTTACATCCATTACTTTTTTTACTTGCATCTTATTTTGAGTTAATGTTCCCGTTTTGTCTGAACAAATTACACTACTACTACCTAATGTTTCAACTGCTGGTAATTTTCTTATAATACTATTTTTCTTTGCCATTCTTGTAACACCTATAGATAGCATTATAGTAACTATGGCTGGAAGTCCTTCTGGAATTGCTGCTACAGCAAGTCCTACTGAGGTCATAAACATTTCAATTGGTGGAATCTTTTTTAATATACCAATTACAAATATAAATGCACAAATTGCTAAGCAAGCTACTCCTAAAGTTTTTCCAACTTCACCTAGTTTCTTTTGAATAGGTGTTTCTGGTGCTTCATTATTTATAATCATATTAGCAATTTTGCCTACTTTAGTCTTCATTCCTGTTTCTGTTACGATTCCTTCTGCATGTCCATTTACTACTATTGTATTTGCAAAAGCCATATTTATTGTATCACCTATTGGTGTATTTTCTTCTAATAATACATTAGCATCTTTATCTACAGGAACGGTTTCTCCTGTAAGACTTGATTCCTCAATTTTTAAATTTGAACTATGTATTAATCTACAATCTGCTGGTACAAAGTTTCCAGCATCTAATAATACTATATCACCTGGTACAATATCTACTCCTTTTACTTGTATTATTCGGCCATTTCTTCTTACTTTAGCTATAGGTGCTGACATATCTTTTAATGCTTCGAGTGACTTTTCAGCTTTTGCTTCCTGTACAACACCCATAATTGCATTTAATATTACAATAGATATTATAATTATCGAATCTATGTAATCATTTTCACCTTGCAAAAAAGATACAAAAGCCGAAATAATTGCAGCTATAATCAGTATAATAATCATAAAGTCATTAAATTGTTTAAAAAACCTTATAAATATGCTTTCTTTTTTCTGCTCCTCTAATTTATTCTCTCCATATTCTTTTTTTCTATTAATTGCCTCTTCCTTAGTTAATCCGTTATCAATATTTGTCCTAAATTTTCTCTCAATTTCATGTATATTAAAAGACTGCCACATATACATCAACTCTCCTTTGTTTTTAGGTTATATTAATATATATTCAGGTAGTTTTTATTTTATGACTAATTTTTTGATATTTTATTTATATTTACTTAATAACAAAATAATGTTATAATATGAATACTTTTAGTAGTTGCAACTTATACACCCAAATTTCAAACACTTCAAGGAGGTAAACTTTATGAATCAAAATGAATTAAACTATGTATTAAAAGTGAATAACTATTCAGAGGGTGGTACAAAGGAAGCATGTGTTAAAGTAAAAGAATTTTTACGGCGTGCAATTATTAAAGAACAGGATGTTCATTCTGTAGCATCTTGTGTAACTGCTGAGGAGTTTGTCAAATCAGTAGAAATTTTGATGGCATCTGCTTTTCAGCATGAGGATGAAATTCCGGAAAGATGGGCATGTGACACTGATTGTAAAAAAGTTTCTAATCTTTTATGCTTAGGAGAGTTTTGCATCAGTAAGGATTCTGAAAAATTATGTCCGTATTTTCAGGATGAAGGTTTAATCTAATATATAATAACAAAAAAGGAGCCCTTTACGGGCTCCTCTTATTTATTACCACTCTCTAAATATCTAAGAAATGCATTACATCCCTCTATAATATCTTGATATGTTATTTCAAAATTTCCTGTATACCATGGATCTGCAATATCTCTTGGATTTTCTGTATAATCCAATAATCTATGTACTTTGTTTTCATCGTCTTGTCCTACAATTCTTAAAATGTTTCTAATATTAGAATATTCCATTCCAATAATATAATCATAATTATTATAATCTTCTTTTGTCATTTTTCTTGCTCTGTGTTTTCCATATGGTATATGATTTTCATCTAGCTTTTCCTTAGTTCCATAATGCATATCATTGCCTGATTCTTCGCTACTAGTTCCGGCTGAATCAATTTTATATTTTTCCTTCAGACCTTCTTCTTTAACTAAATCTTTAAATATATATTCAGCCATTGGTGACCTACAAATATTTCCCAAACATACAAATAATATTTTTTTCATTTTTATCTCCTGTCATATTTTTAAGCTAATTTCATTGATAATAATTTACTTACACCATTCTCTTCCATTGTAACACCATATACAGTATTTGCTGCTTCCATAGTTCCTTTTCTATGCGTTATAACTAAAAATTGTGTATCTTTACTAAATTTCTTTAAATATTCAGCAAACCTATATACATTTACATCATCTAAAGCTGCCTCTATTTCATCAAGTACGCAGAATGGTGCTGGATTTATTTTTAATATAGCAAATAAAAGTGCTATAGCAGTAAATGCTTTCTCTCCTCCAGACAAAAGCATCATATTTTGAAGTTTTTTACCTGTTGGTTGTACATGTATATCAATTCCACTATTTAGTACATCTTCTTCGTCTTCTAATTTAAGTTCTGCTTTTCCTCCACCAAAAAGCTCAACAAATACTTCATTAAAGTTTTGGTTAATTAATTTGAATTTTTCTATAAATTGTTCTTTCATAGTTTTTGTCATTTCAGAAATTATATTTCTTAATTTACTTGCTGTATTTTCTAGATCTAGTCTTTGCTCACACATAAAATCATATCTTTCTTTTGTCTTTTTATATTCTTCTATTGAGTCAATATTAATACTTCCTAATTCTTTTATTTGAGTTCTAAGTTGATTTGCATCTCTTGCAGCCTTTTGAACATTTTGAGGTTTTTCATATCCTTCTACTGTATTTGGAGTAAGTTCATATTCAATCCATAGGTTATTTACAACTTGCTCTAAATCTTGTTCTAATTTAGTTTTACGAACATCTAATTTTACAATTTGTCCTTTTAAATCTTCAATAACATTAAATTTATCATTTATTTCTGTTTCTGATAATTTTAATTTTTCACTTTTTTCTGATCTTTGATTTTTTAATTGTTCTACAATATTTGAACTATTTTCTACATCTGATTTAATCTTGTTTATTTCAGCTTCTAAATTCTCAATTCTTTCTTTTAAACTTTCATTATCTTTATTTACTTCTTCTATATTTTCAGTTTTATTATTTATTGATTGTCTATTATTATCTATATCTTGTTTAATTCTATCAACCATCTCATCTATAGATAAATTACTTTCGTCAAATGATGAAACAGATATTTTTAAGTTTGTTATATCAAAATTTAAATCATCTATATATTTTTGATTATCTTTATTATTTATAGCAAATTCTTCTACTATTTTAGATAACGACTCTATTTCATCATTTAATTCTGTTATTTCCTGTTCTCTATCTTCTTTTTCTTTTCTGTTATTTTCTTTTTGTTTTTCTAAATCTTCTATTTCTTGTTTTATTTTATCTCTTCTTAATTCTAGTTTATTTATTCCCTCTTCTATGTTTAATACTTTTTGATTTTCAGCTGCATATACTACTTCAATATCTTGTAATTCTTTTTCTAGTCTTGTAACTTCTTCTATTACATCTGTTACAGATTCAGTATATTTTTTCTTTTCTTCTGTTGTGTTTTTTATTTTTTCTTCTATCTGTTTTAATTCTTTTTCTAAAGATTCAATTTCTCTGCTTCTACCCAGAATGTTAACTGTTTTTGTTTGAACAGAACCACCAGAAATAGCTCCTGTATTACTTATTATATCTCCATCTAGTGTAACAATTCTAAATGAATATGAATTAGCTTTAGCTACCTTTATAGCTGTATCCATATTTTCTACAATTACCGTTCTTCCTAATAAATTAAGAACAATTTGCTCATATTTTTTATCACATTTTACTAAATCTGATGCAATTCCTATTACACCTTCTATATTGTTTTTAGATATTTTATCTAATTTTCTACCTTTTATAGATGATATAGGTAAAAATGATGCTCTTCCTAATTTATTTTTTCTTAAATGTTCTATTAATTTTTTTGCATCTTCTTCAGTATCAGTAACTATATTTTGAAGAGCTTGTCCTAAGCACATTTCTATAGCTGTTTCATATTTTTTATCAACAGATATTAAATTTGCTAAAACTCCCTTTGTTCCTTTTTTCAAACCTGCATCTTTATCACAATCTAATAATAGAGATTTAACACTTCTTATATATCCTTCTTTTTCCTTTTCAGTTTCAATTAAGAACTTTAATCTAGAATCCTTCATTCTACTTTCATATGTTAAGTTGTTTAAAATAGTATCAAATTCTTTTATTTTTGTCATACATTCTTCTTTTTTAGTTGCTTTTTGTTCTAGTTTTTTGGTTGCTTCATTTTTCTTGAACTCTATATCATAAAATTCTTTCGCTTTTTCATGCTTACTGTTTCTTTCACTATCAATTTCTGAAGTTAAATCTTGAACTTCTAATTTTGCTACTCTTTCTCTTTTTTCTATATTTTCAAAATTTGTATCTAAACTACTTATTACTGATACTATTTCATATTTTTTATCAGTATTTTCTTCTATTTTTTTCTTTTTATTTTCTATCTCTAATTCTTTATCTGATAATTTTTTTGTAAGTTCATCTAATTCTTTTTGTTTATCATCTAATTCCTTTTGAAATTTTTCTCTATTAGATGATAAATTTTCTTTTTTATCTAATTTTTGTTTTTGTTCTTCTTCAAGCTCTGTTATCCTATTTTTAATTTCTTCTATTTCTTTTTCTAATCTATCTTTATTACCTAAATTGTTTTGTATTCTTTCTTTTGAAACACCAATTTCAGAATTTATCTTTTCTATTTTATTAGTACTCTCAAAACTTAAGTTTTGCATTTCTTCTACTTTCGCAGTTATCTGGTCAATCTCTTCTTTTAAAGCTTCTTTTGATTTTTGTAAAAGCTCCATTTTTTCATTTTCTTCTGTGTTTTGATCTTCTACTATTTGTATATCTTGAGCTACCTTTTCTAATTTATCTTTATATTCATTTATATTATGTATAAATAACCCTATCTCGATATTTTTTAATTCTTCACGTAAATCTAAATACTTCTTTGCTTTTTCAGATTGTCCTTTTAAAGGCTCTAAATTTCCTTCTATTTCAGCTAAAATATCATTTATTCTAAGTAAATTTAATTTAGTTTGTTCTAGCTTTTTTTCTGATTCTGCTTTTCTAGTTCTGAATTTAACAATTCCTGCAGCTTCTTCAAATACCTTTCTTCTATCTTCAGATTTATTACTTAAAATTTCATCTATTTTTCCTTGTCCTATAATACTATATCCATCTTTTCCTATTCCTGTATCCATAAATAGCTCTAATACATCTTTTAATCTACAAGGAACTTTGTTTATGAAATATCCTGTTTCTCCGCTTCTATATAGCTTTCTTGTTACAGTTACTTCAGAATATTCTATTGGTAATTTTCCATCAGTATTATCTATTACCATAGAAACTTCAGCAAATCCTAATGATTTTCTTGCTTGAGTTCCTGCAAATATAACATCTTCTGATTTTGATCCTCTTAAAGATTTCATGCTCTGTTCTCCAAGAACCCATCTTATTGCATCTGAAATATTACTTTTTCCTGATCCATTTGGACCTATAACAGAAGTAATTCCACTTTTAAATTCTAATACAGTTTTATCTGCAAATGATTTAAATCCCTGCAATTCTAATCTTTTTAAATACATATGTTACACCTACTCTTTTGATTTTTGCTTGATTAATATTTACATCTCAATTTATTTTTCTTTATATTTCTTGTAAATTATATATGAAAATATGCTTTTTTTCAACAATATTTAAGTTAGAACGAAAAAAAAATAAAAGTAAACTTATTTTTATAATTTTACTTTTATTTTATATATATTTTCTACTAATTAATATTTTATAATTTATTTTAAAATTAATTTTCTTCGCCATTTCTTTTATTGAAATATTCAATCATATGAACTATTGTATCTTGATTATTTGGTTTTAATTTGTCAAATCCATATAAAGCAACATTTACTTCTTTCTTTCCTTTAATATCTAGATACTCACTAAATATTTCATCTAAACTTATATTAAATAAATTACAAATTTTTACTAATACTTCATATGATGGCTTTGATCTGTCTTGTTCAATGTCTCCAATATACCTAGGTGAACATTCAATTGCTTCAGCTAATTTTTCTTGAGTATATCCATGACTTTTTCTTATGGCCTGAATATTTTTTCCAATCTTTATTACCCCTGCTTTTTTCATATTCTACCTCTTTCATATAATATTACCAGTAATATGATAGCAAAGGTAATTATTTTGTTAAACGAACGATTTTCGTATATTGTTATATTTTATTTCTTATTGTTTCAAATTTTACTTAATATTTTTTCTATTTCTAATTTCTTAAATTTTCTATTTTCCATTAATATTTTTCCATTTACAATTGTTGTATTTACATTTCTTCCATCTGTATTATATACAAGATTTGATATAATATCATTATTTGGTAACATCTTAATATTATTTAAATTCTTAGATATATCTACAATAATTATATCCGCCTTTTTACCTTCTTCTATACTGCCTATTTTATCTTCCATTCCTATTATTTTTGCACCATTTATTGTTGCCATTTTTATTACATCTTTTGCACTTATTTTTTCCTCGTTTTCATGAATTCCACCTTGTATTAGACCTGCTATTTTCATAGCTTCAAACATATCTAAATTATTTCCTGATCCTTGTCCGTCTGTTCCAAGAGATACATTTATTCCTTTTTTCATATATTTAGTAATATCAGCAATTTTACAACCTAATCTCATATTTGAAATTGGATTATGTACTATTCCACAGTCCATATTGCTTAATACTTCTATATCTCTATCATTTAATTTAACTCCATGTGCTAAAATAGTATGAATTCCATCAAAGTATTTTCTTAACACATTTATTGCCTCTTCACCATGTGTCTGTTTTATATCTTCTATTTCATCTATGCTTTCTAAAAAGTGCACATGTATAGGTAAATTATATTTTACTGCAAGTTCTCTAGATTTTTCCAATAATTTTCCTGAGCAAGTATATAATCCATGTGGTGATACCGTATATGTAATTAAACTATTTTCTTTATCTCTTGTTTCATATAAATCTATAAATTCTTGTATCCTTTTATTTGATTCTTCTTCGCTATCACTATCCATTAAAACTCTTGTAATAACTGCTCTAATTCCAGATTCTTCTATTGCTTTTCTTATTTGTTTTGAAAAGAAATAATGATCATTAACACAAGTTGTTCCTGTAGAAATCATTTCTAATATTGAAATCATAGTTGCATCATATACAGATTCATCAGTTAATTTTGCTTCTATTGGCCATATTTTCTCATGAAGCCATGTATATAGATTACAACCTTCAAATGTTCCCCTAAATATACTCATTGCTATATGTGCGTGAGTATTAATTAATCCTGGCATTACTACACAATCTTTAGCATCAATTACTTTTTCATTTTCTTTTTCTTTAATATTATTTCGTATCTCAGATATATTTTCATCTTCAATTCGAATATCTAAATCCTCTACTTTTACATCTTCATTTTCAAATATTAAAACTTTTCCATTTTTTATTAACATATGTATCACAATCCTTATATTAATTTAATCTATTTTAGATTATACATTTTTAATAAAAAAAAGGCAATTAAAATATTTATATTAATTACATTACTTTTAATATATTAAAATGTCGCAAAGAGAATAATGCTCAATCTTTGCGACATTTCATATAAAACTGATATTAATCTTCAGCTAAAACTAATATACCTAATTTATAACCTAATATACATTACTGCAAAATTTAAGCTAGATCATCAAATATATTAATCAGTCGCTCGACTATAAATGCACACATAATAACCATATTCATCCAAAAAGAAAAGGACTAATAACAACCATTATTACATACAAGTATAATCTTAACTTCGAATATATTATATATGATTTAACCATACACGAATATAAATATAATAAAATACAAATAAAGAAAATAGTCAAAATTAATATTTTAAAAGAAATAAAATTTATATTTAGTATAGCTTACACACAAATAATATACTCTCATCTCCGACATATAATAATATAAAGTTATTACACTATTATATATCTTTGCTCGAATAATATAAAACATTAAATTAACATCCTATATTACTCTTATTTAAACTAATATCAATCTTATACTACTATTATGTACTATTATTTTTTTATTATTCATCTTTATTAAAATTTTTTTATTTTAAATTTTTGTTTTTAATTTTTTATTGCGATTTTTAACATTTTATAGTATTATTATTTATAGATTATTTAAACATAGGAGAAAATTATGAAAAACGAAAAATTTGATTTTTATAGTCCTTTAACTTTAAAATCATATAACTTAGAAAAAACTATGAGATACCAATTAGATATATTAGGTAGTCTAGATTTTTTTACACGAAGACATAGTGAAAATGTTGCAAATCTAGTATGTAGAATATGTGAATACTCACACTTTAATAAAAGATTTACTGTATATTGTACTATTTGTGCTTATTTACATGATATTGGTAAACTGTTTATTCCATCAGCAATTCTTAACAAACCTGATAAACTTACAGATGAAGAATTTGAAATAATGAAAACTCATACTACAAAAGGATATGAAATGTGTATGAAGGATTTAAATTTAAGACCTTATGCACTTGGTGCTTTAGATCATCATGAAGCTTTAGATGGTTCAGGTTATCCAAATGGAATAACAAAAATACCTATAGAAGCTCAAATAATTCGTGTTGCTGATGAATATGATGCTATTGTAACTAAAAGACAATATAAAACTCACGTAAATATTTCTGAAACATTAAAAGTTTTAATTAAAGATGCTACACCGGATCCTAAATTTGTCGCACTTGATCAATTATCTCAACATTCAAAAGTAGGAAAAATTAATAAAAGAATATTAAAAACTTTATTTAAAGTTGTTATAGAAGATATTCAATATGAAATTGCATGTTTGTATGAATATTTAGATTACTTAAAAGATAATATAAAAAGACTTGAATTGATTTGCTCTTATTCTGCTAAAATGAATGCAGCTAAAACTGAAAAAAAGAAATCTTATTATAAAGAAGGAATGAGATTATTATTTCAGCCAGATGAAAATTTTGATAATTATACTCAAGTTTATGAAGATTATAAAAATGCATTAGACATTCGTTCTGATAGAATAGATAAATTACGTAATGAAATTAAAATTATTAAAAAGCTAGAAGTTTAAATTTTTAATTAAAAAGACGTTCTTAAAAGTTTATTTTTTGTACTTTTAAAAACGTCTTCTTTGTTCACTTTTTATTCTAATCCAAAGCTAACACCTAATGCATTATTGACTTTAGTTATTATATTTTCATCATCTATATGTCCTATTTTTTCTTTTAATCTACTTTTATCTATTGTTCTAATTTGTTCTGTTAATACTACTGAATCTGACTTTAATCCATTTTCTTGTGAACCAATTTCTATATGTGTTGGTAATTTATTTTTTCCTGTTTGTGAGGTAATTGCGGCAGCTATAACTGTTGGACTATGTTTATTTCCAACATCATTTTGAATTATTAATACTGGTCTTATACCTCCTTGTTCAGAACCAACAACTGGACTTAAATCCGCATAAAACATATCTCCTCTTTTTATTACCATAACCTTCACTCCTAATGTTTCTATATTTAAGGCTTATTTTTTGATATATTTTAAACTTAGTTTGAGATATAGATATTTAGTCAGTTATCTCTATCTCATTATATAATATGTAAACTTGTTCTTTTTGGTTCGTATCTTCTACTTCTAGACTTAATATCTTTCCAGTATTTTTATCAATTGTTAATTTTTTATTTGCAATATAATTATTAAATTGATCATCTTCTTCATTCATTTTTATTTCAAATACATATTTTTCATTTTCTTCATATGATTTTATTTCATTATTTTTCTGTTCTACACTTTCTTTATATTCTTTTATAAATGTTATAAGATCTAAATAATTATTTGCTATATACTTATAGTCTTCATATACTTTACTAATATTAAGTTTTGTATTTCTTAGTATTAACTTATTATTTTCATAACTGATTTCTAGTCCTTCTATGTTTTCTGGTTCTATTACAATTTGTTTTATTTTTTGTTCATTACATTCTTGTTCTATAACATATCTATTAACTGTCTTATTGCTTGTAACTGTTACTTCGACTTTTGCTTTGTATGAACTAATATTTAAAATATATTCTTCAATTTCCTCTAATTTTTTGTTACTCATATTATGTCCCGTTTTCGAAAAATTATAATTAAATCTTATAAAAAAATATATAATTAATAAAAAAATTATAAAGATAAACAAAAATATTATTATTAATTTTTTATTATTTTTACATATCTTTTGTTCTTCCATTTGTTTTTTATAACTAATCAAATTTAACATGAAATTTCTCCTAAAAAATAGATTAAAGATATTAGATTCTTTTCAAACTCAAGAATTTATATCTCTAATCTATTATTATTTTAAATATTATTAAAGTATTCATTTAAACAATCTATTAGTTCATCTTTTGTTTCTATTTTATTTATTTTAACTCTTATTTTACTTGCATCTTGTGTACCTTTTACATAATACGCAAGATGTTTTCTCATTTCTTTTATTCCTACATTTTCATCTTTTTCTTTTACTTCTAAATTTATATGATTTATAATGACATCTAATTTTTCTTTATTTGATATTTTTCTTTCTTCTTTTCCTTCTAAATAACTTATAACTTGTTCAAATATCCATGGGTTACCTATACTAGCTCTTCCAATCATTATCCCATCTACATTTGTTTCTTCAAACATTTTTAATGCTTCTTCTTTATTAGTTATGTCTCCATTTCCTATAACAGGAATATTTACATTGTTTTTTACTTCTTTAATAATCTCCCAGTCAGCTTTTCCAGAATAATATTCTTCTCTAGTTCTTCCATGAATCGTGATTGCTGATACTCCAGCTCTTTCTAGTCTTTTTGCAGCCTCTATTGCTACTACATGGTTATTATCCCATCCTTTTCTTATTTTAGCAGTTACTGGAACTTTTGCATTATCTACAACCGTTTTTGCTATTTTCTCTAATAAATCTAGATCTAATAATATTTTACTTCCATCACCGTTTTTTACTATTTTAGGTGCTGGACATCCAAAATTAATATCTACTATATCAGCTATATTACTTACATACTTACTAGCATATCCCATAGCTTCTATACTACTACCAAAAATTTGAGCTGCAACTGGTCTTCTTTCATTTGTTACATTTAATAATAGCTTAGTTTTTGCATCATTATAATATATCCCTTTACTACTAACCATTTCAGTACATGTAAGTCCTGTTCCATACTTTTCACATATCAAACGAAATGGCAGGTCTGTTATTCCTGCCATTGGAGCTAAAAGTATATTGTTTTTTAATTCTACATTTCCTATTTTTAATTTTTTTAAATACATTTTTTCTCCTATATTTATTAGTTTATAAATATTGCTTTTTGTCTTCTTCCTGAAATATTTAAAAGTAATCCTATCATTATAAAATTACTTAAAAGAGAACTTCCTCCATAACTTACAAATGGTAGAGGTATTCCTGTTATTGGTAAGAGCCCCATTGTCATTCCTATGTTTTCAAGCATATGGAAAAAGAAAATTCCGAGCTATTCCCATAGCAATATATGATCCAAGATCATCTTTAGCGGTTTTCGCTACATATATTGCTTTAGTTATCAATACAACATATAAGATTATAACTATAGAAGCTACAATAAATCCCATTTCTTCTGCTATAAGAGCAAATATAAAGTCTGTAGTTTTTGGGTAAAGAAATCCTAACTGTGTTTGGTTTCCTTTAAATAGCCCCATTCCTAATAATCCTCCAGAACCTATAGCAAGTTTAGATTGTATAATATTATATCCAGCACCTCTAGGATCTAGATCAGGATTTAAAAACACATCAATTCTAGTTTTTGCATGTTCTGGAAGAACAAATAAGTATAATATTGGCACTAAAATTACGACTAGTAAAATTGATACAATAATATATCTTTTCTTTATTCCAGCTGTAAATAATACAAATACAAATGACATTACAAAAGCCAAAGAAGTTCCATAATCTGGTTGTTTTATTATCAATAAAGTCGGTACAATAAATACTGCTATTGCTATCAGAAGCTTTGGCAATCTACTTATTTCATCTTTTCCTCTTTTTTGTATTTTTGTAATAACAAAAGCTAACATTAATATATATATAACTTTTGCAAATTCTGCTGGTTGAAATGATGCTGATCCAATATTAAACCAACTAGTTGCTCCATTTATTGGTTCAGTAAATAATACTGCAATAAGTAGAATTATTATTATTCCATAGAGGAATGGTGATATTTTAGCTATTAAATCATAATCTATAAAAATTATAATTATCATTACAGGAATGCTTACCGCTACCCAAACAACCTGTCTTTTTAATTCATCATAGTCTGAATTTCTAGTTGCAGATGTTAAAGCTACAAGTCCTATTATCACAAGAATAATAGTACAGATTAATATCCCCCATTCAATATTTTTAAGAATCTTTCTTTTCATCCTTAACCTCATCTAAATTATTTTCATTATTTTTCTTTTGTTCTTGTTTTTCAGTTTCTTTTTCATCTTTATTTGCTTCTTCATCTACATTTAAATTGCTTGAATTATTATTTTGTACATTTTCTATTTTATTATCATTGTTTTCAATATTATTCTCAGTATTTTTTTCATTACTATTATTACTATTTGTATTTTCTTTTTCTATATTATCTTCATTATATGTATTATTATCTCTATTCTCTATATTATCATTATTATTATCATTTTCATCTTCATTATTTAATTTTTTTACTTCTGATACCATTTCTTTTTCTTTTAAAGAACCTTCTAATTGTCTTGCTTCATTTTTTATAGTTATTATTGGTATATTTGCATATAATGCAGGAGCTCCCATAACTCCATCTTCACTTTCTTTATTAGTAAGTCTTACATCTATAGCTTTTTCATCTATATCTATATATTTTTTTATAACTTCTATTATTTCTTGCTTCATCATTTCTAAAAAGTCTGCTGATATATTTGCTCTATCCTGAGCAAGTACTAAATGTAGTCTTTCTTTTGCAGTATTTTTAGATTCTTCTTTTTCGCTTTTCTTCAATTTCTTAAAAAATTTTGTTATGTTATCAAACATATCTTACCTCCGATAGTATTAATGTTTACCTTTTGCGAAAAAACCTCTCATTTTACTAAAAAGACCTTCTTTCCTTCCTGGTATTGTTACTTCTATATTCTCTCCTAATATTCTTCTTGCTATTTCTGTATAAGCTCTTCCTGAAGGAGCTTTTTCCTTTGTAACAACAGGTTCTCCTTTATTTGTTTGAGTAATTATATATTCGTCATCAGGCACAACTCCAATTAAGTCGATTGATAATAAATCAACTATATCTTCAACATCCATCATTTCACCTTTTTTTATCATTGCAGGTCTAATTCTGTTAATTACTAATTCTGGATTTTTTATTTCAGATGCTTCTAATAAACCTATAATTCTATCAGCATCTCTTATTGCTGATATTTCTGCAGTTGTAACAACGATAGCACGATTTGCACCAGCTATAGCATTTTTAAAACCTTGTTCTATACCTGCTGGACAATCTATTAATATATAATCAAATTCATCTTTTAGTTTTCCTATTAGTTCTTTCATTTGTTCTTCATTAATTGCACTTTTATCTCTTGTTTGGGCTGCTGGTAACAAAAATAATTCATTAAATCTTTTATCTTTTATAAGGGCTTGTCTTAGTTTGCATTTTTCTTCTACAACATCAACTATGTCATATACTATTCTATTTTCTAGTCCCATTACAACATCTAAATTTCTTAAACCAATATCTGTATCTACTAATGCGACTTTTTTACCTTTTAATGCTAAAGCTGCACCAAGGTTAGCAGTTGTAGTAGTTTTTCCTACTCCACCCTTTCCTGATGTTATAACTATAACCTCTCCCATATATTCTCCTCCTCATAAAATTCAAGTAACATTTTGCAAGTCACTTTTCATATATCAATAAAAATGCACAATTTTAAACACTATTATTATATACGGAAAAGCCTAAAAGGTCAATATTTTAACTTCAAATATTACAAATATATTACAAAAAACATATTATATTTTTATATTCTATGATATAATTAATTTGATTATTTACTATAAATCTATTTAATCAAATTAATAAAAGGAGAGATAGTTTTGAATATTGTAATTGGAGGAAGTTATCATAAATTTTTAAAAGAAATAAATTACTATCATGAGCTATTCTTAAAAAATGGGCATACTGTATTGGCTCCTAAAAGAAATGCTCAAAATTCTAAAGTTGATTCTAAATATAACTATGTTTTATTTCAAGGCGAAGAAAATGATGATCCTATTGAAGTTCAAAAAAGATTTACTAATAGTATTAAGGGTGCCGATACTTTCGTTATTTGCAATCCTCATGGTTATATAGGTAGAACTGCAGCAATGGAATTAGGTTTTGCATATGCAAATATAAAAGATCCCCAATCACCTTTAGAACAAATTTATTTAACACATAATATGCCCCTAATTTCACAGTTAAGACATAATTTTAATTTGTCACCAGAACAAGCAAAAAACGATCCTGGCTATCAATACTTAGTTCATTATTTTGGCGAAACAAATATTGAAGACTATCTTGATTTTCTACAAAGAACTATCATGTTTTTTGAATATGATGGAGCATTAACAATTGGTGTAGATAAATTACTAACAAAAACTCGTACTTTAGATGAAAATGATCAAGAAAGATAAATTGTATATATTTTTTATTAAATTTTTATACTATTTATAATTTTATTAAATTACTTAAAAATATTGATAAATTTGATAAAAGACTATATAATATTAGGAGTTATTTTACACAAAATTATTTAAAAGAGGTATTACAAAATGAAATTAAATGATAAAACAAAAGATATTCTTGAATGGGTAGTATGCATATTAATTGCATTTATACTAGCATTATTAATTAGGTATTATATTGGCACACCAACAATTGTTGCTCAGCCTTCAATGAGACCAACATTAGAACCTGGGCAAAGACTAATTTTAAATAGATGGGTTAGAACTACAAAAGAAATGCCAAATCGTGGAAATATAATTACTTTTGAGGCACCATCAGATGACTCATATATTTTTCCTGGTCAATATGATCCTGCTGATGTTGTTGCCAACTATTCTAATGAACCTACAGGATTTTTTAGTAAATTCGTATATAATGTTTTAGAAATAGGTAAAGAAAGTTATATAAAAAGAGTTATTGGTGTTCCTGGAGATCATGTTCAAATTAAAGATGGTAAAGTATATATAAATGAACAAGAATTAGATGAACCATATCTAGATGATTCAGTAGTTACAAGTACTGATAATATGGCTTATTCAGATTTAGTTGTTCCTGATAATTGTGTATTTGTAATGGGAGATAATAGAGAACATTCTACAGATAGTAGAGCTTTTGGTTGTATTCCTTTAGAAAAAATTGAAGGAAAAGTATGGATTAGATTTTGGCCATTTAATTTGTTTGGTCACGTAAATTAAATTTATAATTATTAATTTTAAAGAGGTGAAATTTTGAGTTTTGACAATATTTTAGGAAATGATAACATAAAAGAATTATTAAATAATTCTATAAAATCAAATAACATACTTCATAGTTATATGTTCATTGGAACAGATGGAATAGGAAAAAGCCTTTTTGCAAAAGAGTTTTCTAAAATGATTTTATGTCTTTATGATAATAAACCATGTAATAACTGTTCATCTTGTATAAAATTTAATTCGGACAATCATCCAGATTTTATGATCATTGATTCAGAAGATAATAAAAATATTAAAATTGGACAAATTAGATTTTTACAAGAACAAATTGCTGAAAAACCAATTGTTTCCTCTAGAAAAGTTTATATAATAAACAATAGTGATTTAATGACTGTTGAAGCTCAAAATTGTCTTTTAAAAACATTAGAAGAACCTCCAGAATATGCAACAATTATTTTAATATTATCTAATGAAAATAAACTTTTAAATACAATAAAGTCTAGATGTACTAAGATAAATTTTCAAAATATCTCAAATAGTGAATTAACTGAATTTGCAAATAAAAATAATATCTCTATTACTAATACTATTCTTAATATATGTAATGGTAGTATTAATAAATTAATTTCTTTAAAAAATGATTCAGAAACATATTCTGCTTTAGATAATATCTTAAATAATTTTTCTAAAAAGGATATTGCTGACATATGGAATGATTCTGAAATTATGTATAAATCTAAAGATAATATTATAAATATTTTAGATTATTTTAATATATATTTTTTTAGTAAGCTAAAGACAAATAACGATATTAAGTATATAAATTCAATAAAAATAGTAGAACAAACAAAAAAAAGATTGTCTTCTAATGCAAATTATGATATGTGTATTGATAATCTTTTACTAAAAATATGGGAGGAATTTAATGAAGGTAATAATAGGAGTTAAATTTAGAAAACCTGGTAAAGTATACTTTTTCGATCCAGGAAATTTACATGTAAATATAAAAACAAAAGTTATTGTAGAAACTTCTTTAGGTGAAGAATTAGGAGAAGTTGTTGCTAAAAAGAAACTTTTACCAGATACTAAATTAAATACACCTTTAAAACCAATTATAAGAATTGCTAATAATAAAGATTTAAAACATTATGAAGAAAATAAGAAAAAAGAAAAAGAAGCTTTTAAAACATGTGAATCCAAAATAAAAAAGCTTGGTTTAGATATGCATCTTACTGATGTTGAATATAGTTTTGATAATAGTAAATTACTATTCTATTTTACAGCAGATGGAAGAATTGATTTTAGAGAATTAGTTAAAGAATTAGCTGCTATTTTTAAAACCAGAATAGAATTAAGACAAATTGGTGTAAGAGATGAAGTTAAAAGAATTGGCGGAAATGGTGTTTGTGGAAGAGAGTTATGTTGCTGCTCTTTCTTAAATAATTTTGAGGCAGTATCTATTAAAATGGCGAAAGAACAAAATATGTCTTTAAACCCATCTAAAATTTCAGGTTGTTGTGGAAGACTAATGTGTTGTTTAAAATATGAGCAAGAGGTATATGAAGATAAGTTAAGTCATCTGCCTAAAATAGGTGCAATAGTTAAAACAGATGAAGGTGAAGGCACAGTAGATTCAATTGAAACCTTAAAAGAAATTGTAAAAGTAAAATTTAAAGATGATAATAATGAAACATATTATAAAAAATATAATGCAAGAGATCTAAAAATTATAAAAAATATTTCTACAGAAGAAGTTGTAGATGAAGAAGAAAAAGAAAATATGGAGGAATTGCAAAAATTGGAAGAACTAGAAAAACAAGATATAGCAACAGATAAAGATGAAGATATATTTTAAGGAGGTGAAATAAAGATGACATATAAAATTAGTGATAAATGTATTAGCTGTGGAGCTTGTGCAGGAGCTTGCCCTATGCAATGTATCTCTCAAGGTGATGAAAGATATGTAATAGATGAATCAGTATGTATTGGATGTGGAACTTGTAGCAATGTTTGCCCAATGGGAGCTCCAGAACCAAATGAATAATACAATAATTTATGACATAGAATAGTATAAAAAATACAGCAATATTTTTTATACTATTTTTTGTTTCTGAATTTAATTATTATTTACTGTTATCTTTTACATTATTTTTTATATTATATATTTTTTATTAATTTTCTATCTTTTAATTAAAACTGCTTAAATTAAATAGTATAAAATTCTTAAATATTTCTTAATTTTTTTCAATTTAAGTATTGCTATTTTTTTTATCTTATGTTATAAATATGTTATATTATGTCGAAACAAGGAGGATGTATTTATGGAAGAAAAGAAATCAAATGGATTAGCAGTAGCTTCTCTAGTATTAGGTATTGTTGCAATCGTATTTAGTTTCATCGGACTTTCTATACCTTTTGGTTTAATCATTGGTATAGTTGGTATTATACTAGGTGTTATGGCTAAAAAGAAAAATCCATGTGGAATGGCAACAGCAGGTTTAGTACTTTCTATAATTGGTACAGTTTTATGTGCTATCGTATTTATAGCTTGTGCAGCTTGTATAGGAGCTATTGGAAGCGCAGCTTCATTAGCTTAATTAATTTAAATTTTTAATATATAAAATTATTTTATAAAGAAGGAAAACAATATCTTGTTTTCCTAATTTTTAATTAGGAGTTATTTTTATGTTACCAACATTTAATATTTTTGGCTATGAAATCGCCTCATATGGTTTTATAATTTTTTTAGGAATAATTATTGGATCTGTTGTTTCAGTGCAATATTTTTCTAAATTTTATGATATAAAAAAAGAAGATATCATATATAGTATATTATATGGAATTATAGGTCTAGGAATAGGTGCTAAACTTTTATATATCTTAACTAATATACCTTTCCTAATAGAAAATTATGATAAATTAGATTTATGGGAGACATTACTTCAGATGTTTAAAGGTGGTTTTGTTTTTTACGGAGGATTAATTGGTGGAATTATAGGTATTTTTATATATTCTAAACAATTTAAAATCTCTTTTAAAAATCTCTTATTAATATTAGTACCAGTTATCCCATTAGTACATAGTATAGGAAGAATTGGATGTTTATGTGCTGGTTGTTGTTATGGCATGGAATATCATGGTTTTGGTGCAATTATATTTCATAACTCAAATTTAGCACCAAACGGAATCCCATTATTTCCAATGCAAATTGTTGAAGCCTTTTGTTTATTTATAATATTCATAATTCTTTTAGTTACTTATAAAAGATTTTTAGGCACATATAAAACTGTAGGATTATATTGTATTTTATACAGCATTGTTAGATTTACACTAGAGTTCTTTAGAGGTGATTTAATTAGAGGTATATACTTTAGCTTATCTACTTCTCAATGGATTAGTATAGTAATATTTATTATAGGTATTGCAATATTTATATACGAGCATAAAAAAACAAAAGATAATGTTAAGAAAAAAGAATTTAAGAATTAATAATGCTTTTAAAAATAAAAGAGGATATTCATTTTAACGTTTGAATATCTCTCTTTTATTTTTAAGTAATTTAATTTTACTTGCTTTATTTGTATCTTTAATTATTATTCTTTATTACTCATTTCTTCTAATCTTAATAAGTCTTCCCATCTTCTATCAACTTCTTTTTGGAATTCTTCTATCATCCATTCATTTCCTGGTTTAAACATATGTCTAAAACGTTTTTGTGGTTTTAAGAATTCTTCTATAGGAAGTTTCTTAGCTGGTTTATATGTTATCTTATATTTACCATTTTCTATCTCATATAATGGCCAATAGCATGTTTCTACAGCTAATTTATTAATAGTCATTAAATCTTCTGTTGGATATCCCCATCCTCTTGGGCATGGTGATAATACATTTAAAAATGTTGGTCCTTCTGTATAAATTGCTTTTTCTGCTTTTTCATATAAATCTTTAAAATTCATATATGCTATTGTTTGAGCAACATATGGTAAATGATGAGCTTCCATAATTTCAGTTAAATCTTTTCTAGATTGCATTTTTCCAGGTATAACTGATCCTGCAGGACTTGTAGTTGTATCTGCAAATTTAGGTGTTGCTGATGAACGTTGAATACCTGTATTCATATATGCACCATTATCATAACATACATATGTCATGTCATGACCTCTTTCCATAGCTCCAGATAAACTTTGGATACCAATATCATAAGTTCCTCCATCTCCACCAAAAGCTATGAATTTTGTATGTTCATCATTTGGTAATTTTCCTTGTTTTTTCATTGATTTATATGCTGCTTCTGCTCCAGATAAAGTTGCTGCTGCACACTCAAATGCTGTATGAATATATGAATCTGTCCAAGCTGTATATGGATATATAAAACTTGAAACTTCCATACAACCTGTAGCATTAGCAATTACAGCATGATCTTCTGGTTTTAATGCTCTTAAAATCATTCTTGCTACTGGTGGAGCACCACATCCTGCACACATTCTATGTCCTGAAGTAAATCTTGATGGCTTTTGGGCCACTATTTCTTTCATATTATATGCCATATTCTTTTTACTCCTTTCTTAATCCTAAATATCTATATGGATTTTCTATTTTATCTTTTTTACTATCTTCTATTAAATCATTAAATACTGATTCAATCTCTTTAGTAGTTGTATCTCTACCACCAATACCATATACATAGCTTGATGCTAGCACATTATCTTTGTTAATATACATTGCAGATGTAACATCTTCAAATAAAGCTCCTCCTGCACCATTTACAGAATCTGCTTTATCTAATATTGCAACAGCTTTTAAATGAGAAAGTGCTTTAGCTACTTCTTCTGCTGGGAATGGTCTAAATACACGAATTTTTAATAGACCTGCTTTTATTCCTTTTTCTCTTAAGTCATCTACCACTTCTTTGGTTGTACCTGCAGTAGAGTTCATACATACTATTGCTATTTCTGCATCATCTAATTTATATTCTTCAAACAAACCATATTTTCTTCCTGTCATTTTTTCAAAATCTTTAGCTACATCTAATATAACTTGTTTTGCATTTCTCATAGCCTCAGCTTGCCCATATTTATGTTCAAATAAATATGTTTGAACATCTAAAGGTCCAATTGCAATTGGTTCTTTTTTATTTAATAAATAATGTTCTGGATGATATTCTCCAACAAATTCTTTTACTTTTTCATCTTCAATTAATTCTATATTCTCTATAGAATGTGATGTTATAAATCCATCTTGGCAAACCATTAATGGAAGCATTACATTTTTATTTTCTGCTATTCTATGAGCCATAATTAAATTATCATATGCTTCTTGGTTTGTTTCTGAAAATATTTGAATCCAACCACTATCACGAGCCCCCATTGCATCTGAATGATCATTGTGAATATTAAGTGGTCCTGATACTGCTCTATTTACTAAAGACATAACAATTGGAAGTCTTAAGCTTGATGCAATATATATCATTTCCCACATAAGTGATAATCCATTTGCAGATGTTGCTGTCATTGCTCTTGCTCCTGCAGCTTCTGCACCAATACAAGCACTCATTGCACTATGCTCACTTTCAACTGCAACAAATTCAGTATCTACTTGTCCATTATCCACAAATGTAGAAAAATATTGTGGAATCTCTGTTGATGGTGTTATAGGAAATGCTGCTACAACATCTGGATTTATTTGTTTCATAGCTGTTGCTGCTGCTTCATTTCCACTTAAACGTTCTCTTATACCCATATTTATTCCTCCTCACCTTCAGTTTTCATAACTATTGCACCAAATGGGCATACTTTTGCGCATACTCCACATCCTTTACAATAATCATAATTAAAATCTGTTCTCTTTTGATCTCCTCCTACTGGAATTGCGTCTTCTGGGCAAACAGGGAAACATAGACCGCATTGAATACATTTTTCCGGTATATATTCAGGTCTTACACTTCTCCAATCACCTGTTTTAAACTCTCTAGCATTTCCAGCTTCATATATATTTCCACCAATTGTCATTTTGTCTGCTGGTGTATTTTTATCTATATTAGTCATTATTAGCTCCTTTCTATGCAAAAGCATAATTATTTAATTTCTTTTACCTCATTTAAAGCCATCTCTATAGCTTTCATATTTCCTTCTATTACTTCTGGCTTTTTAGCAAATTTATGTTTAAATGATCCTTGCATATCTTTTATAAAATCTTCTTCATTCATTATTTTGCTTACTTTTACTATTGCTGCAAGCATAGGTGTATTTGGGAAATATTTTCCAAGTGTTTCCATAGATACTTTTCTTGCATCTATTGTATAAACTTTTCCTCTATATCCCTTTAATAATTTGTCTAATTGTTCTTTTCCTTTTGTTGTATTGATTACTATAGCTCCGTCTTCTTTAAGACCAGATGTTACATCAACACTTTCAAGTAATGTATCATCAACAACTACTACGTAATCTGGTTCATAGATATTACTATGAATTCTAATTGGTGAACTACTAATTCTGTTATATGCTGTTATTGGAGCACCCATTCTTTCCGGACCATATTCAGGGAAACCTTGAATATATTTTCCAGTATTAAATGCTGCATCAGCTAATAACAATGATGCTGTTTTTGCACCTTGCCCACCTCTACCATGCCATCTAATTTCAATCATATCACTCATATTAGTCTTAGCCTCCTTTATTTTGATACCTAAAGTATATAACTTTATTGGGTCTTAAGTCAATATATTTTACCTAATCAGTCAGAACGTTTTTTCTTTATTTTTATGACATTTTTTTCATGTTCTTTATTTTTTTGCAGGTATTCTAATTACTACTTCAGTACCTTTACCTACAACACTTTTTATATTAATACTACCTTTATTTTGATTAAGTATTTCTTTTGCAATTGAAAGACCAAGTCCTGTTCCTCCAAGTTCTCTACTTCTAGCTTTATCAACTCTATAAAATCTATCAAAAATTCTTTCCAAATCTTCTTCTGGAATTCCAATACCATTATCAATTACTTTAATATATGCATCATTGTATACAAACCCTACATATACTTTTATGACTCCATTATCAGGTGTATATTTTATAGCATTTGATAAAATATTTAATACTACTCTTTCTATTCCATATTTGTCAGCCTCAATTGGTGGTACACTTGCTGTAACAAAGCATTCAACATTATGGTTTTTCTTTTCAATTTCAAATTTTAATTTTTCTATACATTTCTTTACAAGATCACCTAGATCAAAAGTCGTAATATCTGATGTGATTTTTTTACTATCATATCTAGAAAGAGTAAGTAGATCTGTAACAAGTCTTGCCATTCTTTTGGCTTCAGCAGAAATTACAGTTAAAAATTTAGTTCTTGTTTCTTCATCATATTCACCTTCTAAAAGAGTATCTGCATATCCCATTATTGATGTAATAGGTGTTTTTAATTCATGTGATACATCTGCCACAAATTCTTTTCTCATATTATCTAATTTTACATGTTCTGTTATATCTTGTATTAATGTCACAACTCCTGCTGGTCTATCATTTTCATCTTGAAATGGAGCAAAAAGAATATTGACATATTTTTCTCCTACATGTTTTCTTTGCTCAGATGAAGTCCAATTTTCCAAATAGATTACTTTCTCAATATTTATATTTATGTCTAATCTTCTAAATATCTTTTCAAAATCATCATCATTTTCTTTTAAACCTAATAAATTCTTTGCAGCAGGATTAATATGAATTATCCCACCATCTACATCAAAAGCAATAATTCCATCAGTCATATGTAATAATATTGTTTCAATTTGCTTTTTTTGTCTATTAACTTCACTTAGTTTTTCTTTTAGCTCATTTGTCATTAAGCTAAATGCATTTTCCAAATCTCCTACTTCTCCAGCTTTTTGCCCATTATCATTTATCTTTATATTTTCTCCCGAAGCCATTTTTTCAGCACTTTTAATTAACTTTTTCATAGGAAATACTAATGCTTTAGCAACAAAAAAACCTATTAAAATGGAAATAATCGCATAGATAGCAAGTGAGATAATAATAGTTAATTTCATTTGTGATAGTTGAGTATTTATACTTTGTATAAGTTCAATATTAGCTTGTTCTGCTCCTATTTCTTCTAATTGATTTAACATATATATATAACTTGCTCCCAAGCCTAAAATCAGAAGTACTCCCAATAGAAAAAATATTATAACTATTTTTAAATTAATATTCTTTTTCATTTTATAACTCCTATAAAAATGGTTAGCAATTATTAATTGCTAACCATTTTCTTCCCTTTCTTTTGATGATAAGTAATATCCTACACCTCTTTTAGTAATTAATAATTTAGGACTTGATGTATCTTGTTCTATTTTTTCTCTTATCCTTCTTATTGTTACATCAACTGTTCTAATATCTCCATAATATTCATATCCCCAAACCTTTTCTAGCAAAGATTCTCTTGTTACTACTTGTCCTGGTTGATTTGCAAGATATCTTAGTACTTCAAATTCTCTTAAAGTGAGCTCTATTGGTTTGTTTCTTACTCTAACTTCAAATTTATCTAGATTAATATATAATTCTCCTATCTCAATAATTTTGTCATTATCATTTTTGTTTTCATTACCTACATTATCTGTTATAACTTTACCACTATTTACTTCTGCTTTCCTTAAGTTTGCTTTTACCCTTGCAACTAGCTCTCTCACACTAAATGGTTTAGTTATATAGTCATCTGCACCAAGTTCTAATCCTAATATCTTATCTATTTCTTCGTCTTTTGCAGATATCATGATAATAGGTATATTTAATGAATTTCTTATCCTTTTACACACAGTTAAGCCATCTACTTTTGGAAGCATAATATCTAATAGGATTAAATCTGGTTTTTTATCAAAAGCTATTTCTATTGCTTTTTCCCCATCATTTGCTTCTATTGTGTTATATCCTTCTTTTTGTAAATTATATACCAAGATATCTACAATTGGTTTTTCATCATCAACTATTAATATTGTTTTTTTTGCTTCTTCAAATTTATTTTCTTCCACAAAAAGTTCACCTTTCTTCTTTTTTAACTGATTATATTTATATCATATAAAATCTAATTATACAAGTATCCTAATCCGTTTTTTTAATGTTTTTGTATTTTTATATCTATTTTTTCGCTTTTTTCAGAGTAATAAATCGAAAAAATCCTTCTAATTTGACTTTATGTTAATTTCAAGTTATAATATATATATCATCTTAAGGAGGTACATTTTTATGAAAAAATGTCGGATTTATCGTATCATTACAACGATTCTGATGTTCACTCTGATGGCTTCAATGCTTGCTGGGTGTGCAAAAAAAGAACCCGAGGAACCTACTGAAGAGGAGGTGCGTATCGAAGAGTTGGAATACCAGGTCAATCAGTTAAAAGAGGAAAATGAGACTCTTACTTCCGATATGGAATATTACAAGAGCATGGTCAATTCCTCTGACACTGAATTCTTCCAGATTTTCTTCTGGCAGACTGGATCGCTTTATAGTGCTGGTGACATGCAGTTCTATTCAGACTGTTTCTGCTCTCAGCCAATTGACTCTCCAGTGTTTGTTTCCAACAAATCTATCGGAGTTGAGCTCGAAAATGGTTTTTATGTTTTCGCGGCTCTCTCAACAGAAGGGCTTGTTTGGTCTACTGACGGACCAAACTTAAATCCGATCGAAATCGAAGAAGAAAAGTAATACCCCTGAATAGGAAGTTTTCTTTTCTCGAGAAAAAAGACCGTTCTTCTTGAGCGGTCTTTTTCAATTGTTTTTAATAGCTAAATTCATTACTTCTTTTTATCTTTCTTGATCATCTTTATTTTGTTCTTGATCCTTTGTTTGTTCATCATAGTCTTTAAGCTCTATATTTCCTTTATCATCTATTGTGAAGTCTTTAACTGCAACATTTTCTGATATTTGTAAATATAGGCTTTCTAATTTTCTTATAGCATTTCTCTTAGTTATTTTATCAGCTTTTAAATCTTCTATTAAATCATCATATTCTCCTGTTTGAATTATTAAATCAGATATTTCTTTAGGTATACTATTTTCTTTTCCAAATCCAAATATAAGTCCATTATTATTAGTATATATTTCTCTATCACTATAACTGTCTTCATTAATTCTAACTGATGTATGAAATGATCCATCACTATTATCAAAACTATACCATAATTTTACATCATCTCTTGATACTCCTCTTAATTCAGCAACTTTGTCTTTAATTGCGTTAAAATTCAATGTTCTCACTTCTCTTATCATAGCAATTACATCATTATCAGTCATATCTAGAACTGAATTTTCATCAAAATTTGCAAAATATTCATCATATTTTTCCATTAATTCTAATGTATCTTGCTCTAATCCAATATCATCTAAGTCAATTCCTGTTTCTTCTAATTGACTTATTGTTTGTATTCCTTCATCTCTGTTATGTAAATTAGCAATATTTCCTATAACTGCTATACTTCCTAATCCTATACTTGCAGCTAAGAGTAATGCTCCAAGTTTTAATCTTGGTTTTTTTCTTTTTTTAGCCTTATCTCTTGCTCTATATGCACTTCCTACTGGTGCTTTATATACTGTTCCTGGAAATTCTATTACATTATCATCCCTACTTGAAATTCGTCTTGTATTTCTCCCTGAACTTCTTGTTTGGTTTCTTCTTTCTTGTGATTTAGTACCTTTTTTTGCGCTTCTTCTTTGTTCTTCTCTAAATTTTCTAGCATCATCAGATCCCATATTTAATCATCCCTTGCTTTTTTATATTTTGACTTAATTATATATTATTTCTTTTTTTTGTCAATATAAATTTATTTAACTATTGACATACATTCCACTAAAATAATTTCACAAGCTCCGTCCTCCTGTATCAGTTCTTGTCATACTAGATGGTCCCCATGACCAATTATCTCCTTTGCAATATACGAGCCATCCTACTATTTTTACAATATCTCCTTCTCTAACTTTTTTTAGTACTGTTTTTACTTGATTATTCATTGGAATTATGTGATTGTTCGAAACATAATTTCCAGATTCTTCTTTAAATCTTTCGTAGTAATCACCTTGGAATGTTAAATTTGTGTATCTATCATTTATAACACTAACTACTCCTATATCACCAATATATCTTTCTTGAGCTGCTGGTCCCCATCCTAAAACTAAATCTTCTGGAGATATACTATTAGCGCCTCCACCAAAATAATAAAATTCTCTTCCAAGAACCATTCCTGTTATATCATATTCTGCTAATTTTGTTATTTCTACACCTTTAAATTCTATTATTTCTTGTTCTATTAGCTCTTTCTGTATTGGATTAGACTGAATAGTACTTTTAGATTTTTCCAATACTATTTTGTTTGCTTTTTTTACAGCAAATTGATCAAATATTATTTTAAATAATAATATCCATACTAATATTATTAATATAATTATTACTATTTTTTTAATTTTCTTTTTCTTTGATTTTTGTTGTTCTTCATAAATTCTTGTAGGTATATTTTTCTTTTCTCCAGATTTTAAAACTTTTTCTTTTACTTCTTTTAACATTAAATCCCCTTTGTTAAAAAATATTTATTTTCAATTTTATTTTAGTTATTTTATAATTAAAAGTCAACGATGTAAAACAAAGTTTCATAAGAAAACTCATAGCTTTATTTTTATAATATGGATAAATAACATTATTTTCTCTTTGTTCTTTATAATTTAATTTTTAGAGCATAATGACAAATACAATATAAACTTTTTATATAATAGAAATTTAAAAATTTTATATTACATAAAAAATAGAGCTTTTCCCGAGAAAAGCTCTATTTTGGTCCCCGAAACATTCAAGCACCTTTTCTTTGGTTGTTGGATTTAATTCTTGCACGCTTTCTTCGCTTCAGCTTTCTTTCTAATTCCCAGTAAACATTAAATATGACATATATCCATACTAATGCAAGTCCTGGAAACATAGCTATTGCTAAGAAAAGGTACAAGATTTTTGCAAAAGTTCCTGAATTGCTGTAACCCCTGATAATGGGATCTTCAGAATTATAGAACTTCTGCCGTTCCTCGTGGTTTCTATTGTATGCGTCTGTCATTTCGTCTGTTTTCCTGGACTGTTCATTATAATAACTTGCGTTATCACGCAGAACGATTAGGCTAGCACCTGTTCGAATGACTGTACTGCAGATTTGAAACGTACTAATGGTCCCAACAACCAAAATAAGGATAGTTAATAACATCGCTAAAGTCCGTACTCTCATTGCATATACCCTCTCTTATTAATTATTTAGACTTCCTAAAGTCTATACTTTATTATATCACTTTTTTACAGTATTTTCAAATTTCAGCTAATATAGAGTGTATTTCACCATTAGTATTTAGTATAATTTGTTTTTCTTCTACCTTTTTTCCATCTAAATATAGATTACTTATTCCTATGTTTTTTCTGCTTTTATTAATAACTTTTATATTATACACACTATTTCCATGCTTATATCTAATTTTATACTCATTCCAATTAGATGGAATACATGGTTCTATTTTTAAAATATTTCCTTCTATTTTTAGTCCTAATATATATCTAACACCAGCCTCATACATCCAACTACTAGAACCAGTATACCAAGTCCATCCTCCACGACCTGCTAAGCTTCCACCATACACATCTGCTGCTACTACATATGGTTCTACTTTATACTTTTTAGCTTCTTCCTTTGTTCTAGAATGTTCTATTGGATTTATCATTCTAAAATATTCTACAGCTTTATCACCAAATCCTAGCATTGATTCGGCAATTATTGCCCAAATACTACTATGAGTATATTGTCCGCCATTTTCTCTGGTTCCTGGTATATATGCTTTAATATATCCTGGTTCTAATTTGCTTTTTTCAAATGGAGGATCTAATAATTTAATGATTCCAGCTTCTTTATCTATTAAATGATTTTCTAAGCTAGTTATAGATATATATTTTTTGTCATTATCTCCCGCGCCTGATATAGTCGCCCAGCTTTGAGCAATACTATCGATCTTGCATTCCTCATTTTTTATACTTCCTAATTCATTACCATCATCCATAAAAGCTCTCTTATACCATCTTCCATCCCAAGCTATTCCATTTAAATTCTTTTTTAATTCTCCCTTTATGTTTTTATATTTTCCAACTAATGTTTCATCATTCATCATATTACATATTGGTATAAATCTATCTAATACTCTGTATAAGAAAAAACCTAACCATACACTTTCACCAATGCCTTTATTTCCTACTGTACTAAAACCATCATTCCAATCACCAGAACCGATTTTAGGTAATCCATTTTTTCCAAAGTTCAATGATTTTTCTATTGCTCTTATACAATGTTTATATATACTTTCTTTAATATCTCCTTCTTTATATAGGTCATATCTTTCATCTACACCTTCTAATAAATTTTCTCCTTTTACATATTTTGTCTCTTCATTTAGTATACTATAATCTTTAGTAAATTCTACATACTCTGCAACCATATATGGAAGCCATAGTAAGTCGTCTGAAAATCTAGTTCTAATTCCTCTAGAAGTTTCATCATGCCACCAATGTTCCACGTCTCCTTCTATAAATTGATGTTTACTATGTTTAATTATCTGCGTTTTTAATATTTCAGGAGAAATATATTTTAGACTTATACAGTCTTGTAGTTGATCTCTAAATCCAAAAGCACCACCAGATTGATAATATCCGCTTCTTGCAAGCATCCTTGAACAATAAGTTTGATATAAAAGCCAACCGTTAAGCAATATATTCATAGATTCTACAGGTGTTTCTACTTTTATATTTCCTAGCATTTCTTTCCAATATCTTTTTACATTTTCATATTCATTTATTGCATTATTAGTATTTGCATATTTATATGCTGTATCTTGCAGACTTAATATATTTTCTTCTGCTCCAAATACAATAGAAATATCTTTTTCTTCAAAAGCTTCTAACTCAACCTCTGCTTCTATTACTAATACACTATCTTTATTAAGGGTATTTTCTCTATCTAATTCTACTCTTTTTATTCCTTCAGGATTTTTTATTGTTCCATTTCCAATAAAAGATTTTTTATTTCCTGTAAAAGAATTAATTTTTTCACTACATGTTACATACATTATAGTTCTATTATCTTTTTCCTTTAATTTATTTTCTAATGTTATTAGATTCATATTTTCATTATATTTTAAATTTAAATATCCTTGAGATTTTATTTCATCTTCATCTAATACTGGTTTTAGATAATATATAATTCTTATTTTTTTCTTTTTAGCTAGTTTATTATTTAAATGAATTATTTGTATCTTTGCAGATTCTTCTTTTGGTATAAATACAGTTACTTCTTGATCTATTCCATTAGAAACATGTCGATATTTACTATATCCAAATCCATATGTTATATAATAGTCATTATCATCAGGAGTAGGATTTATTCCCAGCGACCAAAATTTTCCATTTTCTAAATCTTCTAAATAAATTATTTCAGAAGGAACATCTGTAACTTGATTATTATTCCATGCTGTTAACCTATTTAATCTCGAATTTTTATACCATGAATATCCTCCCATACATTCTGTAACAACTGTTCCTATTTTTGTGTTTGCCATTATATTTGACCATACTGTTGGAAGTTTATCATTTTTATTTATCTTTATACAATATTCACTACCATCGCTTATAAATCCACCATAATTATTAAAATATTTTAAATTATTTGTATCAAATGAATTATTTCTATTATCCTCTTCTAATATTGGCATATTTTCTTTTTTTACTTCTATTTCTTTTATACTATCCAAATATTCTTCTTCCAAATCTCTTATTTGAGTATCTATACTTCCTAAATGTGCATTTATTAGTACATTTGCTCTATATTCTAAAATTCTTTTTTGTTCTTTTGAAATATTACTTATTACAAATATTCCGCCTTTTATATTTTGCATATATAATAAATTAAAATCTAGTATTGCATTTTGTATTTCTTCATTTAAATAATTATCGTATGTTTTCTTTTCCTCATTTAATATCACTAAATCAATTTTTATATTTTTTATTTTAAAATATTCATATGCTTTTAATGCGTCCTTTACTACATTAATATCTATTAGATCTTTTATCTTTACAAGAAGTATTGGTAAATCCCCTGATATTCCATATTTCCATAGCTCTGTGGAAGGTGCTGATTCAGGTATTTTACCTTTATACATTAAAGATTTTAAAGGATTCCCATAAATTAAATATCCTAATATTTTTTGGTATTTTTCTATATCTTTTGCCTTTAATCCTAAATACATAGTTTCAGCTTCTACTTTTGCTTTTGATAGATTCATTCCTCTTTCTATAATCTCATTATTCATATTTTCTTGTAAATTTTTAATTGCTTCTTCTCTGCTTTCTGATACAGACATAATTAAATTAATAGCTTTTTTTTCTCCTTGTAAGATATTTATAGTCTTTCTCATTGCTATAATTGGATCAGGAGTAATTATTGTTTTTCTTCCAAAAGCAACCGAGTCTCTAATAGCTATTGGTAGTTCTACATTTTGTCTCCCTAAAACTTTTTCTTTATCTAACTCAAATTCTAGATCTCCTATAACATCATCTTCTGTATATAAATTTACTGCCATATAAATATCTTTTGCATTATTATCTCTTGCTTTTCTTTTTACTAATATTGTATTAGTATCTTCAATAAATTCAAATGTCAAAAATAAATTATTAAATGCCTTATGAGAATAATCCGCTTCTAAACTAGATAGTATTGGCTCTATATAACTCGTTACTTCTAATGTTTCTTCTGAATTTCCAGAATTACTAATTTCTATTCTTCTAACTTCTACAGGTACATTTGGCATAACAAAAACTTTACTTATTGTTTCTAAGGAACCATCTTGTCTTATATATTTATTCATATCTGGTGCAAATTGTACAGTATATTTATCTGCAGCAGATAAATAATTCATTTGACCTGTTGTCCAAATTCTTTTTGTTTTTATATTTTTTATAAAGAAATGTATTCCTTCTTCTAAGTCATCTGTTGGTTTAAATCTATTTATTACTGTATCTTTATACTTACTATATCCATTTCCCTTTTGATCCATTATTACTAAATAATTCTCATTAGAAATTGCATTTATCGTTCTTATTTTTTCATATAGCTTATGAATCTCTCTTATTCTATATGTCTCATAATCAATATTTTTTATTCTTTCTACTTTTTCCTTTTCAGTTTTAGTTATAATAACATTCTCTGGCATTTTTTCTTCTAGTAGTATATTTACTGATTTCATTTCTGGATTTTCCATAAATCTATATTGCATTATATTATTATTAAATAAATTATTAATCGATATCAAAATCAAACCTTGATGATGTGCCATATATGTTTTGACAACTGCAGATTTTTGTCCTTTATTTAACCTAGTCAAAGTATAATCTATTGATTCATAAAATCCATATTTATTGTATGCTCCTTCCTTTTCAAGTATTTTTAGATTTTCTATTGTTTCTTTTGGATAATCATTTATAGCTAGAACAGATGCATATGGTGCAATTACAAATTCATCTGCTAATCCTCTTTTTAATCCAAGCCACGGAATACCAAATGCTTTATATTGATAGTTATTATTTAAATCTTTTAAATTAAATGCTGATTCAGATATTCCCCATGGCAATTTCAATTTTTTAGCATATTCTTGCTGTGACATAATTGCAAACAGGCTTGATTCACTTATTATGCTTCCAGGATACTTGGGAATATTTATATTTGGCATTAAATATTCAAAAGCAGTTCCAGACCAAGAAATTAATCCTTTATATTTATTTACAATTGTTAAAGTCCTACTTAAGTTGTACCAATGTTTAGCTGGTATATCCTTTTTTGCAATAGCTATTAAACTTGCTTGTCTTGCTTCAGAAGCAAGTAAATCATAATATGAAGGTGTTAAACTGTTTTCTTCTATATTAAAACCTATAGAAAATATTCTATTTTTATTACTATATAGATAACTAAAATCTGTTTCTTCTATAACTTTATCAATTATATCTAATATTTTATTTATTTTTGCTAAATTCTCTTGATCATTAATTATATTTTCTTCTTTATCATTTCCTTGCTTTTCTATATTTAGCAAAAATTGTTTAGCAGTATATAAATATCCTATAAAATTTCCACTATCAACTGTCGAAACGTACTTAGGAGTTAGTGGATTTAAAGCTTCTATATTATACCAATTATATAAATGTCCATTCCATTTTTGGAGTTTTAAAATTGTTTCAAACATCTTGTCTAACAAATTTATTGTATCTATTAAATTTTCATATCCTAAATCATAACTTGATATGACTGCAAGGATCCCAAGTCCTATATTAGTTGGTGATGTTCTATATACTAGCTTTTCTTTTCTATCTTCCTGATAATTATCAGGTGGCAGATAATTTGATCTTTCTGATATATTTTCTTTAAAAAAGTTCCAAGTTCTTTTACCTACTTCTAATATATATTCCTTATCTTTTTTAGACAAAATTTCAATCTTCTTTTTATTTATTTGTTTTTTACTAATATATTGCATTAATCCGAGGTGTTATAATCCAAATTATTCCTAATATTCCATATAATATATTTATCTTAGTAAAAGTTAAAAAAATTATTCCAATAATTACATTGAACATCATATCTTTATAATAGGATATAACATCTGTTTTTGATGTTTTTTCCGCTTCTTCAGATGTAGTCCATTCTAATAAATGTTTTTTTGTTACATTCATTCTATATATTATTTTTATTATCGTCTTTAACATTGAATAAGCTTTATCAGGCAAAAGCCCTATACTTAAAAATGCTCTTATGATACTTCCTTTAACTCCTGAAATTGTTTTATAAAACGTTTTCTGTATTTTTTCTCCGTCTTTTTTATATATTATTCTATTTAATATTTCCATTATAGATGGTATTGTAATTGATATAAATAGGATTAATATATATGGCCAAATTTTAATTTTATCAATCATTTTAATGATAGTAAAATATATTATTCCTAGTATAACACTTATTTCTAAAATACTTTTTATTATATTATTTAATATTTTATATTTTGAAATAATATTTAATGGATTTTCTTTTTCTACATTATCCTTATTCTTTATTTGTTTTTTAAGCCATCTTATGATCTGAAAATCTCCTCTTGTCCATCTTAATAATCTTGTTTTATAGCTTAAATATGATTTAGGATATCCATCCATAAGTAGAATATCTGAAGCAAATCCACATTTTAAATATGAACCTTCTAATAAGTCATGGCTGAGTACTGTGTTTTCTGGTATTTCCCCTTTTAAAACATTTGAAAATACTTCTACATCATATATTCCTTTTCCTGTATATATTCCTTCTTTAAAATTGTCTTGATAAAGATCAGATATAGCATTTGTATAAGAATCTGTTCCTGGAGAAACCGAATATATCTTTGTAAATTTGCTTATAGATGCTTCTTTTAATCCTATTCCTACTCTTGGCTGAATTATTCCATATCCTTCTTTTACAACTCCATTTACTATTTCTGGTGTGTTTAAAATATGTGCCATACTACCAATTAATTCTAATCCACTATTTAATACTAATTCTGTATCACTATCTAATGTTATTACATATTTTATCTTTGGTAATTTCTCTATATCTATAGTATTTACTCTAAATTCATTATTGCTATGCTTTAATATATATTCATTAAATTGATTTAATAATCCTCTCTTTCTTTCCCATCCAAGATAACATTCTTCCTTATCATTCCATTCTCTTTTTCTATATATAAAATGAAATTTAGGAAAAATTTTATCAGGATATTTTTTATTAAGCTCTTTAGCAATTTCTATTCCTTTTTTAGATATTTCCTCATCATATTTTTCCTGTTTTTTGTCACTTGATGTTGCATCTGCAAGAAGTGCAAAATATATATTATCACTTTTATTAGCAATATAATATGTTTCTAATTTTTTAAACATTTCTTCTAGCTTTTCTGTTTTATTTATTATTGTTGGTATTACTACAAATGTAGAATATTCTGCAGGAATCCCATTTTGAAAATCTAATTTAGGAATTATTTTTGGTTTAATTATTTTACTTAATATATATTGAAAAATTTGTACTATAATATTTTCTATAGGTAAATATATTATTAATGATGAGAGAACAAATAATATATAACTATTTGTTTGTCTAAATATATATAATCCCAGTAAAATTGAGATAAATAAAGATATTATAATTTTAAAACCAATAAATAACTGCATCTTTTTAATTTTTGATACAGACTTTGATTTTTTATTTAATAAATCTTCTAATAGTTTGTTTTTACCATTATCTATTAAGTAATATCCTATATGTGATTCTTTTCCTTTTTTTCCTGTTGCTAATTCTAAACATTTTTTAGCTATATATATTTCAGATATTTTTGTTTTTTTAGATATTTCCTCTATTGTATTCCTATAATAGATTTTTGTTTTGTAATCCATATTATCATATACATTTGCCGGATCTTCTTTTAAAATATCATCTACTTGGTTTATACTTTCAAATATTTCAATAAAATTGATTCTTTGAATATTTTTGATACTAGTTATTGAATTTCCGATGGATACTTTTTTTACTGCTATATCGAAGTGTTCTTTTTTTATTACATCTGAAATATCAACACCCATTTTATTTACTTGTTCTTCTAATATATTAAGAAATGGATAACCTATTTTTCCAAATTGTCTTAATTTATATGACATATATTCAATAAACGGATATTTCATCTCTCCATATTCTTTTACTTTAGATTTATATTCACCTATTTTTCCAAATTTTAATTTATCTTTTTCCTTATTTTCTACAAGTCTTTCTATTATATTTTCAACTTTATATTTTTGTAATTGAACTGAATATATTTTTTCGCATATCATACGTATATTTTCTATCAAAGCTATTTGTAAAAATACTCCTATATTCCATATCTCTTCCATACTTAGTTTTTTCTTCTCTTGATAGCTTTTAAGTAGTTTAGCTAAACTATCTCCCGTTATTTTTCCATCTGTATATGATACAATTTCGGCTGCTAATACATAAATTCTAGCAAATCCATAATTTATACTATTAGCAATTCCTAGAAAGTTTGTATATTTTTTTAATGTCATTTCCTTTTCTATACTTTTTACTGTCTCTTCTATTACATAATAATTATCTAGTAACCACTCTCCAGCAGGATGTATTGGAATTTTTAATTTAATATGTTCATTTAATAATTTATATACATCAGTTATAAGTTCAAAATTTCCAATCATTCTTGGTATTGGATATGTGTTTTTCTCTGACTTTTCTTTTAAAACATGGTCTGATGCTAATTTTTCTAAATATTCCTGTAACCCTTTATTATCTATTACAGCACCTTTTGTATTTAATATTTTATATGCTTTCAAAAAATTACACTCCTTGCTTATATGTTTTTACATATTTTTCCCAAGTAGTGTAATTTTATTCATTTTTAAATTTTTTCATTTTTATTATTTATTATATTAAATATTTAAATTTTCTATAAAATAATCATTAATTCCATTATATATTCCCCAAGCTAGTTGTTCCTGATACTCATCTGCTAATAGAAGTTGTTCTTCTTCTGGATTTGATAAAAATCCACATTCTACTAAACAAATTGGAATTTCTATATGCTTCATAATATATATACTATTTAACTTTGCTGGTTTTCTATTATTCTCTCTTTGGATAGCATTATTTAAGCTTTCTTGTATCTTTTCTGCTAGGATTTTGCTTTTTTCACTTCCTATTTTATAAAATGTTTGCCATCCATAGTACTTGCTTTGATCAATTTTATTTAAATGTATTGATACAAAAATATCTGCATTTGAATTATTTCCTATTTCAACTCTATTTCTAATGTCTGAAACTTTTTTTTCCCTTATAGAATTACTATCAGCATCATAAATTCCATTCTCATCAGAGCGAGTTAATATAACTGTGCAACCACTTTGTTCTAGAAGTTTTTGTAATTTTAATGCAATTTCCAAATTTATTTGAGCTTCTAACACACCATTGCTACTTTCAGCACCTTCATCTGGTGATCCGTGTCCTGCATCTACAATAACTACTTTACTAGATACTGGAATTGCAACGGTCTTAATTGTTTCTATTTCATTACCTATTTTAAATGAAAAAGAATATATTGAAATCAATACAATACATAGTATTAATGTAATTCTTCTCTTACTTAATATAAGCATATACATACCTCTCTTAATGTATTTATATGCTTATTAATTATTTTTAGAACTCAATAAGTTTTTGACTGTTTGTTCATTCTAATTGATATTGAAATTCATTTGTGTTAGACTTAAGCTAGAATTAAAAATAAGGTAGGTATCTATGAAAGTTTATAGAAAATTATATGATGCTGAAAAGTATGACACAATACGTGAATATATTAATAGAGCAATAGAAAAATATCCCAATAATAATGCATTTATATTAAAAAATAAAAATGGAAGTAATATTTCATATACTAATATTACATATACTATGTTTGGTAACGATATTAAAGCTCTTGGAACAGCATTAATTGATCTTGGTCTAGAGCATAAAAGGATTGCAATAATTGGTAAAAATAGATATGAATGGGCTGCTTCATTTGTTTCAATTTTATGTGGTGTCGGTATAACTGTACCCTTAGATAAAGGACTTCCTGAGCAAGAAATTATTTCTTCTTTAGAAAGAGCAAAAGTTGATAGCATTATTTTTGAAGATGAATATTCTGAATGTATGAAAAGTATTCAAAAAACTAATCATAATATAAAAGAATTTATTTGTATGAATTCAAGTTGTGATAATTCTTTTAAAACAATTTCTCAATTAATAGATAAAGGTAATTCATTGCTAAAAAAAGGAGACACAAGATATATTAACCATGAAATAGATCCTGATGGAATAGCTTCAATAATATTTACTTCTGGTACTACTTCTATGTCTAAGGCAGTTCTACTTTCAAATAAAAATATTGCATCTAATATATATAATATAAATTTAGCTGAAAAAATATATGATACAGATGTTAATATGGCATTCTTACCTCTTCATCATACATTTGGTTCAACTGGACTATTATTATTTTTAGCAGATGGTGTTACAAATGTGTTTTGTGATGGTTTAAGACATATTCAAGAAAATTTAAGAGAATACAAAGTGTCTGTTTTTGTATGTGTTCCATTGCTATTAGAGGCAATGTATAAAAAAATATATGCAGAGGTTGACAAACAAGGAAAAACTAAAATATTAAAATTTGCCAATTCTATTAGTCACTTTCTTATGAAATTTAAAGTCGATATCAGAAGAAAAATTTTTAAACAAATATTAGATAATCTAGGTGGAAATTTACGATTTGTAATAAGTGGTGCATCAGCAATAGATAAAAATGTTGCTAAAGGATTTTATGATTTTGGAATATTAGCAGTACAAGGATATGGTTTAACAGAAACTTCTCCTGTATTAACTGCTGAAAATGAAAAATGTGTTAAATTTGGTTCTGTCGGATTACCTCTTCCAGAGGTAGAAATTAAAATAGATAATCCTAACGAAGAAGGAATTGGTGAAATTGTTGCTAAGGGACCTAATATAATGCTAGGATATTATGAAATGGAAGAAGAAACTTCTAAAGTATTAAAAGATGGGTGGTTCTATACAGGTGATCTTGGATATATTGATAAAGATGGATTCTTATTTATTACTGGTAGAAAAAAGAATGTTGTAGTATTAAAAAACGGAAAAAACATATATCCTGAAGAATTAGAATTATTAGTTAATAACTTACCATATGTTGCAGAATCTATGGTGTTTGGTAAACCTAAAAATGACGACTTAATATTGTCTGTAAAAATTGTGTATAACCAGGACTATATTTCTGATAAATATGGAGATATTTCAGAAGAGAATTTAAGAGATATTATATGGAAAGATATTAAGAAAATTAATTCAAGTTTACCTAATTACAAACATATTAAAAATTTAATTATTACAGATGAGCCAATGATCAAAACTACTACTCAAAAGGTTAAAAGATTTGAAGAAATAAAGAAAATAGACAAATAAATATTAATTACAATAAATAATAAGAAAAGTGGCTTTGCCACATGTGCGTTTTGCTTCGCAAATACGCACAACCAAGGTAACTTAACCTTGTTGCTCCGGAAATTTCTTGCGAAATTTCCTATGCAATAAAAAGTATATTTAATTCAGTTTTTATTGATTAAATATACTTTTTTATATTATTTATTATTTACACTACATTGTATTTTTTCATTTTTTCTTCTATCAATAGCATAAGCACTTCCCATTGTAGTTTTTGCTAAATGTTTGACTTGTGCCCCTACCTCTCCTATTTCAAGTACATTATGAAATCTGCTTTTATGAGCTACAACTACTCCTATTGAAAGTGATGTTAATGGAAATTCTTCTATTATTCCCTTTCTATTAGGAACTTCTAAATACCCTTTTTCTATATCATTTTCATTAAAGAATTTAATAACACCTTTATCAAATTCAGCAATTATATTTTGACATATTGTTTCATAATCATCTTCTATAGATATTATTCCAACAAAATCATCCCCACCAATATGTCCTACAAATGTATTACCACTATTAGAATATCTTTCTATATTACTTGTTATTATTCTTGCTGTAAATTTAATTATTTCATCTCCATTTAAAAATCCATACACATCATTATATGCTTTAAAATTATCTAAGTCAAAGTAAAGCATTACAAATTCTTCTTTATTTAGTAATCTCTTTTTCATTTCTGCTTGTATTTGTACATTTCCAGGTAACCCAGTTAATGGGCTAACCCTCCTATTAGTATCTAATAATCTAATAATATTTTTTATAGTATAATATAAATATTCTTTATCTATAGGAGCCTTTATATAATGCTCTACACATTCTTTTAATACTTCTATTTTATGTTCTTTACTTCTATCTGAAGATATAACAATAATAGGGGTAATATTGTTGTCTTCATTTTGCCTTATTCGTTTACATATCTCAATTATATTTTCTTCTATCCCATCTTCATTAATTATAATAAGAGATGGAATATTTTTTAATGCATCATCAATATTGTTTGTAGTTACTTTTTTCAATTTGATTTTATAATCTTTTTCATCTTTAAATAGATTTAAAATGATTTTTTTTAGCTCATCATTATCATCTATTATATAAATATCCTGAGCCATTTTATCTCTCCTTATATTTCTTAATTTTATCTTTTATGTCTTCTATTAAATTCTTTTGTTTCATAAACTTTGTTATGTTTTCAGAATGCATTTCTGGGAATGCTTTTTTTAGTTTTATAATTCTTTTATATATTTTTATTTTTAATATTGATTGTTTTGTTTTTAAGTCTTCAATTAAATTCTGTATATGTTCTTTTGAAGTATTTTCCAAATGCTTTTCTTGTTTTAATTCCAATAATTTCTCCTTTATTGTTTCTCCTATTTCAAATACTTCCTGGATTTTCTTATCTATAATCATTATTTTAAATATTGTTATAGCTGCATCTATAAGGATGACTATCGATAATATTATTTCTATGTATATTAAAATCTGATATGGAATATAACTTACCAATTTTTCTATAAATGGATGAATTATAAATATTAGTAATACTCCTAATATTCCCCAATATATAGAATTTTTCAAGCATACTCTTCCTTTTATGTTAAATTTCAAATCTGAATAATCCCAATATTTTGTTTTAAAACATTTCTCTAATATTACTGCTACAATATATTCCCATGTAGAGAACACAAGAAAACTTAATATAAATATTACTATAATATTATTAGATACAATACTTAAACTAATCATTAATATTGCACCAATTCCATACATAGGACAAAAAGTTCCATATAAGAACCCACTATTCGTCGCTTTTTTTAATATTATAGTTTTGTATATTGACTCTAAACACCAACCTAAAAATGAATATATTATAAAATAAAATATTATTTTATCCTGCATACTGAAACTCCATTGATCCTGTTACAGAAAGTCCGTTTATATTTTCAACTCTAATGCTAAATGTATTAGTACCTTGTACTAAATTTAATGAAAATGTTGCTTCTGTTTTATTTATATCATTCATTGAATAAACTGCTCCATTTAGGTTTACCTCAATTGATTGAATTCCATCAGCATCAGCCACTTCTATCATTAATTTACCTGTTTCTTCATCTACATATAAATTTTTGATTTCAGGTCTTTCAGTAGAAATTACTATTTCTGGGCTTTCTTCTGTTGTAGTATTTCCAGATGAATCTACAGCAGTAACTGTTATTTTATGTGTTCCTCTTCCAATCTCTTCTTGTGTAATAGCATACTCTATTATTTTATCTGTTTCATTATTCTTATCAATTCTTATTTCTTCTCCGTCATCTATTCGATATATCATATAGTCAATTTCCGTTTCATCTTCAGCTTTTACTCTTATGCTTGTTGCCTGTTGGTCTATGCTTACTGCTGGCTTTGCTATATCTATTCCATCTAACACAATATCTTTTGTATATGTTACAGCTCTTCCTGTTTCATCTTCTAATATTATAGTTAATACACTATTTTCAGATGGTAAAATAATTTCTTCTTGAAAACTCGTTGAATTTTCTGGTATTGATCTTTCCTCTGAATTTGCCCAACGATATCTAAAAGTTTCTATATTATATACACTTTGTACATCTACCATTAGTGTATCATTTACTCTAGTTATGATTATGTTAGCTAAGTTATCTGTATTACTAGCTTTAGAATCTCTATATAATGCATATGAACTATGACCAATTAAACATAAACCAAAAATAATTATAAAAACAGCAAAGAATTTAACAATTTTTGTTATCTCTACTGATGCAGTTGTATTTCTATTTCTCTTTCTTTTTTCCTTTTTCTCGACTTCCGTTACTAAAATTTGGTTCATTCGTTTTCCTCCACTTATATTTTGAATTATATCATATGCTTTTTTTAATGTAAATATTTATTAAAAAATATCCCTAGATAAATATTTATCTAGGGATATTAATAATTCCGGTTAGAATTCTATACTAAAACAAATTTTTTAATTAACACTAATCCAGCTCCAAGTATTACTAGTACTCCTGTTATTACTCCTATGTAGTGTCCTCCTATACCTGATACTATTGATAATACTACTGATGCTTCATCTATGTCATCTTCTCCTTTTTCAAAGTTATCTGGCACAGAATCTATATCTTCTACTGGTTCATGATTCTCATCACTATCTTCTGATATCTCTGCCCAGTTTGTCTTTACTCCTAGGTTGTTTTGTCCATTTATCCATCTAAATGTTATCTCTATTACTACACTTTCTCCTGGTTCTAATAATGTATCATTTAGTTGAGTTGTTGTTACTGTCTCTCCATCTTCTGATAATTCCCATCCTTCATTATCTTCTTCTACAAACTCTAGTCCTTCTGGTATGTAGTCTGTTATTTCTTCTGCATATCCTGCCATATTTCCTTCGTTTGTTATTCTTATTTGATATGTGAATTTTATTACCGCTGTCTCTATTTTATGGTTTCCTAATTCTACTTTTACTACTTCTTCTGGATCATCTTCAAAATGATGTCCTGTCTCTTCTACATATGTCTCTCCATCTAATATCATTGTTACTTTTGATACTATCTTTCTTAATGCTAAATCAAAGTATGTTACTTTTACTTTTTCTATATCGATGTCATCTTCTCCATCTTCATCATTGTCTGGCACAGAATCTATATCTTCTACTGGTTCTCCATCTTCATCACTATCTTCTGATATTTCCGCTGTGTTTATTAACACTCTATCTGATGTATTTGGTTCTATTACTCTAAATGCTATTTGTACATCTTTATAGTCTGGCTGACTCATTGTTTCTGGATCAAATGCTTCTATTAGATTATCTCTTCCTGTCTCATCCCCTTGTTCCTTTGATAAGTAATCTGTTCTTATTGTTTCTGCTTCTTCTACATTTTCTGTTACATTTCCATTTGCATCATACATTACCCATCTATACTCTGTGTTTACTTCATTTTCTGGTAAAAATTCTAGTCCTTCTGGTAAGTCATCTTTTACTTCTTCTGCATATCCTGCAACTTCACCTTCATTATATACTCTTATTGTATATATTACTATGTCTCCATTACTTACTTCAACAGGTTCTTTTGTATGTTCATATGTATATTCACCATTATTGTTTGTAAATACTGGTACTCTATTTGTTATTTCTTCTTCATTTATTCCTGTTATGAATTTTCTTAATGCTAAATCAAAATATTTTACTTTGATTTTCTCTATATCAATATCATCTTCACCATCTTCATCATTATCTGGCACAGAATCTATATCTTCTACTGGATTTCCATCTTCGTCGCTATCTTCTGATATTTCTGCTGTATTTATTATTATTCTATCTGATGTATTTGGTTCTGTAACTTTAAATGCTATTTGCACTTCTTTATAGTCTGGTTCATCCATTGTATCTGGATCAAATGCTTCTATTAGATTATCTCTTCCTGATAGCCCCCCTTGTTCCTTTGATAAGTAATCTGTTCTTATTGTTTCTGCTTCTTCTACATTTTCTGTTACATTTCCATTTGCATCATACATTACCCATCTATACTCTGTGTTTACTTCATTTTCTGGTAAAAATTCTAGTCCCTCTGGTAAGTCATCTTTTACTTCTTCTGCATATCCTGCCTCAGTTCCTTCATTGTATATTCTCAATGTATATATTACTATATCATTTGTTGCGACTTCAACAGGTTCTTTTGTATGTTCATATGTATATTCACCATCATTGTTTGTAAATACTGGTACTCTATTTGTTATTTCTTCTTCATTTACTCCTGTGATGAATTTCCTTAATGCCAAATCAAAAATATTATTTTCAATTGTTACTTCTATAATACTTCCATCTACTACTTGTAAATTTACAAGTTCACCATTTATTCTTTCTGCTGTAATAACATATTCACCATTTATTAATTTAACATCAATCTCTATTTCTACTGGTTCTGGTAATATATTATATCCTTCTGGTGCTCCTGTTTCTGTTATAATATATCTATGTGTTCCTTCAGCTGTTATTTTAATTTTTCCTGTTACAACTTCTCCATTTTCATTTGTTGTTAAATTATCAAATGTGTTTATAACTGTTCCATCTGAATCCACTTCTTCTATTTTAAATACTGCATTACTTAATCTATCTGATATTCCATTTTGTTTTATTAACTTAATTTCATAATCACCTACAGTAGCTGGTAACACTAACTCTTCATAATCGTCATCATCCTCATATCCATGTCCTTGTTCTGATGTTCCTGGATTATAATTATTTTTCTGATCATCTGTCAAATTATCTTCTACTGAATCTCTATCATTTACTTCATTTCTTTCTATATTTTCTGATTTTGTTATTTCTGCAACATTTTTTAAACTTATACTTGTAACTTGTTTTGTAGCTACTACCTCACATTCAATTTCTAAATCCACATAATCAATTGTTTTTCCATCAAATGCGTCAATTAAATCATCTGATAAAGCAGTCGTTACTATTGTTCTTCCATCACCATTTGGATTTGTCCAGCCATTATCTTCATTAATTTGGCTATCTTCTTTTAATATTAATCCTTCTGGTAAATAATCTGTTACTTCTTCTGCATATCCTGCTTCTTTTCCTTCGTTATATATTCTTATTATATATGTTACTGTATCTCCTGTATTAACACTTATTGGATCTTTTGTATGTAACTTATCTGCTGTTGTAACTCTTCCATTATCTAAATCTTCTACTGCATTATCAGTTATTTCTGGTTCTCTACTTACTTCTACATTTTCTCCATTTACTTTTGTAATAAATTTTCTTAATGCTAAATCAAAATATGTTAATTTTACTTTTTCAATATCAATATCATCCTCACCATCTTCATCATTATCTGGTACAGAATCTATATCTTCTATTGGATCACCATCTTCATCACTATCTTCTGATATTTCTGCTGTATTTATTAAAATCCTATCCGATGTATTTGGTTCTATTACTTTAAATGCTATCCTTACTTCTTTATAGTCTGGCTCATTCATTGTATCTGGATCAAATGCTTCTATTAGATTATCCCTTCCTGTCATCTCTCCTTGAGCCTTAGATAAATAATCTGTTCTTATTGTTTCTGCTTCTGATACATTCTCTGTCACATTTCCTTCTGCATTATACATTACCCATCTATAATTGATATTTGTTGTATTATCAGGTAAGAATTCTAATCCTTCTGGAATATCATCTTTTACTTCTTCTGCATATCCTGCAATATCCCCTTCATTATATATCCTTAATGTATATATTACAGTATCTTCTGTTTGTACTAAAACAGGGTCTTTTGTATGTTCATATGAATACTCGCCATTATTATTTTTAAATACAGGTTCTCTATTTGTTATACTTTGACTGTTTACTCCTGTTATGAATTTTCTTAATGCCAAATCAAATTTTTGAACAACAATTTTTTCAAAATCATCATCATCTTGTTGTCCTGGTATATAACTGTCTCCTCTATTTATTTCTGTATCTTTATAGTTTGGAAGAGTTGTATCTGATGGTAATGTTACATTATCTGCTCCAGAGTCTCTATCTGTTACTGTTCCTCCTGATCTATCAGTAAATCCTGATATTTCTGCAATATTGGTTAATTTTTCACCTGCTACAGCTGTACTTTTTACTCTACATTTAATTTGTACTTCTGCATAATCTAGTGAACTTCCATTAAATGCATTTATTATTTCACCTGCTAAATAAGTGGTCGTTACTGTTCTACCATCTCCAGATACGTTCCAGCCTCTTTGAGTATTAAAGCTATCGTTTACAAATTCTAAGTTTTCTGGTAAATGATCTGTTATCTCTGTTACTATTCCATCAAGTTGTCCTTCATTATATACTCTTATTGTGTATATTACTTCATCTCCAACTTTCACAGCAATTGGTGTTTTTGAATGATTGTATATTGCTGTTGTTGCAGATCCATTTGCCAAATTTGTTATATTTACGCTTGGAGCTCTATTTACACTTTCTCCATCAACATTACTAATAAATTTTCTTAAAGATAAATCAAAATATTTTCCTAGCATTACTAAGTCTTCAAAATCGTCATCATCTTCTTGTGATGTTGTTCCATATCCATCCACCCTTACATTATCTGGTGTTGAATCTCTATCTGGTAAACCTTCATCATTTGTTGCTCCTGTTATTTCTGCTATATTCTTTAAGTTTATATTTGATTCTGTTACACTTGCTGTTACTTCACATTCTATTTGTACATCTAAATAACTTAATGTTGTTCCATCAAATGCTGGTATTGTTTGTCCACTTAAATAACTTGTTGTTACTTCTCCATTACTTCCTGTTTGCCATCCATATTTTGTATTTATACTGCTTCCTGCTTTTAAACTTAATCCTGTTGGTAAGTAATCTGTTATCTCAGTGGCCTGTCCATCTACTTCTCCTTCGTTATATACCCTTATTGTATATATTACACTATCTCCTGTCTCTACTGTTAATGCATTCTTTGGATGTATCTTCTCTGCTGTTGTTATTCTTCCTGCCTCTAAGTTATTTAATGTTTCCTCACTTATTTGTGGTACTCTACTTGTACTTGGAGCTACTCCATTTATACTTGTTATGAATTTTCTTAATGCTAAATCAAATATTTTTTCTTCTTCTGGTGGTTTTATAAATTCTGTACTATCACTATATTCTTCTTGCTCTCTCTCTATTATTACTACCGGTTGTTCTGATGAATTTGCTCCCTCTACTGCCCAGTATGTTATTTTTGTATCATAATATTCTCCACTTATACTTAATGTTACTTTATCTACATTTGTTGTTTTTGATACTACTATATAAAAGTCTTGTCCTATTGTTGCTTCTATACTACTAAATCTACTTCCACTTGCATTTTGTAATGTTGGGTTTAATGTTGTTCCTTCTCCATTTTTGAATACTGCTTCTAGTGTTGCATCTGTGTCACTTATTTTATTTATTCTAAATGGTCCTATTACATAATTACTTCCACTATCTGTTATTGTTTTTGTTGTCTCTGCTATTTCATATGGTTGACTCACTGTTGTTGGTGTGTAACTTGACGCATGTCCTTCTGCTTCTTCTATTAAATAGCTATATAATGCTTTTGCTTCCTCATTTCTTATATCTCCTTCTACTGCTCCTTCTCCCTTCTTATCTCCTAAGGGATTATATCCTGAGTCTTGTCCTGCTACTTGATTTATCCATAATGAAAAGTTTCCACTATCTCCTACATCATATGCATCTCCATCATTTGTAAAATGCCATATTGCTAATTGTTGTACTACATCTATATCATCATCTGTTAGTGGACTTCCTGTTAATCCTGCATTATCTAATAATAAATCTCTATAATCTGATGCTGCTTGTTTTTCCTCTGTTGTTGCTCCTGATTTTGCTGGTACATATACATTCTCTAATAACCACATTAATGAATTATACGTACTTCCACTTGGCAATGCATTTACATATGGACTTGGTATTGAATCTCTATCTTTCATATCAAAATATCTTGTATACTCTCTATGCGTTGGATTTCCACTTCCGAATTCACTTGACCCAAATCCTGGTCCTCCTTTTAAACAGTAGATTGTACTATCATAGTTTGCTGTTGATCCATTACTATTTGTTTCTACTATTTTCCATACATTCTTTTCTAATGCCTTATATCCATATCCTGAACTTCTTAATGCTTTTATTGTTAAGTATTTGCTTCCTGTTGCTGCATTTGAAACATTAAAATTACCACTAACTGCTATTGTTAGTATTGTCATTAGAATGATTAATATTACTCCTTTTATTTTTCTCATTACTACCCTTCCCTTTTTCTCATATAATAATACTTATATATATAATTTTACTGGTTTTAAAGCCTTTAGTCAATAACAATTATTTACATTGTATTTAACATATTTTTTATACACTTTAATTCTTTTACGGAAGTATATTTTTTCAAACTTTTATCTCAATTATTACATTTTTGTAATATTTTGGTTCGTTTTTTTCTTTATAAATTTGTTTTTTTACTTTTATGTCAAATATTAATTTATATATTAAAATATTTTTAATATATATTTAGAAAAACAAAGACCTAATTACTATATTCCCTAGTATTTAAGCCTTTGTTTATTATTTTAAATTATTTATTATAGTACAAATCTCTTGATCAATACTAATCCAGTTCCAAGTATTACTAGTACTCCTGTTATTACTCCTATATAATGTCCTCCTACACCTGATACTATTGATAATACTACTGATGCTTCATCTATATCATCTTCTCCTTTTTCAAAGTTATCTGGCGTTGAATCTATATCTTCTACTGGCTCATGATCTTCATCACTATCCTCTGATATCTCAGCCCAGTTTGTCTTTACTCCTAGGTTGTTTTGTCCATTTATCCATCTAAATGTTATCTCTATTACTACACTTTCTCCTGGTTCTAATAATGTATCATTTAGTTGAGTTGTTGTTACTGTCTCTCCATCTTCTGATAATTCCCATCCTTCATTATCTTCTTCTACAAACTCTAGTCCTTCTGGTATGTAGTCTGTTATTTCTTCTGCATATCCTGCCATATTTCCTTCGTTTGTTATTCTTATTTGATATGTGAATTTTATTACCGCTGTCTCTATTTTATGGTTTCCTAATTCTACTTTTACTACTTCTTCTGGATCATCTTCAAAATGATGTCCTGTCTCTTCTACATATGTCTCTCCATCTAATATCATTGTTACTTTTGATACTATCTTTCTTAATGCTAAATCAAAGTATGTTACTTTTACTTTTTCTATATCGATGTCATCTTCTCCATCTTCATCATTGTCTGGCACAGAATCTATATCTTCTACTGGTTCTCCATCTTCATCACTATCTTCTGATATTTCCGCTGTGTTTATTAACACTCTATCTGATGTATTTGGTTCTATTACTCTAAATGCTATTTGTACATCTTTATAGTCTGGTTGAGTCATTGTTTCTGGATCGAATGCTTCTATTAGATTATCTCTTCCTGACAACTCTCCTTGTGCCTTTGATAAATAATCTGTTCTTATTGTTTCTGCTTCTTCTACATTTTCTGTTACATTTCCTTCTGCATCGTACATTACCCATCTATATTCTGTATTTACTTCATTTTCTGGTAAAAATTCTAATCCTTCTGGTAAGTCATCTTTTACTTCTTCTGCATACCCTGCCTGTGTTCCTTCATTATATACTCTTATTGTATATATTACTATGTCTCCATTACTTACTTCTACTGGTTCCTTTGTATGTTCATATGTATATTCACCATCATTGTTTGTAAATATTGGCACTCTGTTTGTTATTTCTTCTTCATTTACTCCTGTGATGAATTTCCTTAAGGCCAAATCAAAGTATGTTACTTTAATTTTTTCTATATCAATATCATCTTCACCTTCTTCATCATTATCTGGCACAGAATCTATATCTTCTACTGGATTTCCATTTTCGTCACTATCTTCTGATATTTCTGCTGTATTTATTATTATACTATCTGATGTATTTGGTAATGTCACCTTAAATGCTATCCTTACTTCTTTATAGTCTGGCTCATTCATTGTATCTGGATCAAATGCTTTTATTAGGTTATCTCTTCCTGATAGCTCACCTTGTTCCTTTGATAAATAGTCTGTTCTTATTGTTTCTGCTTCTTCTACATTTTCTGTTACATTTCCTTCTGCATCATACATTACCCATCTATAGTTTATATTCGTTGTATTATCTGGTAAAAATTCTAATCCTTCTGGAATATCATCTTTTACTTCTTCTGCATATCCTGCAATGTCTCCTTCATTATATATTCTTAATGTATATATTACTGTATCTCCTGTTGCTACTAGAATAGGTTCTTTTGTATGTTCATATGTATACTCACCATTATTGTTTGTAAATACTGGTACTCTATTTGTTATTTCTTCTTCATTTACTCCTGTTATGAATTTTCTTAATGCTAAATCAAATACTTGAATTACTACTTTTTCAAAATCATCATCATCTTGTTGTCCTGGTATATAGCTGTCTCCTCTATTTATCTCTTCATCTTTATAATTTGGTAATGTCTCATCTGATGGTAATGTTACATTGTCTTTTTGAGAGTCAATATCTGTTATTTCATTATCATCAGAATCTGTAAATTCTGTTATTTCTGCGATATTAGTTAATTTTTCATCAGGTACTACTGTGTCAGTTACTTTACATTTAATTTGTACATCTATATAGTCTAATGAACTTCCACTAAATGCTTCTAATATAACCTTATCAGCGCCATCTTTTCTATTTTCATAAATTGTATCTCTATTTGCAGAGTATTCTGTATCTGGTGATGTTATATCTGTTGTTACAGTTCTTCCATCAGCTGATACTCTCCATCCATATTGTGCATTAAAACTGTCATTTATAAATTCTAGATTTTCTGGTAAATAATCTGTTATTTCTTTTACATATCCATCAAGTTGTCCTTCATTATATACTCTTATTGTATATATTACTTCATCTCCTGCACTTACAGAAACTGGTGTCTTTGGATGGTTATATATTGCTGTTGTTGAAGATCCATTTGCTAAATTTGTTACATTTACTACTGGCTCTCTTAAATATCTACCTGAATTATCTACTAATTCTTCATCATTTACTTGTATTATAAATTTTCTTAAAGATAAATCAAAATATTTTCCTAGCATTACTAAGTCTTCAAAATCATCATCATCTTCTTGTGATGTTGTTCCATATCCATCCACCCTTACATTATCTGGTGTTGAATCTCTATCTGGTAAACCTTCATCATTTGTTGCTCCTGTTATTTCTGCTATATTCTTTAAGTTTATATTTGATTCTGTTACACTTGCTGTTACTTCACATTCTATTTGTACATCTAAATAACTTAATGTTGTTCCATCAAATGCTGGTATTGTTTGTCCACTTAAATAACTTGTTGTTACTTCTCCATTACTTCCTGTTTGCCATCCATATTTTGTATTTATACTGCTTCCTGCTTTTAAACTTAATCCTGTTGGTAAGTAATCTGTTATCTCAGTGGCCTGTCCATCTACTTCTCCTTCGTTATATACCCTTATTGTATATATTACACTATCTCCTGTCTCTACTGTTAATGCATTCTTTGGATGTATCTTCTCTGCTGTTGTTATTCTTCCTGCCTCTAAGTTATTTAATGTTTCCTCACTTATTTGTGGTACTCTACTTGTACTTGGAGCTACTCCATTTATACTTGTTATGAATTTTCTTAATGCTAAATCAAATATTTTTTCTTCTTCTGGTGGTTTTATAAATTCTGTACTATCACTATATTCTTCTTGCTCTCTCTCTATTATTACTACCGGTTGTTCTGATGAATTTGCTCCCTCTACTGCCCAGTATGTTATTTTTGTATCATAATATTCTCCACTTATACTTAATGTTACTTTATCTACATTTGTTGTTTTTGATACTACTATATAAAAGTCTTGACCTATTGCTTCTTCTATACTATTAATTCTATCTCCACTTGCATTTTGTAATGTTGGGTTTAATGTTGTTCCTTCTCCATTTTTGAATACTACTTCTAATGTTGCCTCTGTATTACTTATTTTATTTATTCTAAATGGCCCTATTACATAATTACTTCCACTCTCTGTTATTGTTTTTGTTGTCTCTGCTATTTCATATGGTTGACTTACTGTTGTTGGTGTGTAACTTGATGCATGTGCTTCTGCTTCTTCTATTAAATATCTATATAATTCTTTTGCTTCTTCATTTCTATCAAATCCATTTACTGCTCCTGCTCCTGCTTCTTCTTCTCCTCCTGATAATGGATTATATGCTGAGTCTTGTCCTGCAACTCGGTTTATCCATAATGAAAAGTTTCCACTATCTCCTACATCATATGCATCTCCATCATTTGTAAAATGCCATATTGCTAATTGTTGTACTACATCTATATCATCATCTGTTAGGTAGCTTCCTGTTAACCCTGCATTATCCAATAATAGATTTCTGTAATCTGATGCCGCTTGTTTTTCCTCTGTACTTGCTCCTGATTTTGCTGGCACATATACATTTTCTAATAACCACATTAATGAATTATATGTACTTCCACTTGGCAATGCATTTACATATGGACTTGGTATTGAATTTCTATCTTTCATATCAAAATATCTTGTATACTCTCTATGTGTTGGATTTCCACTTCCGAATTCACTTGACCCAAATCCTGGTCCTCCTTTTAGACAATAGATTGTACTATCATAATTTGCTGTTGTTCCACTACTATTTGTTTCTACTATTTTCCATACATTTTTTTCTAATGCCTTATATCCATATCCTGAACTTCTTAACGCTTTTATTGTTAAGTATTTACTTCCTGTTGCTGCATTTGAAACATTAAAATTACTTATTAACATTATTGATAATAAGGTCATTATTATAACTAGAGCTACTTTTTTTAGCTTCATATCGATTCCCATCCTTTTACTCCTTATAATATATTTTCTATTTTACTTACATTTTTTTAGTTAGTCAATATCAATATTTTCCTTATTTTTAACTCAAAAAAACGCCTCAAAAATCTCCTTACGGATATTCGTTCTGAGAATTCATTTTATAATATTACGCTTATATTACAATTATATTACATTTTTGTAATATTTTCAATGGTTTTGGCATATTTTCCTAGAAAACATTATGTTTCAGAGATTCTTCTCTTACTTTTTTTGTAAAATTTTCTTAAATACTATATTTAATATGAATTATTTAAATAATGTTGTATTTTTCTATATGATAATATAAACTTAATATATATTATAAAAGAAAGATAAAAGGATTAATAAAATGGATAAAAACAAAGAATTAGATGAACTATTTGATAAAGTATCAAAATGTAATAAATGTATAAATTTAAAAAATAAAAGTGGAACCGATTGTTCTTTAATTAATATATATAAACAAAAAGATTTCTTTAAAAATATTCCTTCAATTTGGACAGATTGGTATAGAAGGTTAGATAGTAAAATTATGATTATAGGTCAGGATTGGGGACCTTACAGTGAAATGAATAAAATATATAATAAATATATAAAAAAAGCAGATGAAATTAATTGGAATAATATTATTGAAGAAGAAAAAAGCCTAACCAAAAGAATGCTTACAAAATATTTTTTAGAATCTGCCAAACAAAATAAGATTAATATAGAGGATAATTTTTTAGAAAACATCTATATAACTAATGGAATTTTGTGTGCAAGAAATGGGGAAAATTATAGAGGAAATAATATTAACTTAAAAAAATCTTCACTTAATTGCAAAGAATTTCTAAAAGAGCAAGTAAATATTGTAAATCCAAAGATCATCCTGCCATTAGGATATTACCCATTATATGAATTATCACAGATATATAATTTTGGAATTGATAAAACTTTAAGAGAAAATATAGATAGAGAAATTAAAATTGGGAATTTTGTGATTATTCCTATATATCATCCTGCTGCACAAATAAATAGGGAAGAACAGCTAAAACAATATAATAAAATTTGGAAATATTATTAATGGAGGCGACACCCGGATTTGAACCGGGGATCAGAGTTTTGCAGACTCGTGCCTTACCACTTGGCTATATCGCCATATACTATAATATATGCTTATAAAAATAAAAAATTACAAATTAAATTAAATTTTATAAAAAATAAAAAAGCAGTAGTAAAATTGGAGGCGACACCCGGATTCGAACCGGGGATCAGAGTTTTGCAGACTCGTGCCTTACCACTTGGCTATATCGCCATATACTACTGCTTTTTTTGTGGAGCGAAAGACGGGGCTCGAACCCGCGACATCAACCTTGGCAAGGTTGCACTCTACCAACTGAGCTACTTTCGCATATTGTCATTTTTTAAGAACAATTAATATAATAGCAAAAAAAAATATAAAAGTCAATAGATAGGTTTTAAATAAATTTATTATTATATATATTGAAAAATACGAGTCAATTGATATAATTATGTTACTATATTTTATAATTATTTATTAAAATGTTGGGAGATTATTATGGTAAATAAAAATATACTAATTCAAGGTGCTATTGATATTGAGATAGAGTATTTAATTTCTGAGCTTGATAACTTAAAATCAAAAAATATTTCTGGATATAATTTTTATGAAGGAATAATTGGAAATAAAACTATTATAGTATCCAAAACTGAAATTGGAAGTATTAATTCAACTATCTCTACTATTATTGGAATTAATACATTTCATCCTAATATTGTAATAAATCAAGGCATAGCAGGTGCACATCTTTCTACTATTCATACAGGTAATATTATTATAGGAGAAGCATGTTGTAATATAAATGCTTTTTCAATTCCACCTGCCAAAAGTTCTGAAGGTTCATCTCCTTTTAAGTGGGAACCTAATAAAAGGGCAAAAGAAATAAAGTATTCTGATAAAACCTTAGTTGATTTTTTCTATAATAATTTATCAAACTCAAATCATATAGTATATAAAGGTATATTAGGCAGTGGAGATGTATTTAATAGAGAATATGATAGAATTAAATGGACACATAACCTATTTGGTAATTTATGTGAGGATATGGAAAGTATTGGAACTTATTCTGCTTGTTCTAAATTTAATATTCCTTGTATTGGCATTCGTATTATATCAAATAATGAATTAACCCTTGAAAAAATAAATAAGAAAAAAGCTCTTGATTTACAAAAGCTTTTGGTAAATATATTAAGAGGAATTTAGCTATCAAATTTTTCATTAAACGCATATGGTAATAAATCTTGTAGATTATATGTTTTTATAGTTTCATTATCCAAACTTACAATCTTTATCCTTGGACAAATACTATTTAAATATTGTCTACATACACCACATGGCAAACATTCTTCTAGACAACTATCTCTACCGCCAACAACAGCTATTTTTTCAAATTCTATATATCCTTCTGATATAGCCTTTACTATTGCACATCTTTCTGCGCATATATTTGTCACTCCTATCCCAGAAGGATCTTCTATATTACATCCCATAAACACTTTTCCTTCTTTTGTTAGTAATGCTGCTCCGACTTTAAATTCTGATATTTTAGAGTAAGAGTATTCTCTTGCTTTTTTCGCTAATTCAATTAATTCTTTATTATCCATTAATACTACCTCCGGTTTTATTATAAGATATAATATATAAAATATTATTTATTGTCAAATTATTTTTATATTTTGTATTAATACCATAAATTCAGTTAAATAATCTCTTATTTCTTTTTTTCTTATTTCTTCTTTATTATATATTTCCAATGTAGATATATTTTCACCATCAACTAATACTTCTAAGGTTCCAATTATCTCATTTTGTTTTATTGGTGCTTTTAAACTATACAATATATCTGTTTTTATATCTATTTTATTTATATCTGTTTTATTTATTATCATATTTTCAAAATTCATTTCTTCTAAAAGCAATTCTACCGAATTTTTGCTTCCTTTTTCCACAAATATTCTACCTGTATTAATCTTCTTCCACTTTTCAAATTCTTCTTCTATAATTTCTTTTATATTAACTAACTCATAATTTTTTTCAACATATTCAATTAATTTTTTTGTATCAGTTGTTCTTAAATTATTAGTATCAGCTCCTATTATCACTGTAATTATATCCATATCATTCTTTTCCCACGCTGTGACCAAACATCTTCCTGCACCATTTGTAAATCCAGTCTTCACTCCATAAACCCCAGAGACACTATTTAATAACTTGTTTGTATTGTTTATTTGTTTTAAATTTCCATTAATGCTTATAGTTGTATTGCTAGTAGATACAATTTTTTTAAAAGTTTCATTTTTTAATGCATAATCTGTAATTTTTGCAAGTTCATGTGCTGTAGTATAATGCCCTTCATTATCTAATCCATGAGGAACTACAAAATGTGAATTTGTTAATCCAAGTTCTTCTGCTTTATTATTCATCATGTCTGCAAAATTTTGAATGCTCCCTCCTACGTAAATTGCTAAAGCAGAAGCTGCATCATTTCCAGATCTTAGCATTAATCCATATAATAAATCATTTATTGTTACTTTATCATCTTTTTTTAGTCCTAGTCTCGATCCACCAATTGACGCGGACTTTGAATCTATTGTAACAATATCTTTTAAATTTGTATTTTCTAGCACTACAATTGCTGTCATTATTTTTGTTGTTGAAGCCATTGGTGTTTGTTTGTCTCCATTTTTTTCATATAATACTCTGCCTGATGCTCTATCATATATAAGTGCAATTCTTGCATTTAGCTCTAATTCTTCAACTTCACTATTATCTGCAAATACTGGAATTGTAAAAGAAACTAATAATATGAATACAATAAAAAAAATTAACATCTTTCTTTTCATAATAAAAAATCACCTCTTAAATTATATTTTAAAAGGTGATTTTTATGAATATTTCTAATAACCTCTTTCTGTTCTTTGAGGAGCTCCATATTCTTCTGCAATTTCATCATGAATTGCTTCGATTTTTTCATCAGGAGTTTTTCCTCCTCTTTCATTATATCTTCGTACAAAATCATCAACATTAGAATGATCTTTTTCAGCTTCTTTTCTTAACGTTGTTTCTGATCCATCTTCTAATACTATTATGTCATCTGCTGTTAATTGGTCATTACCTGCTGTATCATCCATATTTCTTAATTCTGTCTCTCCATCTCTTTCTATTTCTTCCTCTGATCTATCCAATTCATCTTCTATTTCTGTATTTTTAGTTTTATCCATTACCTCTCTAACTTCTCTAGTAGTTGGTCTTTGATTTTTTGTTTCGATTGGTGCTGATAAATACCTTTCATCTTTATCTTTACTTAGATCTGCTCTTACATAATCAACTTCTAAAGTTCCATATTGTCCTACTCTAACTGAAAGCATTTCTTCTTGTCCATTTACTTTGCTTCTTCCATTAATTCTTACCATTCCTGCTACTTGTTCTTCTTGTACCACACTTCCATCTCTACTATTTATTGAAGTTACAGTTTGCCCTGTTGTTGTTCCTTCTATATTTTGTAAACTATCTATAGTATGTACATTCCCATCTTTATCTAACCCAACAAATGAAAACCTACCATTTTTCCCCTTCGAATGATCAGAAAATACAACATTAACTTTAACAATTCCTTTTTCTTTTATTTCAGGAATCATATCTGCTAATGTCTCTGTTTGAGTAACTTTTGCATTTGGATCAATTTCCTGTTTTTCAGCTATCTTATCAAATTGGAGTTTTTGATTAGCTTTCATTGTAGAATATGCTTGGATATCTTCGGTTTCTAATATTTTTGACATTTTATCCAATTCCTTATTTGATTGTTTTTCATCCAGTTCCTCTTTTGTTAAAACTAAATCTTCTTTTCCTAATTCTTCTGGAAGCTCAAATTCAGCTTCATCTAAAGTTAATGTATCAAAATATTCTTTATTTACTTTTTCTAAATCCTCTAAAAATTCATGGTCAAATGTAACCTCTCCCATTTCGTTTACAGTTGCTATTAATTTATTGTCTTTATCATATATTTCATAAGCTATTTTTTCCTGTTGGTCTTCATCTTCTCTAGATTTTGGTTTTTCTTGCTTTTTTTCGCTATCTTTGAGTTTAACAATATATGCATCATTTATAGCTAAGCCCGATCCTTTAAATTCAAAATCTCTATAATATCCAATATTATCTACTTCTTGATTTCTTGCTTCTAATTTTTCTGATATTTCTGCACGAAGATTTAACATATTATTAGTTACTTCATTTCTTTTCTTATCTTTCATATCTTCATCTCCCAATATTCTTATATTAATATTATACTTTAAATATCTATTTTTTTCAACAATATAGAATAAAGCAAATACTATAGTTAGTATTTGCTTTATTTTTAGCTTACTCTACATTAAATGACATTGTAAAATTTGTTCCTTCTCCTAGCTTAACTATAAATGTTTTTGTTATAGCTTGGCTGTTTGCATTATTTTTATCTGTAAATTTCGCATCAAATATATATAGATCTCCGCTGTTTTGATAATTAGAAAATTCTACATTGTTAGATGTATAGAATGTATTTTTTACATATGTTTCAAAATCAGCTTCTGTAGCAAAGTTATTTTGCCTAAATGTTGCATCTAATTTATTATATACATATGTATAATCTCCATCATTTATTGCATCTACAATTTTTTGAGAATTTAATCCAGCCTTTTCAGCATCATTTGAACTATTATATTCTTCAAGAAAATCAGGCAAATCTATTGTATATGTATCTAAAACTACATCATAATTTGTAATATTAGTTTCTGTGAAAATATAATATTTACCATATTGATCAATACATATATACTCTTTCTTTCCATCTATTGCATTTACTTTATATCCTTGAATACTTGCAGTTTCAATATTTAACTTATTATCATTTACATATTGTAAAAAGTTCTCATAACTTCCAAATTTAGCATCCCTATATTCTTGATTTAATAAATTGTATGCATCTTCTGTATGTTGCGTCATTTTTTCTCTATATTCAGAAAAATATTGTTTTGTAATATACTCTTCTGTTGCAGAAACATCTAGGAAGGTATTATAATCGTTTACTTCAATATTTCCAGAATTTATATTTATGGCATCATAACTCATATTTTCATTATAATTATATTTTTCTAAAAAATCTTCTAGAAATATAGAATAAGTATTATTAGTATAGTCTATTTTTATTAATAAATTAAATGGTTTATTATTTAGATTTGCTGTAACAAATGCTATTTTTATATTACTGCTTATATCATATGTTAAAACATTTACTAAATTTAAATCATAAGAAACAGTTGCTTGAAAGTTTCCATTTTGGCTATATTCTTTTTGTTTTTCTATTATCATATTATTTTCTATTGCTAAATCAGAAATATATTGTGTATCTAATATATTCTTTATTGCCTCTGTTCCTTGTCGTTCTGATTGTGTTTTTGCATCTTCTAGTGAAATACCAGCTTTTACAATATCAACATATGAGTCACCATTTATTTGTTTTACATATACTAAATAATTATTCAAAATTTCCTTGATTGTATAATATGTTTTATAATCACTTACAACTGAAAATCCCACATTTTCGCTACTTTGTGTATTTGTTGCGTTTTCAGCATTTTCTCCATCTTCTTGTGCATTCCCTCTTGTATTAAATATGATAACTGCAGCTATTATTATAATTACAAGAAGAATAGTTAATAATATTATTATATTTTTTAATTTTTTCATTATTTCCTCCTAGTCTGTTTTTTAGCTTTTGCTATTATTCTATATTAATGATTGAAATATGAGAAATGCATATAGTCTTTTAAACTGGTCCAATCTCCTCCCCAGTAAAATCCATGACGTTTCCATATATTTATAATTTCTTCAGTTACTGAATATGGATCTGATCCTGGACTATAATGACTTCCTACAACAGTACCATCAGCATATATACAGTAATTTTGCTCCGGGTTAACATCAAATGCATGTCCATAAGTATGAGCAGATTGTGGGAATGTTCCTCTAAATCCTGCATCTGATCCCCATTGCCTATAACTAATATCTCCACCAACAATCTTAAATCCTGCATCTGCCATTTCTTTAAAGATTGCCTGTACTTCTGTCTTTAATTTTCTATGCATTGTTACATTCATTGTTTGACGATTTCCATTTGCATCTAGGTATTCTACTGGAAATGTTTCTAAATATTGATTATTTTCTGCTTCTGAAGTAGGAACTCCATTACCATCATAAAGCCAATCAATTCTCGCCTGCTCTCCTTCTATACTTGCTGCTTCTCCTAATTGTGCACTTCCTGAAGTATGATTATCTTCCCATGCTTGATACCATTTTTTAGCATTATCATATCTTGCTGCAGTTATATCTTTTGATGCATTAAAGTTATTACTACTACTAAAGAATACTTCATAATATCTTCCAAAGTACCATGTAGCATATTCTAGATCTGTTTCGCTTGTTGAATTCATTAAAACATCTTTTACATCACTATAGCTTCCTTCTAATTCTTGCCATATAAATTCACATTGTGTTTCTACATCTGTCCAGTCCGTTCCTTTAGAATTTGCTAGATTTTGTAGATTCTGGAATCTATCTGATATTGCCCATTGACATAAACCATTATGTGTGCCGTTTGTTGCTGCTGGATCAAAACTACTTTCTGCTTCTATATTTCCCATGATAGCTGCTACTCCTGCAGGTGGCATACCTTTTGCTAAGAAGAAATCAAATATTTGTCCTTGAACTCCATCTATTCCACTTGATGTTCCATAGCTTCCGTTTAAAGAACTAAAGTTAGCTGGATCAAATACCTTATCAAAATCAAATGAATCTATTCCATCAAACTCTCTTCCTGTTGCACAATAAATCAAATATTTAGTTAAGTCAACCATATCAACTGTTTTTTCATTTTCTTCTAACATTTCGAATAGCCATTCTGGTGCACTTAATATATTATTTCTTGTGTCATAATGTTCTCTATCTTGTAATAAAGTTACAAAATTCACTTCATCTGTTTTTGATTTTGGTTCATCTTTAGGCCTTATATCTTTAGGTGAAGAAGTATATTTTTGAGAATCTATTATATTATGATTTGTAACTGTTCCATCAAGTCCATAATAGTAATCTGTTAAACATGTTACTTCTGTATTTACTGTATCTTTATCACTATAGTTTGATCTTACACTTGCTTCATAATCAGCTGCTATTCCACACGGATCTTCATTTGGAACATCAGGCTCATCTGGACTATCCGGATATTCTCTATTTTGCTCTAGATCTGAAGGGTCTCCAGCTCCTGGATCTGTTGTTTCATTTGGTTGATATTCAAAATCTTGTGTATACTCTACAATCCATACATCAGCCTTTGTAACACTTATATTTAGTGTATCTGTTGTATTTTTAGTCGTATGAACAATTGTATAATTTTTTAATATTTCTTCTGTACTTCCTTCTGTATTAGTTTCATCAATATTTCCACTTGTACTTGTTGACTCACCTGTATTTGGATCCACTTCAGTATCACTCCAACTACCTGTTACATGTATATCATGTGTATGTACTTTTGTTTTTCTAGTATATTCATATGTATCTATATCAGTTACTGTCTTTACATTATCATGAATAGTAATTTCTATTTCACTATCAAATACTAAATCAGCTATATCTAATCCAAAGTCTTTATCACGTCCCGCAACAATCCATGCCCATAAGTAGTCAAATGGCATTTGATATCCACTTACCATACTTTGATAATCTACTGTTTGTGCAGTCATAGTATAGGTAGTATTTGCTTCTATATAATCTGTTATTGGTTCTGGATCTACTGATCCATCTCCTCCTGCAACAGATTCTTCGAATCTCTCATTCCATGTTGCTACTTTTACAACATATTTAGTTTTAGCATCTCCTCCACTGCCTATAGTTCCTGTACCACTACCCATTCCATTTTCATATTTGAATGATAATGGATCTACTTTTACACCATTTTGTCTTGTTTCAAAGTGTACGTGTGGTCCTGTTGATGTTCCTGTATTACCAGATTTAGCAATTACTTGACCTTGTGTTACAGTATCACCAACAGATACTAATAATTCACTGTTATGATAATATCTGGTTACAAATCCTCCGCCATGGTCAATTTCAATCATATTTCCTGCGGAACTGTCATAACAAGATATTGTTACTGTTCCATCTTTAGCTGCATATACATTTGTTCCTGTTGGAACCCCTATATCTATAGCTCCATGGTCTGTTGATGCACCAGCTGTTGGAGCATCTCTTAATCCAAAGTAAGATGTTATAGTTGTTCCATCCGTTGGCCATTTTAATGTATCTGAACTTGAGCTTGAGCTATTATTATCATCGTCATCATTATCATTATTTGTAGTATTATTATCATTAGCTTCTATTTCTGAGTCCACTCCAAAATTAGGGTTTTCAAAGTAACTTCCACCGTTAACTGCTTTTACAACTCTTGAATTCCATTCTGGATGATTAGATGGATTTCCTGGATTCTCTTTAATGCCATACCATGAGTCTCTATCTACAACAAATTCTACAACACATTGACCATCATTATGCCCCCATTGGTTACATCCTGGATCATTTTGATTTTTAATATCACCTATTATACATGGAAGAACTATTCCATTTTCTAGATAAAAATCAATATAATCTCCAACTTGTCCAAAAGTTGTAGTACATGCAATAACATAACGTCCATTTATAATTCCGAAACCTTCTTCATCAAAATTTTGACCTGCCATTTCTCTTAATCTATATTGATTTGAACTAGGAGCTGTTATTAACTGCCACCCCATATATGTATAATAATTACCAAAACCTTCTGGAATCTCTATTACTGTACCAGCTTCTATTGTACCTGCCATTATACTAGAAGTTGAATACTGTTTTTCTATAGTAAAGTGGCTTAATGCAGTATTTTTGTCTGCGTCAGATCCGCTTGCATTATATGCTTCTATATATGAGTTAAAAACTTCAGGAGACACATAGGTCATTGTTGAAATTGTTCCATCTTCTTTTGCTCTTTTAAATTTGATAATACCTTGTGTTTCTGTAGAATCTACATCATTGTTTAAATTCTTCCAAAATTCTTCATCTAATGGTTCATCAATTTCATCTGCTGGTCTTGTATCAGGATAGTTTGTAACTATTTCTGCGTTCATTAATCTTGCTAACTCTTGTGGATTGTCTAAATATTCATCAACTCTACTATTATTTTTTAACATTTCATCCCATAATTCCTGGGCTGACATTGTTGTTCTTATAGTTCCATCTTGATCAATAATTACATCCTGTGTATATTGTGTGACTGCATACATTACATTTCCCATGTCACCTTCTTTATATGATCCATCTTGTCTAGTCATTTCATATCCTAAACCACACACAACAATAACTACTATTAAAACAATAGCCAATACTGGAGCTAATGCTCTCGCTGCTACTTTAGCTCCTTTTTTTAGTATTTTTTTCATTTGATATTTAACTTGTTCAAAACCATTTCCCATCACAAACTCCTTTTATTTATCCATTTATTATCAAAAATTTTTTATGCATATTTTATATATTATACTACTTTTTTCAACATTTTTCAATTGTAAACTACTTTGGTTCTATTGATCTTTTAACTACGTATAATTTTAGTTCAATGGTATTTCAAGTCTTTCATAATTATAGTTATAAAGTATGTCATAATTTGGTGCAATTTTTAAAAATACTATTTTATTTATAACCTTTTCTGAACTATATTTATTATAATACTTTATAGTAATTTCTTTAGTTTCATTTTGGCTTAATGTTAATTCTGGTTCACTTAATTCTTGAGAATATGCACCATACTGTATACCATTTTCATCTTCTAAGTACATAGAATCAGTATATTCTCTATCATCTATAATAATTTCATCACTTGTCTTATTTGTTACACTAAATGTATATGTTTGATAATCCATATATGTATCACTTCTTAATACCGTCATGCTTATTAAGTCATTTTCTCTTGTTTTATTTATTTCTTCTCTTCCTAAATAACTATTAATATTTAACTTATATTGTCCATCATCAGTTTCTATTACCCTTATATAATCTTGAATTACATTATCTTCCGAATAAACTCCTGTTGCTAAGAAATCTTCTGTAAATTCTACTTTATATATATTTGCAAGCCAGTTTTCTACTGAAACTTTTCTTATATTTCCATTAAAAACCTTATCATAATAATTTGTAGTAAAAATTTCAACAGTATTATACATTTCCTCTTTACATTCATCTGATAGCATATTATATGCTTCATTTATATTTTTTGCATTACAATATTCTGTAAATTGTTCTATAATTCCTGCCATACTTACTTGTTTACTTGTAAGTTCTTCTCCTGAAATTACAGAATCCGCTGATTCCATTGTTATAGTATTAAAATTATTATTTATTGTACCTGTCACGCTAAATAACCTATCGCCACTTTCATCATCATTATTGCTATGTTTCATTACATAAACTAAAATGATATTTATAAGTACTATGACAAGTGCAAAAAATAGTATTAATAATATTTTTGGTTTATTCCTTATATACCACTCCGCAATTTTTTTTCTCATTTTTTTCTCCTTTAATCTTTATTTTTTAAAATAGAGCAGAAAATTTATTTTCTGCTCTTCTTTGATGTTTTATTTAGATATTAGCAATTATTATATTGCACCTGTAATCTCCCTTACTCCATCAACATATTTCTTAACATCTTGTGGACTTAATCCTTTTTCTCCTAATCTAGACTCTAAGTCTTTAATTTTCTTGTTATCGTTTCCTACTTCACTTGCAAGGCCTGCAAGTAATACTCTTTCTTTACTAGCTCTATCATTTCCAAAGCCTTCTGCTTTCATTGCTTTTATAATCATCTCATCATCGGTTATACCATTTGCCCTATATTCTTGGGCTTCTTTCATAACTTTTTTGATATCTCCTTTTGGAATTTCTAATTTATCAGCATATAATTTTTGTCTATCCTTATCTTTCATAGCAGCTTTATCTTCTAAGTCTCTTTGTCTTTGTTTTTCAGCTTCTTCACCTTTGGTAGCGATAGTATATGTACTTGCAGCACTAGAAGCTGCTTCTTTTACAAAATCATCAGCACTTCCTACGGCTCCTAATGCTCCACTTCCTGCAGCCCATCCGGCTGCAGCACCTGCTGCTCCGTATCTCAATATATTATTATCATCTCCTGAAGCTAAACCTCCTGCTACACCTAAAGTCGCTGCTGTCGCTGCTAAAGTTCCTTTTACTGCTGCTTTTCCAACTCTAGGTGCTGCATATTTTAATCCTTGCATTCCGACAGCTCCAACACCTTTTGCAATATTTCCAGCAGCTTTTGCTCCTTGTACCATATGTCCACCTAATGTCCTAGCTGAGTTCCTAATTGGTTTTGGTATTGATGTTCTAATTTTGTTTGCTCCACTTTGTACTGTATTTGCCATAGCTCTTACAGATTTAGCGCCTGCAGCTCCCAAATCTCTAGCAACCCTTACTGGTACAGTATTAGGTGCCCAATTAGCAAATCTATGTGCTACTGCTCTAGATTTATCTGAAACTTTATTCATTCTTGCTTGCAATCTGCTTCCTTGATAGCTATCACGTAAATATGTTCCTACGCCTCTTGTATCAGTTTCTCTAATTCTAGCCATTCCTTCTGCAATTTCTCTTTCTCTCCATTCTCTTTGCTCTTCTGCATTCATATCTTCTGGATATGTTGAATTTATTCTATCTCTTAAAGCTTGTTGCTCTGCTGCAATTCTATCTCCTTCATCAGATCTTCCACTTGCATTTCTTTGTCTTTGATCTGCCAAACTATTTTGAGCAGATAATTGTCTTTGACCATTTGCCCCTTGTGAATCTGCATCTTGACCATTTTGATTTCTTCCGGTTATTTGATTCATTAAGTCTCTAGTCTTAATTTTTCTAGCTGATGCTGCCGCACCAGAACCAGCTCCTCCACTTCCAGCTTTTCCACCAGCATTTCCTTTTTTGCTTCCAATACCTGCTATCTTCTTTATTTGACTTATACCAGCCATTGCTAAAGCTCCACCTATAGCTGATCCATTTGCATCTAATGTTGACGCTTTATCAAATCCAAAGAACCTTCTCATTATTTTTTCTGCTTGGAATATAAATCCTATTGCAACAATAGCATATATCATATTTACAGTTCCATCTCCACCGTCTCTTGCTGCTATGCTAATCGCAGATCCAACTAACATTGTGTATAAAATCAAATGGAGTGGTTGTATTAATAAATTAAATACATATTCTTTTAACCACATATTAAATGCTTGTGCATTTCCATCCCCCATTTTATCTAATGGATATGTCATAGCAACCAATGGTGCTATCATTGTTAAAAATGCTAACATTATTAATCTCTTTAGGTATACTACTAAAAATGCTATTGTATAAATTACTAATATTAGGAATAAAACTGTATATCCTAATTGTCTTAATAATTCATTATCTTCTGTCGCACCTTCATCTAATTGTAATTGAATTCTAACTTGTCCCATTAGATTTGTAGGCCAATAATATTCGCTACTATCTTCATTTTCTATTAATCCATTTTCCACAAAGAATTCTGACGCATCTACTACGGATGCCTCTTTTTCTCCACTTTCTTCACTTATAACTTCTACTCTGTAATCTTCCTCTTTTAAATTAGGTAATGTAATAATTGTAGGTGTATTTAGTTCATTTATACCTTCTGAAATTGCTTCTACAACAGTAGTAGCAAAAGCCATTATATAATGCATAAAAAATAATATACACATTGCTACAATCCAGCTAAATAATTTTTCTTTATATTTTGCTTTGTCTTGTGCTGCACTGCTTGTAACTATTCTAATACCTATATATAGTAATACTGATAGTAAAACAACTAATGCAAAGTTTCTAAGTGTTAAATACCAGCTTGAAATAGTACTTTGTAATTGAGAGGCTGTTGACACTTGTTCTGTTGATGTATCTCCATTTATTGCAGTAATTTGTTCATATTCATTAGGATTAAAGAAGTTTACATCCAAAAGTGCTATTTTATTTGCAAATATTTCTTCAGGACTTATAACATATATTGGTAAATAAACTGTTGGTGGCAACATATCTGCTGTTATTTTATATGCTGCATATGCTCCAATACCAGCTGCAACTAATGCAACTAAACTAAGTCCACCTGTAATAATTGCTGTACCTACAACTATTGCTATACCAACTATCCATGCAACAACTGCGGGAAGTGTATCTCCTATTTCAGTGGATACTTTCGTCAGAGAACTTTCCATTCCAAATAAAATTCCCTGAATTAAATTCATTATACCATCACCAATAGCTAATAATAAGTCAACTATTGGTGAAAGTAATGTTCCTCCTATTACTTCTGCAACGCCTGCCTGACTGATAGTTGGAGCTGAAAAGTTAAATAGTATTACTATTACTAAGATTATTGCTATCTTTAGTATCATGCTTTTACTTTTTAATATTTCCATATTCTCCCCCTAATACTTATTGTCCGTTCTTTTTCCTTTTTGTACTAATTTATTTAAGTTTGTTTCAACGAATTCAAATTCTTTTGCCGTAGGTCTTATTTGAATAATTGCACTATCTCCTCCTACTTTTAATAATCCTTCTCCTTTTAAACAAGTTACTAGGAAATTAGCTTCTCCTTCACTTAATTTAAATACCTCTTTTAAGTATTGTATTTCAGCTTTATCTTGTGCTAAAAATAGTTTTGTATCTGATGAAGTCAAAACTGCTTGTGCTTCTGGTTTTTCATAGAAATCTTGGAATCTTTGTGAAATAATTGCAAGTGATACATTTCTTTTTCTAGCACGTCTTGCCATAGTATTTAAGAAATCTACGGCTTCTGGGAATGGAAGTAACATCCACGCCTCATCAACTAAAACTCTTTTCTTAGCAGCTTTTGTTCTATCTTCACTATTCTTTTTAACATATTTTTCCCATATCCACTCTAGCAATATTTGTTGTGCAAGTGGTCTTGCAAATTTTTCTTCAAGTTGTGATATGTCAAGATTGATGAATAAAGCTCCCTCTAATAAATCAAATGTAGACTGTCCATCAAAATATGCCATTTGTCCATCATATTCTCTTATGTATTGTTTCATAACTTTTAATAGATAACTATAATGGAAATTATAATCAGGGTTTTTGTTGTCATCTGCTTTCTTTTGTATTCTTCTATACCAAGAACCTATAGTTGGCATATCCTTTTTCTTTCTACCTAACATATTACCAGATAAGCTTCCTCCTGTTTGAGCTGCTTCAAATAAACTGTTAGGATCACTATTTATTCCATGTGCAGCATATTCTTCTGCAACAGATTCTGCAATAATTTGTTTTGTAAGCTCATTAACTTCTTCACTTCTTGTACTACCTTTAGCCATTGTAAGTAAAGCTTGTGTAACGTCCTCTACTTTGTTTTCTACATTCAATACTAATTTATCTCTACCTGTAATTTCATCTTTCACAATTTCTGTTTCAACATCAAATATATTTATAACTGTTTTTGATGTTGGACTTATAACGACATTAATTCCTCCTAAACTTTCTGCCACTATGCTATATTCACCTTCTGCATCCAAAGCTAAACTTTGTACCCCCATTAGAACTGCAGACCTTGAAATTAATGTTTTCATTGTAACTGACTTTCCTGCTCCAGACTTAGCAAATATAACCATATTATAATTTGTAAGTGAGCTATGAAAATTATCAAAAAGCACTGGTACTCCAGTTTGTTTATTTATTCCTAAAGGTACTCCTGTAGAATGTCCAACTTCTGATGTTGTAAATGGAAATACTGTTCCCATTGATCTTCTATCAAATGTATGTGTTTTCTTTATTTTATCATCCATTAATGGTAAATTTGATTTAAATGCTTCTTCTTGCATTCCCCATGCACTCTTGATAGAAACTAATGATTTAGACATTTCTGTTGATAAAAGTTTTGTATATCTTTCTAGGTCTTCTAAATTATATGCAAATAAAGTTGAAACAATTGAAGCTTCATATAATTTGTTAAATCCTGCTGCAATTTCATCTCTTAGCTCTTCTGCTTCTAATCTTTTTTGTCCTAGATCTGATTCTCTATTGATATTTCCTCTATCAGCTGCAACTATTCTTTCTGTTTCTATTTCATTAATTACTCTGTTTAATTCATTTTGAGATCTTGATTCTGGAATTGGATTAATATATATTGATGTATTAATATCTCCAAATAAGTACATATCTCTAAATAGTTCTGGGAATGTACACATTCTTGGAAGTGTTGATACAAAGAAGCTTCTTGCATATCTAGTTACATTAGAGATTATCTCTAAATGGTCTATGTTAGTTGCGTCAATTCCAGAAGGAGCTATAAGCTCTTTTATTGTTTTTTTCTTTAAAATTTGAAATTCATCTGGTTTTGTATAATCATTAAGCTGTCTTCGTTGTTCTTCTTCTCTTTGTTTTTTCTTTGCCATCTTCTTTTGTACCTCCTTCTTTACTTTGTTTTTTCTTTGCATTTCTCTCTGCTTTTTCTTCATTTATACTATTTATTGCATCTTGTGCAACATCATAACCAACAGCATCAGTATTTTGTTCTATAATTAATTTAGCTAAATTATCTATTAGATTATCCATGTTGTTTTCTTTCTTCTGTAAAGCTTTTTCTTTTGCTGATTGAGCTTCAATTACTTTTTCATTGGCTTTATTAAATGCTTCTTCTTCTATCTTCTCGTCTAATATTCTCATCTTCTTATCTAATACATCTTCTCCAGTTGAATATAGTTCGTCATATCCTGCTCTTAATGCTTTATCTAACCCGAAGACTTCTTGTTCATCTCTGTTATATGCTACATAAAGTAATTCAACTAATTCTTCTGAAATAAGTATTCTTCCATTAACTTCGCATCCTGCTAAAGTTCTTATAATTGATTGACATCTTGTATATAATTCTGAGAAAGCCATATTTGTTATTTCTTCTTTATCGAATTCATCAGTTCCTGAATCTTCAGGTATGTAAGGAACAATTATATAATAGTTCTGATTTAAAACATTTTTATTTAAACTCATCTTTTCTGTTGAATATATAATATCTTTTCCATACTCTGTAAGATTCCTTTGTTTTGTAAGTTCATAATACACTTGATCAAGCTGTTCTTTTGTGTAATTTCCTGAACTCTTCATTTCTCTATATCTCATTTCTTGTTTATTATAATCATCTTCTATTTGTTTTACTCTATCTCTATAACCCTGTAAACTATTTTCTAGATTGATTGTTCTAGTTTGGACATATAACTGTACTGGATGTCTAATAGTATTTAAGAATTGTATAAATCCTTCTTCAACAGCATTTTTTTCAACTTCTGACATTAAATCATAGTTTATTCCTTGGCATTCAATAACCATTATATATTTAAATCCATCTTTTTGTATTATCATATTATCTTCAATTCTATCAAACTCCATAAAGTCCATTACAGATTGAACTGCAAATGTTTTTGATTTTGGGATTTCTTTTTCTTCTTCTCCAGTAGAAATTCTATCTGATTTTCCAACTTTCTTTTCTTTTTTGTTTTTTGTAGAAAAATATACTACTACAAGGGCTACTAATAATATAATAATTAAAATTATTATAAACATTAAAATCATTCTTAAAGTTTCCATACTATCCATTCTTTTCTTCCTCCTTATAAATATATATTTTTCTTCCTTTTGTTCTAAATTTTATGGCTCTTTTTATTATATCATCTATATTTTCTCCACCTGTTTTTTGTGCAAATTTAAATTTTCCTAAATTTGGCATTTTTAAAGTTCCGATTACAAATCCAATTAAAGCAAAAATTACTGTTATTACTATACCTACCATTGTTAGGCCAAATGCAGAAAATAAGAAATAAAATATAAGTCCACAAGATCCTCCAATTACAGTATACATCATACTTTTACCTGTGAAAATAAACAAAATTCTACCCTCACCTTTTACACTTCTTGGCAAGTTATATGTCCCCATATATGCTTCCTCCTTCGTTAATCTTTTATCCATATTAATATAATTTATATTATAGCAGATTTTTTCCTAAAAAGATACAAAAAAAACAAAAAAAGTGCATTTGTAATGCACTTTTAATATATTTGTAATATTATTGTAATGTTTCTGTAATATTATGTTATGCTGTTATACTTTGAGACATTGCTATTACTGCTTTGGCTATAGCAGATGCACCAAATATAATTACAGCACCAACTAAATATGGGATCATAGTCTTCTTGTATTCAGCTTTTTCTGCAGCACTACCCATCATGTATTTAATACCTAATACTAATAATACCACTACTGCTACTATAATACCAACTGTTGTAATAATACTAATAATATTTTTACCAACATTTTGTATACCTGTTGTATTTGCATTTCCTCCTGTCATTAATGAATCAACTAATCCTGAATCAGTTGCATATGCAGGTACTGCTAATACTGCAAGTAGCATTATTGATAATAAAATTATTGATAATATTTTTACTGACTTTTTCATAATTTCCTCCTTTTATGTATATTAAAAATATATGTAATATCTCTTTTTGAGATAATGTTAAAATCATTAATAATATATGTTTTGTTATTGTGTTGCATTTAGCATTTCTACAACTATTTTCCAGATTGCAAATGCACCAAATATTACAACACATCCTACTATATATGGTACAAGTAATTCTTTTGTTTCCGCCTTTTGAGTTGAACTTCCTGTCATCATTTTTATTCCTATAATTAGTCCTACGATAACAGCAGCTACAATTCCTACTGCTAATAATATGTTGTACATTACATTTGAAACATTTTTAAAACTATCCTCATCCATTACAGTATTTTCGGTTGTTCCCGAATTTAAAAAATTTTGTGCACCTCCAAAAATTTTTCCTGGAGTTATATCATTTGCAGAAACTATTGTAATGTTAGCTATTATTATAAATATTATAATTATACTAAATGCTATTTTTAATGTTTTCATCTTTACTCCTTTTTAATACTTACAAAGCATCAGCCACATCAATGATGACTGCTATGATTTGGCTTAAAGCAAAAAACAGTACTACACCAATTATATACGCTTTCATACTCTTTTTATATTCAGCTTTTTCTTCAATGCTTCCAACCATATATTTTATTCCTAATGCCAGCAAAGCAACTACAGTAACTATAATTCCAATATATCTTATATAATCAACTAATGTCGCAGCAGCATCTGTAATTTCTTTTACATCATTTGTATTCATTTGTGGTGGTTCCCAACTGCTAGGATTTATAGTTTTAGGAACATCTGCATTAGACTGATTTGGAATCATTAATAGTATTACTAGAATAATGAATAATATAGTCAATATATGCTTCAATAGTTCTTTTTTCACTTTTTCACCTCTTTATTACATTATAATATATGAATTTACAATTTTCAACTTTTTTATGTATTATTTTATTATAATATTAGCATATCTTTTGTATATTGTCATCTTTGTAATACAAATATCACAAAAATGTAACATTTTTGTAATAAAAGAAAGGAGTACCGAAGTACCCCTATTCCACAAGAAAGCATCAGCTTTCTCATTAATCTTCGTCATCGTCATCTTCTTCGATCTCGAAATACTTAATGTCCCGCCACATGTGCTTGACATATAAGCAAATCACAGCCATTGCCAGTAAACTTCCTATAATCATTAATGCATACACGATGATATTAATATCGCTATTTACATTTCCGATAGTAAAGGCAATGAACCTTGTCAAAGGCAAAGTTATGGCCCAGCCAATCACATTTCCAACTATTGTTGGTTTTGTAGTGCCAGTTCTGGTAGGCATTGCAGCATTTTCGATTGCTGCTTCAATTGCTATGCCGCCAAGAATCATAACACAAAGTAGTAGAGACCACTTAGGGTCAAGAACAGGTCCCATCAAGAGACCAAAAACAGTGGTTGTTGTCAAGGGTAAAACTACCCATAAGATAGTCCGATGAATCATTTCTTTTTCTCCTTTCAGTTGCAAGTTGATTGTTTTTACAGTACACTTAGTACTTAAAATTATTATATCACTTATTATGTAAAATTGCAATTTTGTCATGATTTTACCATATATATACAAAAAAAGATCACTATTAATATAGCAATCTTTTTTAATACTCTTTATTTACACTATTTTTTATTCATAATTTTTCTTTTTATACTATCTTTAACTTTTCTTTTTCCATGAGGAATCAAATCAATTTTATAATATTCTGCAATAAGCATATCTAATTCTGTACTTAGTTTATATGTTACTTCGTAATCTTGTCCATTTATTATGCTATTATTTAATTTTTCTCTTAACTTACAAATTTCATCATTTAACATAAAACCACTCTCCTTTTCTTGCATTTTTTCTTTTGTATATTAAAAAAATAACATATTTTTATTCACTAGTCAATTATTTTTTGTTGGTTTTAAGCGGTTTTTATCAGTTTTCGTGCTACTTAATTCGACATTTTTCTACATTGTTATCTTACTGTTTACACTTTATTACAGACATCACCATATTATCTTTTTTAAAGACATTTTTTAAAACTTGTTCTGTGTAATCTTTTGTAACTTCACTATATTTATCTATATAGTCAAAACTATTTATATTCTTCATACTATCAGCCAAAAACATTCTCGCTATATCTCCAACTCCATTATATTCGGCCACATAATCTCCATATATTTTTTTCTTTATTCTATTAAAATGCTCTTCTTTTAAACCTTCTTTTTTATATTTTTCTACTACTTCTTCTATTTTTTCTTTTATTTTATCTGGATTTTTAGATTGTCCTGATATCAATATATGTGCATATTCTTCTGCAAATTCATAGTCCATATCTGGAACAGTTAATAAATCACCATTCTCGTATAATTCCTTATATATGTCTGAGCTTTTTCCTATTATCATATTTAATAGGATTTCAATTGAAATATGTTTTTTTACTATTTCTTCACTATTATTCATCACATTGTCATCTTTATATCCTATTGCAAATATTGGTAAACTAACTTCCATTTCATCTTCTTTATATTCTTTGTTAATTCCAATTTCTTTTGCAGGATATATTCTTTTTATTTCTCCCTGTTCTTCCTTTTCTATTAACCTGCTTTTTATATCATTTAATATTTCATTTGGTTCAAAATCTCCACAAACTACTAAGATCATGTTAGATGGATTATAGAACGTATTATAGCACTTATACAAAATATCTGGTGTGATTTTGCTTATCGATTCTACACTTCCAGCAATATCTATTTTTATAGGATTTTCTTTATACATGCAATCTAGAGCATTCATGTATAACCTCCATCCTGGCTCATCATTATACATTTTAATCTCTTGAGCAATTATTCCTTTTTCTTTTTCTACATTTTCATCTGTAAAATATGGATGTTGAACATAATCCATAAGTTCATCTAGTCCTTCATAAAAGTTATTTGTACACTCAAACAAATATGCTGTATGATTATTAGTTGTATAAGCATTAGCATCTAGACCTAAAGCCATTAAAGTATCTAAACTATTTGTTCCATCTGGTTGCTCAAACATTTTATGCTCTAAAAAGTGTGCAACACCGTCTGGTATAAATACTTCTTCTTTTGTATTTGGCATAATAAATCTATTATCTATTGATCCGAAATGAGTTCCCCATATAATATATTTCTTCTCCAAATTATGTTTTGGTATAATTATAACTTTCATACCATTTTCTAATTTTTCTATATATGCCTCTTCTTTTATTTGTGTACATTCTATTCTTTTCATTAAATTACCTCCTAATCTCTTAAGAAATATATTGTATTTATGCTAATGTTTTTTGCTACTTCTTCTATGTCTTCTCTAGTCACATTATTTATCTTTTTTATATAATCATCTATTGAAATAAAAGTATCTGATAATTCTTGTCCATAATAATAAGTTATTTCTGTATCTTGTTCTGATGTTATGCTTCTAATTGATTCAGAAATTAGTTGTTTTGCATTATTAATATCTTCCTCTGAAAACTTTCCTATAGATATATCTTCTAGTTGCTCTTTTATTGTATTTAATGCTTTTTCATAATTCTTTATTTCTATTCCACATCTTATAAATATAACGTTTTTTTGTCTTCTATATGTTGATCCAGCTGTATATGCTAGGCTTTGTTTTTCTCTTACATTTTGGAACAATTTAGAATTAGCTCCTCCTCCTAATATTGCATTATATACAGATATAATAAATTTAGAATCTTCACCATTTACATTTATATTTAATCCTAAAACTAAATTTCCTTGACCAACTTGCATATGCTCTTCTACTACTTGTGTTTCTTTTAAATCTATTTTTATTGTTTTTTCGCTATTTTGCACATAGATTGCTTGTCTTTGACTTAGACTCCTTATTATTTCGTTTTCTTTTATAATATCAAATATGCTATCATCCTCTAATTTACCTGAAGCATATATATCAATTTTTGAATTTTTTATTAATTCTACATAGTGTGTATATAAATTCTGCGGAGTAATACTGTTTAAATCTTTTGTATATCCATATTTGTATAATCCATATGGTTGGTCTTTAAACATTTCCTCTATACATCTTTCAAAAGAATATACTCTTTTATTATCTATTTTTGATTCTATTATTTGTTTTAAGTTATTTTTTTCACTTTCAACATATTCTTGCTTAAATCCATCATTTTCTATTAATGGGTTAAATATTAAATCAAATAAAATGTTTAGACTTTTCTTTGTTAATTCTTCTTTTTCTGGTAAAAATTCTTCATTAATTGTTTCTAAATAGAATTTTATAACTTGATTATCACCTGTTTTTTCAATGCCACAATCAAATGTTGCGCCATACATTTCTTCTAACTTTTTACTAATTAAGTCCTGGGATGGAATATTTTTACTTCCTCTTCTAAGTATTGCTGCTATTAAAGCATTTTTAGTTACATTTTCCCTTTTTAATGGTGTTGCTATAAATACAGAAAATAAATTTGTTTTAAATTTATTTGTATTAATTTTATGAATAGTAACTCCTTGTTTTACTTCATTCTTTATATAACTCATCATAATCTCCTTTCTAAAATATATCTTTGTTTATTTTTTCTATTTTTTTTAATTTTATGCTTCTAATATCCAATTTTATATATATCATATTCTCCAATTTCTCCAATTATTTCATAATTGTCTCTTACATAATTTATAACCTCTGTCACCTCTTGAAATTTTGGACTATCTTTGGATATTAGTATATTTGTATTTTTCATATTGCTTATTTCTTTAATTAATTTTTCTTTACCATCATATCCTAAATTTCCATAAAATGGTAAATCGATATCTCCATTATTTCTTTTTAAAATGTTATTATATAAATTAGCATCACAAGACAATATCTTTACATCTATCTCTTTTGCTTCTTCTTCTTTTATATATTGTATAATTAAATCTATCTCTTCTTTATTTTCTATTATCGCTCCATAGTATGGTTCATATATATTATTTAAAGATGTCACATATAAATAGTTATTTAAAACTGAATATATTGTTACATATAATATACTACATACTAAAAATAAATTTTTTAATAAATCTATAGCTTTGTGTATTTTTTTGTTTTCTATTTTTAACCATATTTTTTTAATAATTTTATCGATCAAATATATTATCAATAATAAAGGTATAAAACTTGAGATTAATATATGTCCTTTATTAAAAATTGGATAAGCATTTAACAAAATTAAAATGGAAAAAGTTGCCAAGACAAACATTATATTTTTATCTTTTATGTCTTCGTTTTTCTTACTTAGCAATGTGCTCAAGAAAATATTTATTGATAATATTAGCTCCACAGAATATAAATAAATATAATTGTCAAAATAAATATTTCTATTAAATTCTAATAATCCTAATATAGTATAATTTACAAAATTGTATAAATTATTGTTTAACATTAAGTATATACAGAATATCAAGAATAAAACAATAAATACACCAATGGTTTTTATATTTGTTATTATTCTAGTTTTTATATCTTTATTACTAAATAAATTGTAGATAACAATTCCTATGCAATAAAATACTCCTATTGTTTGCTTTGTCATAAATATCAAGAAAATAATTATTCCTTGTGTTAGCGGATTATTGTATTTATTTTTCAAAATCAATAAAATTCCTATTAGTACAAATACTATTGCTAATTTATTGTAATTTGCTCCAACTAATATTATTTTACAAGTTATAAAAAATATAATAAATAAGTATATTGTAGCATTTTTTCTTTTTATTCCAATTTCTCTTAAGATTTTATATGATAGAAAATATATAGCTGTGTATATTATTAAATTATATATTCTAAAAGTTAAATAATTTGCACTTAATATTTTGAATAAAATTTCCCCTATATAAAAGAATAGAGGAGTTAATATTACATTACAATCCTTATATATAGTCTCTCCATTTGTCATTTTATATATATTAGAAAAATTCCATAATTCATCTCCTATATTTAATTGGATATAAAAAGTAAATATAGATACTGCAATTACTATTACTATTATTATTAGATTTTCATTTTTTAAAAATTTTTTTATTCTATTTTCTTTCATATTTCCCCTATATCTCAAAAAACTGAAAACTAGATTCTCTAATTTTCAGTTTTATTATATATTCTAAAATTTTCTTTTTCTTGCTGCTTCTGATTTTTTCTTTCTTTTTACACTAGGCTTTTCATAGTGTTCTCTTTTTCTAACTTCTTGCAATACTCCATTTCTTGCACATTGTCTTTTAAATCTTTTTAAAGCATCTTCTATATTTCCATTATTAACTTTTACCTCTGACATTTTATTCCCCTCCTTCCAGTATTACACCTTTAAGTGTTCAGTATGGGATTTCATCTTGTTCTCTATTATGAACAAACAATATTATATATTAAACACTTTAATTTTGTCAATACTGGATTTAAGGTTTTGACAAATTTATCCAAATTTTTCTTTATACTATTAAGTATTCCCCCGCATAGATTAAATTAGGATTTTTTATTTTATTTATTTCGACCAAATAATTAACTGTTGTATTAAACTTCAAGGCTATTTCTGAAAGTGTATCCCCTATTTTAATTTTATATTCTTTTGTTTTTCTATTATTATAGTTATGAGATATTACAATTATTTCACCCGTATATATTAAGTTTGGATTTTTGATACTATTTATGGCTGCTAAATGTCCAACTGTTGTATTAAACTTTAACGCTATTTCTGATAATGTATCCCCTCTTCTTACTTTATATAATATTCTATCTTCTTTATTTACTTTAGGATCTTCTACATGATTGATAGCATCATTAGAATTAAGTAAAATATCTTCCGTGTATCTATCTAAATCCACATTACCATTTATACCACTTATTCTCCCAGATGAACTGTATTGAAATCCTTCCCAATAATTCCAGTTTCCATTATCTTGAGGTTCTTCAACCCCATACTGAGCTACCCACAATGGGTATTTAGCTACTTCCCTAGAAAAAACATATCTTGCATCATATGTATTACTATATACTATTACTTCTTTTTGAGATATTCTTTCAACCTCTTCTGCAAATGCAACAGCAATTCTATTTATTTCTGAATTTGATAAGTTACCAAATGATTCAAAATCCATTGCTAATTTACAATCAATTTCTTTTCCTGATACTAAAGACACAAAGAATCTTGCTTGTTGTCTAGCTTCTTCCTCAGTTCTTGCAGTAACATAATGATATGCTCCTACTTTTAGCCCATTTCTTTTTGCTTCTTCATAATTTTCTTCAAACTTTGAATCTTCATAACTAAACCCTTGCCCTGCTCTTATATATACTATTTCTATTCCTGCTTCTTTCACTTCTCTAAATTTTATATCTCCTTGCCATTCACTAATATCTATTCCTCTGTATATTGTATTACTAGATGGTTCTATTGCAAATACTGGTATCATCCATATCAGAACTATACTAAAGACCAAAATCATGCTAATAATTTTTTTACTCATAAAAAACTCCTTTCATCTTTTTTATATTTTATGAAAAGAGTTTTTATTTTGATATCATATTTACTTATTTTAGTTTTATATTACTTCATAATCAATTAATTCAATTTTATTAGATATAAAATTAGAATTTGTATCTATATCTTTTATAAGATCTGTGCTTAAATATTTTTTATTATCATCAGCAAAAACTGTAACTATAGGTTTATTTATAATTTCTTGATAAACAATTCCTGCAATAAAGTTAGCTCCAGAAGATATTCCTACACCTATGCCTAAATCCTTTGCAATCTTTCTTGACATGTTTATAGCATCATCGTCATTTACTAATATTATTCTATCTATTAGATTTTTATCTAACAAATCTGGTACAAAATCATCTCCTATACCTTCTATTTTATGATTTTCTATTATCTTATTTTGTGATATTAATGGCATTTTATCTGGTTCAAGTGCAACTATTTCTATATTTTTATCCCATTTTCTTAGTCTTCTTCCTACCCCTATTAAAGTTCCTCCTGTTCCGACACCTGATATAAAAGCTACTATTTTTTCAGGTAGAGTATTTACTATTTCTTCTCCTGTTGTTTCATAATGTGCTAATATATTATCTGTATTTGAAAATTGGTTTGCTAAAAAACCATTCTTTTCTTCTGCTAATTTTTTAGCTTTTTCTAAACATTTCTTAAATCCTCCTTCTGCTTTTGATACAAGAATTACTTCTGCTCCATATGACTTCATTAATTTTACTCTTTCTATACTTGCCCAATCTGGCATAAAAATATATACTGGATGTTTATAATATGATCCAATAGCTGCAAGTGATATTCCTGTATTTCCGCTTGTCGCTTCAATTATCGGCATTCCTTCTTTTAATATATTTCTTTTTTTTGCATTTTCTATTATGTAATAAGCAACTCTATCTTTTATACTTCCTGTTGGATTATATGATTCTAATTTAGTATATATGTAATTAATATTTTCTCCATTTCTATATTTTATTTTTATCATTGGAGTATTTCCTATATGTTTTAACATATCTATCCCTCCTTATTTTTTTAATGTATTTATTATATATAATATATAATACACAAAATTTTTTCAACTGTTATTTATCTTATAGGTTTAAAATAGATATGTCACAAAAGAAATAAAAATAAATAGGAAATACCAAAAAATATGATAAAATGTTTT
>CALXWP010000008.1 GCA_944392455.1 uncultured Clostridia bacterium
TGATAAAATGTATACCTTTCTTTTGCTTTTTACTGCAATCTTTTTTTAATTCTTCCAAATTCATTTTTTATCCTCCCCCACAACTTACTATTTATCAATTAGATATTATCATAAAAGAGAACAACTATCAATTGTTCTCTTTTATGTATTAAAAATTATCTTTCTAAAGATTCATCTCGAAGTTTGTTTGCTATTGAAAATCCTTTCACGAATCCTTCCTCTGTTTCAAAATCCATTAATTCTGAATAGATATTCATAACATCTTCATATAAAGAATATTCCTCTTTAGTTAGTGAATTCTTTAGTATCTCATCTGCTATATCACATCTTCCTGAAATTTCTTTGTACTTATCTGTATTTATAAGCTCCTCATTTAACTTCTTTTGTAATATATTATATAATTCTCTAATTGTTTGTTTATCCATTATTTTATTCTCCTTTCATCATATCTACAAAATTTTTTACTAATTTTTTTAATCTTCTAGCAAAATTATAAGATTCACTAATTTCAACTGGTGTGCAAAATAATATATACATTTTGGCAAAAAATCACTTTGGTGTGCAAATTTTGATAGTTACTATTTCTGCAATCTCACTATTTTCAATAATTACATAGATTTTTTAAATAAAAAATTGGTGTGCAATTTGGTGTGCAAAAACGGGTGCAATTTTGTAAAAAATAAAAACTTTTGAAAAACAACAAAAATGAGTAAAGCTTTAAACTTCACTCATTTAGGCAAATACAGCGTTTTGAAAAACAATAAAAAAAGATGAAAAAGGTTATCTTTTTCATCTAAAGTGGTGACCCCTACGGGAATCGAACCCATGATTCAGCCTTGAGAGGGCTGCGTCTTAACCGCTTGACCAAGGGGCCAAATTAATAACATATATATTTATACCATAAAAATATTATATTAGTCAAGTATAAAACTGATAATTATATTAATTATAATTAAAACGGACTAATATAAAGATATAATAATAAATTAATTATATGAAGTGATAAAATTTTATCGCACTTCATATATTAAACTTTTTAATAATTTTAAATTTTTTTATTCTTCTATACACATTTTTAATATTTCAATTAATCTCTCATCTTGTTTTGTTAAATATAAATATCCAATTAAAGCTTCAAAGCCTGTAGAATACATATAATCTTGTACAGTTGCATTTTTAGGAAGATGATGATTTTCAGCATTTCTTCCCCTTTTTACTATTTCTAATTCTTTTTCAGTTAAATTTTTTTCTATTCTTTTTAAAATATTTGATTGAGCTTTAGCTTTAACATATTTTATAGATTCAATGTGCAATTTATGTGGCTTTGCTTTTGAATTATTTACTAAATGCATTCTAACATATAATTCATATACACTATCCCCAATATATGCCCATACAAGTGGTGACATAGTATTTATATCTGCTTCATTTCTTTGTCTATCTATTAATTCCAATTTCTTATTACTCCTTTTATGCTCTTTCTATTGTAATTTTTCCTATTTTACCATTTCTAAAATCATCAAGTATTATTTTGGCAGTTTTTTCTTCGTCTATATTTCCTCCTGATATAATGGCTCCACGTTTTTTTCCAATTAAATGCAATATTTCTAATGCTTTCTCATTTTCTTCAATATCACTATTTAATATATCATCAATTGTTTCTTTGTCTAGTTTATATCTTTCTTCCAAGTTCTCTCTATAATTTCTAATTAAAAGTTTTAACAAACTAAATCCAACTTCTATAGTTTCCAATATTTCATCTTTAATCGTTCCTGTATATGCTAAGTTTAATGCTACTTCATTACTTTGAAATCTTGGCCATAATACACCTGGTGTATCTAATAATTCTATGTTATTGTTAATTCTAATCCATTGTTTTTGTCTTGTAACTCCAGGTCTATTACCGACTGTAGCAGAGCTTTTCTTAGATATACGATTAATAAATGAAGATTTTCCTACATTTGGTATGCCTATAACCATAACTCTAATTGACTTACCTACTCTTCCTCTATTTTCATATATAGCTTGTGATTTTTCATAAATTTCTTCTATTTTTCTTATTGCTGAATTTATTCCATCTCCACTATTTGAATTTACTAAAACTGCTTCTAATCCTTGTTCTTTAAATTTATTAATCCATAATTTATTTTGTTTTTCATTTGCTAAATCATATTTATTTAACACAATAAGTCTACTTTTCTTTTTTACATATTCTTCTATATCTGGATTCATGCTGGAAATAGGTATTCTTGCATCAATAATTTCAACAACTACATCTATTAATTTTAGATCTTCTATAATTTGTCTTCTAGTTTTTGCCATATGTCCTGGATACCAGTTAAATGCTGCTTTATTTGTGTCCTTTAGATCATTATTATCACAATTTTTTTTATTGTTATTTTTAGGCAATTTAATTCACTCCTTTGCATTTAGCTCACTATGTTTTTAATTATATCATATTTATTATAATTAATAAAGTTATATATAATTCTGTTTAGATAAAAATAAATTTGAGTATAAAGAACTTTACTCTCTATACTCAAATATTATATTATTTTATAATTATATCTTTATTATTTTTTATTTATATAAAACCTTAATTATTAATTAATCAATTTAGCATGAAGTACAACTCTATAAAAATTATTAGTAGCACATGTAGATAATGTAAGTATTTTATCTTCTTCATTTAGATCAATATTAAAATCTACTTCACTACGAGATTTCAATTCATTTAGAAAACTAATATATTCTTCATCATTATCAAATGCAGTATTTGTATAAAATGTTTCTTTTTCTATTTGATAAACAGAAAATACCTGATAAGTTTTTGTTCCTTCATCTGTTACATATGTTACTTGTAAATTTTCTTTATTTTCATACCATTCAGGTTCTAAAATATTTTTTAAAGATCCAAACATTGATCCATCTTTTCTATTATGTCCATATATTGTAATATTTTTATCATTACCATCTGATTTTACTCTGTAATCTACAAAAGGCCAACCAGCAGCATTATATTCTTTATCAAGACTATGAGATAAATAAAATGAATTATCACTACTTTGAACTACTGGATAATCTATATTAGTGTCATTAACTTTTATCCATCCTACTATCTCTTGGTTTATTTCCCTTAATTTATCAAAATCCACATTTATATCATTATTATTTTCATCTTCTATTACATATTCTTTAGCCACCTGCATTATTTCATTACTATGTCTATTTTCTATTATCCAATTAACAATATATACTAAACATAAAGCTACAATAATAAAAGATATTATTCTAAAAAAAGGAATTTTATGTTTTTTTTCAACTGCATGTTTTTCAATTCTTTTTCCCATTATTCCTCCAATATCCTAATCCTCAGTAAATAAACTTTATTATAATGTTCTATAATTATTTTTATCAGCTCTTTCATCAAGTTTTCTATCATAATCTTTGTTTGTATAGAACCAATCTGTTTTTTTATCTTTTGGGTGTGCTTTTCTATTTTTATCTAATAGAACATCAAATAATGCTGCAAGGCCTAATCCTAAACCAAATAATTCAAATAAAGTTCCCATATAAAGATCTGTAGCTAAATTTCCATTTATTAATTGCATAAAATGAGTTGCAAATACTGGTCCATAATATATAAAATGAGCTGCACAATAAATTAATGCTGCAACTAATCTTCTTTTTACCATAAAACATATACATATAAAAGTTATAAATAATAATGCTATCTCCATTGTCATATTTGCTGGTACAAACATAAACTCATTTCCTATACTATATAGTACTGTACCAACTAGTCTAAATCCCCAAAACATAAGAGCAAACATTGCTATTAACCAACTAGAAAAGTTCTTCATATATTTTTCCTCCTTTGATTTCCGTACATAATTATATTTTACCATAATTAATTTATATTACAAGTACTTTATAAAAATAAAAAAAGCACCAATTTTAAGTTAGGTGCTTTTCATAGTTAATATAATAATTATTCATCTATGAAATTAAATTCATCCTTAAATTTTTCTTTAAATATTTCGAATACATTTTGTAATACTTCTTCATCTTCAACACTAACATATGATTCTTCATCTTCTGAATCTGTATCTTCTAATTTTAATATTACAACTTCTCCTGCCTCATCATCTTCATCATTTGGTAATAATACAACGTATTCTTCTCCTTCATATTCTATTAAATCTAAGAATTCAAATTCAATTTCTTCTCCATTTTCATCATTAAGTACTATTATATTATCTAATTCCTCTCCATTTTCTTCATTTGGAATTTGATTTACATCATCATTATTCATTTATATTCTCCTTTCAAAATATATATTTATTTGTATTTCTACAATATTAACAACTAATTTATTAACCACTAAAACTAATTATTAGTTTTATCCTTTTTATTCATGTATGTTTCTAATATATATACTGCTGATATGGTATCTACTATATTTCTTTTATTATATTTATTTATATTTAAATAATTCATTGTTTTATGCGCTGCTACTGTTGTTAATCTTTCATCTATTTTTTCTATTTTTACTTTATTAAACTTGCATTTTAGTTTATGAATGAATTTTTCTGTTACTTCAACTCTTTCTGTTTTAGTTCCATCCATATTTATTGGAATTCCTATAACTATAGTATCTATTTGATACTTTTCAAATAACTCTTCTAATCTTTTTAATACAATTTTATCATTTCCTTTATGATGAATTGTTTCCAATCCTTGTGCAGTTATTCCAAGTTCATCAGTTATAGCTATTCCAACTCTGCTATCGCCATAGTCTATACCAAGTTTTCTCATATTATTCATCTATTCCTATATAATTTTTTACCATTTTTTCTAATAATTCGTCTCTTTCTATCTGTCTTATTAAATTTCTAGCATTGTTGTGGCTTGTTATATATGTAGGATCTCCAGAAAGAATGTATCCTACAATTTGATTTATTGGGTTGTAACCTTTCTCTTGTAAGGCATTATATACTTCCTTAAGTATTTCTCTTGCCTTAATGTTTTTATCTCTTTCAACTTTAAAACTTACTGTTTCATCCATAACTGACATATTACATACCTCCCTATAATTCATTTATTTCATTTTCATTCTTATCTGTGCTATCCAAATATTCTTCAAGCTTCTTTAGTACTCCTTCCAAAGCTGTCCCTTTATAATATGTAGACATTATAACATTTATCTTTGGTTTTGCCACGATTTCTTCTTCATCTTCTTCTGTTTCAAATTCCACATCAACAGGCTCAATTTCTAAGTTTTCAACTTGTTCTTTTATTTGTTCCATAAAGCCTGATACAGCTTGTTTATCTACTCCTGAAAATACAATTGCAAATTTAGGTCCCATATATCTTACAAAAACATATTCATTAGACAGGTTAGACTTAACTACTTCTGTTACTTTTGTAATAACTAGATTTCCTGTCTTTCTGCTTATGTCTTCATTGATTTCTTCTAAGTTAGTAATTCTATACATACATACTGTAGATGTTGTATAATGATCAATTATTTTTCGTCCCTCTCCATATAAATATTCAGCTGATTTTAAATAACTAAATTGATCATCTCTTACTATAGATTCAATTATTTTTTGATTTTCAACAGTTCTAAGTATAGAAACAATATTATTTCTTATAACTTCAAGCATTGTTGTATCAATAGAATCAAATTCATGTGGTCTATTTCCTTCTAATAACCAATATCCAATGTATACATTATCTATATATAATGGAAAAAACATTGCACATTTTGCTCTAGCAAATTCCATTCTTTGATAAGGTAATCTCTCATTTTCTCCTTCTACAGTTACATATTTAGGTATTGAAGTTTGAATACTTTCTGAAAATATTGGTTCAGACTGTAAATCACTTAGTGCATCCCAATGTTTAGGATCAACATTTGAAGCTTTAACAACATATTTTGTTCCATCATATACAACTATTGTAGAATATTTTATCTGATATCTTTCGATAAGAATATTGTTTATTTGATTAATTTTTTCTTCTACTGTAGCTGCTTTACTTATTGTATCCATAAAATCTTGCAATATATTTAAATTAGTAACCCTTTGATTTAAATTATTGAAATTATCTATTTTTTTATGTATAGACATATTATATAACATTAATGCTATTACTATGGCTACTAGTATTAATATTACTGCTATTATCAAAAGATATCACCTCTTCTACTTTCTTTTAGTTTTTTATCTTAATTTGTTCTGTTACTCATTTTTATTTTTATTATTTCATACTAATATCTATTTTTCATTTTATTTAATGTTTCATTCATATCATTTGAAAAATTATTTGTTCTTGAATTATATGTATTAAACTTATTTGCTGGTTTATCATCATTTAACAAAGGATAAATCATGTTTCCTAATTTTTCTAAGCTTACCATTATATTTTTTGGATATCCCTTTGTCGATACTTCACAATTTACTAAACCATCTAAATATCTAGAATATGCTTCTTGATCAAAAGGTATTGAGCAATATTGTATATTATCTTTATCAAAAAGTTCTGTCATATATGACATTGAAGGATCATTATATGATGACATTCCACCAATAATTACTCTTTCTGATATACTTCTTACTCTTAAAACTTTATTTAAAACTATTCTTAATTTATTTGGTTCTAATATATTTCTAGATTTAAGATTTCTTAAAAATGCTGTTAGTGGTTGTATTGTTAATATATCAAAACTTTGTACTAAATAAATCTCTTTTGCTAAATTAAAATATGCATAATTTGTTTCATAATCACAATCCATTAGTACTAATGAATAATTTTGCATCAATGTTTTTAATATATTTTCAAAATTATTGAATTCGTTATGTCTGTCTGGTAATGTTGTATAAACTGTTAAATTTTTGTTTACTTCTATACCTTGTGCCACACCATTGCTTAAATTATCTATACATGAGTATGCTATTTTTCTTAGTTCTTCATCATTTTGAGTATAAATATAATATGCATTTTTGTTTTGAGTTAAGTCTAATATAGCTGTTTTTATTCCTCTTTTTGATAATATTTCGGCCATACTATTTACTATAAATGATGTTCCATTTTTAGATGTTCCAACAAAAGCAACCAATTTATTTTTCATGCTTATTAGATTTTTTAAATTCTCGTCACCAAAATTATTATTTGTTTTTTCGATTTCATTTGTTTGCATATATGGTGTTTCAAAATTATTTTGAGCCATATTATTATAATTATTTGTATTATTATTTATATATTGCTCTTGAACTGTATTTTGTTGTGTAGTCGGAATTTCTATATTCAAATCAGGTTCATTAGAATTATTTTCTTCAGTATCATCATCGCCTAAATCGAATAAATTTACTTCATCATCTTGATTGTTTACCTCATTATTGTTTGTCTCATCTTCTAATCCTGGAAGTATTAATTCTCCATCATTACTATTTTCGTTATTTTCTTCTTCACCTAATCCAAATAAATCAACTGCTTCATCAGGTTCTTCTTCCTCTTCTTGAAGTTCTTCCTTTTGTTCTTCAACAACTTGTACTTTTTTTGGTCTTCCTCTTCCTCTTTTAGGTTTATTTTCTTCTGCTAACTCAGCTTCTGTTTTAATTTTTCTAGGTCTTCCTCTTCTCTTCTTAGGAGTTTCCTCAGCTTGTGCAATTTCATTATTTGTATTATTATTTTCTGCACTATCTGATATATCTATTTCAACTGATTGTAATATATCTTCAATTTCGTTTTTGTTAAGATCATTATTATTTTCTTCTACTACTTTAGCTTGATTACTTACAGTAGGAATAGGATTTGTTTTTATAGTATTATCTGCTGGTTTAGTTAATGTTTCTTTTTCTTGTTTTTTTATTCCTGCAATTGTAGGTATTATAACTGGCTTTGTTAATTCAGATTTTCCAATATTCTTTTCTATTATATCCTTTTTTTCTTCTATACCTTTATTTTTAGCTTTTTTTCTGTCTTGATAATCTTGATTTGGAACATATTTCTGATGTTTAGATTTCTTTCCAGTTTGTGTTACACTTGGTGTTACAGTTCCAAATGTAATTAATTCTTGGTATTTTGGAGAACTTTCTTCTAATACAGCTTTTACATTTAGTGGTAAAAACTTACATATAACTCTTAATTGTGCATCAGTATACTGTTCTGCAATATTATTAAAACTTCTAACATACTCTTCTTCATTCTTTCCTAACTTTTTATAGTGGTTTAGTATGTTTTGAATTTCAACTTCATTAACATCTCCTTCACCTTCTGCTTTATATTCTACATCATCAGCTTCTATTCTATAATAAACCTTTGCTTCTTTTTTGCTACGTGGTTTATTCATTAATTCACATACTTTTGAAATTGTTCTATCTTGTCCAAGTAGTGCATTATATATACCTATTCCAAATAATTTTACTAATATATTTTCTGATTTTGCTCTTCTATCTGCACATATTAATATTATTGGTATATCTTGGCCATTATTTCCTGTAGCCTCATCACTTATGCTATCTAATCTTTCAAATATAAACTTATCAATTACACCATAATTATTATTAGCAAATGGTTCAACATCTTCACTAATAACAATTCTGTCATATGTCTTATCTTTTTGTAGTTCTCTTGTAATTGCATCAAAATAATATACATTTTTACTTGTTATAATCTCTTTGTATTCTTGCTGATATTTCTTTATAATAGATTCAGAAATACTTTCATTATTTACGGCAAATAATACTTTCATTTGTTAACCCCTCCAGCCTTTTACAACTATTGCAAACACTAATGGTAAGATTTGACAAATAACCATTACTGTTATTATACCTATCATAGCTCCAAAACCTTTATCTCTAACATCTAGTTTTCTTATTCCTATTATGTATCTATATATACCACTAATTGCAATTCCAACAAAACCAAATGGTATACTGTATAATCTAATTATATTTAATATATATGCAACTAATCCGTATGTATCATCACCATAAGAATCTTGATAATCTTGTAAAGTTTCTAATTCTCTATCTTTTATTTCAACTAAGTTAACTGTAGCATCGTTTTTTAGATCTGCTGTTGTATTTGTTGCTTGATTTTCTTGTGTCTTAGTTTGATTTTCTGCTTGATTTGCTGTATTTGCATTGCCACCATCTAATGCTACTACACCATTATTATTAGTATTTGCTGTTACATCTGTTGCATTTATATTTATTGTTAACATCATTAGAGTTAGTATGATTGTCATAAATATTGCAGCTATTTTTTTCTTCATCTCTTGGTATTTCCTCCTTATTTTCAAAATAATCTTTTCGTTAACTTTTTTTCTTTGCTAATCATATAATACTATTATAAAAATATCAATAGAAAAATATATAAAATTCTAATTATTCATTAGATAATAATTAACCCAATTAGAGTATAATTTATCTCCATTTTCCTTCCAGCTGAATACTGGTTTTTCATCTGGATTATTATCTAAATAATAATTTTCCGGAATTTCTATTTTCAATCCTTTAGATAGATCTCTTCTGTATTCTTTATCTAATGTATCTATTGCATATTCTAAATGACCTGTAACAAATAACTGATTCTTATTCTTATTTTCTACTATAAATACTCCTGCTTTATCTGATTCAGATACCACCTCTAATTCTGGTATTTTTTCTATATCTTCTTTATATACAGTAGTATGTCTAGAATGTGGAGCTTTAAAGCCATCGTTAAATCCAAATAGTATTTTTGAATTTTTATCATCTATTTTATGATTAAATATTCCAAACATTTTATTATCAATTAGATGCTTATCAATTCCATAATGATAATAAAGTCCTGCTTGTGCTCCCCAGCAAATATGTAATGTAGATTTTGCATGTGTTTCTGACCATTTCATTATTTTAGTTAATTCATTCCAGTAAATCACATCTTCAAATTTCATTTGTTCTACTGGTGCTCCTGTTATAATTAATCCATCAAAAATTTTATTCTTTATTTCTTCAAATGTTGAATAAAATCTTTCCATATGTTCAGGAGCTGTTGTTTTGCTAATATATGATGTAACATTAACAAAAGTTATTTTTATGTTTTTCCCTGACGTAGATAATTTTCTTAATAATTGTAATTCTGTATCCTCTTTTAAAGGCATTAAATTTAATATTGCTACTTGTAAAATTCCGTTATTTTCTTTTCCTTCTAGTTCTTCTAGAATTTGTATTTTTTCCTTTCTTAAAATTTCATTTACAGGTAATCCTGCTTTTGTGTATATTGGCATTTTTATCACCATTTTTATAATTGTACCAAAAGTATATAATTATATACTTTTACCTAAATATTGTACCATTTGTCAAAAAATAAATCAAGGAAATTTAGTAAATATTTTTATCTTTTTTTCCTTGATATTCTAATATCTTCTAGATTTTTCATTTTATATTTTTTTATATAATTTATACCATATATTTTACTTATACTATATTATACTATAAAAGTATAGCGAGCCAAACTTTTTACAGTCTAGCTCGCTAACTCTTGCTCAAATTTGAGCTTGCTTTTTCGTCAGGAGTTCCGTAGTGGTTAAAACAATATCCCTCCAATGAATCTTATCCTGGGAATATCATAAGATGGCATATCCTTTAACGTTTCTTCCAACTTTTTCATTCCTTCTACTGCATTTTTCAGTTCCAGGTCTGTTGGTTTATTATAAATCATATGCTATACTAACTGACATAGGAAATGATGATAAGCAGATGTGGTTTTGCCACCAATCTTTACGAATCTTCGTAGGAAGGGTGGTGATGTTTATGGTTAAAGTGATACTATTTTTTATAATATCCTTTATGTTATCTTTAACATTAAACGTTGCCTTACTAACAGTTCTTTATAAGAACTGGATTGATAAGCAACTACATAAATAATAAAAACTCACATCTGTTCTTTGCAAGGTAGATGTGAGTTTTCTCAATATATCTGGCAAAACCACGTTTGTGGAATTGTCATTTCCTATATTTATTATACATAGATTATATGAAAAAGTCAAATAAAATTTTGTAAATCCTGTTATTTTCTAAAAAAATCTTTAATTAACTTCAAGATTTTCTTATACCACTTCATATTATTGATTTCTATTAAGGATAATTCTTGATTGTTTTCTGTATTATCTATAGAAAGACTCTTATAATGGTTGCTAAAAATATTATCTGGATTATATTTTTCTTTCTTCTTTTCTTCTAATTTCATTCTATCATGATTCTGTTTTGCAATAATCTTATTTCTCTGCATTTCGGTTGCCCAATAATCTCTAAATAAAAGTATTATAATTCCTTTTGTAATATTTGAAACATTTTGCTCTTCTAGTGTTTTGCTTGGATCATAATTAAATGTATACTCATTGTTTGCATTTGTCTTAAACAATTCAATTTTAGTTTTTGGTATCTTATTATAATCTTCTATTGGAATATGTTTTAATATTTCTAATACTTCACTATATGCTACTGCATATTTATTATCCACCATATTACTAATCCCCTATATCTTTTGAATTATTTTGTTCTTCCCTCTGTTCAGTAATTACTCTTTGTTGAGTTACTTGTGCTTGTTCTATATCATCTAATATTGTTAAGTCTGGTAAACCATCTATTGATTCTTTTACTAGTCCTTGTATAGATTTAGTTTTAATTTGCTTTCTAGTTAGTTTTTCTAATTCCTTATGTTCAGTTACTATGCGTAATTGTTCTAAAGTTTGTTCTCCTATAAGTGCTTTTGCTATTTCATAATCCTTTTCAGTTGATAGTTGTTCTGGGAAGTGTGCATCTTTTCCATAGATTACAAGTAAATCTTTTCCGTTTTTCTTTTGCAATACTTGTTTCTTCTGCAACTATCTTCCAAAACTCTGGAGATGGATAAGGTATTCTTTTCTTCAATTCATCTAATGGTAAACCACTTTCAATTTTTGAAGCTATTTTACCAAAATTTATTTCTAATGGAATTTCTTTTTCAATGGCTTTTCTACAAATTGCTCTTGTAATTTTTTCTTCCTTTGTTCCAAAACTATCTCTTGCTTGCATAAATAAATCTGGGTGTGCAATAACATCTGGTAATCCCTTATCCATTGCAGATATAATTGACTCTGCATATAAATCTAATACTTCATCACTTATTTGTTTTCCACCATTTTCTCTTGCTATTCCATATTCTTTTCCATCACCATCAATTACAAAGTGCTGACCTAATACCATTTTATCTGCTTTTGATTTTAATTCTTGTAAATGTGCTAAATCTCTGTTTGAATATTCAAATTCAAAACCAGATTCTATTTCTATTTGTCCTTTATATTTTTCTTGCAAATAATGAATAGATATCAAATACGATTGGGTTTCTGCAATATCCATTCTTGAATTTGCTTTATGGTTCATACCATCTGGTAATGGAATATGGTCTGTAAATGCTAATTTTTTAATTCCACCTTTTATTGCATGCTCAATCCATTCTTCATCTCCTGTATCTTTTGCTCCATGTCCACACCTTTGGGTATGTGTATGAAAACAAAAGTCTTGTGTTGGGTTTTGATTTACTTCTTCTTTCTTGCTTTCTCTAATTCTTGATATATGTTCTTGTATTAACTGCATTTCTTCTAAAGTCATTTCAATTTCTTTATCCATATCTTTACCAGAAAAAGTAAAACTCGTTTTACTATCATAACTCATACCTGTAATAGATGCTTGTTTCCCATCACAAAAATCTGGGCACAATTCATCAGTTATACTCCAAGATGTAATCCCTCTTACTTTTCCATTTCTTACAAATTCACTCATCATCTTCATCATATCATTCTGTAATTTTTGTTCATATTTTCTTATTGCACTTAATTCCTCTGGTGTTGCTACTGCATAATCAACACCATCTAAACCTTTAGAAATATCTAATTCTGTTATATCTATTGGTAACCCAAATTGTTGTAATTCTTCAATAGATTTTCTTAACCCCTCAATATCATTTATACTTGTATGACATTGAGTTCCAATGTGATCTATAATCTTACAATTATTTTGTCTTTCAAATTCTTGTATTTTTTCAATAACTTCAAATATTGTTTTTCTCTTTTCAGGATTTTCAAAATTCCAATCATTGTAACCAAAATCAACATCTGGCATTTTTTGTTTTAATGTTAATGCTATTCTACATAAATCTTCAACACTTAATTTTGACATCCAGTTATTTGTTCTCTCTGAAAAAGGCTCATTATAATCCACGAGCTCATTAAACATATCTACAACTGTATGGATTCCTTGTAATTCATATTCTTTAGCAACAGAAGCTATCGCTTTTCCGTAATTGATTAATGCTGTTTCATATTGTTCTTTAGTTCCACCTACTAATCTGTTTGGAAAATCTTTAAAAAATACAAGTGCATTAATATAGACCTCTTTAATTCCATTTATTTTTGCAAATTCATATCCCTGTGTTAGTGGTTTAAGATTATAATCTTGTGGCTCAGCCTGCGCTTCATTCTCTGTTCTCATAACACCTGCTACTGTTCCAAATTTTCCTTGTCCATCAAGTGTTAATCTATTAAATCTATTCTCTCCATTTTCTAAACTGCCAACAACATATTCATATAATGCCTCTACTTTTTGGTATGTTTTATCTTTATCTATATCTATTTCTTCACTCTCTGGATCTATAGTTTGTCCATCTTTATCTACTAGAAATGTTAAGATTCCATGTGTCTGATATGCAAAATATTTCTTTAAATCTAAAATTGTATCAATATAAGTACTATCTATTTCTTTTCCATCGAATAGTTTTTCTAAACTTTCTTTCGAGTCCCAATTTGCTCTTATTTGCATTGCATTTCCTAACAAAAATTTTTTAAATTCGTCTTTATTAGGCACACTACTCGCTTTCTCATCTACAACTCTCTTAATCTTCTGTGTAGTACTTAATCCTTGTGAATTCATCTCTTTAGACATTCTATTAGATTGTAATATTCCATCTAAATATTCATAAACTCTTTGCACTGCATCTTCACGACTTTGTGCTTGTTCTATTATATTAAATAAATCTATATTCTGACTATTTAATGTTATTCCTCTAACATTACTTTTATCAGCTAAACTTCCAATTAGATCCATAAAATCCTCCATCTTAGATGTATTATATCAATAGATCTAAATTTTCACAATGCTTTTAAATGTATTTAATCAATATTATTATATAAATATATGGCTACTTTATTTTGTTCTGTTGTTTCCATTTCCATAAGTTTAGCCATTAGTCCTAACCCCCTATGAGTTATGACGTACCATCATAACTCGGGGACTCTGCGAGGCAATAAATTTATTGGATTTCTGCAACAAAAAATATCATCCTAGAGAGGATGATATTTATATCCATCTGTTCAATTTAGTTCGAATAGAAACGTTATTGGTACCGATGGTGGGACTCGAACCCACATGGTTTCCCGCCAGATTTTGAGTCTGGTGCGTCTGCCAGTTCCGCCACATCGGCATATTTACTTGACTTTTATATAATAGCAAAAAAAAATTAAAATTTCAAGTATAATATTATAATTTTATAAAACAAAAAGTTAGCATTTTCATACTAACTTTCTAATTTATTTATTAATAACTTTGATATCATTTTTATTTTCAATGTAAAATTATTTTAAATTATCTAATATTGGTGGTAATATTTGTTTCTTTCTAGAAACAACATTTTCAAGCATTGCTGTGTTATTATCTACTGGTACACCAAATGCTTTTTCAACAACTCCAGCATCATTACCTAAAGATATAATTTTGGAATTTGAATTAATTATATCTGTTGCAGCAAATACATAGAAGTCTAGATTTTCTTTCTTTATATCATCATTTATAGCTTGTTCAAAATATGCTTGGTTTTTAAATATAGAATCTAAATCTGCAGTATTTACTTGTGCTATTCTAAATTTTTTATTTGATTGTTCAAATAATTTTGAGTCTATATTTATAACTTGTTCTGGTGTAAATTCACTAATATCTGTTCCTGCTTTTAACATATCTACACCAAATTCATTAACATTTAATCCTGAAATTGCTTCAAGTTCTTTAACAACTTTTCTATCATCATCAGTTGTTGTTGGTGATTTTAATACTAATGTATCTGAAGCGATAGCACTAAGCATTAATGTTGCTGTATTTTTATCTATTTCTATACCATTTTCTTTATACATTTTGAATAAAACAGTTTGAGTACATCCAACTGGCTCTGTTCTATAAAATAATTGATATGGAGCTACGAAATTCATTGTATGGTGGTCGACAACTTTTAAAATTTTTGCATTAGAAATATTGTTAACACATTGTGTTGCTTCATTGTGATCAACTAATATAACTTCTTGACCATCTTCAACATCATCAATTAATTCTGGTGCTTCTAATCCAAGATAGTTAAGAACATATTGTGTCTCTTTGTTAACATTACCTGTTCTAACAGCTTTTGCTTTTTCATTTCCTAATTTTTTTTCTAAATTTTCCATTACCATAGCTGATGTAATTGAGTCAGTGTCTGGGTTTTTGTGTCCAAATATTAATACATTTTTATTCATAAAATAACCTCCATTATTTTCTTCTTTTTTATCTCCCGTCGACTTCTATATTATAACATATTTTGGAAAAATAGTCAATAATTATGTGTTTTTCATAAACAAGTATTATAATAAATTATGTATATATAAAACAAAGGCTACAGGATCAAGTACCTGCAGCCTTTGAGGACTTAGATAATATTCAATTAGTCCTTAAACTCTAATGAGAACTCCCATGAGGGTGTTCCATATCTTCCCAAGCATCCCACAGTATCTATGCCTTCTTTGTGAGCCAACTCACAAGTTATGGCCATAATTTGTGGCAACCTTTCACATCTGCTTGGTTCTAACAAAATGTCCACATTGGCAGGTAATCTTATTATTCTTCTAATACCTTTTACCTTGGTACAGACTTCAAATTTCAAAATTCCTTCATTAAATATAGCTTGTACCGTAAACTTCTCAATTAGAATAAGATCATACCCCGAAACATTTCTAAAACATTCACAAATATTGTTCCAGATATGCTTAGCTACCTCTTCATCTGATGCATTAATTGCATCATTCCGAGCTTTAGTAAGTTCTTGCCTAAGTGCCATATTTGCCTCCTTTAGTTTAAAAAGTATTTTCGAACTTTTATATTATATAATCTTCATACTGTTATGTCAATTAACTTTAATAAAATATATTAGTATATTTTATTAATATACTTACTTTTTTTCTTTTCCTTTTTAATTCTTATTATAACTATAATTATAACTACTATACTTAATATTATCCCAACCCACATTATTATATTATTTTGTAACTCTTTTGTTTCATTTACTTCTTTTATATCTTGTTCATTCTTATCTATATATCCATCATCTGAACTACTTATTTTCTCTATTAAAGCATTTGATTCATTTATTATATTTTGTTCATTTTCCTTATATGCTTTTTCTTCTTCTTCATTTCTTTTATATACATTTAGAATATAAGTTCTTTTCGTGATTTCATTTTCTGCTGTAACTAGAATTTCTATTGCATTTTCTCCATATTGTAAATTCTCATTATTTTTTATTTCTACATTTGCCTTCATATCTTCTGGTATTGCTAATATATTTAATTTTTCTTCAGTATTACTTATTTCTAGATCATACATAGTAATATTTTCATCATATTCAGGAGATATTTCATAATTTTCTACTGCTAAAGTTTCCAAATTGGTATTAGCTTTTTCCTTTTGATCTGTTTTAGTAACATTTATATTATATTTTTTAGTATTATCTCCTATGCTAACAGTAATAATAATTTTATTTATTCCATTTTTCAAATTATTATTACCATCAATTTTAATATTTGCATTATCACTTTCTGATATTGCAGTAACATTTATTTTCTCAATATCTTCATCTACAACTATATAATATTCTGTAATATCAGGACTAAAATTAGGAACAATTCCTTCTATATCTAATCTCATAATATCTAAATTCAAACTATTTGATTCATTATTTTTTGTCTGTTTTTGGCTATTTTCTTCAATAATTTTAATTTCAGCTGTAGCACTAGAGTCCATCTCTATTTCTTTTCCTTTTTCATCATACATTTCTGTTATTATTGTAAAAGAAGCAATTCCTGCATTTTTTGCTTTAAATTTCAAATTCAAAAAATTAGTTAATTCTGTATTATATCCATTTTCTGAGATCCAAGTATATATGATCCTATTATTAATAACATTTAAATTATCCAGTTTAGTTAAACATTCTAGCTTATCATTATCAAAATATATCCAAATAGTACAAGCTGCAGCTGAAACATCACCGTTTTCGATTGTTAAATCCAATTCTTCTCCAACATTTATCTCTTCCTTATTCATTTTTATATTTAAGATTGTTTTAGCATTTGATTCTATGTTTAAAATAGAAACTAATACCAATAAACTCAAGCAAATAATTGATAATACCTTTCTTTTCACTACATTCTCCTTTTTCATAAAATTATTATTGTTCAATATTCTGTATTCCTAATATATGTCTTTGTATTAATAAACAATCTACTGAACTAGGATTTTTATTGTTTTTTCTCACATTTCCTGCTTTTACATATATATTATCTAATTTTTCTATTTCTAAAATATGTCTTTGTAAAACTAATAAATCTATACTGTTTATTTTTCCATCTCCATTTGCATCTCCATACAAAATAACATCATATTGCATTATAAGATCATGTCCATCAAAAATCTTTATTTTACTTCCTGTTCCAACTAGGCTATTTCCTTGTATTTTCTCATCATTTTTATTATATATTTCTACTATATAATTTGTCTTTATTTTATTTAGCATTTTATCAACTGTATTATTTTTATTTTCAAGTCCAGAAATACTATTTCCTTCTATATTTAATGTTTGGTCAAATACTATTTCATCATCTTCTAACTTTCTTATTACATTTATTTTTATTGTTTTTGATATATCTGCACTGCTTATTTTTATATTAGTATTTCCAATTTTATTTCCAGTTACAATTCCCTTTTCACTTACATCTGCAATTTCATTATTTTCTGATAAATACGTTATTTCTTTATTATCAGCATCTTCCGGAACAATTATAGGGGTTATATCTATCTTTTCTCCTTCTTGAATTATATATGTGTCTGAAATTAATATTATGTCTGTTACAGGAGTAACAACATTAATTTCGATAAAATCACTTACTCCATTTTTTGCTTTTGCATATATTTTTGTTTTACCTGTTTTTACTCCAAGTATATATCCATCTGAGCCTACCTTCGCAACATCTTCATTTTCTGATGAATATTCAATATCATCTTTTTCTGCATCTTCTGGTTCTATCTTTATATTTAGTTTTATTTTTTCTCCTTTATTTATGGTTGTTCTATCAATACTTAATTCTATATTTTCTACTTCTTTATCAGGTACTTTCTCTACATATTCTCTAAATACAAAACCAACCATTCCGTTTTGTAGTTTTACTCTATCCCAAAGCTCTCCTTTTTGCTTACCCTTAGCTATTCTAGTCATTTCTTCTCCTGATTGAATACTTGTTAAAACCTCATATGAAGTTCCGAGGACCTGTCCTAACATTTAATGTTGTTTGAACATTTGCAAATACTTTAGTATTATCTTCAGTAAAATCATCTTCTGAAATTGACGGACTTAAACAAGGAAGTTCTGGCATATTTTCATATATCGGTATAATAAATGATATAGAAGAATCAAGTAAATCACTATTTTTATATCCATTATATATTAATTTTGATTCACTATATGGAGCTAAAACATTTGTCATATATTGATGCCAAAATAGTTCTCCTCCTTCTGTATCATTAACATGAAATTTTTGAAGATATATTGTATTTTGTCCTAAATTAATATAACTAGACCCTATAAATATTGCTCCTCCTGTAATTGCTTTTTCTTTAGTATTCCAAGGTATGAGATATTTGTTTTTAGTTGCTGTCGATGCCCCTTTTCCATCTTTTGCATACTGCAGTCCATTCTTTATTGCTCCCATCGGTTCAGATGAACTTGTAGCACCTATATTGTAAAAATTATATAATCCTTCAAATCCTTCTACTTTACCACTTATCGAACTATGTGATAAAAAAGGTCCAACTTCTTGTTTGATTCTTGATGCTAAATGAAATCCGCTTACAGATGATGTTTTGGCAGCAGATAATATTAGATCTGAATACTTTTTGTCAGTAACAATGTTCTGTCCACTAGAATTTAAATACTCCACTGTTTCATTATAAAATTCTGTTCCATATAATATTTTTTCTATGCTAGATTTTGTATTTGTTTTACTATTATATGATAATTCTTCAAATTGAAATACTCTAATATTATTTAAAAAATTACGTGGATCCATTGCAAATTCAACCGCTTTCCTCGATGAATCAACCCATCCACTATCTACTTCCACATTATATTCTCCTGGATTTGTATTTTTCCAACTATCACTATATGATTTAGGTACTAAATTTTTCCCAAAAATATTTTCATTATCTATAACATAATTCCAATCTAAATTTGTATATAAAGCTTTGAAATCCCAATTTGGATATTGCTTTTTTAGTTCTTCTATATATGGTTCATAGCTTTCTGGAAATTCACTCGATACATACATTTCTGTTTTCGCAACATTTTTATTTATAAGAATAAAAGATATTGCAATAACTGTAATTATTACAATAGTGATTATAATAACTTTTCTTTTCATAATCCTCCTTTTCTTTTACACTATATTTTCCTTGCTTTTACTATAATTCTTTTACTTGAATAATCGCTACATGTAATTAATGTGATTTCTATATTGTTATTAGTGAATTGAGATAAAGATTCTGTATTTTGTGGATCTGTTTTATATACATCATAAACTACATAATTATTTTCTCCATTTACATTATCGATTAATTTTATTTTATCCCCTTCTTCTAGTTTTATTATATTATTAAACATATTTTTCTTATCATAATTATGTGCAGCAATACAATAATTACCAATTTCATTAGGGTTAGGTCCATAATATTTAGTAGGACATATCCACATTGCATCTTCATTATATTCTTCGAACACATATGTCTCTAAATTAATTTTTTCTATTATTAGCTTTGCTGATACTTTATATCCTTTATATTCATCTGGTATTACTTCACTTAAATTATTCTTTATATTATTTTTATTATTAAGCATATTTTCTATTTCTATATTATTTTGATAGCTTCTAGGTCCATCCTCAAGTTTTATTTCTCTATATATTCCATATGCTACATTTCCTATTAAAACTCCGATTAACAATATGACAAATAACTTTATTATGTTTTTTATCATATCTTTATTATTATTCCTTTCTATGTAAGCTTCTATTTAAATAGAAGCTTACATTAATCTTTTTTATAGTTTTTTGTCACTACATATCCAGAAATCAATACAGACAACATTGCTGCAATAATTCCATATTGAGTCATACCGGTTTTAGGTAATTCTTCTGGTAAAGATTCTTCATTTTGTTTATTTTCATTGTTTTGTCCATTATTCACATTATTTTCTTCTGAATTTTCTCCATTTCCTTCAGTATTATTTTCATCATTATTTGTTGTATTTTCATCTACTACATTAATTGTAAATTCTTTTTCGACAATTAACTGATCAGAAGTATCTTTATCTAATATACTAAATTTTATTTTATATTCTCCTATCATATCAAAATTTGCTGTCATTTTAAGTTCATGATTTACATCTTTACCACCTAAAGCATAACCTGTTGTAGATCCCCATCCATCTTGTAGAATATCTACTTCTTGACTCAGTTCGTTAACTGCTGTTAATTTTAAGTTGGAATTTTCTGGCTTACTTGTTACTTCTGCTTTTAGCATTACATTATCATAATTTTCTCCCAAACTAGATGTTGTTAAAAGGGTTATTTCTTTACCTTCATTTTCCACAATTTTCCCACTATAACTTAAGCTTAGTTCATATTGTTCATATCTTGGCTGTACGGTTACTTCTTTTTCTATTGCTGTAGTTATGTCATCATATTCTTGAGAAGCATCTGAATTTGCAAGACCTTCTGCAGTTATTGAGAAATTTGTTGGATTTGTTGTTACTAAACTCTCTTTTGCTTTAAAAGTAACAGACATGTTGGTTCTTGGATTAGATCCCCCTGAACTGTCATAATAAGTAACTCTAACCCTTGTTCCATTATCATTTTCTGTTCCTCCCTCTGAACTAACATATTCAAAAATATTGTTATCATATGCAATATCAAATGTATATGCTCCAAGATCTGTTCCAAAATCTATTGTAACTTTAACTTCTTCTCCAGGAGCTATAGTACTTTTACTAGTTGTTACATTTACTGAATTTAACGGAATAGATGCTGCATATATTTTTATTTGCAATAAAAATGTAGTTATTAATAAAGTTATAATAAAAGTCAATATTTTCTTTCTCATAAGCTTCCTTTCTCCATTAATTTTTATTGTTTATATTTGAAAAAATTGGTTTAATGGCACCTTTTATTTTTTCAATAATATTATGTGAAAATTTTTTTATTTTATTTTTCCATTTTTTTGAACAAAAAAAAACGCATATATTTTAATTTATATATGCGTTTTTTATTTGATTTTTTTACCCAAATTAGTCCATTTTATCAATAATGTCTGTAAGTTCTGCTTTAGTAAATGTTCCTATATGTTTTGTATATATTATATTTCCTTCATCATCTAGTTCTTGCTCAAAATCATCTGATTCTTGATCATGTATATATGGAGTTTGATCACTATTTATAAATATCTGTGTTGGCACCTCTTGTACATCATAATACTCTACTAATTCTTTATTTAAATCCATATCTACTAATTGTATAACAACCTTACCGTTGTATTCTTCTTCTATTTCTTCTAATATAGGCTCAAGTTCTTGACAAGGTTCACACCAATCAGCAACAAAGCATAAAATTATTGGTAAACCTTTATTTTTAATATATGACATACTTACACTAGTATTTTCTCCTGTTATTATATCTATGTCTGGTAATGTTTCTTTTGTATTTGCTGTTTCTTCTATTAATAAATCATCACTTACATTTTCATTAATTGGTTCATTTTCAGAATCCCTTGTAAAAAAAATTACTCCTAATACTATAAGTATTATTAAAATAATTACTAATATAAATATTTTAGTTTTTTTCTTCATTATTTTTCCTCCATCTTTAGATTTTTACTTTTTAATCTTTTGTAAATTAAAGTTTATCAGTAAAATAATAGCATTAATGTAAATTTATGTCAATGATTTTTATACTATTAAATACCATGACTTTTGTATCTATTTATTTTTCTTAAATTATTATATACTTCATATGTAATTTCAACATCTTTTAAGCCTCTATGAGCTCCTTCATAGCTCACATTAAAAAAATCAGCTAAAGTTCCAAGTTTATAATTTATACTATTTGGAACTAATTTTCTTGCTATACACATTGTATCCACATAATCATTATTTAAATTAAAATTTAAATATTTTTTACAATTGTAACTTAAAAATCCTAAGTCAAATGTAACATTATGGCCTATTATTATACTATCACCTGTAAAATGTATGAAATCTTTAAGAACTTCACTTATTTCTTTACCTGTTTGTAGCATCTCATCTGTAATACCTGTTAATTTTGTAGTAAAAGGTGATAAGGTTTCATTAATTTTTATAAGCTCATTATATTCATTTATAATCTTATTTTTTTCAACTTTAATTGCTCCAATCTCTATTATTTCATCTTTAACTGGTGAAAATCCTGTTGTTTCAATATCAACTAGTACATAATCATCTACAAATTTATTCAAATTCACACCACTATTTTTTTCTTGTTTTTGTATATTTCCTAGTATATCAAAACTAACTTGAACATTGTTTTCTTCTTTTTTATTTTTATCTCCATATTTAAAATTATACATTTTATTCTCCGTTTCTATCTTTTTTATTGTTTATTTAATTTTTAATTAACTTTTTATTTTTCTTTATTCTTGAAACTCCTTGGATAATTTTTTTATAGCTTTAGTTTCTATTCTTGATACGTATGAGCGTGATATTCCCATCATTTCTGCAATCTCGTGCTGTGTTTTTGGTTTAGAACCATCCAATCCAAACCTTAATTCTATAATAAATCTCTCCCTTTGTTTTAATATTTCTTTCATTTTTTTATATAATTTTTTAATTTTAAATTTTAAATCCACTTCTTCTTCTATACTTCTTTCATCATTTTCTAATACTTCTTGAAGTACAACTGTATTTCCATCTTTGTCATTTCCTATTGGATCTTCTAAATAAACCTCTGCATTTAATTTTTTTGTACTTCTTAAATACATTAATATTTCATTATCTATACATCTGGCAACATATGTTGCTAGTCTAACTCCTTTATCTGATTCAAAGCTATTTATCCCTTTAATTAATCCAATTGTTCCTATAGAAATTAAATCTTCCTGATCTACTTTAGCTGTACTATATTTTTTAGTTATATGTGCAACTAATCTTAGGTTTCTCTCTATTAAAATGTTTCTCGCTTCTTCATCTCCATCTTTCATTTTTTCTAAATATTCTTTTTCTTCTGATGAAGATAATGGTTCTGGAAATAAATTACTATTAGATATGTATCCTAATAAAAATACTGCTGATTTAAGAAATTCTATAAAAGTAATAACACCTAAACTTCCACAAAAAGTAGTAAACATAAATGCACCTCCTACTGCCTTATACATAAATTATATGTGCTTGAATTTTGAAAGTGCATGACCTTATAAAATTACTAAAATTATATTCTTTTTAGCTTTTTAGTATATAATTTTTTACTGTATAATTATATATTAAATTTTTTCTTATTTCAATTATTTTAATTGTATTGTAATAAAATTCACATTCTGTACATATTCATTTATAAATATTATGAATAGGAATGATTATTATTGATAACAAGATTTTTTATTGGAATACTGCTAGGTTCTGGTGCTATTTTACCTGGCATTAGCAGTGGAGTCATATGTGTAATTTTAGGAATATATGATAAATTAATCAATTCTATAACTGGTTTATTTAAAGATTTTAGAAAGAACTTTTTATACCTATTTCCCATAGTTTTAGGAGGAATAGTTGGAGTATTTCTAGTAGGAAATATTTTAAAAATGCTATTTATAAAATATCCTTTACAAACTAATTTCTGTTTTATTGGTTTAATCTTAGGTTGTATACCATGTATTATAAAAAAAGTAAATTCAGAACATCATTTTAAACTAAGATATTTATTTTTTACTTTAATTTCGTTTATTATAGGTTATGTTTTAGTAATTATTGAAAATCACCTAACTATTAATTATTCTGATAACTTAATATCTCCCCCATATCTAATATTATCAGGTTTTTTAATGTCTCTTGGTGTTGTTATTCCTGGAGTTAGTAACACTATAATATTAATGTGTTTAGGAGTATATCCAATTTATTTACACGCTATTACAATTCTTGATATAAACATATTAATTCCTATGGGATTTGGTCTTATAATTGGATCAATAGTATTTTTATTTGTTATAAAAGTATTCTTTAAATATTTTTATATGCAAACATATTACTCTATTATAGGATTTACATTAGGAAGTATACTAATTTTATATATGCCTTTAAGTTTTAATTTTGCTGGTATTTTATCTGTTTTACTATTAATACTATCATTTATTCTAGCAAGTAAACTAGAAAATGTTACATAAGCCTTAATTATATAGCTCTTGATTATTTAAAACTATATAAAATTATGATATAATATATTCATAGCTATACTAAAAGAAGGTATAGCGCAACCTCTAAGGAGGACATTATGAAATACTCGAGTCGTGTTGAGAAGTGCACTCACCTTTTGTCTCTCATCGCTTTGGTGAGTGACGAACTTCGTGAAACTGCACTTAACAAGAGGCGGTATCTGAGGCGCTCTACCGAGTACGATTTCGAACCTGCTTCGATCGTTGATGATCTTAACTGTATCATCAAAGAGCTCGAGCAGTATCGGAAACGACTTGTGTCTGCAGAGTCAGATATGATGAGTCATTGGATTCACCCTTCTTACTCAGATCATTCTGAAGATTGGGCATCCACTTCTGATGACTAGTCCACCTCGAGTGTGGAGGGCCAGATTACAATTCTGGCCCTTCTTTTTTGAAATATTATGTAAATTGTGGTATAATATTCTTTGAATATATGCATTAGATTATGTTTTGAATATTAGGAGGAATGTAAAATGCATAAAACACCAGAGCAAATTAACTATCAAAAGATTGCCGGTCTTGCACACGTTGTCGAAGCTTTATGCTCCGACCTAGAAATTAGTTCACAGTGTCTGAAAGAAGATTCTTCAGAAGAACCTATGATCACATCAGATGAAAAGGTGAAGGAGCTCAAATCTACAACCAAGAAAATGTCAGCTATTGTCTCTGAAATTCAAGGGTATATCGACAAAATCAAAAACGAATTTTAAGTAACTGTTATTTCCTTCTAATGTATGTATTCAAAAAATTTGCCGGCTATATTTAGCCGGCTCTTCTATTTTTATTTAGTTTTCTTTCTTCTTAATATCCATCCATTTTCGCATTTTATAGGAAGTTTCATTTTTATACTCTGGCCAGCTTTACCTGGATTTACACATTCTACTTCCTTATCTGTATCAGTATTCCAAAGTTTTTCTATTGTGAATTCTACTGGAGTAATATCTCCTGGAACTAAAATTTCCATTGTGTCTCCAACAATAAGTTTATTTCTAATCTCTATAACAGATTTATCATCATCATATTCTATTATCTTTCCACCAAATTCATAATCAGGATTATATTGTTTTCCATCATATTCTTGGAAATCTTTATTTTTTCTGTCATTAAAGTAAAAAGTAGTAAGACCTCTAGTCTTTGTTTTTTCAAGTTCTTTTAAGTATTTTGTATAATCATAATTTTTTGGGTCTTTCATGTAATCATCTATTGCATTTCTATAACTATTTACTACACTTGCCAAATAGTATTCTGTTTTTAATCTTCCTTCTATCTTTAAACTATCTATTCCCATTTCTATAATTTCAGGAACTTCTTTTATTAAACATAAATCTTTTGATGAAAATATGTAAGTACCTTTTTCATCATGTTCAACAGGCATTAAATTACCTGGATTATTATGTTCTTCTACATATACATTATATGCCCATCTACAACTTTGTGCACAATCTCCCAAATTAGCACTTCTTGAAGCTAAGAAGTCACTTAAAAAACATCTTCCAGAGTAGCCAAAACAAATAGCTCCATGAACAAATATTTCTACTTCTAAGTCATCCGGTTTATTCTCCATTAATTCTCTTATTTGTTCTTTATTCATTTCTCTTCCTAATATTACTCTTTTAGCTCCATTCTTATACCAAAAGTTTGCTGAATGATAACTTATAGTATTTGCTTGTGTACTAACATGTATATCTACATCTGGTGCATATTCTTTTAAGATTTCTATAACTCCTCCATCTGAAGCAATTATTCCATCAACTTTTAATTCATTTAACATTTTTGCTTGTTTTTTTATTTCTTCATAATATTCATCCCAAGCATATATATTAATTGCTGCATATACTTTTTTTCCTATACTATGCGCATATTTAATTGTCTTTTCTAGATCATTATCGTCTACTTCTGCTCTACTTCTTAGTGATAAAGATCCTGTTCCACAATATACAGCATCTGCTCCATATAAAAATGCTGTTTTTGCTTTTTCAAATGATCCTGCTGGTGCTAATAATTCTGGTTTTTTCATATATTTTAATTCCTTTCTTACTTATTTATTTTTTTTATCTGTTCTATTTGTTTTATTTTCCTTCTCTATTTTTAATTATTTTTATTTTAATCTATCATCAAAATATCCACTAATTTCTTCTAGATTATCAAAATTAGCATGTCTTACTATATCATAAGCAACAATAGCAACTGAATTTGCCAAATTTAATGATCTTAAAGTCGTCCTCATTGGTATTCTAATCGTTTTATCTATATATTTTAATAATACATCTTCTGGTAATCCTTTAGTTTCTTTTCCAAAAAGTGCAAAAACCTCATCCATTTCTTCATATTTTGGTTCTGAATATACATGTTTACCTTTTGTTGTTACAAAAAACATATTATTTTCTTCTGGTTTATATTTTTCTAAAAACTTTTCAAAAGATAAATGTTCTTCTATATCTAATTTATCCCAATAATCAAGACCTGCTCTTTTTACTGCTTTTTCTGATATACTAAACCCTAATGGATATACTAAATGAAGTTTAGCCCCTATTGCTGCACAAGTTCTTGCTATATTTCCTGTGTTTTGTGGTATTTCTGGTTCTACAAGTACTATATTTAATTTCATAATATTATCTCCTTTTAAATTTACGACATATCTATTATACTACTTTTTTGCTCTAAAGAAAAGACCTTAAACTAAAGTAATATCAATATATATCTTCTTTAATTTTTTATTAATTTAATTTACATTTATCTAAAAATTTGGTATTATATATATTGTACTTTATGAAAGGAATAAATTAATATGGAAAAAAATATAGATTCAGATAATAATATAGACATTAATGCAAAAGATAAAAATCAACTAATTCCAGTAAAAAAAATAACTACTAATAAATCCAAAAAACTACCTAGACCATACTTATATTTCATATATTTCTTAGCTTTTGCTATTATAGGTTGGCTTTTAGAAACAGCTTTTAGTTTTTATTCTTTAGGTCATTTTACTAAAAGAGGTTTTTTATATGGACCTTTATGTCCAATATATGGATGGGGAGCTCTTATACTTATTATGTTTTTCAGCACTTATAAAAGAAATAACTTAAAATTATTTATATATGCAGCTCTTGTATTTTCAATATTTGAATATGTTGTAAGTTTTGGAATGGAAGCACTATTCTCATTAAAATGGTGGGATTATACAAATGAATTTTTAAATTTAAATGGTAGAGTAAGTATTTTTTATTCTTTTGCTTGGGGAATAATTGCTATACTTTTTATAAATTTTATTTATCCATTCTTTAAGAAAAAAATAAATTTAATACTTTCAAAAATACCATATAACTTACAAATGACTATAATATATATATTATTTGGTGCTTTTGTGACAGATACTGTACTTTCTTGTATACGATATTTATTATAAATACAATTATAGAAAATAGGATCTTTTGATTCTATTTTTTATTTTATAGACTTTTTCTATTTTATGTAGTATAATTATTGTTATGTAAAGTCTTTTACAGATAAGGAGGTATCAGTATGTCTCGGTCAACTTATGGAGAGCGGATGTCCGCTTGGGAACATGAACAAGATGAACGTTTCTGGATTCGTAGGTTCAATGATGCAGTAGATAACCAAGATTACGATAAAGTGGAAAAACTTATTCAAGAAGCAATAAGCGATGAATATGAGATTCCTTCTGTCTCGGATCCTGAGGTTATCAAACTGCTTCGGAAATACAAGCTCTAGAACATTCCATGTTCTTTCTTGCCTCAAAAAGGCCTGTGGTGAATGCCACAGGTCTTTATTTTATTATCTTATTTTTTTAGCAATAGCTAATCCATCTCCAACTTCTAATATCTCTGTTTCTAATTCGGTATTTGATTCTAGTTCTGCTAAAAATTCTCTTAAATTTCTAACAGCTGTACGTTGTTTATGTTTGTTATAATCACTTAAAACATACCCTTTATATAAAACATTATCAGCAAATATAATTCCATTTGTTTTAAGCATTCTCAAAGCCTCTTTTAGAAAAAATGGATATTTTCCTTTAGAAGCATCTATAAATACTACATCATACATTCCATTCATTGTAGGTAAAACTTCAACCGCATCTCCTTCAATGATATTTATCATACTTTCTACTTCTGCTTTTTTTATATTTTCTCTCGCTTCTTTTACTCTGTCTTCTTCTCTTTCTATAGTATCTATCATTCCATCTTCATTTAAAAATTCAGTAAAACATATTGCAGAATATCCAACTGCAGTTCCAATTTCTAAAATTCTACTCGGTTTATTTTCTTTTAATATATTTTCTATTACCTCTAAAGTATCATCCATAATAATTGGAATATGCTCCTCTAATGCTTTTTCCTTTATTTTAGCTAATTCAACTTTGTTCATTTTTTGCTCCTTTTAATTTTAAAGACGTTCTCATTTTAGTTTTATTTTAAACTTAACTTATAAGAACGTCTATTTCACTCAATTATTAATTATTTTCTTCTTGCTTCTCTTTCTCTTGTTTTGCTATCTAATATTTTCTTTCTTAAACGAATATTTTTAGGTGTTACTTCAACTAATTCATCATCTTGTATAAATTCTATAGCTTTTTCTAAAGATAATTGAATTGGTGGCACTAATCTTAGTGCTTCATCAGATCCTGAAGCTCTTGTATTAGTTAAATGTTTTTCTTTACATACATTTATTGAAATATCTTCATTTCTTGAGTTTATACCAACTATCATTCCTTCATAAACTTCTACACCAGCACCAATGAATAATTCTCCTCTTTCTTGAGCGTTGTATAAACCATATGTTACAGACGTACCTTGTTCAAATGCAACTAATACTCCTCTTGTTCTTGATTGGATTTCTCCTTTATATGGTTCATATGAATCAAATATACTATTCATTGTACCTTCACCTTTAGTATCTGTTAAGAATTCTGTTCTATAACCAATAATTCCTCTAGCAGGTATTTTAAATTCAACTTTTGTATGACCTGTATCAAGCGGTTCCATATTAATCATTTCTGCTTTACGTCTTCCAAGTTTCTCTATAACATTTCCTATACAATCATCAGGTACATTTACAACTAATCTTTCTATAGGCTCACATTTTACACCATCTATTTCTTTAAATATAACTTTTGGACGAGAAACTAAAAGTTCAAAACCTTCTCTTCTCATATTTTCAATTAATACTGATAAATGAAGCTCTCCACGTCCACATACTTCAAAACTATCTGCTGAATCAGTTTCTTTTACACGTAAACTTACATTTCTTTCAAGTTCTTTCATTAATCTATCACGTATATGTCTTGATGTAACAAATTGTCCCTCTTTACCTGCAAAAGGACCATTATTTACACTAAATGTCATAGAAACTGTTGGTTCATCAATATCTACAAATGGGATCTTTTCAGGATTATTAATATCACATATTGTATCTCCAATATTAATATCAGAAATTCCTGATAAACATACTATATCACCTGCAGATACAGTATCTTTTTCTACTCTCTTTAATCCTTCATAAGTATATAGTTTTGCAATTTTACCATTTTCTGTTTTATCATTTTTACATATTGCAACACTCATACCAGAATTTATTGTTCCTCTTTCAATTCTTCCTACTGCTATTCTTCCTAAATAATCATCATAATCAATATTTGACACAAGCATTTGCATACTTCCATCCACATCACATTTTGGTGGTTCTATGTTACTTATAATTGTATCAAATATACAATTTACATTATCGCTTTCATCTTGTAAATGCATTTTAGCAATTCCATTTTTAGCAGATGCATATATTACTGGGAAATCTAGTTGTTCATCATTTGCATCTAATTCTATAAATAATTCTAATACTTTATCAACTACTTTTAGTGGCTCTGCTCCTGGTCTATCTATTTTATTTATAATTACTATTGGTTTTAAATTTAAGGCTAAAGATTTTTTTAATACTTCTCTTGTTTGAGGCATTGGTCCTTCAAATGCATCAACTAATAAAAGTACACCATCAACCATTTTAAGAACACGTTCAACTTCTCCGCCAAAGTCTGCATGTCCTGGTGTATCTACAATATTAATTTTTATACCATTATACATTACAGATGTATTTTTTGAAAGTATTGTTATTCCTCTTTCTTTTTCTATATCATTTGAATCCATTATTCTTTCATCAACTTGTTCATTTTCTCTAAATACATGGCTTTGTTTTAAAAGAGCATCTACTAATGTTGTTTTTCCATGGTCTACGTGTGCTATTATTGCTACATTTCTTATTTTTTCGTTATTCATTATTATTACCCCTCTTTTAAACTGCAATAAATAATATATTAAGATTCTTCAAAAAGAATTTAATATATTATTTATTTTATTTTTATTTATTTTAATAATTTTATATTTATTCTCTCTATTTTTTCCTTAAATATTATACATTAATCTTCCTTTTTTGTCAACATAACTATTTGCTCCATAATAATCTCAGTTGCCTTATCTAAATCATCTTTTGTATAACCGCTAAAATCAATTGGTTCTCCATAATTCATATATACTTTACTAAATGGTTTAAATGTACCATGAATACCAACAGGTATAACTTTTACTTTTCCTTTTATGGCCATAAAAGCTGCACCATTTTTAGCTTTCATGTTCTTTTCCATTCCTTTACGTGTTCCTTCTGGGAATATTCCTAAAAGTTCTCCATTTTTTAGAACCTTTAAGCATCTTTTCATTGCCTCTATATCTTGCATATTTCTTTTTATTGGAATAGCATCAAATAAATGTCCTAACCAATCTAAAATACCATGTGTAAATAAATCTTCTTTTGCAACAAAATTAACTTTTCTCTTATTAAATAACACTATTGCTGCTGCATCAAGATAGTTTATATGATTACAGCATAATATATATGCTCCTTCTTCTGGTACAGATCCTGTTATTTTTACTCTATATGCAATTCTATATGCTGTTTTTAATATTGTTTTTACTATTTTTCTTACAAATTTTTTCCATGCTGTTTCTTTTCTAATTTTGTATATTTTCTTAGTTTGTTTTATTTGTTTCTTTTTTTCTATTATTATGCTACTTATTTCTCTTACTACTTGTTTTATACTTTTAGTTGTACTATCTATAACTTCTGCATCTGCTGCTACTTTTAATGCTCCTATTTCTTTTTTCTTATCATTTTCATCTCTTTTTTTGATATTCTCTAATATTTCTACATATGACATATTTATGCCTTTTTCTTTATTTTGTTTAAATCTTCTTTTTGCTCTTTCTTCTACATCAGCATCTAAATATATCTTTACATCTGCAGAAGGAAATACATATGTTCCAATATCTCTTCCTTCCATTATTACATCTTTACCTTCTGCCATTTTTCTTTGAAGGTCTACCATACTATATCGTACTTCTTTTATACTTGATACTTGAGATACTAAACTACTTACTTCTTTGCTTCTTATTTTATCTGTGACATTTTCTCCATTTAAATATACTTGTTGTTTATTGTCTTCAATTTTTAACTCAATCTTTATATTTTTTAATAACTCTTTTATTTTGTCTAATTCTTCTATTCCTATTTTTTTATTAATCATATCTAATGTTACACATCTATATGTTGCACCAGTATCTATATTTAATAATTTGAATTTCTTTGATAATATTTCTGTTACAGTTCCTTTTCCTGTTCCCGCAGGACCATCAATTGCGACTATAAATGACATTTATTTTTCCTCTCTTTCTGGCATATGTATTCCTTTTGCAAGAACTGAAACTTCTTGCACATTCATTGTTGTTAGTCTTTCTATTTCTTTTTTTACTCTTTGTTTAAAATCTCTTAATACATTCACAATATTGTACCCAAAAATCACATAAACTTCCACGTAAATATTGGTAGCTCCTACTGTATTTTCTACTCTCACTCTTGATACTCTATGTATTCCCTCAGTTTTCTTTGCAATATATTCTGTTATTTGTCTGAATACTGTATCCGAAATAGTGAATTTGCCTAAATAACTGAATGTAGGTCTTATAATTGATTTTTCTGACATATATGGTGTGTCATTTCTTCTATATTTGAAAATTTGTAATGGATCTAAAATATATCCTGCAAAATCTCTTTTTATTTCAAAAGTTGGAACTGGAATAACATGTTTTCCTTCTGTTGTTCTAATTCTTCTTGCAGTTTCCATTTCAGTCTCTGTTGCTACTTCATTTATATATATTGTTTTTTCTGGTTTTGGTAATCCTAGATTCTCTGTTATCTTTTCTATCATTCCATCTGATGTACCTAAAATCAAAATTGCATCAGGTTTTGCTTTTTTTATAGCTTCTCTCATTGTATTTCTATCTTGTTTATCTATAAATATAGCCTTTTTTACAGTTTCTATTTTAGTTGGTGCCTTTTTTGCTGAACTACCTGCAATCACATCATTTTCATTTATTAACAATCCATCATCTATTATATAGTGTATATTGTTTTCATTTGCTACCATTTGAGCTCTATAACTTTTTCCTGTTCCAGACGGTCCTACAAATGCATATACTTTTATTTTATTTTCAAATATCATTTTTCTTTCACTCTCCAGTTTAGATTATACCATTTTATGTAATTGCTATCAATAAAATACTAGAAAAAAACTATATTTTAAATAATTCACACAAAGATAGTGGTAAATTTTTTACCACTATCTATAATTTTTCTTATTATACTATATTGCTTTTACTCAAATCATTTTATTGAAATAGTCTAATTTTTTGGACTTGCTGGAGTTACTCTTGATATAAAATCATTAAAGTTTTGTGATTGTAAAATTACTTTTCCTGGTCCAATTAATTTTGTTAAAAACAATCCTTCTCCACCTAAAAATATATTTCCTAATCCACTTACCATTTCAACAGTATATGTTACAGTTGTTTCAAATGCTACAACATTTCCTGTATCAACTTTTAATACCTCTCCTGGCATTAAATCTTTTTCTATTGGATCTCCATCAACTTCTAAAAAGACTGTTCCATTACCTGTTACTTTTTGAAGTATGAAACCTTCTCCACCTACTAATCCTGCTCCTATTTTTTTAGAAAATGTAACTGATGTTTCAACAGAATCTTCTGCACAAAGGAATGAGCCTTTTTGAACAATTAATCCTGCTGGTCTTTCAGCTAAATTAACAGGACTAATATTTCCTGGTACAGTTGTTGCGAATGCAACTTTTGCTCCATCTTTAACTGCTGTATAATTTGCCATAAAAATAGATTCACCTGTAAATATTCTTCCAAGACTTTTCATTACTCCGCCTCTAGCATTTGTTTTCATTTCTATCCCATCTGTTTGATATGTCATACCTCCAGTTTGTGTATATATGGTTTCTCCTCTGTTTAATTCTAATTCAACTACTGGTACAGTTTGTCCTATGATTTGATACTTCATTTGTTATCCCCCTTTTTATTAATATGCATTAATTATATTTTAACAATTTTTTGTTGTCAATAAATTTTATCTCTTATTTTTTACTCTGCATTTTCATTTATTTCTATAATTTCTATTGTGTATGTATTTCCCTTATATCCTGTTTCAAATACTTCTCTTGAAATAGTCTTGCAATTTTCATTCATTTGATCAATTTCATTTAATAGAGATGATGAATCTCCACCTTCAACTAGTATAATTCTACCTTTATAATTTTGTATTAAATCATCTATACTATATATAATTTTCATATATGGATCATATGCTTTGTATGCTTCTTCTACATTCCAATTATTTTTATCATAAAAATATGATTGATTCTCAAAATATGTTGTTACTACAGCACCACTTATTGCATCTGAATATAGTATTATATCATTTTCCTCAATATTTTCTTGTAAATATGATAAAAACTGATCATTTCTACTATCATAATTTTCTTTAATTAATCCTATATTGCTAATTGTAGAAATAACTAAAACAATTATACAAAATACTGTAATTCTATATTTATTATTATCTTTAGATATAATATATGCGATCATAAAAATAAATAATCCTGTAAGTATAAGCAAATATCTATATAATAATATTACACTCTGCATACATAAAGAAACTAATAAAGCAATTAAAATGATTCCAATATATATTAGTAATGATATTACTACTGGTTTCATATCCGTTTTTTCTTCTTGTTTTTTTATTTTAAACAAATATATATATATTAAATATACAAAAACAGCTATAGCAAAAATAAGACCAATAGTACTTGATAATGTTCCTACAAACTGCATATTTAAAATTTCAATTAATGTACCAGGAAAAGTAAGCGTAATCCAAAATCCTTTAGATACACTAGCAAGTTGCCCTAGAAATACAATTAGCCATGGTAAATATAATATTACTTGAATTACTGCTGTTATTATAAAATTTCGTAAAGCTTCTCCTTTTGTTTTTCTATTCTTTATATAATAAACAAATAGAATTAAATTAATAATTCCAGCAAGCATTAACCCATAATAATGTGTATAAGAAACAAGTAAACTACTTAATCCAAATATTATAAAATTCTTTATACTTTCATTTCCTTTATATAACCTATATGCATAAATTCCTAGTATTGTTCCTAAAAGCATGCCTAAACTGTACATTCTTAATTCTCCTGCATATTCTGCAGATACTGGTAAGAAAAACACTAAAAATGAAAAAATAATTCCAGTCTTTTCTCCAAAATCTTTACGTATATGCGTATATCCTAATATTCCAACTAAAACTAATGAAATAAGTGATAACATTCTCATTGCTATTAGATTATAATTTGTTATCATTCCAATTATATGTAAAATAAAGTAGTATAAAATAGGATGTACATCACTTGCTCCTATAGTCCATATTCCAGAAAAACTATGTTTAGCAATTCCAACACTATAACTTTCGTCGAACCATAAATTTGAATGAAATACACTTAATGAAATAAATATTGTTCCTAATATAATTATTGCGATATGTAAATATTTAATTATATTTTTCTTTTTATTTGTTTCAGTTTTTACTAAATTTTTATTTTCCAAAGCATCCTCCTAAAAAAATAAATTCTAGATAGAATTATATCATTTCGTATAATTCATGTCTAGAATTTATCTTAATTTCAATTTATAATATTATATTTAATTTTTATATTCAATCTTATACTTCATTAATCTTAACATTTCTAACATGTTCAATCTTATCCCAACTTGTATCACGTTTAAATAAACATTTAAAGTTTATTAATATCCATGAACCTAAGAATAATGGATAACAAAGAAGTCCTTTAATCATAGGTCTTATTTTCTTCTTCTCTAATATCATAATTAAAATAGCTGTAAATATTGGAAGTAAGAATGTTGGTATTAAATATCTTAAACAGTTTATTATTAATTCTGTTGCTGTCATACCATTTGCTGCATATATAACAAAATTTAATATTAATAATAATAAAGTTAATATGAACATTGGTATACTTCCTAGTATATATAAAAGTCCATCAAAATTCATCATTGTTTTATTAGATTTAACAGCTGCTGCTAATGGCTTTGTATATTCTGTCATACATTGAATATGTCCAACTGTCCATCTTGTTCTTTGTTTCCATGATTGTTTAAATCCTACTGGTTGCTCATCATATACAATGGCATCAGTGGCCCAACCTAGTCTACGTCCTTTTATAATTCTTTTTAATGAAAATTCTATATCTTCTGTTAAAGTATTTGTATTCCATCCATCAGGTTTTATAACATCAAATTTTACCATAAATCCTGTTCCATTTATTAATGGTGATAAACCTAAATTATATCTTGCTAAATGATAAAATCTATTCATTGTCCAATAGAATAATGCATATCCTGCTGATACCCAACTATCTGTAGGATTCTTAATATCTCTATATCCTTGAACAACTTCTTCTCCTTGGCATAGTTTTTTATTCATTGCTTTTAAAAAGTTTTTATCAACTATATTATCAGCATCAAATATACAAAATGCATCATAAGGAGCATCTTCTTCTATTTTTTGTTTTAAAAACCATTGAAGAGCATAACCTTTTGTTTTATGTTCTTCATCATGTCTTTCCAGTACAATTGCTCCATGTTCTTTTGCTATTTCAGCTGTTCTATCTGTACAGTTATCAGCTATGACATAAATATCATAATGATCTCTTGGATAATCTTGTTTATTTAAACTTTCTATTAAAGCTTCAATAACATTTTCTTCATTGTGTGCAGGTATTATAGCCATAAATTTATTAGTTTTCTCTTCTAAAATTGGTTTATCTTTTAATTTAACAAGTGAACATATGCTTATTATTAACTGATATCCCCAAAATATTGTTAATAACCACACAAGCGCCTGTTGAATCATATATAAATAATCCATTTCTCTTCTCCTTTTTAGTATATTACTATATTATGCACTTATTCTATGCTTGTATTACTTATTTTTTATTCTAAATTCGTACATTATATATTATACTATTATATTACAAATTTTGCAACAATTTTTTTATATATTATAGTATTTTATGTTAACTTTATATTTCTTATTAGATTATTCAAATATAGAACCTGCTAAAATATTATTACCTCTTAGAAATTCTTGTACTGTCATCCTTCTTGCATTTTCTCCCTGAATTTCTAATACTTTTATAATTCCATCTTTTCCTTTTATATATAATCCTTTTTTGGGATCTGATAGTAAAACTGTCCCACTTTCAAGTCCTGGTAATTTAAATTCATATTCTTCAATCTCTGGATAATCATTTTTTAATTCATCATTTGTTAATACTTTAACTTTCCAAAACTTTATCTTTTTTCCATCCAAATAAGTATATGCTCCCATAATTGGATTTAACCCTCTTACTAAATTTTTAATCTCCAATGCGCTTTTATTCCAATCTATTTTTGCCATTTCTTTTTCTAACATAGGAGCTATAGTATAATCATCTCCTTGTTTTATCCTAGGAGCTGTTCCATCTTCTACTAATTTAAGAGTTTTTACTAAAAGTTTTGCTCCTACTACCAACATTTTGTCCCATAACTCTCCTGTTGTTTCATCTTCATCAATTGCTACCTTTTCTTTTAAAATCATGTCTCCTGTATCCATGCCTTCATTCATATACATAGTTGTAATTCCTGTTTCTTTATCTCCATTTAACACTGCCCATTGAATTGGAGCAGCTCCTCTATATTTTGGAAGAAGTGATCCATGAACATTAATACAACCTAATTTTGGAATTTCTAAAATTTCTTTTGGTAAAATCTTTCCATATGCAACAACACAAATTACATCTGGATTTATTTTCTTTATTTTTTCTATAAATTCTATATTATTTTTTACTCTTTGTGGCTGTAATACTTTTAATTTATTTTCTTCTGCAAAAACTTTTACAGGAGATGGGATTAATTTCATCCCCCTTCCTTTTGGTTTATCTGGATTTGTTACAACCGCTTCTATTTTATATCCTGCTTTATATACTTCTTTTAGAGATTCTGCAGCAAAGTCCGGAGTACCCATAAATACTATCTTTAGCATATAATCTCCTCCTTTATTTTTCTAATCTTGTTTTGGTTCTATATATTCAAGTGTTCCTGGTATCATATTATCAACAAATAATATTCCCTCTAAATGATCTATTTCATGGCATAATGCTTGTGCTAATAGTCCTTTAGCTTTGATTTTTATTTTTTCCCCATTTTCATTTAATGCTTCTACAACTACCTCTTCTGGTCTTATCATTTTTGCATATTGATTTGGAAAACTTAGACATCCTTCTTCTACTTCTTGCTTTCCTTTAGTTTTTAATATTACTGGATTAACTAATTTTAAAGGTCCTTTATCATCATATAAATCAATTACGATAACTCTTTTTAGAAGTCCTACTTGTGGAGCAGCTAAGCCAACACCATTATATTTGTGCATAGTTTCTACCATATCTTCTAATAATTCTCTTATTTTATCATTTACTTCTTCTACTTCTTTTGATTTTTTTCTTAGGATTTCATCTCCATTTTCCCTTATTTCTCTTATTGCCACTTATGTATTCCCTCCTTTTCTTCTATAAATAATTCTGTAAATAATATAATATTTTTTTATTATTCTATAATGTCATCATATTATTTGGATTTAAATCTATTGTTATTCTTGTTTCTTTTACTTTTAATTTCTTAGAATATTCTAAAGCATCATTTAACAAATCTATTATTTCTTCTGAAAATTTACATTTTATTAATATTCTCCATCTATATTTATTCTTTATTCTATCTATTGGTGATGGAATTGCTTTATATAGTATTATTCCTATATTTTCATTTATTACTCTATTCTTTAGATATAAATGAATAGAATTTGCTATTTTTTCTACTTCTTTTTTATTTTCAGAACTAAATCCCATTAATATTATATCGCAAAATGGTGGATATTTCAATTGTTTTCGCATTCCAATTTCTGTATTATAAAATAATTCATAGTCTTGTTTTTTAGCACATTCAATACTAAAATTATCTGGATTATATGTTTGAATTATTACTTTTCCTTTTTCTTCTCCTCTTCCTGCTCTTCCAGCAACTTGAGTTAAAATTTGGAATGTTTTTTCATTTGCTCTAAAATCATCTATATTTAAACTACCATCTGCTGCAATTACACCTACTAAGGTTACATTTGGAAAATGATGACCTTTTACTACCATTTGTGTTCCTATTAATATATCTATATTTTCATTCTTAAATTTGTCTAATATTTGTTCATGTGAATTTTTCTTACTGACTGTATCTACATCCATTCTTATTGTAGTTGCCTCTGGAAATATTTTATTTATTTCAAATTCTAATTTTTGAGTTCCAGTTCCAAAATATCTTATTTGCTTGCTTCCACATTCAGGACATATTGTTAAAACATTTTCTTCTCTACCACAATAATGGCATTTTAGTTTATTAGTATTTGAATGATATGTTAAATTAATATCACAGTTTTTGCATTTAGCAATATATCCACAATTTCTGCACATTATGAAAGTTGAATATCCTCTTCTATTTAAATACAAGATAGTTTGCTTTTTATTATTTAAATTATTTTCTATTTCTCCATAAAGTCTAGTGCTAATCATTGATTTATTACCTTTAGCTAACTCTTCTCTTAAATCAATAATTTCTATTTCAGGCAAACTTTTTTCATTAGCTCTTTTAATTAATTTTAATAACGATATTTCTTCATTTTTTGCTCTATAAAATGTATCCAAATCAGGTGTTGCACTTCCCAATACTAAAGGAATATTATTTTCTTTTGCTATATATCTTGCTATTTCTTTTGCATCATATCTCGGTGTCATTTCAGATTTATATGAACTATCATGTTCTTCATCTATTATAACTATTCCTAAATCTTTGGCAGGTGCAAATATTGCAGATCTTGCACCAATTATAATTTTTGCTCTTCCTTCATTAATCTTATTCCATTCATCATATCTTTCGCCAACAGATAATTTGCTATGTAATACTGCTATATTCTCTTTTCCAAATCTTGATATAAATCTATTTACTGTTTGTGGTGTTAGTGATATTTCTGGAACTAATAATATGCTTGATTTGTTTTCATTTAGTGTTTTTTCTATTAATTGTAGGTAAATTTCTGTTTTTCCAGATCCAGTTACTCCAAATATTAAAAATTCAGAAAATAACATATCATCCATTGAATCACAAATTATATCAAAAGCTTCTTGTTGTTCTTTATTTAATTTTAGTTTTTCCGTTCTTTCTATATCTTTTCCTTCAAAAGGATCTCTTTCTATTTTCTTCTCTACTATTTCTACATACCCGTTTTTACACAAAGTATTAACAACTGCTCTTGATGAATCTGCAAACATTTCTATATCCGAAACTAATGAATCTCCATTTTCAAGCAAAAATTTTAGTGTTCTTATTTGTTTATCTGATTTTAATTTTTTTGTTCCTATATCAAATTCTATTTCATCTTCATCTTTTAATAAACTTACAAAATTAACACTTTTTTCTTTAACTCTATTTTGTATAACTTTACTAGTAGTTCCTGGTGGTAACATTAATTTTAAACATTCTGATACATTACAAAAGTATCTTCTAGCCATCCATCTTGCTAAATTTATTTTTAATTCATTTAAAAACTTTTTCTCCACTTTAGCAATTTCTTTTACTTCATATTCTGTTTTTTCTTTTATATTAACCACAAAACCTTCTTCTAATTCCTTCATTCTTCCAAATGGCACTAATACTCTTGCTCCAATTAATTCTATAGCATTTTCTTCGTATTCTATTGGAACTTTATAGTCAAATACTCTATTTAAATTTTTAACATTACTTTGTATTATAACTTCTGCAATCATGTATTCTTTATCTCCATATAACTTATATAAAAAATTTTATTTATATTAAACTTGTATATGAAGTATATCAAATTTTTAGGCTTTTTACAAGGAAAAAATCCAGCCTGTTAGCTGGATCTTCTCCTTACAAGAGAAATTGGAATGAAGAAATCAGAATGTAGAATCAAAAAACACTAATCTATATATAACTCCCAGGTATTGTATACACCTCGGTCTTTTAGAGCTTTTTTGCTCTCATATTCATTCACATTATCTACTCCAAAAAACTCTCTTGCACTTACCCGGAGGATTACCTCCGTGTTCTCTTTCAGAAACTCCAATGCATCCTTCTCACTTATCGGTGTCAATAATTTGACATCCGAAGGTTCAATATTCAGCATATTCATTTCCTTCCCTCCTTTGGGTAAACAACTTGTTTATAAAGTTACATAAATATTATACAATATTTTTAGTTGTTATGTCAACGTTTCTTGCATTTTTTGTAAATTTATGTTAATATATATATGTAACTCTATAACATTTTTATTTTTTCATTTCCGCCATAAAATGGAGGCGGAGTAAAGGAGGACAACCTTATGAATAATGCAAGAGCAACAAAAGGAGCAGAAAAACAGATCCGGTTAAATGGATGGACTTTTACAGGAATCGATGACATGACTGGTTATCAAAGAGCTGCTATGATGGCTGCAATTGAGTATAACCAGATGCATCCGGTTTATGTACAGCGCGTTTTCCACTTTGATGGAAAAGTCACTGTTGATCATAATAACCAGGAAGTTAATCTCGAACCGGTGACGGTTAGAGGCTGGAGAATTCTCGGAAGCTATCTTCCATCAAGAATTGAAGCAAAGAAATTTGCTAACCTTGTTGAAATCAAAAAAGACTTCACCGGATCTGACTTAAGAACTGTCTTCGGGCATCATGCCTGTGTCATTAACAGAGATACAAAAGAGGTAAAACTCTGGAATATCTTTGGAACTAATATCGGCATGGGCGATGACGACTATCCAATGTTGGACGTTGAGCTTGCACATGTTCGGCACGGTGTAACCGAAGAACAGATCAGAAGGCACACCGGCCACATGGGACCGATTCATATCGATGAAGATCGTTGTGAGCTTCGATTCTATGGCTTCTAATGTTCTTGTGACAGCACAAAAAGGCGGCTCGTTTTACGGGCCGCTTATATAATTTTGCTGATATTTTTACTATTTATATTATTATCTAAAATTCCTCTTCTGTCAAATTAAATTCATTATTTATAATTGTTTCAATAATATTTACTGTTTTTTCTAGGTTGTTATTTTTTATAATATAATCATACATACTAATTTTAGATTCTTCATAATCAAATCTATTTAATCTTAATATAATGTCTTGTGGACTTGGTTTATCTACTCTTTCTTTTAGTCTACGCTCTAATTCATATTTTGGAACACGTAAAAAGATTGTCACTACTTTAGTATCCTTTCCTAGTAACTCTTTTAAATGTTCTGTTCCATTAACATCAATATCTTTAACAATTATTTTTCCACTCTTTATTTTTTCATTTAGTAATTTTCTTGAAGTACCATAATATTCGTTATGATGTATATCATACTCATAAAGTTCATGATTTTCAATCATTTTTTCAAATTCTTCTCTGGTAACAAATATATAATCTTTTCCTTCTATATCTCCTTCACGTTTTGCTCTTGATGTATATGAAGGAAGAGAATCAACTTTTTCCATTCTTTTAATCAGAGCTTCTTTAATTGTATTTTTACCAGCTCCAGATACTCCTGATAATATTACTAACATATAGTCACCTTACCTTCTGCAATTTCGTTTGCAGCTAATGTTACAGGAGCTTCTTCTTTTACATCTGTTAAAACTTTTGCTCCATCAGCTATTTGTCTTGCTCTTTTGGCTGTTACTACAACTAATTCAAATCTATTGTCTACTTTTGTTAATAATTCTTTTACTGTTGGTTTTACCATCATAATTACATTCCTCCTATTTTTTAATTATCATCTACAGATATATTTTCATCATCTTTTTCAAGTCTTCCTGCTACAGTCTCTGGTTGAATAGAAGATAAAACTATATGTCCTGAATCCATTATAAGGACTGCTCTTGTTTTTCTTCCATATGTAGCATCTATAGCTGTTCCTTCATCTTTTGCTTCTTGAACTATTCTCTTTATTGGTGCTGACTCTGGACTTACTATAGCTATTATTCTATTTGCTGAAACTATATTTCCAAAACCTATATTTATTAATTGCATATCATTTACCTCCAAAATTAAAACTTTCTTTTAAATTTTATTCTTCTGTGTTTATCATTTCTTTCATATCATCTAGAAAATATTTTTTCTTTCCTCTTGCTCTAATTATTATTGATTTTATAAAATAGTATATTACTACTATTCCTAAAATAATTAATAATATATTTACATACTTAGATGATAACATTAAATTCACATATATTAATCCTAGAGTAACTATAGCAATAACTAACACTTCAACTCCATATATAGCTATTTTCCTACTTGACTGCCTATAAGCTCTTTCTAGTAGCACTATCGATAAGAATAATGTACATATTGAAAATACTTTTAGATCTGTTTGATATACTTCTTTATCTATATTATTAAATCCTAATATAAGAAATGTGAAATAAAGTATTACCATTATCATTACTAAAAAATTATATATAACTGGTTTACGAATTTTCTTTCTATCTTCTTTTGGTATTTTCTTTTTCTTTCTAAATATATTCTTTATTTCTTCAAATTTTATTAATTTTGCATGTTCTTTTTCTATTACTTCTTTTGTCTCTTCATTATTTCTATTTACTTCTTTTTCTTGAACATCTTCTATTTTTTCTGTTTCTATATTTTCTTTAACATCATTTTTTTTGCTATTTTTGCTATTATTCTTGTTATTACTTTTATTCTGATTCTTACTTGTTTTTTTATTATCTTTTTTTATTTCTTCTTTTTCTGTTTTTATATCTTCTTTTATTTCATTTTTTATGTTTTTTTCTACACTTTTATCATCTTTTTTGTTTTTGCTTGTTGTCTTACTAGTACTATTTTTTTTATTTGTAGTATTGTTTGAAGTCTTTTTAGTATTTCCTTTTTTACTGCTTTTATTTATATTTTCTTTTTTCTCTTCTTGATTTGTTTGTTTTTTATTATTCTCATCGTCAGATACTTTTTTTGATGATTTTGCACCTGTACTTTTATTTTTTGTAGTTTTTTTATTATTTGTTTTCACATCTGTTTTAGTATCTGCTTCTTTATTTACTACATCTTTTTTGTCTTGTTCTTGCTCTTTTGTTTTTTTAGCATTTTTAGACATTTTTCTTCCTCCATCTTTATAATTCAAATTCATATATTATATCACTTATCATAACTATAGGGGCTGTTTCTGTCCTTAAGATTCTTTTTCCTAAACTTATACATTTTGCATTTGCTTCTATAAGTTTATTTACCTCACTTTCAGAAAATCCACCTTCTGGACCTATAATTATTCCTATATTTATATTTTCATCTATATTTTTATCTAATTTTCTTAGTTCATCTTTTATAGTTTTTGTATTCTCATTTTCGTATGCCAGTAATATAATATCATATTTTGAGGTATTTTTGCAAATATCTTCGATTTTTATTATGTTTTCTACTTTTGGTATAATATCTCTTTTACTTTGCTTTGCAGCCACCTCTGATATTTTTTGCCATCTTTCAAGTTTCTTTAATTCTGATTTCTTATCTATTTTTACTACACATCTTTCCATATCTACAGGAAAAATACTCTTAACTCCTAGTTCAGTTGTTTTCTGTATAATAAATTCCATTTTATCTGACTTTGGTAACCCTTGATATAAATCTATATTAACATTGCTTTCTACTGATTCATCTTCTAAGTTAATTATTTTGCAGATTACTGAATCTTTTGAAAAATTTATTATTTCAGATATATATGTCTTTCCTGTTTCTTTACTTGATATTATAATATTATCATTTAATTTTAATCTTAATACATTTGATATGTGATTTACATCTGTTCCAACAATATATATCTCGTTTTCATTAATTTGTTTCTCTGGCACAAAAAATTTATACATTTCTTCCTCCAATAATATTAAATATTATACCATATTTTACATAAGTTTCAAACGTTTTTTATATTTTTATCTATATTTTATAATTATTTATTGTTTGCTTAGTACTTGATTTTAGTTTTATTTATTTTATAATATTACTATAATTCAAATGAATTTAAATAAATTCTTTTTAACAATTTATTTTAGTTTTAATATAATATGATATAAAACTAAAAGTAAAGGATGATGCTTTATGAAAAAAATCAGAATGGCCATTGTTGGGGCAACAGGACTTGTTGGAAGAACTGCTCTTAAAGTATTAGAAGAAAAAAAATTACCAGTAGATGAATATGTACTTTTTGCTTCATCAAAATCTGCTGGTAAAAAATTAAAATTTATGGGAAAGGATTATATTGTTCAAGAATTAAATGAATTATCTTTTGACAGTGGATTTGACTATGCTATTTTTTCAGCAGGAGGATCAACATCCAAAAAATATGCGCCTATTGCAGCTTCAAAAGGGTGTATTGTTGTAGATAATAGTAGTGCTTTTAGAATGGATGATAATGTCCCTCTAGTAGTTCCAGAAGTAAACCCAGAAGAAATAATAAAAAATCATGGAATAATTGCAAATCCAAATTGCTCAACAATTCAGGCAGTTGTTGCATTAAAACCATTAGATGATAAATACAAAATAAAAAGAATTGTTTATTCTACATATCAAGCTGTATCAGGCGCAGGAAAAAATGGTGTAATTGATCTAGATAATGGAATAAAAAACTATTTAACAAATAAATCTTATGATGAAGATTCTTCAGATTCTGATATTCCAAATTCCCAAGATAATTCTAATTACGATTTAGTAAAATTTGATCACCCTATATTTTCAAACTGTCTACCTCATATAGATGTATTTTTAGATAATGGATATACTAAAGAAGAAGAAAAAATGATAAATGAAACTAGAAAAATATTAAATAAACCTGATTTAAAAGTCACAGCAACTACTGTTAGAGTACCTGTTTTTAATAGTCATAGTGAATCTATAAATGTTGAATTTGAAAATGATTTTAAATTAGATGAACTTATTAATACTTTAAAAAATTCTCCTGGAATTATATTACAAGATGACCCTAAAAGATCAATCTATCCTTTAGCTATAAATGCTTCTGGTCATGACGAAGTTTTTGTAGGAAGAATTCGTAGAGATTACAGTGTCAAATCAGGTATTAATTTCTGGGTAGTTGCAGATAATATTAGAAAAGGTGCAGCAAGTAATGCTATACAAATAGTTGAAAGATTATTAATTCATTAATATTAATGTAAAAAAATAAAAAGAGAAGTAAATTTCAAGTTAATCTATACTTCTCTTTTATATTTTTTATATTTTATTTTAAGAATCCATTTATTATCTGTTCTTCTGCTTCTTTTTCTGTTAATCCAAGTGTCATAAGTTTAATTAATTGCTCTCCTGCTATTTTTCCTATAGCTGCTTCATGTATTAAACTTGCATCAACATTATTTGCTTCAATTTTAGGATCAGAAATTACTCTTCCATTTTCCATAATAATTGCATCACATTCTACATGACCAAAACATTTTGTATTTCCTTTTACATTTGAAATAAATTCTTGTACTGAATCATCTTCTGCAACAGATCTAGATGCAACATGTACACTAGAATCTTCCCCATCTAAATTTACATCAAATATTGTTTTGGCTGTCTGTTTTCCTGTTGTCATTATTCTTTCTGATATTACTAAACTGCTTCCTTTTTGCATATTTGCATATGTTTCTCTTATAGTTGATGTAACACCTTTTATTTGAACAGATTCCATTTCCATAGAAGCATTTTCTCCAAGATTTATTATTGTTTGAGGATTTAATATTCTTTCTCCTGTTCCTTCGCCTTCACCATAATGTTTTTCTATATATTTTATTTTAGCACCTTTCTCTAAATGAAATGTATGTATTCCATCATGCTGTGCTGTATCACAAGTACTATTATGTATTCCACATCCTGCAACTATTACTACATCTGCATTTTCTCCAATATAGAAATCATTATATACTAAATCATTTAATCCACCTTCAGTTAATATAACTGGTATATGAACACTTTCATTTTTTGTGTTTGGCTTTATTATAATGTCTATACCTGGTTTGTCTTTTTTTGTAACTATATCAATATTAGCTGTTGTATTTCTAGCAACACCTTTTCCATTTTCTCTAATATTATATGCCCCCATCGGTGTTTTTTCTATATCTGCTACTTGTTTTAATAAGTTTTTTTCAATATTATTCATTTACTGTCCCTCCTTTGTTGCATCTTTCTTTATTCTCCAATTTATGACACGGTTTTATTTTACCAAATATTTGAGGTAATACTTCTTCTCTTGGTCCATGTTTTCCAACTGTTCCATTAGTTATTAATACTATTTCATCAGCTATATTTAATATTCTCTCTTGATGAGAAATTATTACTATTGATCCTTTTATATCATCATGCATTTTTTCAAAAACAGAAATAAGATTATTAAAGCTCCACAAATCGATACCAGCTTCAGGCTCATCAAATATTGTTAATTTTGATTTTTTAGCTGCAAGCATAGCAATTTCTATTCTTTTTAGTTCTCCTCCTGAAAGTTCACTATTTACTTCTCTATTTAAATATTCTTGTGCACAAAGTCCAACATCAGCTAAAACATCACATGCATCACATAGTTTTAAAGAATTTCCTGCAGATATCTCTATTAAATCTTTTACAGTTAATCCTTTAAATCTAACTGGTTGTTGGAATGCAAAACCAATTCCTTCTTTTGCTCTTTCTGTTATTGATAATTCAGTTATATCTTTTCCATCAAAAATTATCTTTCCTGAATCAGGTGTTTCTATTCCCATGATAATTTTTGCTAAAGTTGATTTTCCTGAACCATTTGGTCCTGTGATTACTACCATTTTTTCATTATCAATTTTTAAATTTACATTTTTCAAGATATCTTTATTATCTCTTGAAAAACAAATATCTTGTAATTCTAACATTTTTCCTCCTATAATATTTGATTCTATATTTATTTGTACCTTGGAGTTATTTATTAAAATATATTTATATATTTTTGTTTTCGGATTGTTTTATTTTGGATTGTAAACAATTCTTGGTAAAAAACCACATATATTCTATCATTTTTTTTACTATTTTACAATATATTTAGTAAAATAAATGCGAAATGTTTTTCATATTTTGGCATATGTTATATTCTGTTTATATACACTACATTAAATGGAAATCGCCCTAGCATCAATTGCTAAGGCTCCTTCCTTTTTTCAAATCAATTATGACTTATTGTTATACCACACGAATCCCCATACTTCCTCATCATCTCCGCTTTCGAATCCACTGTCATCTCCATCATCATACCATGATTCGATATGGTTTTGTTTTGCAATTCCCATAACAATCTGCATGATTTTGTCAATGCTATCCATCTTGGATTTAGAAAGTTTCAACACTTCAGAAAGTTTTTCCTGTTTTTCTTCACTTTCTGTAAGTAGATCCTTAGCAAAGACATCGATAACCAAGTCTTCTTCTACTTCGGAGATTCCGACACTAATGTGAGCTATTCTTTCAAGCTCAAACTTTGAAAAGCTGTTAAACTTTTCTGTGATTTTCTGCCAAATGTACTCAGCAATCTCAATAATATCAGCTGCTACAGCTTTATCTCTCCGATTGTCAAGTTGCTCTTTTAAGGGTTTAGTTGCCATATAATAGCCTCCTTTTTTATAAAGCGTGGGTTTTAAAGTGTCACAGTTTATTATATATTTTTTTCTCATTTATGTCAAATATATAAATATATGAAAAAGGGACTATAAGTTCATTTACTTACAGTCCCCTCCTCTTCTTGGATCCTTACTTACTGATCCTCTTCCTCTGCAAACTCAATGTGAAATCCCCAGAATCTTTTATCTTTATCATACCAAACTCTTATTTCTTCCTGCTCTGCCATTTCCATGACAATAGGCATAATATCCGGAAGTCTTTCCAGTTTTTCTGCCGTTAGCATGACTGTTTCACATTCTTCTGTATAATCAGAAGCCTCATAAGATTCCTTGACGGTAATATCGATCTTAATTGAATCGACTTTTTCTTCGACTGTAACGGTCAAATAATCAACCTGTTCCAGCTGGTATCCGTCAATAAGATCAAAAATCCATTTGATCTCTCTCCAGATGTAATCAGCTACATCTTTGTCAGACGCATTTTTGGCATCTAACCGTTTCTGGTTCATTCTTTCTACTAAAGTTTCTTTGGGCATATCATGCCCTCCTTTCTTTTGAGTTTATAGTGTACAAAGTACGATTTAATTATAACCTTTTCTCTATTTTATGTCAATCTATAGTTTTATATCTACTTTTTTCATAACTATTTTATTTAATTAATATATATTAATAGAGGTGAAATTTATGAAAGAAGTTATTTTTAAAGGTTGTGGAACTGCGCTTGTTACTCCTTTTACTAATGATGGTATCAATTTTGAAGAACTAAGGAAATTAATAGAGTTTCAAATATTAGAAGGAGTAGATAGTTTAATTATATGTGGTACAACAGGTGAATCCTCAACAATGAGTTTAGATGAAAAAAAATCAGTTATTGAATTTAGCATAAAAGTTACAAATAGACGTATCCCTATTATTGCAGGTACAGGTGGTAATAATACTAAAGAAGTAATTAATCTATCTAAATTTGCTGAAAAAGCTGGTGCAGATGCTTTACTACTTGTAACTCCATATTATAATAAAACTACACAAAAAGGACTTATATCACATTATTTAAAAATTGCTGAAAATGTGGATATTCCGATTATTTTATATAATGTTCCTAGTAGAACTGGTATAAATATAGAACCTAAAACATGTCTTGAACTTTCTAAAATTCCAAATATTGTAGCAATAAAAGAAGCTAGTCGGAAACATATCACAAGTTGCAAAAATTGCAAATCTATGCACTGATGATCTTACTATATATTCTGGTAATGATGATCAAATACTTCCTATTTTGTCCCTTGGTGGAATTGGTGTAATTTCTGTACTTTCAAACATTTATCCAAAATTTGTTCATAATATGGTAATGGATTATTTAACTGGAAACTGGCAAAAAGCTACAGCATCTCAAATATATTCTATTCCATTAATAAATGCTTTATTTAGTGAAGTAAATCCAATACCAATAAAATATGCTTTAAATAAGATTGGCTTTAATTGTGGAAATCCTAGACTACCTCTTATAGAATTATCTGAAGAAAATAAAGAAAAACTAAATATATTATTAAAAGATAATTCAGTATTTATTTAGCCAATAATCTTTTTACTTTTTATTCACTTTAGTTTTATTAATATTTTATTAATTTCTTCACTTTATATTAATAAAATGATATAATAATATTATACTTAATTTTAAATTTTAGGAGTATAATTATGAACATTTTTCAATTTAGGAAAAACCAAGTTTCTAATTGTGAAGAAAACTCTGATATATACACTTCTATTGGTAGAAATATAGATTTGTATACTGATAAAGATATTCATTCCAAAATGGATAAGAAATACTATTTAACTGAATTTTATAGTATTATTTCAGATATTGTCTCAAATGATACTGTAAAACAGATGAAGAATTATAGGCAACATTGTAATACTTCTTGTTATAAGCACTGTATGCAAGTTGCATATTATACATATATAGCATGTAAGAAATTAAAATTAGACTATAAATCAGCTGCACGTGGTGCAATGCTTCATGATTTATTTTTATATGATTGGAGAAATAAAACTATAACATCTGCTCTCCCAGGACTCCATGCTTTTGTTCATCCAACACTAGCATTAGAAAATGCTAGTAAAATATTTAATTTAAATGACATGGAAAAGGATATAATTTTAAAACATATGTGGCCAGTAACATTTAAGCTTCCAACATATAGAGAATCATATATAGTTACATTAATGGATAAATATAGTGCTTGTGTAGAAACATATAATTATATTCAAGAAAAGTTAAGAAGAAAAACTTTTTATAGGTATGCATATATTTTCTTAAGTGTATTAGTTTTTAGAACTATTTAATATAAAATTAATATTTAACATATAATAAAAAATTAGGGCTACGGATATAAAAATCCGTAACCTTTTTTCATTCTAAACAGCTTATCATGGCCAAATTTAATTTTTATATTATTGATTTATGAATTATTTAATATTTCAAATAATATAATTATATATAAAGATATAGTTTCTGTATCTTTTCTTTTGAAAGGTGTGATTTATATATGATAAATATTCTTTTAAATGGATCAAAAGGAAAAATGGGAAAAGCATTTACTGAATATATAAAAAACATTCCAGATTTTAATTTGGAATATAGTATAGATAAAGAGAATTCTAATTTATTTAATTCTATTTTCAAAAAACCTGATGTAATAATTGATTTTTCTACTCCAGCCTCTACTTTTAATGGTCTAAATTATGCTGTGGAAAATTTAATTCCAATAGTCATAGCAACAACCGGTTTTTCAAAAGAAGAAGAAAATATTATTAAAGAATATTCTGAAGCTATTCCTATTTTTAAATCTTCTAATTTATCATATGGTATTAATGTTTTTTCAAATATTGCTGCTATCTTAACTAAGAAATTAGATAAAGTAGACATAGAAATCATAGAAAAACATCATAGAAACAAATTAGACTCTCCTAGTGGAACTGCTGTTATGATAGCTGATAATATAAATAAAAACTGTCAAAATAAATATAAATATATTTTTGAGAAAAATAAAGTTGTTGATAAAACAAAAGATTACAATGAAATTGGCTTTTCATCTATAAGAGGTGGAAATATAGTAGGAGAACATACAGTTATGTTTATTAAACAAGATGAAATTATTGAAATAACTCATAAAGCTTATTCAAGAAATATTTACATAGAAGGAGCAATTAAAGCTATTAGATTTATTATTAATCAAAAAAATGGTTTATTTTCAATGAATGATTTAATATAAAGGAGCAAAATAAAAAGCTTGGAATAGATTATATCTATCTCAAGCTTTTATATCTCTTATTGATTTGCAGCGTCTTCTACTGGATAAACACTAACTTGTTTTTTATCCTTACCTAATCTTTCAAATTTAACTCTACCAGTAACTTTTGCATATAGAGTATCATCGCTTCCTATACCTACATTTGTTCCTGGATGAAATTTAGTACCTCTTTGTCTTACTAAGATATTTCCAGCTGGAACTATTTGTCCATCTGCTCTTTTTAGACCTAAACGCTTTGATTCACTATCTCTACCGTTCTTAACGCTACCTTGACCTTTTTTATGAGCCATTTATTTCAACTCCTTTCAAGTACTAATTTTTATTTTATTCTCTTTTAATTATTATTCTTTAACTGTTTCTTTTTTTGCTGCTGTTTTTGTAGCTGGTTTCTTTTCTGCAGTTTCTTTTTTTGTTTCAGCTTTTTCAGCAGGTGTTTTTATTTTTGTTATTTCAACCTTTGTATATGGTTGTCTATGTCCTTGAGTTCTTCTGTAGTTCTTTTTAGCTTTGTATTTATAAACTAAAATTTTCTTTCCTTTTCCATGAGAAACTACTTTTCCCTCAACTTTTACACCTTTAACATAAGGAGCTCCAACTTCTACTTTTTTGTCATCAGATACTAAAACTACATTATCAAATGTAACTTTTTTACCTTCTTCAACATCTAATTTTTCGAAGAAAACTACATCTCCTTCTGCTACTTTGTATTGCTTTCCACAGCTTTCAATTATTGCGTACATTATATGTACACCTCCTCTTATATGTATACTCGCTAAGCATAAAATACAAGGCAGTTAGTTAAACTAACATTTAGTTGCCCGACCCAGGCGGCTTACGAGTAAATATTTTACCATAACTTTATAATATTGTCAATACTTTTAATTATTAACAATTATATAACTTTGCTTTATAAATTATATTAGATATCTCCATCCAGGTTGCCAGCTTTTTGTTTTTCTCCAATCTTGCTCTATAGCTTGATCCCAAGTTATATTTTTTGTAATTACATCTAATGCTAATTGTGGTGCTTTATGAGATACTAAAGCTATAGTTTTTCCATTATAATTATCTAATAAATAGTCACAAAAATTCCTTAATCTTTTTTCAACATCTTTTAAAGATTCTCCATTAGGAAATGGATTTAATATATGTTCTTCATATTTTACTAATGAACTATCAGCACCATTTAAATCACCATAATTACATTCTCTTATTCTCTCATCCTGTAATATTTCTTTTTTTGATTCCTTAAAAACATATTTTGAAGAATCTATTGCTCTTTTTAAATCTGAAGTAATAACAAAATCAATTTCATCAAAATTTATTTGTTTTTTTAGTTCAATACATCTTTGTATTCCTTTTTCACTTAATATACCTGGATTCCATCCTGTAGCCTTACCGCTCTATATTATCAGTAGTAGTTCCATGTACAAAATAAATAATATTAACAGCCATATTTTTCCCCTTTTAATTTTATTAAATCGATATTAACACAAAATATATTTATTAGCAATTCTTTTTATTTATTATAAAAAGCTCCCCGGAATACTCCGGGGTAAGATCTTAGTTAAGATACTTTTCTATTTCTTTTCTGTTCCATGCCCAAGCACCTCTAAAGCCTAACGCCATCTCCTTAAATGTTTTTCTTACCATGGCCTGTTTTGTATTTTCTATGATAAGATTACCATCCATAAAAATACCGTTTTGTTCTTCATCAATGCCTATAAGGCTAATGAAATGGTTTCCTTTTTTATTTTTATCTCTGTTGTACACTGAATTTTGGATTAAAATAGTGATCACTGATTCCTGTAATTTCTTCAATATTTGATAAACATCATATAGCCTTTCTGCTGTATTGTCAAACAAACTATACTCTGTTCCACATCCATCAGTAATGTTTCCTGCTTCATCATATATATATCCTCTATATTCTTTTTTAGAGACTTCATTGATTAACTCTTCAAAGTCAACATTGAATCCATTTACTCTGAATGCATATTCCATTGCTAATGGTCCACACCCAGCATTGCTTACTGTACTTATTTTACCATATGGTAAATCAGAAAATGCTGAGTTTTTCTGGCTTATAGGAAAAATTCCTTTTGGCACTATAGGTTTAATTGCATGAATTTTTATCTTTTCTAAATCACTTTTCATCTTCTCTTGGAACAAATCCATTTCATAATTTTCTTTTTCGTCCAGCTTCATTCTCTCTTTCTGATTTTTGGGGCATATGCAGTTTCTTGGAATTTTTAACACTCAAATTCCTCCTTTCAAAAGATTGGTCTATGCCTTATTTTTATATGTATAATAAAAGAAAAGGAAAATTTAACTATATTCAAAGAATTTACAAATTCTCATTACTTACTCTTAAATTTTCCTTTACTTTAATTTAATTATATTCTTATATTTATTTTATTATACTACTCTACACTTTTTAAACTTTCTATCATATCTATCTTCTTCAATGAAAAATATGTTACTATATTTACTATTACTGCAAAGAAAATAGTTATTATAACGCCAAGTATATAACTTAAGGCTTCTACCTCTGGATCAAACATTGTTATATCTAGTTCACATGTTTTTAAAATATACATAGTTAAGAAATATCCACCAATTAATCCTACTAATATTCCTATAATAGTTAGTATTATTGTCTCTCTTGCTATATAACTATATACCTCTCTATCATAAAATCCTAATACTTTAATTGTTGCAAGTTCTCTTATTCTTTCGCTTATATTAGCATTAAGTAGATTATATAATACTACTAAAGCAAGAAGTCCGGCAGCTATTATTAAAATCCATACAACCATATCCATATTATCCATTACAGTTTTAAACATATCTTCTGATGCAGATGTAAAACTTACTCCTGATATATTGCTGCTATCTTGTAATAATTTTGTTCCTAGATCATTTTCTTTTTCTTCTGTCATATCTTCTGTAATTGCATATACCATATTTGACTCTATTCTTGTATCATATGTACTATTATATAATTCAGGTGACATATATATGTAATGCATTATATAATTTTCTGTTATTTTAGAAACCTTAACATCTGCCCTATCACCATCTGAGTTTTCTATAGTTATAGTATCTCCTTCATTTATATCTAACAAATTTGATAATTTTTCAGATATTATAACTCCTGAATTGTCCAATACATATTTATCTTCTTTATTTTTTCTGTCTCTTAATGAAATAAAATTATCTAATCTATTAACATCTTCAGGTACAATTAATTGAATACTTTGATTATTATCATCTTTTATAATATTTACAGATTGAACATTTGCGCCTAAAGTTTCCACAATTTGTTCATTTTCTTGTATTTTATCTTTTACTTTTTCCAATTCCTCATCATATTTATCTTCTTTTAAAGTAATGCTTAGACTATATTTATCGATTTCTCCAAATTGTTTTGGTATCATATTTCCTATAGCATCTCTTAATCCAAACCCTGCTACTATTAATGCTGTACAACCACATACTCCTATTATTGTCATTAAAAATCTCTTTTTATATCTAAATAAATTTCTTGCTGTTACTTTAGCTGTAAAGTTTAAATGTTTCCATATAAATGGTATTTTTTCTAGTAATACTCTTTTTCCTGGCTTTGGAGCTTTTGGTCTCATTAAAGTTGCAGGATTATGTATTAATTCTCTTATACAAGTATATAAAGTTGCACCAACTGTACACAATATTGCGAAAAACATTCCTACAAATGCTATTTCTGCATTAAACTCTAACACTACATCTGGTACCTCATAAACCATAGCATACATATTTGCAATTATTCCTGGTAGAAACTTAAATCCAATAATTAATCCTATAATTCCACCTATTATAGTTGCTAAGCTTGCATATATTAAATATTTTCTTGATATTTGTCTTTTGCTATATCCTAATGCCTTTAACGTTCCTATCTCTATTCTTTCCTCTTCTACCATTCTATTCATAGATGTTAAACTTATTAAAGCTGCTACTAAGAAAAATACTACCGGAAATACTTCTGCTAAACTTGCTACTCTATCAGTGTCCTGAACATAACTTGCATATCCAACATTTTGATTTCTGTCTAATACATACCATTCTGGTCTTTGTATTTCTTTTAATTCTTCTTTTGCATCTAATAATTTATTTTCTGCTTCTTCTATTTGTTCATCATATTCTTTTCTAGCATCTTCTAATTCTTTTTCTCCACTTTGTAGTTCTTCTTCTGCTTCTTTAATCTCTTGCTCAGCACTAGCTATTGTTGAATATGTATAGTTTTTACTATTTTGCAATTCTATTTTACTTTCCTCTATTTGTTCTTTAGCTGAATTTATTTTATTTTCTGCAGAATCTAATCCTTCTTTTGCTGTTTCTATTCCATTTTTTAATTCTGTTATAGTTCCACTTAAATTTGTAACTCCCATTTCTTTTAAAGAATTATTTATTGTATTTATAGTGATTTGTAAAGTTTGAATTTCTGTTTTTACACTATTTATTTGTTCTTGTATTTCATCTTTTTCTGATTCTGTTTCGGCATTTTCTAATTTTAATTCTAAATTTTCTAATTTTTCTTGTTCATCTTTTAAATTACTATTTGCTGTATTTAATTGCTTTTGTGTTTGCTCTAATGTTTTTAACTGACTTTCATATTCATCTATTTGTTCTTCTACTTGTTTTTTTGTTTTTTCAAATTCTTGCTCATTTTTCTCTATTTCAGATTCTGCATCTTTAATTTCTTGTTCTGCAACTGCAAATTGATTATTTGCAGTAGTTTTATTTTCTTCTATTTGTTTTTTACCATCTTCGATTTCTTTTTTTCCTTCATCAATCTCTTTTTGTGCATCTTCAAGCTCTTTTTCTGCTTTTTCTTTTTCTTCATCTAATTCTTTCTCGGCATCTTCTATTTTAGAATTTGCATTGTCATATAACTCATTATATCTAGCCTCTCGCCTTGACTCTGAAATTTCTTCTAATCTATTTTTTACTTCATCTACTTTGTCTGAATACTCACTATCTGTTGTATTTAAATCTTTCGCTCCCGCTACTGTTAAATATATATTTGTATATAGGTCTACATTAATATTTTCTTTTGGAATATACATATAGTAATCTATTACACCACTTCCAAGTTCTGTACTTCCTCTATCTGTAGAGATATATAATGGTGATTTAACTGATCCTACTATTGTAACTTTATTATTTTTTAATACTTCTTGTTCTTCACCATCATCATTTGTAATATTTTCTACATTAATTTCTATAGTATCTCCAATTTTATGTTCTGTCTCTGATAAGAATCTAGCCTCTACAACACATTCATTTTTATTTTCTGGCATTCTACCTTCTATTAAATTAAGTCTATTTATATTATCCGAATATGTTTCAATCTTTACAACAGATTCTTCATCTCCGATTTTTACTATTGCATCGGTCTGATATGTTCCTTCTAGAGCTTCTACTCCAGCTATATTACTTATTGCTTCTATATCATCATCTGTAAGTCCTAGAGTTGATATTACCTGGATATCCATAACATTTAATTCGTCAAAATATATGTCAAGTGTTTTTTTCATATCTGGACTTGCAGCTCTTAAGCCCGCAAAAAATCCCACTCCTAATAGAACAATAAGAAGTATTGATAAAAATCTTTTATATGAATATTTTATTTCTTTTATTCCATTTTTTAAAAGTGCACTTTTCATTTTTTCCTCCTTATATTTTTTGCACTTACCATTCTATCTCTTCAATTGGTGTAGGATTTTCGTTTGTAATAATATTAAATGCTGTTCCATTTTTAAAATGAATTACTCTATCTGCCATTGGTGTTAGTGCAGTATTATGAGTAATTATTATAACTGTCATATTTTCTTTTCTACAAGTATCTTGTAATAACTTTAATATTTGTTTTCCAGTTTTATAGTCCAATGCTCCTGTTGGTTCGTCACATAAAAGTAGTTTAGGATTTTTAGCTATTGCTCTTGCAATTGCAACCCTTTGTTGTTCTCCTCCTGATAATTGAGAAGGAAAATTTTTCATTCTATCCTTTAGACCAACTTTTTCTAATATATCTTTAGGATCTAATGGGTGCTTACATATTTGAGTTGCAAGTTCTACATTTTCAATAGCTGTTAGATTTTGAACTAAATTATAGAATTGAAAAACAAAGCCAATATCTTCTCTTCTATACTTAATTAATTCTTTTTTCTTAAATTTACTTATATCTTTTCTATCAATAATGACATTTCCAGAAGTAACACTGTCCATTCCTCCGAAGTATATTAAGAGCCGTAGTTTTTCCAGCACCACTTGGACCTACTATTACCACTAATTCTCCTTTTTCTATCTTAAAATTAGTTTTATCCAAAGCTTTTATTGTTACTTCTCCCATTTTATATTCTTTTACAACATTTCTAAATTCGATATATGACATAATAAATATCTCCTTTTTAGTAAAAAGGAGAGCATAAAGCATAATAGATATTTAATTATCTATACACAAAATACTCCCCCTTATTTATTTATATAATTTTCATAAATCTCCTATATTAATATACTATATTTTATCATTTAACATTCCAATGGTCAATATAAATACTTTAAGTTTAAGTTAAATTTTTAACTAAAATTTTTGCTATATTATATATAAGAAAATTGGACGTTAACGAAATCTAAGATTTCGATGTCCACATGTGCATTTTGCTTTGCAAATATGCACAGCCAAACGAAAATTAACCTTGTTGCATAGGAAATTTCTAGCAAAATTTCCTATGTAATAAAAGGTTGGAGCTCGATGCAGTCAGCACCGAGCTCCCATGACGGAGATTAGAGATTTAGTTGCGTTTAATACGATATGTCGTCAAAGTAAGCATTGCCCTTAAGTCTTTCGATATTTTCTTAAGCAACTCCTTGTCCATGTCAGGATCACTGAAAATGATCTTGTCATTCAAAACAACAAAATCAACTTTCTCATCACCAACGGTGATGATCCCGTTTGGAATAGGTGACACTCCCTCAAAGAGAAAGTGAATCTCATAAACATTGTTGTCCTTCATTCTAGCTAAAACCTCCTGTATTTTATACCATTCGGATTTACCGATTGGCTATTCTTTATTATACTCTTTTTTCCAATATATGTCAAACATGTTACCATAAAATTTGATTAATTTTAAATTATTTGGTATAATATTTACATAAATTGAGTTGCAGGTTCGTGCATAAAAAACTCAATTTAAGTAAATTGAAAGGGAGAGGAAATATGCGAATAAATCATAAATTAGACATGAAGAAACTCGAGGACTTTAAGAGAATAGTCTTACCTTATACTCGGAAACTAATCGAAGATGAGGTAACCTATTATGGTCTTAAGTCAACAATCTCTGATCTGGAGAAATCTAAACAGGAAACTATGAATAACCTTACAGCTGTAAAAGCGTTTCCTAACATCGCTACAAAGTATTCATCATATACCGGTGATCTGCAGGCAAGGTTGTCATACTTTTCCGGATTAAGAAAAACGCTTGAGGCTGAACTTGCAGAATGTGAGGGAAAAATAAAGCCACACAAGAAAAATGCAGAATCTTTGAAAGGCACTATAGATTACCAGAAAGAAATGCTCAACAGTATTCTTGGTATCATCTTGAAAGATACTGAAGGTTTTCTGCAGCCGGATGATATCCATAAGAACAGAGAATACAAGTATGAAATATTATATATACTGTGTACCTGTTCTACTGATTCTGGAATCACTAACAGCCTTATGTCTCTTCAGGCATGCAATGCTTTAGCAGATGAATGCAGGCAGTCTCATCCAGACCTGTATATTGCAATAATGGAGTCTGACAATAAAGTGGCTGAATTTTATAAACAGCTTTATGATATTGATATTTGTAACTTGTAAATTTTCTCTAAGCACGAACCACTAAAAAAGGGAGTAGCCTATTTAAAAGGCAATGCTCCCTTTTTTATTGTATAGGAAAAATCGACTTTCTACTTGATATTTCAGTATTTTCATCGATTTTTCCGTATACAACAAGGTTAAGTTTCCTTGGGCCGTGCGTATTTGCGAAGCAAAACGCACATGTGGCGAAGTCACTTTTCTTATTTTTTCTCATATTTCTTCTACTCTAGCATTTTCATATCCAATAATATCTTGAAATTGCTCTAAAGTATCACCACTAAGAAATATTCCTCCTGCCATATCTTTTCTTTCACCATTAATAATCTGTACTTGTATATTATTTTTTTCTCCAGTAAAGAATTTTATTGCACCTCTTAGCCTTTCTTTTTGCTCATCACTAGTACTTGTTATATCTAAATTTAAAACTTTTCTTTTTTGCTCTCCAAATTCTTTAATATCTTTTGCAACTATTTTAGTGTCTTCGTCTTCTCTTATACTTAATCTACCATCTACTAAAACTATATTATCTTCCATTAAAATGTTTGAACAATTTTGATAGCAACTCTCAAATACAATAACTTCAGTAGGTCCGTATAAATCTTCAATTGTTACAAAAGCCATAATTTTATTTGTTTTAGTAAATTTCTTTTTTACACTAGTTATAATTCCTGCATATTTAACAAATTGCCCATCTTGTAATTTTTCATTAATACTTAAATTTGCAGCAATTTCATTTGCTTTTTCTTCACCTTCTATAGCTTCTGTATCTAAACTAGATGTATCTTGTGCACTTCTCATCATTGCAGTATTTACATTTGTTTGCATTTCTATCTGATGTCTTAGTTTGTCTAGTGGATGGCCTGAAATATATAGTCCAAGCATCTCTTTTTCCATTGAAAGTAATTCTCTTTCTGAAAATTCTGGCATTATTTTGTATGTATATTTTAATTCTTCCATTTCTTTTTGATTAGTACCACCTAAATCAAACATACTAACTTGTCCATCAAAGCTTTTCTTTGAACTATCTGCAATAGAATCAACAATTGATTCATAAGATTCCATTAAAGTTCTTCTTGTTTGTTCAAAATTATCAAATGCTCCAGCTTTAATTAAACTTTCTATACATTTTTTATTTACAGATGCTTCTGCAATTCTTTCACAAAATGAAGCAAAGTCCTTAAATTCTCCATTTTTATTTCGTTCAAGAACTATTTCATCAACTGCTCCAACTCCAACATTTTTAACACTTCCAAGACCAAATCTAATTTTATTTCCATCAACAGTAAATTTTGTAAAACTTTTATTAATATCCGGTTTTAATATTTCTATATTTAGCCTTTTACATTCGTCAACATATGCAGGTATTTTATCTAAATTTCCTAAAAAGCTATTAAGCATAGCTGCCATAAATTCTGCTGGGTAATATGTTTTCAAATATGCTGTTTGATATGAAAGTACAGCATATGCAGCAGCATGAGATTTATTAAATGCATATTTTGCAAATTCAGCCATTTCATCAAATATTTTATTAGCTGACTCTGCATCAATACCATTTCTTACACAACCTGGTACAATAATGTTTCCTTCATCATCAACTTGTCCATTTATAAATATTTCACGCTCTTTTGCCATTACATCTAGTTTTTTCTTTCCCATTGCACGTCTTACTAAATCAGCCCTACCAAGTGAATACCCTGCTAAATCTCTTACTATCTGCATAACTTGTTCTTGGTAAACCATACATCCATATGTAACATTTAATATTGGTCTTAAACTATCATGTGTATAAACAGCATGATCTGGGTCTTTTTTATTTGCAATATATCTAGGTATCTGATCCATAGGACCTGGTCTGTAAAGTGAAACACCTGCTATAATATCTTCTAAGCAATCTGGTTTTAATTCTTTCATGAAGTTCGTCATACCTTGACTTTCAAACTGGAATATACCAACTGAATTTCCTTCTTGCCATTGTTTATATACATTTGGATCATTCATATCTTTATCAAATTCTACATCTATTCCTCTATTTTGCTTTACTAAATCTTTTGTGTCTTGTATAACTGTAAGTGTTCTTAAACCTAAAAAGTCCATTTTTAAAAGTCCTAGCTCTTCTAGAGTTGTCATAATATATTGTGTAGAAATTGTATTATCTCTCATATATAAAGGTACATAAGTATCTACTGGCTCTTTTGTTATAACTATACCACAAGCATGTGTTGAGGCCTGTCTTGGCATTCCTTCTAATGCCATAGCTATATCAAGTAATTTCCTATATTCTTCATTTGTATCATATAATTCTTTTAATTCTCTATTTTGTTCCATTGCTTTTTTTATAGTTATATGTAATTCATTAGGAACCATTTTAGCAAGTTTATCAGTTTCTGCATATGAAACATCTAAAGCTCTACCAACATCACGAATTACCATTCTAGCAGACATTGTACCAAAAGTAATAATCTGTGACACATGATCATGTCCATATTTTCTTCCAACATAATCTATTACTTCTTGTCTTCTTTCATAACAAAAATCAACATCAAAATCTGGCATACTAATTCTTTCAGGATTTAAGAATCTTTCAAAGATTAATCCATATTTTATAGGATCAATATCTGTAATTCCAATAGCATATGCCACTATAGATCCTGCTCCAGATCCACGACCTGGTCCTACTGGTATCCCATTTGATTTTGCATAATTTATATAATCCCAAACTATTAAGAAATAGTCTACATATCCCATCTTTTCTATAACAGAAAGTTCATAATCTTTTCTTTGTATTATTTCATCTGTTACATCTTCACCATATCGATTTGCTATTCCATCATCAGTAAGTTTTTTCAAATAATCATAATGAGTTTCAAATCCTTCTGGTACATCATAATTAGGAAGTATTGTATGTCCAAATTCAAATTCAACATTACATTCATTAGCAATTTTTACTGTATTTTCTATTGCATCAGGAACATTTGCAAAATATTCCTTCATTTCTTCAGGTGATTTTATATATAATTCATCTGTTTCAAAGCGCATTCTATCTTCATCTGTCATTCTTTTTCCAGTTTGAATACATAGAAGTACTTCATGGTTATATGCATCTTCTCTCTTTAGATAATGTGCATCATTTGTAGCAACTAGTGGAATATCTAATTCACGTGATAATTGTACTAGTTTTTGATTTACTAAAACTTGTTCTTTAACACCATTATTTTGAATTTCTAGATAATAGTCTTTTCCAAATACACCTTTAAACCAATTTGCAACTCTTCTTGCTTCATCCATATCATTTTTTAATATTGCTTGGCTTACCTCTCCAGCTAAACAAGCACTACAGCATATTAAATTTTCATGATATTTTTCTAATATTTCTTTATCTATACGAGGTTTATAGTAAAAGCCTTCTGTATAACTTAATGAGACAAGTTTTGATAAATTTTTATATCCATCATTGTTTTTAGCTAAGAGAATCAAATGATTATATTTACTATCAAGTTCAGCATCTTTGTCATGTCTAGTACGTGGTGCCACATATACCTCGCAACCAATAATTGGTTTAATTCCATTTGCCTTACATGCTTTATAAAAGTCTATGCTTCCGAAACATAACTCCATGGTCAGTAATTGCCATAGTATCCATACCTAACTCTTTTGCTCTAACTGGCAGGTCTTTTATTCTATTTGCTCCATCTAATAAACTAAATTCACTATGCACATGTAAATGTACAAAATCACCCATTATATTTTTCTCCTTTTGCATTTTATTTTTTGTTTTAAAATCTCAAATTCATTTAACGTGAATTATATCACAAAGATTAATTTTATTAAAGAAAATAAATAAAAATAGTGCATACATTTTATACTTTATATGCACTATTTTATTATTAAAATCTAGTTTTTATTTTAAATCTCTCATATTTTTATATTTTTTTAATATTATAATTCCAATAATTATAACAAATAAAATAATTAAACCAATTATCATAGTTTGTCCTGTTTGAGGTAAATTTCCTTGAGCTACTGTATTATCTTCATTATTGTTCCCTTCATTATTATTTTCATCATTATTATTTTCGTCATTGTCAATTGTAATATCTGGATTATCGTTATCTTCTTCACCATTATTATCAGTAGCTGGTCTAGTTAAATATACATATTTTATATCATTGTCTATTGCATATTTAGCTGCAGCAGATCCTTCATAACAATATATTGTTAAGTTTTCATTATGATTTCTAAAAACATCTACTTCCAAATCTTTTACATTATCTAAAATAGTAATTTTCTCTAAAGAAGTACAACCATCAAAAGCAAAGCTACCTATTTTTGTTACTGAATTAGGTATTGTTATCTCTGTTATTCCTGTTAAATTTTGGCATATAAATGATGGTATTTCCGGTATTCCTTCTTCAAATGTTACTTTGGTTATATTATCACATCCGTTAAAAGGATAATTTCCCATATGTCCTGTAAATGTTTTTGGTATTGTTATTTCTGTCAAACTTGTACAATCACCAAATGTTTCTACTCCTAAACTTTCAACATTAGCTCCCCAATTTATTTGTATTAAGCTAGTGCAACCATCAAAAGCAAAACTATCTATATCCTTCACTGAATCAGGAATTGTTACTTCAGTTATTCCTGTTAAGTTTTGGCATATAAATGATGGTATTTTTTCTATTCCTTCTTCAAATGTTACTTTGGTTATATTGTTACATTTATTAAAAGGATAATTTCCCATATGTCCTGTAAATGTTTTTGGTATTGTTATTTCTGTCAATCCTGTACAATTTTCAAAAGCTCCAACTCCTAAGCTCTCTACTCCTGCTCCCCAATTTATTTGTGTTAAATTTGCACAATCTGAAAATGCATATGTTCCAATGTCTTTTAATGTATCTGGAATTGTTATACTAGTAATTTTTGCATTTTCAAAAGCATTTAGCCCTAATGATATAACAGTTTTTCCATCTATTGTTGATGGAACTTGTAATTCTCCAGTAAGTTCTGATGCATTTACACAAACCAATTCTTCAATTTCATTTGAATCATTAATTTTATATTCCCAGTTTGCTGTAATTCCATTAATTTGTGTTGAAGAAGATCCTTCTTCTGCCGCATAAACATATTCTGTAACACATAGTATTCCCAACAATATAATTAATAATAAGATTAATTTTTTTATCATTATTGCATTTTCCTTTCTCTCTTGTGTTTTTTACATTCTATGATATAGATAATTTTATATTTTTTGTATTTTTTAGTCAATTAGTTTTATATTACATTTTTTTTACATTTATGTTGCAATTTTATTACATTTGTATTTTATCATTTATAATTCTAATGCCCAAATCATTGCTTTATCAACTTTTCTTCCTAAGGCATCTTCTAAAGCCTTTTTATATAATTCTAACTGTACTTTATATTTTTCTTCTAGTTTACTTACATCTCCATCTGGTACATAATCAGTTTTATAATCAACTAAGATAAGCTTTCCATCTTTATCAATATAATATAAATCAATAATTCCTTGAACTAAAATAGTTTCATCATCTTCAGCATCATCAAATATAGTATTTGCATCAATATTAATATAAAATGGTTCTTCTTTATGTATTTCTTTTGCAAGTTTTAATTCATTCCATAATTCTGATTTAGTATATTTATATAATACTTGAATGTTTACACTTTTAGCCTCTATTTCAGATATAATATTTCTATTTTGTAAATCATTTACAAAATCTTTTAATTCTTCTAAACTATATTCTTTCTTTTCATCTAATAATTGAACACATAAATGCATAAGAGTTCCTTTTTGTGCACTATTTAATTTTTGAATTTCTTCCATAAACCTTGGTTTAGCACTTAACATAGTATGTTTTTGATTCATTTCTTTTATTTTACTTTCTTTATTATTTCTTGCCATATCTACCAAATCATCTATATCAAGTTCTGTATTTTCCGCTTCCAATTCTTTTAACTTAGTAACAGATGTTTTAGTTGGTATTTTTGATGATCTTGTATATCCATATCTCCATTTTAGTTTTTCTAATAATTCTTCTCTATATTTTTGTTCTTCTTCATGGTCTATTTTATTTTCCTTTTCTTTTATTTCTTCTTTAATTTTTTCCACCATATTTAATTCTTCTAAATCATCATTACTAAATTCAGAAATCAAATCATTTTTATTATATGTATTAAGTTCTATAATCTCATTTATATTATTTTCTTTATTGTATTCATATACAAGTTCTAGCCAATCCAAATATGAAGAATATTTTCCTACTAAATTAGAATTTAATTTTTCTAATTCTTTTTTATCATTAAATACATCTTTTTTCTGGTACATTTCTAATAATTTATCTTTATCTTTTAATGCTTTTTCAATGTCTTTACTCATTCCAGTTATTATTAGTTTTTCCTTTGCTCTTGTTAATGCAACATAAAGAACTCTCATTTCTTCTGAAATAGTTTCTTCTCTTAATTTTATTTTTATTGCTTCTTTTGCTAGGCTTGGATATTCAACTCTTGTCTCTGAGTCAATAAATTGTGGCCCAAATCCAATATCTTGGTGTATTAATATTGGTGTATTTAAATCTTGCATATTAAATTTTTTTCCAGTACTTGATAAAAATACTACTGGAAATTCTAGACCTTTACTTTTATGAATACTCATAATTCTAACAACATCATCATTTTCTCCAACTATTTTAGCAGCTGACATATCAGAGCTACTAGTTTTTACTTTATCTATGAAATTTATAAAACTAAATAATCCTTTAAAACTTACTTTTTCATATTGTTTTGCTTTTTCAAAAAGTAATTTTAAATTAGCTTGTCTTAAATTTCCATTTGGTAATAGTGTTACATAATTATAAAATCCTGTATCTAAATATAATTTCCAAATAAATTCATTAAGTGGTGTATATTCTTCTTCCGCTTTCCACTTGTTCAATCTTTCTATCACAAAATCTATTTTATGTCTTAAGCTATTTTCTACATTCATTCTTGACTTAAGCATTGCTTCATAAAATGTACATTTTTTATCCACTAAACGTATTTCAATTAAATCATTATCTGTAAAACCAAATATATTTGATCTAAGCACTGTTATAAGAGGAATATCTTGCATTGGATTGTCTATTACCTTTAGTAAAGACATTATTGTTTGAACTTCCATTGACTCTAAATATGTACTTGAGCTATCACTAAATACAGCTATTCCTTTTTCTGATATTTCTTTTTCGTATATAGGTGCTAAAACTGATGTTGCTCTAAGTAACACACATATGTCCTTTGCTTTAATCTTCCTATATCCTTTTTTTCTATCATATACATGATAATCACTATTTAATAATGCTTGTATTTTATTTGCTACAAACCTAGCCTCTAGTACAGCATCTTCTATTCTTTCCTGCGTTTCTTCATTATTTTCATCATTAGATTCGCTATTATTTTTTTCTGTATTCTCTTCTTTATTGTTCTGGCCTTCATCTTTGTATATATCTTCTTCTTTTTCTTTTAAGTCAATTATATGTAGTTCCGCAATCCCACTGTGCATTACATCATTCTCAGGTTCTGGATAATTTGCTCCATAATTTAAATATTCTTCATCATTATATTCAACATTTCCTAGTTTTTTACTCATTATATCTTCAAATACTAGATTGGTAATGTCTAATACATTTTTTCTACTTCTAAAGTTTTTAAATAATTGTATTTTTTCTCCTATACTTTCCACATTTAATCCACTTTTTACGTCATAGTTTTCATATTTATCTAAGAATAATTCTGGTCTTGCCTGTCTAAATTTATATATACTTTGTTTTACATCACCAACCATAAAAATATTATTTCCTCTTGAGATGCTTGTAAGAATATTTTCTTGAACTAAGTTACTATCTTGATATTCATCTATTAATATTTCTTCAAAACTTTCTCTGTATTTTTTAGCTACCTCTGTACTCTCTCCATTTTCATTAGTTAAAATTTTTAGAGCAAAATGTTCTATATCATTAAAATCTATTATATTTTTTTCTTTTTTCTTTAATGCAAAGTTCTCTGAAAATTCAAGTATTATTTTTTTTACTTCTACCAAGATCTTATACATTTTTAAAATATCTTCATTAGCATCTTTAGAACTATATTTTAGTATGTTCTTAGAAAATTCTTTTTTTATACTATCACGTATCTCTTTTGCCTCATTTTTTAAATCTATTGTAACTTTTTTATCGACTGGCCATTTACTCCATTTTAAATAATTCATATTTTCATATGCCATATCCCAGTTACTTAAATTAATAGAATTCAAATTATTAATATCTTCTTGTAATACAGATGAAAACTTTTCAAGTTCTGTAAATTTCAATGTGTCATTTTTTATTTTTTCTAATTTCATAATCATTGAATTAATTTCATCTTTTACATGTTCTAATATTATTTTTCCCCATATTGTATTACTAAAATCATCATCTATATTTACATTAAAATCATTTACCTTTTCATTTAACCATTTTTCTGGAAAAGGATTACTTTGTATATATTTATATATTCCAAGTATTATATCTTGTAATTTTTCATCTCCTCTATAATCAGTATATGTTTCAATTAATTTAATAAAACCTTTATCATTTTCCATATACTTTTGTTCAAAAAGCTCTTCTAATACATCCTGCTTGATCATTTCCACTTCTGTTGTATCTCCTATTCTAAAATTAGAAGATATATCTATTTCATAAAAATTATTTCTAATTACATCTAGACAAAAAGAATGTATAGTGCAAATACTTGATTTATTTAATAAAGTAATTTGTCTTTGTAAATTAACTGAATCAGGATTCTCTTCAAGCTTTTTATATATTGCATCTAAAATTCTTTCTCTCATTTCACTTGCTGCCGCATTAGTAAATGTAACTACTAATATTTTATCAATATCCACATTTTCATTTATTACTTTATTTATTATTCTTTCAACTAGTACAGCTGTTTTTCCACTTCCTGCTGCTGCTGCAACTAATATGTTATTATTTTTTTCATATATTGCTTGTTTTTGTTCTTCTGTCCAGTCCATACTTTCCTTGTATGATATATTTAATGATTTAAATAACCATACTCTCCTTTCTTTAAATTTATATAAATATTTAATTAATTGTAAGTATATATTATCACTATTTATTTTTCAATATTTTTAAATTATTTACTTTTTTCTGGTTATAAAATGCAAAAAAAGACGGGTTTCTTTAAAGACATTTTTTTCTTTAAAGAAGCCTGTCCTAATGTTGTCATTTTTATTTTATATATAGCTCTGGATCTACATATTCATTATCTTTTAATATTTCAAAATGTAGATGTGATTCATCAGCAATTTCAAAAGTAGCTGTATTTCCAACTGTTGCAATAGTTTGTCCTGCCTCTACAGTTTCTCCTTCTTCAATAAACTCTGCTGTTAATAAATTAGAATATACTGTTTGATATCCATTTACATGTTCTATAACTACTGTAAGACCATATCTTGGATCATTTTTTATTGATTTAACTGTGCCATCTGCAGATGCTTTAACAACTGTTGTTTTTTCTGATGCTATATCTATTCCATTATGTGTTATCCATTCATCTAAAGTTGTAGAATATACTAAATTATCTTTAGCAAATTCTTTTATTATTTCTCCTTCTACAGGCATTTGAAATTCTGGATCCTTAATTTCTTCTTCTTTTTCTTCTTCTGACTCTACTGTATTATTATTTTTACTTTCTGCAGTATTCTTACTATTTTCTACATTTACATTATTTTCTGAAGTACTTTCTGCCTTTGATTCTTCTATATCATTTGCCTCTTCATTTTGTACTTCATTTATAGTTTTTCCCATTCCTGAACTTGTTTCTTCTGTAATGTCTGTATTATTAGAAATATAGTCATCTAATATAGAAGTATTAAACTTTGCAAGTTGTTCACTATTATTCTGATTTCCTGTATTTAATATTGAAACAGCAAAAAATGCAATTATAGAAAGTAATACTACTCCACCCAAAATGTAAACTACTCTTTTTATATCCATCTGATTTTTATTATATCTTCTTCTTTCTCTTCTCATAAACTTCCTCCTACATTTTATTTATATTTTAAGTATTTACATTTTTGAGAAATTTATACAGTTTTATTAATCTTTATTTTACATATTTTCAATTTCAACTCCAGTATAAAAATGATGTATTATTTCTTCATAATTACTTCCTTCTTTTGCCATACTATCAGCACCAGTCTGACTCATTCCAACACCATGTCCATATCCTATTACTTCAAATTTTATTTCATTATCTTTTATTTCAACTTTAAAATTTGCAGATCTTAAACCAAGTATATTTCGCATCTCAACTCCTGATAATTCTAAATTTCCAACTTTTATATTTTTAACTCTATTTCCATCTGTATATTCTTTTATTTCTATACAATCTTTTTCATCAAAGTCTATTTTAAAATCATTATGTACTTCTTTTATTTTTTCTTCAAATTCTTTTTTAGTAAAAGTAGCTTCAGAACTATATTGGCTATATGCATCTTCTCCTGATGTAGCTACAGATTGTAAATATGGGTATCCGCTTCCTCCCCATACATCAATAGGAGCTTCTGTCTCACCTCCACTATTTGAGTGGAAAAAAGCATTAATTGGCTTTCCTTCATATGTAATAATTTTGCCGGCAGTACTATTTACTGCATTTACAATTTTATTCCAATTCTCATCTTTTTCAGAATTATTCCATTTTGCAAGTCTGTCTTCCTTAGAAATCCATGCTTGGCAACATGATGAATCATCACATATGTCAGCCTTATCATGCTTTCCATCATTATTTACTATCTTATATATAGTATATGTTCTTGCAACAACCGCTTGTGCTTTTAATGCCTCTTCTTCAAAAGAAGCTGGCATTTCCGCTGAAACCACACCATATAGATATTCATCTAAAGCAATTTCTTCTATTTTATTATTTTCTGTATGAAGTAGTTTAATTGTATTGTATTTATTATAATCATAGTTTGATTCTATAATTGTATTATCTAAATTAATTGTTTCTGTAACTTGTTTTTTATTTTCATCCACAAAATTTTTAGTAAATATTATAGGGATAGCAAAACAAATAAATATGAATAATATAAAATAAATAAATATTTTTTTCATAATTTTCCTTCATGCTTTTTCTTAATTTTAAACTTAACTTTAAACTTGATTTTAATCTTAATTTTCTAATTTAATTTATGCAGTAACTTGATCATTATCCATTAATTTTTTTCTCATATTCTCCAAAACTTTCTTTTCAATTCTCGAAATTTGAACTTGATTTACTCCAACTATTTTTGCAACTTCAGACTGTGTCTTTCCTCTGAAATATCTAAGCATTATTATTTGTTTTTCCTTATCATTTAATTTTTCTAATAATTCTAAAATAACTACTTTGTTTACAATTTTATTTTGCTCATCAATTCCACTACCAATCTTTTCAACTAATTCCATATCATTATCATCATCTGTTTCATATATTGAATTAACAGGTCTTTTACTTTCTAAAGCTATTATTATTTCTTCTTTGGGTAAATTAACTTCTTTTGCAAGTTCTTCTATAGTAATTTCCTTTCCTCTTTTTAAATATTCATTTTGTATTTCAGATATTTTATATAGTAATTCTTTTATAGATCTACTTATTTTTAATGGTCCATCTACTTGTATATATCTTTTTATTTCTCCTAATATATATGGCACTGCATATGTTGAAAGTTTTACATCAAAGCTTGTATCAAACTTTTTAATAGATTTAATAAATCCTATTACTGCTATTTGATATAAATCTTCTATCTCATATCCTCTATCTTTAAATCTTTTTACAATACTCCATATTAGCCCATTGTTATTTAAAACTAACTTTTCTAAAGCTGCCTTATTTCCATTTTGAGCATCAACAATATCAGATACTTGATTGTCATATATACTAATTTCTTGCACTTAGCATACTCCTCCTACGCTTAATATTTCATTTAAGTCTTCTATATGCTTTTTTATTTTTTTTCTCATTATTACTTTTGTTCCAAGTCCAAATACAGAATCTATTTCTACTTCATCCATAAAGCTTTCCATTATTGTAAAACCCATACCAGATCTTTCTAAATTTGCTTTTGTAGTATATAGTGGTTTTCTGGCAAGTTCCACATTTTCTATTCCTTTACCTGTATCAGAAATCTCAAGTTCAACAGTATTTTTAATTATTCTTCCTTTAATTTTTATTATTCCCTCCATATTTTCGTACCCATGAATAATACTATTAGTAACTGCTTCAGATACTGCAGTTTTAATATCAGCAAGTTCCTCTATAGTTGGATCTAATTGTGAGGCAAATGCTGCAACAGTAATTCTGGCAAATGCTTCATTACTAGATTTACTTAAAAATTCTAATTTCATTTCATTATCATACATAATAATTTTCTCTCCTTTTATTTTCTTACACCACTTCTCTTTTGCCTTCTAGTGGTATTATTTTATTTATTCCACTCATTTCTAATATTCTTTTAACTGTCGAACTTATATTTACTATTTCTAAACTTCCTCCTATTAATTTCATCATTTTATATCTACCTATTATCATTCCTATTCCTGCACTATCCATAAAAGAAACCCTACTAAAATCAAATATAGTTTTTCTTGGCATATATCTCGTAATTCCATCGTCTACTTTCCTCCTTATTTTTTCTACTACATGATGATCTATCTCTTCTGTTATCTCTACTATCAGAAGCTTGTCCTTTTTTTCATAATTTATATTCAAAAAAATCCCTCCTTATTTTTTTATATTATATTCTTATTTACATTTTTTTCCAATAGCGAAATTAGGGAAGTTTTGGCGATTTATGAGAAGTTTTCGACATTTTATTTACAAATAAAAAAGACTTATTTTGCAAATTTTATTTATTTTTTATATAATGAATTTTTTAAAAATTTTAAGAAATAATATTATTGATAACAATTTTAATAAATTGAATAATTAATATATAAATATGTAAGGAGCTGAGATTTATGGATAATAATCAAAATAATAACAATATGGAAAAAAAGCAAGGTCAAAGTGAGCAATATATTTTAAATACTATTAATAAAGGTTTAAAAATGGGAATGGATTCTATTTCCACTATTTCAGAAAAAGTTGGAGATAATAACTTTAAAGATGATTTAATATATCAGTATAACCAATACAATGATATATTAAATAGAGTTAATACAGAACTTCAAAACTTTAATGATATTCCATCAGAACTTCATCCTATGCAAAAAGCAATGGGATATATGGAAATACAAATGGGAACAATGAATGATAAGAGCAATTCACATATTGCTGAGATGTTAATAAAAGGAACTAATATGGGTATAATTGAAGGAGTAAAATTAAAAAATCAAAATCCAGATGCAAATCAAACTATTCAAACAATACTGGATGATTTTATTAGATTTCAAGAAAATACTGTTGAAAAACTAAAAAAATATTTGTAAAAAATAAAACCATAATTAAAATTATCTAATTATGGTTTTATTTTTTACAATGTAAATTAATTTTTATTTCTTATTTGTTATGTTTTGTTTTTTAAACATAACTTTTCTTAATATAAGTAATGCTATCATAGCAACTGTCATTATTCCTATTACTATTAATGCTCCATTTAATTGGATTCCTGTTTCTTCTTCTTGCTCATAATTATATATACTTTCCAATCCATTTGCTTTTATCTTTTCTGTTTCTGATACAGGTTCTTCTTCTGTTCCTTCTAGTATTTCTTCTTCACTATATACTTCATATTCTCCTGTTTCTCCATTATATACTGTGATATAGCTATTTTCATTTGTAATTGTATTATTGTTAGAAATAGTTGAATTCATATTATTTGTAATTATATTATTAATACTTTCAATAGTACTATTTGAATTAGAATTATTATTACTTTCTTCTAATATTTCTTCTATTGGCATTTCTTCTAGCCTTGCTATTAGAGCTTTGCTTCTTGCATATTCATATTGTTTATCTTCATAATCACTCCATATGCTATTTATACTTCCTGTTATATAATTCGCTAATCCTGAATCTGCTTGTTCAGAATTTTCATATATAATATTTCCATCAACATAGTTAAATACTATTACTTTTCCTGTATTATATATTACCATCATCTCTGTATTGTCTGCATTACTGTTTTGTACTATTTGCTTTACATTTCTACTTAAGAAATTATCTGGATATTGTAACTGTTCTTTTAGATCAATTATTTCTCCACTATTTGTTAATATTGTTTGATATTCTTTATCATTGTAACTATCAACTATATAATTGTCTATTTTCATATCCAATGAATTAGATAGAGCTGATAGTCTTCCACTTCTTACATTATATATTTGTTGCTTTATATTTCCATTTACCTTACTATATGTCCCATATACTTCTATTTTGCTATCTTTGTATTCATATGTATGTATTGGTTTTGCTGTTTCTTCTATACTTGTTTTTATTACATTGCTTTCCACAATTTGTCCACTTGAAACATCTAGTATTTGTGAGCCATTACGTAGCATTGCTAAACCTTCATATAGATTTACATATTCTCCTGATTGTAATTCTCCATTAATGTATAGCTTATTTCCATTTAGATATGCATAGTTTTCTCCAATTAAGCTTATTTCACTTTTTATATCAGATGGATTTATTGTAATATTCTCTTCATCTACTCCGTTACTAATAACAAATTCTATTTCATCAACATAGTTATATTCGAATGTATATGTTCTTTCTGTTATATCAATAGTTTCTATTTCATTTCCATTTATATAATATGTAAAGCTTATTCCTTCTGTAATATTACTAAAGTCTACATTTATTTCATTTACTGATATTGGATATACTTTTATTTCTGGTAATGATTCTAAGCTTTGAGTTGCAATACCATTTTCATTAGCTTCTGTAGAATCTATTTTATTTTCATCACTTGGATCTAATGAATTTAAATCAACAATTTCTGGATCTGTTGGTAAGTTAACTCCTTCTTGTAATTCTGGATAATATAAATATGAATCTTTTATCATAGGATACTTTTCTTCTTGTAAAGATGCATAATCCCAATATGTTGTTCCAAGTCCTATCATACTTGAATATGTGCTTTGTTTATCTAAATCTACTCTTACTAATAATTGTTCATCTTCTATATTATCGCCAGATGCATACACATAATCTCCATTTAATGTACTATATTTATATACATGTGTATTTGTTATATATGGATTTTCATCTGGTCTTCCACCTATTATTAATGATCCTGTACTTGCGTTTTCGCTTGTTACATCTGCATCAATATAATTGTTATAATAGAATGATTGATCCCTGTATATTTCTTTTACAATATCTCCAATCAAACCTCCTGCTTTTGTCGGTGCAGTTACTGTCGTTTCTACTACTATTGCATTACGTATAGAAATATTATTCAATTTTGCTGTCATATTGTTATTGTCTAAATATCCAATTATTCCTCCTACAGTATTTGAACTCGCCTTTATTTTCTCATTTACATATACATCTTCTACAATACTATAATCGGAGTTTCCTAATATTCCTCCTACTTTACTACTTCCCTGAACAATTGTATTACCAATATATCCTCTATAAACACCAAAATTTCCGCCACCATAACTATTTCCTACACCTCCCACACTTGTACCATTACTATTTACTTCCGAATCAATCACTTGAAAATAGTATATATCACTCCAAGATGTCATACCAAAAATACCCCCAATATTCCAAGAGTTTGAGCTTAATGCATTTATTGAGCAATCACTTACTAAAATATAACGCGGTAACCCATGATCACAAAACCCAGAAATCCCACCTATATAAATTTCATTTCCGTTTACGGTCGATGAATTGACTTGCATATAATATCGTATAAAGTCCCCATCCCCCGAATAAAATCTACCTGATATTCCTCCAATATAAGAATTTCCTAATACATTAGTATTATAAGTTTCTAAATAACTAAAATTTCCATACCTTGCATCTCCAATTATTCCTCCCACATAATCTTCTCCATTTATGTTTGAATTTTCTACTTTTAAATTTTTACATTCTATTGTAATATCTGCCGAACTCCCCCCCGTCAGATAACCAACCATTCCTCCAACATAGTTTTCACTTCCTTCTACTGTAACATCATTTCCTATAATATTATTTATTGATGAATATACTCTTATATTAAGATTTCCAATAAATCCTCCCACATAACTTTTTCCTTTTATATTTATCCTTTCCAATTTTATATTTTCTATATTGCCAGAAGTCATTCCTCCTATTAATCCTACATTACTAATCCCTTCCGCTTCAATTGTTATTCCTATGAATTTTAAATTTTCCACATTTCCATTATTATTAGATACTATCCCAAAATAATCACCTGAAGTTTTTGCATTTGTTAGAGTTATATTTTCAAAACCTATATTTTTCATACTTGTTTTAACATTCTGAATTAAACCCGTATTTGCTTCATCAAATTCTAAGTTTATATTTCTTAGTGTATATATATTGTTCTCTGCTTCTAGTCTATTAACTGTGATATTATTTTTTATATTTGTTCTTCCTCTAAAATCTATATCTGCCATTAATCTATAATTCTGATATGTCCCTTCTTCTATACTTTGCCAATCTTCATATGTATATAGCTCTTTATAGAATTGTACTTTAATTTCAGTCTCTACTATTTTTATCTGTTCTTCATCTGAATTATTATTCTTATATTTTATTTCTGTTAACTTATAACTATCATAAAATCTTTCTGGCGTTGCTCTAATTGTTATATTAGTTATTCCATTTTGTGTTATATTTTTTGTAATTATTGATTCCATATCTTCTATTGTTATTCCTGTTATTTCTACTTCTTTTGGATTTTTTAGTCTTATATTTATTTCTGCTTCTGTTGTATTTGTTTTTTCTGCTTCTGTACTTTCTATCTCTATTAATACATTTTCTTCTTGATTATTATCTTCCAAATAAATATCTACTTGATTTGGAAGAAGTTCTACTCCTCCTGTATTATATAATTTTGGAAGTATTCCATTTTTCTTTCCATCATAATTATAGCTTTCTCCTAAACTAAGATTTAATAATTCTTCTTTATTTAGTAGTGCTGCTCCTTTTGAATCAATCATTTTATATCCATTTAATAATTGATTTTCATAACTAAAATTATTACCTAATGTATCTTCATTATTTCCAACTATTCTGTTTAAATTATCTGTTCCCGATGTTGTATATATATTCCCTATACTTAAATTATTTGAAATTGTACTTATATCGCTTTCTATGTATATTCCAACTATTCCTCCTATATTATTATTTGTAGTTGATATATTTACTTTTGAATAACAATTTTCTATAATTCCATTCTCTATATATCCAACTACTCCTCCTACATTTATATTATCTGATGTTATTTTTCCTTCAGCATAACAATTTATCAGACTGTTTGCACCAGATCCAAATCCAATTATTCCTCCTACCCCAGTAGATACAGCTTTTGAATCATCTATCCATAAGCCCGAAGCATAGCAGTTTTCAATCGTGGTCCCCGTGACTCTACCAGCCAATCCCCCTATATGCATCTCATTTAAAGTACCAGATATATTTGCATTTATTTCAATATTATTTACAGAACTATTTCTAACCCTACTTCCATATGCATAACATACTATACCGCCTACGTATCCGCTGTCACTTTTTAATATATTTACATCAGTCATATGTAAATTATCTATTATTGAAGCTGATTGAGCATTTCTTATTAGTCCTCCTGCATATGCTTCTCCCTCTTGGTTAAAGTTGTTTATATATAAATTTTCTAAAGTTCCATATAAATTCCATATAAGTGCACTATCATTTGTTAAAAATATATTCGAAATACTATGCCCATTTCCATTAATAATTCCATTTACATTTGTTATACCAATATCATTTCCTTCATTTATAAAATCAAGATCTGACATAAGAATATAGTTTTCTGTTGGTGAATTCTTAATACTCTTCCAATCATCCACTTTCCAAACTTCTTTATATAGGTCTACATTTATTACTCTCTCTCCCTCTTCATATTCTCTTGTATATGAAGTATTAAATGAACCTCTAGTACTTATACTTAATACATCATAATTTGATACACAAACTATTGGATTTTTAAGTTCTGCTACTACCGTACTTTTTCCATCTTTATATTCTTGTGATAATATCTCAACCTCTATATTTTCTATTTTTATATTACATATATTTTCTGATGATGGATTATTTACGCTAAATTCAACCTTTACTGTATCTGTCCCTTGTTCTAAAACTTTAGTTGAAAGTATATCTGGTAAATCTGCATCCTCAACTTCAGGTAATTCTATATACTCTTGTGTTGGCATCACATCCGGCATATCAACCCATGGATAATATCCTTCATTTACTAATTCATCTACAATAAAAGCTCCATCAGCATTTATCAATTGATTTTGAAATTCTGCATCCCATAATGATAACTTATTTCCCTTTATTTCTAACTCGCTTGTAAATATTTCATCTGTGAAATAGTAATTATTGTAAACTTTCTTTGATACTTTGTTATATACATTTGGTCCATATAAAAAGTTAGTTATATTTTCTCCTATTCCCACGGAATATACATTCTGAACAGTCGCATTTTCATAATTGCCTCCTGAAATAACACCATTCATATTATTTACATATTTTGAATCTATACTTGATAATGAATATACATTTTCAACTAATCCATTTAGCTGATTAATTCTTACAATTACAGAATTACCACTAGACTGCCCTATTATTTTAACATTTGAACCATACACATAACCATTCCTTATTATTCCACCTTGATTAATATAAACTAGTCCACCTCCCGAATTAATATAAAACGGTTCTTGTAAATTTACAACAAAATCTTCGATCACTCCGTAGTTCCAGCTACCTATTAAATAGACATCAAAATTTAATTTTTCAGTAGATTCTATTAAATTTATTTGTATGTTTCGTATCGAACCATAGTTACGGTCAACTAGAAGAGGTCCAGACGTTTCAATTTCATTGTTCATTTTTATATTAAACACAATATTTTCTATTATTCCATTACTTCCTATTTCATAAAATATTACAGTCTGATTATTTTTTTTATCTCTTGTTAAAGTTTTTCCATTAAAGTTTACGGTTCCATCAAAACACATATTTCCATTACCAAAACTATATGTACTACCTGATGCTCCAGACAAATCAATATCATTTAATACAATATATTCTCCATATGGCTGTATTTTCAGAAAATCATTAACATTTGATATACCTTTTATTTCTTTAATTCCTTCTGTGCTAAATTCTTGTGAATCTAAATCATAATACCTATCTTGTACTTTTACTAAAAGTTCTATTTTATAGCTAGAATCTGATTCTACTTCATATGGTTTTAATACATTTTCTACTTTGTTTTCTTCACCTATCTCTTCATATCTGTATTCTTGGATTTGCTCATTATTTTTATATATTCTTATATAATAGTCATTTGTTGTTATTTCATCTCTTGCATCATTTACAGATATATTTACATTTGCATTATATGTATATTTAAATTCTTCATAAGATGTCTTTGTGTTTCCAAGTTCTATTTGTAAATCTTGTATTTCTATTGTTGCATTATTATCATTAATTCTAAATCCTATATATCCAGTCAAATTTAATGTTACTGTGTAACTATACTCTTTCCATGCATCTGTTAAATCATTTATTGTATATTTTGTAGAATAATTTGTATCATTAAAGTCATTATATCCTTTTTCTATAATTTGAATATATGTATCATCTGATGTTTTTGCCTTAAAACTTATTGTTATTTCTTGTCCTATATATTTACTTAAATCATAATAATTTAGTCTATTGTTGCCTGATGTTCCTCCGAGTGTTAATATATCATTACTTTCATCATAATTTAGTCCATATGCATAATTAGTGCCAAAACATTTCTCATACCAATTTACTTTTGATGATACATCTATTAGATTCTTTCCTGCCGGTGTTTTTTCTAATGATAATAAGTCTAGCTTTCCACTTATTCCTGCTTCTGTTAGGATTTCTATTTCTTTTAATATATAATCAGCTTCATATGTTTCATCTGTACTTCCTATGTTATATTGTGGTGCATAGATTATTATTCTATATGTTGTATTTGGTTCTAAATTTTCATATGTTTTTCTTTCATAATCTCCATTTGTACCCATTTCACTTAAGTTTACTAATTTATTTTCCTCATCTCTTACTTCTATTCTTACACTATTTGTTAGAACTGCATTATCAACATCTTCTACTCTTATGTCTAAGTCTATCATATCTCCTATTACAAATTGATTTCTTATTTGTACTTCTACTGTCATTTTTAATGTTATTATTTCGTTTAGGTTTTGCTTGTCTTCTACTACTTCTTCTACAGTTCCTTGTTTTACTGTCGTGATTACATCTATTTTATATTTTGTATTTGATGTTAGTTGGTCTAAATTTACTTCTACTTCTTCTGCTGTTTTTAATAGTTCTACTTCTTCATCAGTTAATGTTATTCTTTTTATCTCTTGTCCTTGCTCTTGCTCATTATCTTCATTACCCCCTGATTTATTTCTATCTTCTTCATTATTGTCTTGTCCATTTGATTGATCATTATTTATTACATTCTTTCCCTCATCATATATAACTACTTCTACTTTATCTAATATTGCTATTAATCTCGCATCTGTTTGATTGCTATCAATACTTATTCCTAAATTCATAGAATTTTGTGTTACTTCTTTATCATCTATTTTTACTTGCATATATCCAAGGGAAGCTATTGGTCTTGTTACAAAACTTCCTCTTCCAAATTCTTGATTCTGTTTCTTTCCTTCTCCATTCTCTAGATCATAATCACCATAGATAATTATTTGATAATATCCATTTGGATCTAAATCTGTAAATATTAATGTTTCTGTGTCTTTTGTTAGTTGTCCCTCTTTTACTTTATCGTCGCTTTGATTTATTATTTCATATCTATAGTTCTCTAATGTTACATTATCTTTATTGGTTAGTTTTACCTCTAAATTTACTTCTGTTACATCTTGTTTTGTTGCTCTTATTGATGCTGTTGGCTTTTGCTTTGATGTTATTGTTTCTCCTGTATTATTTATCTCTTTTAATTCATTTCCAAATTTATCAAATGCTGTTATTTCATATCTTATTTTACTATTTGAGTCTATTGTTTCACTTGTCCCATATGTTATCTCTTTTCCTGCTTTTATTTGTGTTACTTGATCATTTGATAATCTATATTCAATACCATCTATTTCTAATTGTAACCTTGATATTCCTTTTATTACTTCTTCATTAATATCATTATTTATCTTTAAATGAATAAGTTCTATTTTATTTGAATATATTGTTCCATTTTCAAAACTAAAATCTATTGTTCCTAATGTATCTATTGACTTTGTTGTAACTGATCCTGTATAGAATTCTTCTTCTACTTCTACTCTTGATTCATTATTGTAATATACTATTCCTACTATTTCATAAGTTGTATCTGGTTGTAGTCCTGTTATTTCAAGTTCTCCAGTTTGTGTTGCTTGTACTCTTCTATTTAGTCTTCCATCTAAGCTTATTTCAAATATTACTCCTCTTGTTATAACTCCTGCTCTATCTATTACACTTAAGTTTGTCCTTATTGTATATACATCTGCTTCAAAATCTGTACAGATCACTTCTGGTTTTGCCCACATTCCTTCTTGCCATTCTGGCTCTATTGTTTCATTTTCAATTGCATTGCTATTTTCCTCTTCTATTTGTGTTTCATTATTTGCTATACTATTTTCAACTGTTTCATTTAATGTATTTTCATTGTTATTTATACCTTGTTCTTCACTTTGTATTATTCCTAATTTCTCTAAAAATACTTTATATGTTAATGTTTCTCCATTTACTTCTATCTCTGAATTATTATCTATATCTGCTATTCTTTTATATTGTAAATAACTGTTTTGATTTATACTTTCTTTTGAGTTTTCATTTAATTTTTCGTTATTGCTGTTATTGTTATCATTGCTACTACTATTTGCACTATTGCTATTTACCATTTCATAATATGTTACTGCATCTTCTGTGAAGTAAATGTTGCTATATTCTTTTATTTCATATTCATTTATAGCTGTTTTGATCTTTATTGCTTGTACATTTGTATAAATCTCATCTTCACTCTTTAGGAATATATACTTATTTCCATCTGCTCTTGTTAAATCTCCACCATTATACATTACTCCACCTGTTAGCATAAATTCTGGATATCCTTCTACCTCTTCATAATTTACTGTTATTAGTTTCGTATTTCTTGATATATTAAATATTGTATTTCCTTCATTTATGTACATTGGGTAATTAATATCTACTTCTTTTTTATCATCTTCTCCTATGTAATATGAATTTAATCTTTTATATAGCAGATCATTCTCTTTTACTTCTACTAAGTTTAAATATTGCTCTATATTTGATATTTCACTACTCTTTAAATTCTCTGCCATTGTTTTCCCTTCTATAGCATATCCACTATATGTTATTATCTGTTCTGGTGAATATCTTAAAAATACATAGTAAATTACTGCAATAATTACTATCATTGCTATTAATCCTATTAATATAAACATTGGCATATTTTTTATTTTTCTTCCTTTTATCTTATTGTTTCTTAACTGTTGTTTTTGCATTTTCTTATCAATCCTTTCTGCTTTTGCATATTTTTATCGTTTTATTTTCTTTTTTCTTTTCTATTTTTTCTTGCTTTATTTATTTTTTGCACACAAAAAGGACAGACTATATTCGCATAAATATCTTTTTTAAGATATCCATGTGATAGTCCATCCTTCTTCTATCTATATTTTCTTTATTATTCTCTATATTTTTTTGTACGACAAATAATATGCTTCTGCAGAAGCATTCATTAATTAAAAGTACGCTCTCTCTCTCTCTCTCTCTCTAGAGCCCCAAGGGTTTGCTATTTTTATCATTTCTCGCAATCTTCCTTTCTTTTTT
>CALXWP010000009.1 GCA_944392455.1 uncultured Clostridia bacterium
CCCAAGGGTTTGCTATTTTTATCATTTCTCGCAATCTTCCTTTCTTTTTTCATTTGGTTTTTTCTTAGAAAATACTGGTTTTTCTGGTATTTTCTTTTATTTATTTTTCTAATTTTTTGTCTATTAACAAAATCATTATATCATACTTATTTTATATTGTAACATTATTTTTTATTTTTTTATATACTTTTTTATTAGAAATTTTTTCCTTTATAAATTATTTAAAATTCTAAGACGGTGGAGATAGCACGAAGCTTTTTCCACCGCCTGTTTTGCTGTTACTTCTCCTGAAGAACCGGGTTATGTATTTCTAAATCTAGCCCCTTCACCTTCACGGTTACTCTAAAAAATCCTTTGGCAATGCCAAACAGTACCTCCAGTGCATTTAGCACATGATAACGTTCTCCTCCAAACACATCACCTGTGATGTATAAATCATTTCCTTCAAAAACAAATTCATACTCACAATCTTTTCTGCCTCCAGACCGCATAGGTTGTCCTTCCTTATCGTGTCTGATAGTTATTCCTACCCATTCCTCCACGATAAAGCTGTTTTTCTTTTTCAGCTCTTCAATTGTTGTTACCATTTTTTGTCCTCCTATATTTTATTTTTACATCGGAGAACATCGTTAGTCCTCCGAATTACTCGGAAGGCTAACTAAAAAACCTTCACAATATAATTATATCAAAGTTGTTTACCTTAGTCAAACTTTATGTAAATTTAACAAGCAATTGTGGACTATCCACAATTGCTTGTTACTTGTCTATAAACTTGCTAATCTTTCTTTTGCTGTTTCTAACATATCTTTATAATTTGCAAGCTTTTCTCTTTCTTCATTAACTTTAGCTTCTGGAGCTTTATTAACAAATCCTGGATTAGATAGCATTTTTTCTCCTCTTGCTACTTCTCCTTCTAATCTTGTTACTTCAGCTTCTAATCTTTTTCTTTCTTCTTCAATATCAATTAATCCCTCTAATGGTATATATACTTCTATATCATTTAATATAATTGACATTGCATTTTTTAATTTTTTCTCTTGCTCTTCTTTTCCTAATTCATCTAGTTTTTCTACAACTGTTACTTTATTTGCAAATCCTAATTTTTCTAGTATTTCTTCTACTTCTTCTATTTCATTTTTGTATTTTGAAGTTACTATAATTAATTCTGATTTTTTACTTGGATGAATATTTTTAGTATTTCTTATATTTCTTATTCCAACTATAATTTCTTTAATTCTTTCTACAGCCTCTTCCTCTTTATCAAACATAAATCCATCTCTAATATCAGGCCATTTTGCTACTATTAAATCTTCTGTTCCAAAGCAAATTAGTTTAGAATATATTTCTGCTGTAACAAATGGCATAAATGGATGCAATAATTTTAAAGAAGAACCAAATACATGATTTAATATATCACTTACAGCAACTTTTTCCTCTTCATTATCACTATATATACGTGGTTTTACCATTTCTATATACCAATCACAAAATTCATTCCATATAAAGTTATAGATTTTATCTAGTGCTACTCCTAAATCATAATTATCTAAGTTTCTTGTTACTTCGGCTACTAATTTATCAAATTTATTTAATATCCATTTATCTTCTATTCTTAATAAATCAGGATTATATTTTTTATTTTTTTCAAATACTTCGAAGCAGAAATCTCTTACTTTATCCTCATCTGCTAATGAGTTAATTATAAATTTTGCTGCATTCCAAATCTTATTTGCAAAGTTTGATGCTTGTTCTAGTTTTTCTGGCATGTATCTAATATCATTTCCCATTGTTGTTCCTGAAATTACTGCAAATCTTAAGCTATCGGCTCCATATTCATCAATTACTTCTATTGGATCAATACCATTTCCTAATGTTTTAGACATTTTTCTTCCTTGACTATCACGTACCATACCATGAATTAGTATATCTTTAAATGGTGCTTTACCAGTAAATTCTAGTCCTTGTGACATCATTCTTGATACCCAGAAAGTAATAATATCAAAACCTGTTACTAATACATTTGTTGGATAAAATGTTTTATAATCTTCTGTCTCTGTATTAGGCCATCCAAGTGTTGAGAAAGGCCATAATGCACTACTAAACCATGTATCTAGTGTATCTTCATCTTGATGTAATTTAGTACTTCCACATTTCTCACATTTTTCAGGAGCTTTTTTAGCAACATTTATATGACCGCAGTCATCACAATAATATGCAGGTATTCTATGTCCCCACCATAATTGTCTTGAAATACACCAATCTTGTATATTATCAAGCCAATTAAAATATTGTTTTTCATATTTCTTAGGAATAAATCTTGCTTCATCATTTCTTACTGAATCTGCAGCTTTTTTAGCTAAGTCTTTCATAGATACAAACCATTGCTCAGATATTTTTGGTTCTATTGTGCTTTTACATCTTTCACATTTTGCAACATTATGTGTATAATCTTCTATTTTTACAATAGCTCCTAGCTTTTCTAGATCTTCAACAATAGCTTTTCTTGCATCTAGTAAATCCATTCCTTTATATTTAGGTACTAAATCACCCATTTTATTATCATCATCAAATACATTAATAATTTCTAAATTATGTTTTAATCCTGCTTGATAGTCATTCATATCATGTGCAGGTGTTATTTTAACACAACCTGTTCCAAATTCTTTATCTACAAAATTATCTGCTATAATTGGTATTTCTTTATTCATAATTGGAAGTATACATGTTTTTCCAACTAGGTCTTTATATCTTTCATCATCTGGATGAACTGCTACTGCTGTATCTCCTAGCATTGTTTCTGGTCTTGTTGTTGCAACTATAATATATCTATCATCTTCACCAGTTATTTTATATCTAATATGCCATAAATGTGATGCTTCTTCTTTATATTCAACTTCTGCATCAGATATAGATGTTTTACAACTTGGACAATAATTTATCATTCTTGTACCTTTATATATTAACCCTTTATTATATAAATCTACAAATTGCTCTAAAACAGCATCCGATAAACCTTCATCTAAAGTAAATCTTTTTCTATCCCAATCACAAGAGCATCCAAGCTTTTTTTGTTGTCTTTCTATTGTTCCACCATAAAGTCTAGTCCAAGCCCATGCTTCTTCTAGGAATTTTTCTCTACCTAAATCTTGTTTAGATTTTCCTTCTTTTTTTAATTTTTCAACTACTTTCATTTCAGTTGAAATAGCCGCATGATCTGTTCCAGGAAGCCATAATGTATTATATCTTTGCATTCTTTTAAAACGAATCAATATATCTTGTATTGTGTCATCTAAAGCATGCCCCATATGAAGCTTTCCTGTTACATTTGGTGGTGGCATCATAATACAAAAACTTTCTTTAGTCTTATCCATACTTGGTTTAAAATATCCTTTACTTTCCCATTCTTCATATAGTTTTTCTTCAAAATCTTTTGGATTATATTTATCATTTAATTTTTTCTCCATAGCAATCCTCCTAATTTTCAAATTATATTAATTTACTAAAATTTAAATAGATTTAACCCTATTTCATCATTAAATTCTCTTTCCACTTTTCCAGAAATGACTCGTATAAACATCTCACATGTAGCACTTACTTTCGCATAATTTAAATGACCTCCATAAACTTTATTTTCTTTATCTCCTGCACTCATATGAATATGGTTATATAGATTTCCTTCCTTTGTTGTAATACTTCCTGTTAATGAGACTATTTCAAAATCTCCTTTGTGTACCCCAGAATAATATTTCTTATCTCCAGTATTAAATAATCCTACTTCAAATTCTCCTACTGCTCCTAATGCATTTACATTAGCTAAAGTTACATTTTCTTTTTTACATACTTCTAACATTTTTTCTATTATTTCTTCTCCTTTATCAATTCTCACGACTATGTCTTCTCCAAATCTTCTATATTCCATTTTCTTTCCTCCTTTATATTTATTTTTGTTTTTTAATATTTTTAATTTTTATTTGATTTTAATTTATTTTTTTATCCAATAAATTCATGATTATTTTTATTCATACTGCATATACTATTAAAAGCAATATCATAAAAAATATAACAAAAAAGCTCACCCTATATAAGGGCAAGCTATTAACTTACGGTACCACCTTAATTCACAATATATTAACATTAATTATATTTAACATAATAATATTATTATATACTGTATCTTAACTACTTTTAACGCAAGTTATACGTATATAGCTACTAAAACTTTCACCATATCTGCTCTAAAGCTACCTTCAATTTATATTCTATTAGAAGCTCACAGCGTAATCACTTCTATTCTCTTTATAGAACTCTTAAATTTACTCCTCTTTTTCATAGCATTTAATATATTTTGTTACATATTTTCTTAGTTATTACCAAATTAGTTACTATGTTAACATATTTTATTAAAAAAATCAATATTTTGTAACTTTTTTTCTTTAATAACTAGTTTTTACCCATTTAAATTAGATTATTCAAATTTCTTTAATTATTCCTTCTTTTTTTCTACAATTTTTTCTTTTTTTCTCTTGAATTTATTTTCTATTTGATATATTATATATTAGAATATTTTATTTTTACGGAGGAAAAGATGCTAATAAAAAAATCTAAAGATGAATTAAAAAATGTTAAACAAAATATGGTTGAGGATACTATAGTAGAGAATGTTTCTGCCGAAACTGATACTGATGCTCCTCTAAAGAAAACTACAAAAAAAGCAACTAAAAAAACTAAATCAGAAACTACACCTAAGAAGGAAACAGTATCAAAAACAAAGAAAGTAGCTTCTGATAAAGAAAGTAAAAAAAGTAGTAAGTCAACTGATAAAAAAGTTTCTAGCACTAAAACTGCGTCTTCTAAAAAGAAAACAGCAACTAAAAAGACTACTAAAATTGCATCTAAGAGAACAATTAAAAAAGCATCTTCTTCTAAGAAACAGGTTACAGCAACTGTAGAATATTATGACCTACCATATAGATATAATCAAACAGTTGTAAAAATATTAGCTCAAACACCTACAATGCTTTTTATCTATTGGGATATCTCTGATGATGATAGAAATTCATATATTCAAAAATATGGTGAATCATTCTTTAATGATACAAAACCTGTTTTAATAATCACAAATAAGACTATGAACTATACTTTTGAAGTTGAAATAAATGATTTTGCAAATAGCTGGTATTTACCTTTAAATGATCCTGATTGTGATTATTCAGTTGAATTAGGCAGAAGACCAAAATATCCAAATAACCAAAATAATACAAATAATATGATAATGAATAATGCTGAAAAAGATAATACAGATAATGATTCAGAAATAAAATATTATCAACCATTAGACAATTATATATATATTTGTACTTCTAATGATATGGAAATGCCTAATAATCACATACTATTTGACAGATTAGGTAAATCAGTCTTCTTTAAAAATGTAAAAAATAATTTTATAGAAGAAAAGTATATTTCTTCATTATCATTTATAACAAATATAGGAAAAGTATATAATATATATGATTTATATAAAGAAATGTATAAAGATGAAATAAATGTAGAAGATTTATCTTCTGACAAGTTAAATTTAAATCTTTCTTCTTCAGGTGGATCTTCAAGTAGTTCTACTTTTAAATAATACTTAAGTGTAGAAAGATATATACTAAGAAAGGTTTTGGTTAAATATGACAAAAGAGAAAGGATATGTAAGTTTTGTGCTTCATGCACATTTACCTTTTATCCATCATCCAGAAAGTGAAGATTATTTAGAAGAACAATGGCTTTATGAAGCCATATCAGAAACATATATTCCGCTTCTTTTAAACTTTCAAAAACTAGTGGAGGAAAAAGTTGATTTTAGAATTACTATGTCACTTACTCCTCCTCTTCTTAATATGTTGGATAATAAATTATTACAAGAAAGATATATTAAATATTTAAAAAAGCATATTGAACTTGCTGAAAAAGAAGTTGTAAGAACAAAATATGATGCACGATTAAATGAACTTTCAAAATATTATTTAGATAGATATACTAATGATCTACATGTTTTCAAAGATGTATATAATTGTAATCTAATTCAAGGCTTTAAACATTTTCAAGATATTGGTGTATTAGAAATAATCACTTGCGGAGCAACACATGGTTACTTCCCTATTTTATATATTACTGAGCAAACTGTCAAAGCTCAAATTGCAGTTGGTGTTCAAACATATGAAAAATATTTTGGTAGAAAACCTCGTGGAATTTGGCTTCCTGAATGTGGTTATGTTCCAGAAGCAGATAAATATTTAAAAGAATTTGGAATAGATTATATTATTACAGAATCTCATGGAATACTATATGCAAATCCAACTCCAATTTATGGAACATTTGCCCCAATAGTTTCACCTGAAGGAGTTATCGCTTTTGGTAGAGATATGGAATCATCAAGACAGGTATGGAGTTCAATTAATGGATATCCAGGTGATTTTAATTATAGAGAATTTTATAGAGATATTGGATATGATACAGATTATGATTATATAAAACCATATATAGCATCTAATGGTGTAAGAGTCCATACAGGTATAAAATATTACAGAATTACTGGCAAAGATTGCGAAAAAGATTATTATAATATCCAATGGGCTAAAGATTCTGTTGAAAAGCAAACTGGTCATTTCTTTGATTGTAGAAATGCACAAATTGAACATTTAGCACCACTTATGGGCAACCCACCTATTATTTTATGCCCTTATGATGCTGAGCTTTATGGTCATTGGTGGTATGAAGGGCCTTACTGGTTATACATATTATTTAAAAAGATATATTATGATGATTGCAATTTTAAATTAATTACACCTAGTGAATATATAGATAAATATCCTTTAATGCAAGTTTCTACACCTTGTAGATCAAGCTGGGGTGCAAATGGTTATAGTGAAGTATGGCTTAATCCAACTAATGATTATGCACATAGACATTTACATGTCGCAGGTGATCGTATGGTTGAACTTACTCACCTATATCCTAATGAAGAAAAAGATTCACTTAGAAGAAAAGCATTAAATCAATGTGCAAGAGAACTTCTTTTAGCACAAAGTAGTGACTGGTTATTTATTATAACTAATGGAACTATGGTTGATTATGCTAAGAAAAGAATAAAAGATCATATAGGAAGATTCACTAAATTATATTATCAAATAAAAAATGATGATATAGATGAAGCATTTCTTAAAGATATTTATAAAAAAGATTGTATATTCCCTGAAATAGATTATATGATTTATTATTAAAATTTATTAATTTTTACGTGTTACATATTAGAAAAGTGACTTCGCCTATTGTAGCAGCTTTGCAAATATGCATAATTCAAGGAAACTTAATCTTTGTTACACAGAAAATTTTCTTACTAAATTTCCTATGCAACAAAAAAATGATAATACTAATTAATTTAAGTATTATCATTTTTTATTATGTTTTTTATTTATATAAAAGAGGAATTTATTTTGAAACAATAAAACAATATATCAAAATTGAAAGTACTACTAGTAAAACAAGTCCTGCAATTATATATACTAAAGGAAATGAATATCTTTTATTACTTGCAGTAGTATCTGCTTTTTCTTTAACTTCTTTTTTCTCTTCCATCTTTACATCTTTATCTTTTGTCATATTTTCCTCCTTTTATTTTCATTATTAATTTATATCCATTTTATTAAATTCAAATTTTCAGCATCTAAGATCATTTCATGCTTTGGCATTACTCTAAATGTATATCCATATTCTCCACCATTTATTAATTTTATTTTAGCTGTATATGTATATACTTTATTTTCTCTATCTTCAGATTCTAATTCCATAGGTATTACTTGAATATCATCAACAACACCACTTTCTTCTATCTTACCATAATATACTTGTGCTTCTATATTATCTACAGAAATGTTTGGTAATGTTACATTACAATGAACTGTTATATAATTTCCTGCATCTATTGTAATATTATCAATATTGTTGTCTTGTGATATCTTTATATCATTCCAATTTCTATATAAGTCCTCTTTCCAGCTATTAAATTCTGTGACTTTATCTAATTTACTATAATAGTTATCATATAAATTACATAATGGAATATATAATTTTTCTACATAGTCTACAAGCATTCTTGATGTACTAAATCTTCCACCTGTAGATATTATAGAGTTTTTCATTATTTGAACCCATTTAACTGGAATATTTTGTTCATTTCTATCATAGTATGTAGGTATTATTTTATTTTCTAATGTAGTATATATATCTTCACTATCTGCTTTGTCTTGAACTTCATAGCTTTCATAGTCATCATTTAATCCTATATACCATCCGTTTTTTGAATTATATCCTTCAGCCCACCATCCATCTAATACACTAAAGTTTATAACTCCATTTACAGAAGCTTTTTGACCACTTGTTCCTGATGCTTCCATTGGTCTTCTTGGAGTATTAAGCCATACATCTACTCCACTTATTAAATATCTTGACATAGCAATATTATAGTTTTCTAATAAAAAGATCTTTCCTTTAAATTGTGGTTTCATTGATATTTCATGTATGAATTTTATCAAATCTTGACCTTCTTTATCTGCTGGATGTGCTTTTCCTGCAAATATTATCTGAATTGGTCTATTTTCATTACTAAATATCTGTGTTATTCTTTCTAAATCTTTAAATATTAACGTTGCTCTTTTATATGTTGCAAATCTTCTTGCAAAACCTATTGTTAATACATTTTCACTTAATTTAGATGTTATTTTATCTATTTCTTGATAACTATATCCACATCTATGTAATCTTTTTGTTGTACTTTTCTTTACTAAATCAATTAATTTTCTTTTTCTTTCCATATGTGCATTCCATAATTTTTCATCAGGAATGTTATTTACTCTTTCCCATGTTGCATTATTGTATATATTGTCTTGCCAGTATGGAGCTAAATATTCATTATATAACTCTTTAATATTTTGTGGTATCCATGAACATGTGTGAATTCCGTTTGTTACATAAGTTATCGGTGCTTCATTTGAAGAAATATTAGGCCATATATCACCAAATAATTCTCTTGAAACAGCTCCGTGAAGTTTACTTACACCATTTTTCTTTCCAGCTACTTTAAGTGCTAATACTCCCATATCGAATCCACTATTTGGATTAGCATTTGGTTTCTTACCCATAGCAAAAAATTCTTGTTTCGAAATACCTAACTTCTCCCAATAATCTTTAAAATATGTTTCCATAAGCTCTAATGGGAATATATCATTACCAGCAGGTACTGGTGTATGTGTAGTAAATACAGTTTTTGAACTAACTATATCTTTAGCTATATTAAAAGATACTTGTTTATCTTTAATTGTATTTTCTATTAATTTTAGTATTAAGAATGATGAATGTCCTTCATTCATATGGTAAACAGTTGGCTTTACTCCTAATCTTCTTAATAACTCTACACCAGCCATTCCTAAAACTATTTCTTGCTCGATACGCATTTCTTGATTTCCGCCATAAAGAGTTTTTGTAATTTCTCTATATTCTGGAATATTTGCTTCTAAATCTGAATCCATTAAATATAAAGTTACTCTACCAACTTTTATTTCCCATACTTTAATATATAATTTCTTTTTTGGCATATCAACAGAAATTATTAGATCTTGTCCGTCTACATCTTTTACAGGAATTATTGGTAAATTATCTAAATCAATTTCCTTATATTCTGTTTCTTGAACACCTTGTCCGTTTATTGTTTGCCAGAAATATCCATTTTTATATAAAAGTCCAACAGCAATTAACGGTATACCTAAATCACTTGCTGATTTTAAATGATCTCCAGATAAAATTCCAAGTCCACCTGAATATATTGGTAATATTTCATCTAATCCATATTCAGCTGAAAAATATGCTATTAAATCTCCTGTATTTTCTGGATGTTTTTTATTAAACCATGTATTTTTACTTTTTAAATAATCATCAAAATCTTTAACAAATTTATCATATTGTTTTAATAATTCTTGATTTTCACAAGCTTCTTCTAATTTTTCTTGTGATACATTTTTCAAGAATTTTACAGGATTTTTTCCTACTCTTTCCCATAAATCTATATCAATTTCTTTAAATATTTTTAAAAAATTTGTATTCCACGACCACCATAAATTATTCGCAATTACTGATAATTTCTCAATTCTCTTTGGTAATTGAGGGTTAACTTTTATTCTATTAAAAGTATACATTTACCATTTCCTCCTTAGGTTTTTTAAGTTTTTTTCATTAGTCAAAATTTTTGAAGCTAAAACTCCAAATTTACTATTATATTTTATAAATAATATCAAAATATGTCAATGACTTTTTTATTAATTTTTTAAATATATTAATTCATAAAAATCATAAAAACAAAACAGCAATTATAAGTAAAATATTTTTATTTTTTTACTTATAATTGCTGAATATTTATATACTTTTTATATTCTAACATCAATTTCACATTACTCTTATCTATCCTGTTATCTATTTTAATTCTAATATTTTTGTATCTTTTTCTGAATATTCTTCAGGATTTAAACCAACCTTATTTCTCATATTATATAACATTAGGAAAACTATTACACCTAAAACAATTCCTAATATTAAAAACGTATTTGTAGTATTTGTAACTCTTAAAATCATTGATGCTGAAAATGTAATAATAAATCTTAAAAGATTTTCTAATAAATTAAATGATGATGAGATTTTGTCTCTTACACTTGATGTAGTAAAATTATTTAAATATTGTTTTATCAATGGATAAAAAGGTCCTTTTGCAATATATTGAATAATAAATGCAATAATTATTACTACTAAACTAAATTTATATCCTATGCTTAAATTACAAAGTACTCCAATAAAAATAAATGAAATTATAACAGGCAAAGCTAAAGCTGTAAGTGTTCTATTTCTATATTTCTTATGGAATCTATTTTCATTTTTTGCAGCAATTGCCGAAATAATTTCTAGTACTGCAAATATTATACCAAAATATTTCTCTGGAACACCAATATCCTGCATTATACTACTTCTAAGCATAGTAACAGATAAAAATATTGCTGAAAGTAATGCTCCAAAAATTATTAAATTCTTAAGTCTTGGTGATCTACTAAATAATTTAAATGATCTAAAAAGATTTCTACACTCTCTATAAACTTTTTTTCTGTTAAGTTTTCTACTATTTGCTTCTTCATCTATATTTCTAAATTTAACTGCAAGTCCAGTAGATAACATTGAAGCCAAGAGGCATAAAATCATTGGAATATATCCATTTATTACAAATAAAAATCCAGAAGCAACTGAAGTTATTCCATCAATCCAATAATAATACGAAATTCCCTTTCCTTCGATTTTTGCAAACTTGATACCTCTCTTTTCATCTTTTTCTAAAGAATCATATAATATATTTGATTCACAAACACCTTTTATTATAAATCCTATTGCAGCTAAAAGTTCTCCTATAATAATTGCTATAATGCTATTTGCTGCTATATATGTAAGTATCGCTATACATACAAAGAAGTTTCCTATTATTAAGCTATTTCTTTTTCCTAATGATTCTATCATTATAGTTGCAGGAATTAAAAATAACATTTTAAAAATTGGATAAAAAGATTCTGCCAAGAGTACATCTGCAGCATTTATTCCTTTAGTCTCTGTAAAGAATAAAAATATAATTGAATAATAAAAAAGGAAATCCCACGAAAACATTTTATATCTTGTATATAAATTTACATTTGTTTTTTTTGCTTTTATATTTTCCAATATAATATGCCCCCTTTTATATAATTATATCTTCAACTATTGTTACTGGTATTGCTCCTTCTTTTATTAGATTATTCGTTCCATATGAATTTTCATTTGTTATATCACCAGGTATCGCATATATATCTTTTCCTTGTTCTAATGCAAAATCTACAGTAATTAATGTTCCACTTTTTTCTTTTGCTTCTATTACTAATACGCCATCTGAAAGTCCACTGATTATTCTATTTCTTTCTGGAAAATGATATTTTTCTGGTTTTGAGCCTAGTGGATATTCTGTTAATATTAATCCATCATTTCTTATTATTTCAAAATATAATTCTTTATTTTCCTTTGGATATATAACATCTAATCCACTTCCTAATACTGCAATTGTTTTCCCTTTTGCCTTAAGTGCTCCTAAATGAGAATAAGTATCTATTCCTGTAGCTAGTCCACTTACAATACATACTCCTTTTTTGGCTAGCTCATATCCAAATCTATATGAGTTAATTGCTCCCTGTTTTGTACATTTTCTACAACCAATTATAGCTATTGATCTATAATTTAGTAACTTAATATTACCTATAAAATATAATTTTTTAGGATATGAATAAATATTTTTTAATTTTTTTGGATATTTATTATCTTCATATTTTATAATTTGCATATTTTTCTTTATTACTTCATTTATGTTTTTGTTAATATTCATCTTCAATCTCTCCTTACTTTAAAAAGATTGCCCCCGAATATTCTTTATTTTATTTTTTATAACTTATTATTTTGTAGTTCTGCTGCCTTTACAACATTATTCATAAGCATTGCAATAGTCATAGGACCTACTCCTCCTGGAACAGGTGTAATATATGATGCTTTTTTTGAAACATTTTCAAAATCAACATCACCTACTAGTTTTCCTTCTTCATTTCTATTTATTCCAACATCTATAACTACTGCACCATCTTTTACCATATCTTCTGTAACAAATTTAGCTTTTCCTAATGCTGCCACTATAATATCTGCATCTTTTGTAATTTCTTTTATATTTTTAGTTCTAGAATGGCATACTGTTACAGTTGCGTTTTTATTTAACAAACATTGGATTAAAGGTTTTCCTACAATATTACTTCTTCCTATAATAACAGCTCTTTTTCCCTCTACTTGAATATTATATTTTTCAAGCATTTTTATTACTCCATATGGTGTACATGATATAAAAGAATCTTCTCCTATAGCTAGTTTTCCAACATTTACCGGATTAAATCCATCAACATCTTTTTTATAATCAATTGTATTAAAAGCTTCTCTTATATCTAAGCCTTTTGGAATAGGACTTTGCAATAATATACCATTAACATCTTTTCTCTCATTAAGCTCTTTAATTAGATCAATAAGTTCTTCTTGAGTAGTATTTGAATCTTTTAAATATTCTTCAAATTCAATTCCTATTTCATTACATGCTTTACTTTTATTTCTAACATATACATTAGATGCTTTATCATCTCCTACCATAATCACAGCTAATTTTGGATATATGTTTTCTTTTTTTAATTCTTCTACTTTAGCTTTTAAATTTGTTCTTATTTCTTTTGCAAGTTCTTTTCCATTTATTAGTTCCATTTTATCCTCCTAGAATTTTTATATATATTTTTCTACTTCTAATACTAGATTACCCTTTCTTGTGTTATTTAATATGTCTTTTACTTTAAATCTGCCTTTTCCTCTTACTGTTATAATATCATTTGATTTTACTTCTTTTGAACCTTTTAGAACCAATTCATGATTTACAAAAACTCTTTCTTCTTTAATAATTCCTAATGCTTTTGCTCTTGATGTTCTTATTATTTCTGATAATATACTATCAATTCTCATAGAAGGAATTATTATTTTTACTACCTCAGTCTTTGGTTCTTCAATTTTTAAATCATTTATTTTTATAGTTTCAAATTCAGACTTGCTAAAACGTGTTAGATCTTTTAATCCATTAGATATATATTTTTCTGATTCTTTTAAAACTATAAGTTCTGCACCATCTTTACTTGTAATTATATCTCCTACTTTTTCTCTTCTCATTCCTATTTTTATAACTGCTCCTAAATAGTCTCTATGAGAATACATTCCTTTAAGTTCATTTGGTAAATTAATTTTAATAACACTAAAAATTGTGTTATAATCAAATAACTCATTTTTAAATATTTCATCTAATTTATCTGGATATATTATTATAACTGTCCTTTCAGCAGTTTTATATCCACCATATGATATAAAATTTTCAAATTTAATATCTCTTAGTAATTTTTCTAATAATTGTCTTTGTCTCATATCTAAAAATTCTGTATTTTCTACCATATTTCTTTTTTCTACAAATTCTATCTTATCTAATAATTTTGAAGCTAAAAGCCTATCTTCTTCATTTGCATACTTATCTAAAATTTCTTGTCTATTCACTCTATATTCTCCTCTATATATTTGCAAATTGATTTAGTATCCATATGATACTTTTCTTCTAATTCACTAATACTACCATGCTCAATAAATTTATCTGGATATGCGAATGATTTAAATTTTATTTTTCTTAAATCTAAATCAAATAAATTAGAATCAATAATTAAATTTTTTATTTGACTTCCCAATCCACCAATTTCTCCAGCATCTTCAATTGTCACACACATATTAGTTTTTTGTATTGATTTTAAGATTTCTTCTTTATCCAATGGTTTCATAAATCTAGCATTTATAATTTCTGATCCTATCATATTTTTCTCTAACATTTTACTTACTTCCAATGCTCTAGAAACCATATTTCCAATTGCTATTATTGTAACATATTTTTCTACATTTTCAAACGTGTTTTCCCTAATTTTTTCACATTTTCCTAACACTATATCTTCATGAGATTCAAATTTTTCATTTGCTTCTCCTCCACGTGGATAACGTATTACAACAGGTCTATTTAAATTTACTGCAAACTCTAACATTTGATTTAATTCTTCATAATCTTTTGGAGCCATTATATTAATGTTTGGAATCAAATTAAAAAATGCTAGATCTAATAATCCTTGATGTGTTTCTCCATCATTTCCTACTATTCCAGCTCTATCAACACACATAATAACTGGTAAATTTTGCATACAAATATCATGTATTACTTGATCATATGCTCTTTGATAAAATGACGAATAAATACTAACTATTGGCTTTAATCCATTTTTAGCCATTCCTGCAGCCATTGTAAGTGCATGTTGTTCTGCAATTCCAACATCAAAAAACTTCTCTGGAAATTCTTTAGCAAACTTAGTCATTCCTGTTCCATCTCTCATTGCAGCTGTAATTCCAACAATTTTATTGTCTTTTTTTGCAAGTTCTAGTAATTTTTCTCCAAAAACTTTTGAATAATCATCTTTCTTTTTCTTTATTGGATTTCCAGTATTAACATCAAAAGCGGATATACTATGAAATTTATCAGGATTTTCTTCAGCTATTTTATATCCTTTGCCTTTTTTGGTTAATACATGTATTAATATTGGTCCTTCTAAATCTTTTGACTTTTTAAAAATTTCTTCTAAATCATTTATATTGTTTCCATCTACTGGCCCTAAATATTTAAAACCTAAATCTTCAAAAAACATATTTGGAATTATTAATTGTTTTATTCCATATTTTACTCTTCTTACAAGTCTAATTATCCCATTACCTATCTTTGGAATATGTGATACTGCATTTTTTATATATCTATTTGACTTGTTATATAGTTTTCTAGTTCTTATTCTTGTTAAAAAAGCAGATATTCCTCCAACATTTTTTGAAATACTCATTTCATTATCATTTAATATAACAATTAAATTGGTTTTGCTATTTCCAGCATCATTTAATGCCTCTAATGCCATTCCTCCAGTTAGAGCTCCATCTCCAATTACAGCTATTACATTATTTTTTTCCTTTTTTATATCTCTTGCTCTTGCTAGTCCCAATGCTGCTGAAATAGATGTACTACTATGCCCTGTATTAAATACATCAAACTCTGACTCTGTAGTTTTTGGAAAACCAGCTAATCCATTAAATTTACGTAATGTATCTATTTTATCTTTTCTTCCTGTTAAAATTTTATGTACATAGGTTTGATGACCAACATCCCAAACAATCATATCTTTAGGAGTATCAAAAGAACTATGTAATGCGATAGTTAATTCTACCACCCCTAAATTTGATGCCAAATGCCCTCCTGTTTTTGATACTGTATTAATTAATAATTCTCTTATCTCTTCTGCAAGTTCTATTTTTTCTTCTTTATTAAATTTTCTTAAATCACTAGGTTCATTAATTTTATCTATTATTTTCATATTAATTCCTTTTCTTTTTATTTTAGTTTAATAATATATATTTTTACTTTATATATAATACCATATTTTGTCAAACAAAATATCAGGTTGTTTGTTGTTTGTTTTTTATGTAAATCTTGTTTAAAAACTCTTGAAAATATTGGAAATTTGTTATATAATATATGTTGAATGGTTAAATTATAAAAAAAGGAGAAATGTTATATGATAAAATCAAATCTAAGAAAAATTTTATTTGCATTTATAGCAATTATATTTGTATTTAGTATTACATCAAGTGTATTTGCTACAGATGCAACCGGAAATACAATTATATTAAATACTGTAGAAACAGAAAATACAGTATCAACACCTGAAACCAATGATGATTCAGTCTATGCAAATACTAGCTTAGAAGTTGTTGAAAATAATGTATGTACAATTAATGTTGGAGATTATGGAGAATTTACTAAACAAATCACAGAATATAATGCTTCTGAAAAATCTGTAACATTAACATTAACAATGACTAATTTAAAAACAGTTGAGGAAAGTCAAAAAGATGTTGAAATCTTCTTTGTTATTGATAACTCTTCAAGTATGCTTCAAACATATGAAGATACAACTAGAAAACAATCAGTTATTAATTCTGCTGACTCATTAATAGGAAAGCTATTTGCTTCTAATCCAAAAGTAAAAGTTGGTATTGTTGGATTTTCTAGTTTAGATTCTGCTCAAGGTCAAACAGAAGGAACAATAAACGATGCTCAATTAATATCTGATTTAACTAATTCAGAAACTGAAGTGGAACAAGCTTTGACATCTTTATCAAATTTAGAAGTTGGACCAAGAACAAATATAGATGCTGGTTTAACAATTGCTCAAAATAATTTCTCAGATGAGGAAAATATAGACAGATATATAATTCTTTTAACAGATGGTGTTCCTAATAACACAACAACAGGTATCTCAATGACATATTCTGGAGAAGTTACAACTGTAACAAGATCAAGAATAGAATCTATAGAAAATAGTGGAATTTCTATAATTGGTGCAATGATTAACTTAGATAGTGAAAAAGAAGAACCAACTACTCACAAAACATACAGAGAATTGTCTGAAGAAATATTTGGAACTGAAGAAAATTCAACATTAACGCAATATTTTTATATTCCTGATGATGAAATAGAAAATACAATAGTAAATGATATATTTGATAGTTTAATTATAAGAACTGATAATACTTTAAGAAATATAACTATAACAGATTACTTCCCTCAAGAAATAATTGATAACTTCGATTTTGAATATGTGGCAAGTCCAAATATAGGTACAGTATCACAAGAAATTAATGCAGAAAACAACTCAATTACATGGAACATTGAATTATTAAGTGAAGGTGAAACAGCAACATTAAGTTATAAACTTACATTAAAAGAAGATTATGATCAAAATATTATAGATGTAGTTTTACCTACTAATACTCATGTTGATATAACTGGTGAAACACCTGATGGTGAAATAGATAAAACATCTGATGTATCACCAACAATAGTTGTAAAATATGAAAAACCGGCAGAGCCAGAAAATCCTGTAGATAACACAATAATTCCAGATACTAAATTACCTCAAACTGGTCAAACAGTAGCTTGGTTCTTAGTAATAGCTACAGTATTAGTAGCAGTTATGGGTGGAAGGATGTTAATTTTAAATAAGGAAAAACATAATAATGATAATAATAAATAATAAAAGCCTAATAGCTAATTGCTGAAGTAATACATCCAAAAATAGCTTAGACAATACGTCTAGGCTATTTTTATATTCTTATATTATGTATTTTCTCATTATTATTATAATACTTGCATAGATTTTATTGTCAATATAATCTATATCTTGCATCCATATTATTTTTACGAGCTTTACCTTCTAAGTTATATATTTTCTATTAATAATTAATTACTAATTTTTTCATGTAATCATATACATTTTTACTTATATATTTTTTTTCTTTTTCAACATCATTTCTTATTCTTGTTGCACATATGTTATATTTTCTTCTTTCTTTATCCACTATAACATTTTGTATATCTAAATATTCTGCAACATATTTACCATATTCTTCACTACTATAAAAATGTGTTACAGGAATATTTTTTATAATATTTGATAAATATTTCATCTGAATTTCCACACTTTCTTTATCTAATCCATATTGCATTGGACTATTAAATGCCTTTAATATTTTTACATCTGGAAACTCATCTTTTATCCATTTTATTTTCGTTTCAATATCAATATTAAACTTAGGTGTGTCATAAACCACAACATAAAATTTGTTCATTTCACTAACAGCCTTATTTATTAAATATTTATGTCCATCATGAAATGGTGCAAACTTTCCTATTGTAAAACCAATATTCATATTTACTCATCCTTTTCTTCTTTATGATTACATATTCCCAAAACAGTTATAATAATTCCAATTACATTAATACCTATGGATAATCCTAATAATATTCCAGAGGTAAATTCAGCATAATTTGTTAAATTATTTCCTTGTGTAAAATTAAATGCAAAATATAATATTTCTCCTAATATAATAAGTAGTAATCCTATTTTTACTAATTTTTTATTCAATAAAATCACCTCTTAGTTTTTATTTTTAAATACTAATATAGCTCTTGCTGTTCCTGTTATGGACATAGTTATCAATTCATATCCCTTTTCTAACATCTCATTTGCTTTTTCTTCTATTTTCTTTGCCATATTGTCTGCCTTTGGTGAATATTCTATAACTTCAGTTTTATACAATTATCAATCCCTCCATATACATTATAATATGTTTAAATACTATTTATAGTATATCATATAAAAGATAAAATTCAATTAAAAAATTCATATTTGATAATGTAATATAGTAAATGAAAAATTTCCTATTAGATAAAATAAAAACCTACAATTTATTGATATCTCAATATTTCGTAGGTTTATGTTTTGGTTGGGCTGGCTAGATTCGAACTAGCGCATGCCAGAGTCAAAGTCTGGTGCCTTACCGCTTGGCTACAGCCCAATATATTAGATGGGGTGGAAGATGGGACTCGAACCCACGGCCTCCAGTGCCACAAACTGGCGCTCTAACCAACTGCGCTACATCCACCATCTTCTAGCAAACTGCATATATAATTTTACCCCATCATTTAAGTTTTGTCAACTATTTTTTATAAATTATTCAACTTCTCTTGCCCATATGATTAATCTTCTAGTAGTATCATCTGTACATGTTGATAATGATATCTCTCTTTTTCCATTTGTATCTCTAGTCATATATTCAGAATCACTTGTACTTGTTTCATATTTATTATATACTTCATATGTAACTCTTCTTCCAGTATTGTCTGTTATGTATATTTTATCTCCATCTTCTAGTCTTTTATTATTTGAGAAGAATGTTCCATTTCTATAGTTATGTCCTACAAATACTGTATTTCCTACTTCATTTAAATTAATAGTTCCTGGATACATTTTAACTATTGCTACATTTAATGCATTTATACTCATTTCATAATCTGCAACTATTGGGTATTTTACATCTGTTTCTGGTATTTCTATTGTTCCTATAACATCATACCCCATATATGTTACTCCAGATCCTTCACCATCTGTTGCTTGACTTGTTGTTCCATCTTGTCCAACTCCATTTACATCTATTGAATCTGAAACTCCATTTAAGTCAACTGCATTTCCTTGTGGTAATGATGCTATTTGGTTTATTTGATCTTCGAATTCTTTTACAGCATCTCCAGCAGCTCTCTCTATATAGTATTTTCTATATACATCAATTCCGAAGTATATTAGTAAGCCTACTATTGCAATTATAACTAGTATTAATATTACTGTTAATGATTTGCTATATCTATTCTTAACCATATTTCTTCCTCCCTTGTTACTTTTCCTACATAAATATATTATACCACATATTTTGCAGATTTTCTACTCTTTTGTTACTTATTCAACTATTTTTGGACCTAATGTTTTTCCTCCTAAAATATGAAAATGTAAATGCATTACTTCTTGTCCAGAATCTTTTCCACAATTTGTTATAACTCTAAAACCTTTTTCTGCAAATCCTTGATCTCTTGCTATTTTATTTATAACTTTATATATATGTGCTACTATTTCCATTTCTTTATCTTTTACATCTAGTAGTTTTTCTATGTGTTTTTTTGGTACTACTAGTATATGAATTGGAGCTGCTGGGTTTACATCATTAAAAGCAATAACTTTATCATCTTCATATACAATTGTAGATGGTATCTCTTTATTAATTATTTTACAAAAAATACAATTTTCCATATATATTACCTCTTCTCTTTTTATTTATTCTAAAATAGCTTTAATTCTTCTTACACCTGCTGAACTAGACTCTTCTTTCTTTATTTTAAAATGTCCTAATTCACCTGTATGTGTTACATGAGGCCCTCCGCATATTTCTTTACTAAAATCACCTATTGTATATACTTTTACTTTTTCACCATATTTATTTTCAAATAATCCCATTGCACCCGCTCTTTTAGCTTCTTCTAATGTCATTTCTTCACAAGTTACAGGTAAATCTCTTTTTATTTGCTCATTTACTATATCTTCTACTTGTTGTAATTGTCCTTTTGTCATTTTTTCTGGATGAGAAAAATCAAATCTTAATCTTTCAGTAGTTATATTTGAGCCTTTTTGTTTAGCATGCTCTCCTAAAACAATTTGTAAAGCTTTATGAAGTAAATGTGTAGCTGTATGATAAGCAATTGTTTTCTCATTTTGCTCAGCTAATCCACCTTTAAATTTCTGTTCACTACCCATTCTAGATTTTTCTTGATGTTCTTTAAATAATTTATCAAATTCAGAATTATCTATTTTAAACCCTTGCTCTTTTGCTAAATCTGCTGTTATCTCTGGTGGAAATCCATATGTTTCATATAGTTTAAATATAGTTTGTCCATCTATAACATTTTTATTCTCTTCTTTTGCTTTATTTATTGCCTTCTCAAATTCTCTTTCACCATGTGCTAATGTCTTTACAAATTTATCTTTTTCTTCGATAATAACTTGTTTTATTACTTTTCTGTTTCTATCAAGTTCTGGATACATTTCTTTTAATATATCAATATTTAAATCAATAAGATTTCCAAGTTCATTTAAATCAATTTGCATTTTATTTAAATGTCTTGACATTCTTCTTATTAATTTTCTTAATACATATCCTCTATCTATATTAGATGGTCTTCCGCCATCTGCTATTACCATCATACTAGCACGTAAATGTTCTGCTACAATTCTTCTACTTTCTATATTATCATTTTTAGCAATTTCTTTTAGTTTGTTCATAACTGGAGCAAAAAGTTCTGTATCAAAAGGAGTTGTTTTTCCTTGTAATAACATTGTCATTCTTTCTAATCCAAGTCCAGTATCTACATTATGTTGTTTTAATTTTTCATATTTTCCATCTTTTGTTTTGTAATATTCCATAAATACATTGTTCCAAATTTCAACATATTTACCACATCCGCAAGATGGCTGACAATCAGGCGAGCATGCTTCTTTTCCTGTGTCATAAAACATTTCAGTATCAGGTCCACATGGTCCTTCTTCTCCTGCTATCCACCAGTTATCATCTTTTCCATAATAATAAATTCTATCTTCTGGTATACCTGCTTTTTTCCAACATTCTGCTGTAACTTCATCTCTTGGAGCATCTTCGTCTCCTGCAAAACAAGTTACTGATAATTTTTCTACTGGTATTCCTAATTCTTTGGTTAAAAACTCAAAACTCATTGCTACAGACTCTTCTTTGAAATAATCTCCTAAAGACCAATTTCCAAGCATTTCAAAATATGTTAGATGTCTGTTATCTCCAACCTCATCTATATCATTTGTTCTTAAACATTTTTGGTAATCAGTAAGACGTGTACCTTCTGGATGTTTTTCTCCTAATAAATATGGAACTAAAGGTTGCATTCCAGCTGTTGTAAATAAAACAGATGGATCATTCTCTGGTATTAATGGTGCACTTGGTATTACTGCATGTCCATGTTTTTTAAAAAAGTTTAAGTATTTATTTCTAATTTCAATAGCTTTCATTCATATTCCCCTATTCTTCATTATTTTATTGATTTTCTCATAATTTTAGATATAGAGAATTATATTACATTATTGGTTAAAAATCAATACTTTCATAAGGTTTAGTTACATAAAAAAGAATTCTGCATGATAGATTCTTAGTCTTACAGAATTCTTTTTATCATAATTAATCTTATGTATTATCTTTAATTCCAAATATTAATTTAACAAAACCTCTTAAAAATTTTGGAACTTTTTTTACAATAATAGTCATATATCAATTCCCTCCTTAGCACTTTTTCTAACAACAAAGCCACATAATACCAACAGCTACAATGACTACTCCAATTACAAATAGCCATCCTGCTATAGGAAGTAATAATACTAATAGAATTCCTAGACCTAATCCAATTAAGCATACTGCAATTGTTTTCTTTAAAGCTCTTAACATATTCATTATTACCTCCTTTTTTATATATTATATTATTTAATTAATTTATTTGTTACCATTTTATGTTTTACTCTATATTATACTATATAAATATGATATAATCTTTTACGTGAAAGGATTGATATCTATGAATAAAACAAATAACATGAAACCAAAAGATGCAATAAAAATATTAAATATATTAAAAGAAACTTATCCTGATGCAAAATGTAGTTTAGATTTTACAACTCCTTTTGAAATGCTTGTAGCAGTAATTTTATCAGCTCAATGCACTGATGAAAGAGTTAATAAAACAACACCTAGTATTTTTATTAAGTATTCTACACCTGAAGATTTTGTAAAAATGCCTCTTTCTACATTAGAAGAATTAATTTATCCATGTGGTTTTTATAAAAATAAAGCTAAAAATATAAAACTTACTGCTGAAAAAATCGTAAATGAGTTTAATAGCCAAGTACCAGATAACATGGAAGATTTACTTTCACTTCCTGGTGTAGGTAGAAAAACTGCAAATGTAGTAATGCTTGAAGCATTTGGAAAGCCTCAAGGTATTGCTGTAGATACTCATGCCAAAAGATTATCAAATAGAATAGGCTTTTCAGATAAAGATACTCCTGAAAAAATAGAACAAGACTTATTAATTTTATTTCCTTATGAATATTTAAAAGATGTTAATCATATTCTTATATATCATGGAAGAGCAATCTGTACTGCAAGATCTCCTAAATGTATTGATTGTCCAATTAATTCATATTGTAAATATTACAAAGAAAATAAGTAAAATATAAATAATAATAGTATATTTGTTTGTAAATCATCCCATAATAATGTCATGGGGTGATTTTATTTTGACTAATATTAATTGTTCTTGTAATTGTATATATCAGATAGATGGTAAATGTAATCTTGAAAATATACAAAATCAAAAGATATCAAGTAATAATAAAGATTGTATATATTTTTCACCTAAATAATGATTGACAAATTTTATATAAAATTATATTATATCTTCATGTTTAAGGAGGGATTTTTTTGAAAAATAATATTTTAACTAAGACTTTTTTATGTCTTTTTTTACTACTTTTTATTTTATTTTCTTATACTGTATTTGCAAGTAATGATTTAGTCATTGAACCTCGTACAGCTGATGATCCACAAGCTACATTAGTAGAAAATAATACAGAAGATACATATGTAAACTCAGATCAATTTTTATTTGATAGTATTGTTGAAGTTTCTGACAATATTAATGGTAATGTTGCAATATATGGAAGTACTGTAACTATTAAAGGTGAAATTCAAGGCGATTTATTAGTTATTGCAAATTCACTAGAAATAGCAAAAGATGCTATGATTTATGGTAATGTTTTTGCATATTCACCTGAAATAGAAATATCAGGTATTGTATCTGATGTATATGCTGTTTCAAATAACTTTATTTTAGAAGAGTCTGGTATTATTGGTAGAAATTTAAATCTTATTTCACCTAATATCACTCTTTATGGAAAAGTTTCAAGAGATGCAAATATAAATACTTCTAACTTATCATTTTCAGAAGAGATAAAACAATCTGTTATTGAAGGTAACTTAAATTACTGGTCTAATTCTGAATTGTCAATTCCAGAAGGTGTAACAGATGGAGAAATAAAATTCAATCAACTTAATACAAGATCTACTGAAGATGTTATATTATCAGCAATTTCTAGTATTATTACAAGTTTAATTTTATCTTTAGCTGTAATATTATTATCACTATGGATATCTCCTGAATTTAAAGATAGAGTAGGTATGATGCTAAAAAATAATAGTCGTAAATCATTCTGGATAGGACTTTTAATAGCATTTGTTATAATAGTAGTTTCGATACTATTATTACTATTTAGTTTTGGATTAGGTAGTACAATTGCTGTATGTCTATTAGGCTTACTAATTCTAGCATTTGCAATATCTAATACAGTATTTTCAATGGCAGTTTCAAAACTTATTGTAAATAAATTTACATTTAAAACTAATACTCCTTTTATATTGTTCTCACTTTTAATATTATTAATACTTTCATTACTAAGATATATTCCATATTTAGGAACAATTTTAAATATTATAACTTCTATAATTGGTTTAGGTATGATTGGTATGAATTTTTATAAAAGAAGAATATTATATAAAGTAGACGAAAAAAAATAAATATAAATATTTATTAAAACCTAATTGATATATATCAATTAGGTTTTTCTATGTATAATATATTTCTATAATAAATATGTTAATAGTTATTGAATATAGCACATATTTGATTTTAAGTGCTAAATATAGTATAATTAAAGTTGAAGCAAATTAACATAACATAGCATTTCTAAAATAATTAATTGTTAAACTATTTCAGAGGGATGCTATGTTCCCTCTGAAGTCTAATAACACGGAGGGAAAAAACTATGAAGAAATTTGAAGATGTTAAAAAAATGGAGCTGGACCTTAGCAGTATTGGTGGAAATCATCCCTATACCCTGGATGAAATTGTAAGCGAACTGCTTTATTACAAACGTGACGCGTTTGTCCGGAAGTTGTTTGAATTAAAAGACGGTCAGGTAGACAGCTCAAGATGTTTTAATGCTATTGAATTCAAAGCAGCAACAAGCGACTTTGTTTTCAATCATCGTGTCATCAATTACGAAGGCGAAATTATCTATGACATTACTGCAGGCAATGACTGGGTATGGCATTGCAAAACCACAGTTACTTGGAAGAGCTCTCTTCCTGTTGCCGGAGGCTGCTATAACTTCCACACTGATATCGTTCCTAACCAGAATGTCAAACCTCACAATATTCAAGCCATGACCGGCACTCTTATGAGTATTTCGGTTATCAAGAATAACCTGAGGATCGTCACTTCTGAAGAAGCATTTCAGCGTGATATGTAACATTTAAACATTGTTCTTCATTAAAAGCGAACCCTACATAGGGTTCGCCTTATTTTTTGTTATTCTTTATTATTTTTAAAATTACTGTAATTCTAATTTATTTTTTGATTTAGATTTTTATTTTCTTATCTTTTTAGAAGCTTTTACAAGTTCTACAAATAATGGTGCTGGTTTATCTGGTCTTGATTTAAATTCTGGGTGGAACTGACATGCTATAAAATATGGATGATTTTCTAATTCTACGATTTCTACTAATTCTCCATTTGGCGAAGTTCCTGATACTTTAAAACCTTTAGCTTCCATATTCTCTCTATATTTATTATTATATTCAAATCTATGTCTATGTCTTTCTGCAATCTCATTAGTTTTATATATTTTTTCTGCTAAAGATCCTTTTACTAAAACACATGGATAGCTTCCCAGTCTCATTGTTCCACCTTTTTTAGTTACATCTTTTTGGTCATACATTATATGTATAACTGGGTTTTCACAAATCTCATCAAATTCCTCTGAATTTGCATCTTTAAGATTTAATACGTCTCTTGCAAATTCAACTACTGCCATTTGCATTCCTAAACAAATTCCAAGGAATGGTATATTATTTTCTCTTACATACTTAATAGCTTGAATTTTACCTTCTATACCTCTATTTCCAAATCCTCCTGGAACTACTATTCCATTACATCCCTTAAGCATTTCTTTTACATTGTCTTTATTAATCTTTTCTGCATCGATTAATTTTGCTTTTACTTTTACATTATTTTCAAAACCTGCATGGTTCAAACTTTCTATTACTGATAAATATGAATCTTCAAGTTTAATATATTTTCCAACTATTCCTATAGTTATTTCTTTATCTGATAAATTTCTAATTTTCTCATTTAATTGTTCCCAATTTTTATTATTTGGTTCTATATTTTCTAAATGTAGATGCTTACAAACTTCCCTAGCTAATCCTTCTTCTTCTAACATAAGTGGTACTTCATATAAACAACTTGCTGTTTTATTTGCTATAACGCTTTCCTTTCTTACATTACAAAATAGTGCAATTTTATCTCTAAGATTTTCTGGTATTTCAACTTCGGTTCTACATACTAAAATATCTGGTTTAATACCTAATGATTGTAATTCTTTTACAGAATGTTGTGTTGGTTTTGATTTTAATTCATTAGAGCCAGAAATATATGGTAATAATGTAACATGTATGTATAATACATCTTCTTGCTTATTTTCTATACCTACTTGCCTTATTGCTTCAATCATTGAAAATCCTTCTATATCTCCAACTGTACCTCCAATTTCAGTTATAACTATATCAATATCTTTTTTCTCAAATGAATATATTTTTTCTTTTATTGCATTTGTTACATGAGGTATTACTTGTACTGTTTTTCCTAAGTAATCTCCTCTTCTTTCTCTATCAATTACTTCTTGGTATATTTTTCCCATCGTAATACTTGAATTTTTAGTTAAACTAACATCTGTAAATCTTTCATAATGTCCTAAATCTAGATCTGTTTCTGCTCCATCATCTGTAACAAAAACTTCTCCATGCTCATATGGACTCATTGTGCCTGGATCTATATTTATATATGGATCAAACTTTTGATTAACTATTTTATACCCTCTATTTTTTAATAGTCTTCCTAAAGATGCAGCAGTTATTCCTTTTCCTAGTCCAGATACTACTCCTCCAGTAACAAATATGTATTTTGTTTTCATGTATTTTACCATCCTTTCTTATATAAATGATATATAATTATTAAAAAATTAAAATAAGAAAATTTGACGTTAACGAAATCAAAATTTCGACGCCCACATGTGCATTTTGCTTTGCAAATACGCACAGTCCAAGGAAAATTAACCTTGTTGTATACGGAAAAATCGCTAAAGATACTGAAATATCAAGTAATAAGTAGATTTTTCCTATACAATAAAAAAAGTAGATTAAAAAAATAATCGCCAAAAACGGTTTTTTTTTTAATCTACTATACTCTTGAAATATGTTTGTATTTTATCATATCTTTTTATATTTATCAAGACTTAAAAAAAATTTATATGAAATTTTAATTATCTTTTTAATTTTTCTATAGTTTCTTTCATATTCTCTGACTTTATAATGCAGGTTCCTGCAACTACAATATCACTTCCTGCTTCTTTTATTTCTTTTATATTATCTAGATTGATTCCTCCATCAACTTCTATATCTACCTCTATATTATTATCATCAATATATTTTCTTAATATTTTAATTTTATCAATTGTACTTTTAATTAATTCTTGTCCACCTTTTCCTGGTTCAACAGTCATAATTAAAACAGTATGTATATATGGCAATAGATCATAAATTTCTTCTACTTTTGTTTCAGGTTTTATACTTACCCCTACTTTACAATTATTATCTTTTATATATTTAATCCAATCTTTTAATTCTTCTTTATTTTTTGCAGATTCATAATGAACAGTAATATTTCTTGGTTCAAATATAATAAAACTTTTTATATATGATAAAACATCTTTTACCATCAAATGAACATCTAAAGGCACTCTTGTTATAGTATTTAGATACTCACAATATTCAGTCATTTGACTTGTTGTATTATTTTCTACAAACTCACCGTCCATAACATCTATATGGAAATAATCTGTTCCTGCCATTTCTATATTATAAAATGTTTTAATACAATTCTCTTTTTCTACATTTAATAAAGATGTTGCAACTTCCATTATTTTTCTCCTTTACTACTAAATCTTAAAATATTTAATATTCTTTTTTACTTTTCATTTTTTCATATATTTTACAATATCTTTCATATCTTTCTTTAGATATTTTATTCTCCTCTAATGCTTTTTTTATCCCACAATTTTCTTCTTTAATATGGCTACAATCCACATATTCACAATTTTTTATATATTGGTTAAATTCTTTAAAATACTTTGCTAGATCTTTTTTGTCAATTTCATTAATATCAAATGTAGAAAATCCGGGAGTATCTGCAATATATGAATTTTCATTTATTTTATATAATTTTACTTGTGTAGTAGTGTTTTTTCCTCTTTTATTTTTTGTACTTATTACCCCTTCTTCTGTAATATTCTCTTTTAATAAAGCATTTATGAGACTAGATTTTCCTACACCTGAATTTCCGGAAAAAGCTGTTATATTATTATTCAAATATTCTTTTAATCCTAAAATCCCTGTCATATCTTTTGCATTTGTTTTTATAACAGTATATCCTATTTTACTATATATATCATAAATATGATTTACTTTATCTTCTTTTTCCAAATCAATTTTATTTAAACAAATTACTGGTTTAATCCCCATAAACTCTGCATATGCTAATTGTTTATCTAAAAGTTCCATGTCTGGTTTTGGAAGCTTCATTGATACTACAAATATAATCTGAGAAAGGTTTGCCATTTTAGGTCTTTTTAAATAATTTTTTCTGTCCTCTATTTCAATAATTACTCCAGCCATTTTTTCTTCATCTGTTATTTCTATTTTCACTAAATCTCCTGAAACAGGACTTATTTCATTATTTTTAAATATTCCTCTTGCATTGCAATCATATATTTTACCATTTACTTCTACCTTATATAAATTTGATATATTACTTAAAACAATTCCTTTTAGCAATGATCTTCCTCCTTAATAATTTAGGTTATTATATCATAATTATGTAATAAAAAAAACCAAAATATTAAATTTACTTTAATACTTTGGTTCTATATTTGCTTATTATTATTTAGTTGTTCTACTTAATAAGTATTTTATAAACTTATCATTGTTATTCTCTACTTAATTTTTAATTAAATGTTACAGAATCTTGAGAACCTAATGTTACAGTTTTAGTAGAATTATAATATTCCTCACCTGTTACAGAATCTGTAATTGTTACTTTTATTTCTAATCTATCTCCATCTTTTCCTGAAAGAGTTATATCAGAATATGCAGTTTCATTTTTACTTACACCCGTTCTTCTTTCTCCATTTACTGTAATATTAACATTAGGGCTTTCTCCTTCTTCTCCCTCAGCTGGCTCTGTATATCCGCCTGTTGCCTTTTGTACATTTATTATTACATTTATATCTTTATCTTCAACTCTCTCATTTACTGTTAATGTAACCTCTGTTCCGTCATCAACACTTTCACCTGCATCTATACTTTGTCTTAAAACTACTCCATCATCTTTACTTGTATCTTCTTCATAATTAACATTTACTTCAAATCCTAATTCTGTAAGTCTTTGTTTAGCATCATCTTCTGTATCTCCTACAACATTTACCATAGTTATTTGTTTTGTACCTGTACTTACATATACTTTTACAGTCTCTCCTGCATTTAATTCTGTATCTGCTTCAGGTTCTTGCCTAATTATTATTCCTGCTTCTACTGTGCTACTTGCTTCTTCTATTACTTCTATTTCAAGTTCTTCTGCTGATAATAATTCTGTTGCAGAATCCACTGTTTCTCCTATAACTTTAGGAACTATTTTTATATTTTCTCCCTTACTAATTACTATTTTTACTTCTGAGTTTTCTAGTACTGTTACTGTAAATCCCTCAACATATGCTGGATCTTGTGAAATTACTCTTCCCGCTTCTACATCAGAGCTATATTCTTCTGATATTGCAAGCTGTAGTCCTGCTTCTGCAGCAGTTTGTTCTGCTTCTTCTCTTGTCATATTTACAAAATTAGGTACAGGAATATTATCAGCACTTCCAATATTCAAAATTGCTTGAGCTCCGAAGAAACATATTACTGGTATTAATATTACTGCTAATATAATGGTGATAATTTTTGCAGCTGGATGTTTTTCATAGAACTGTCTTATTTTTCCTTTTTTCTTTTTCTTGTCTTTATCAGCTCCTCTATCTTCTTCTTGGTTTTCATCTAATGCTTCATCTGGTATATCAATTCTTTGTGTATATGCCATCTCATTAGAGCCTGTTTTTACAAAATCTCCTTCTGGATCTTTAAGTGCCATATGCAAATCTTTAAGCATTTCTGTTGCTGATTGATAACGTAGGTTTAGATCTTTTTCCATTGCTTTCATAATTATTTTATTAACAGAATATGGTATAGATGGATTTAATTTTATTGGCTCTACTGGTTTTTCTTGCATATGCTTTAACGCTATAGACACTGCTGTATCTGCATCAAATGGTACTCTGCCAGTTAACATCTCATACATTACTACACCTAAAGAATATAAATCTGATTTAGCATCAGTATATCCTCCTCTTGCATGTTCTGGTGAAAAATAATGTACTGAACCAATTGTAGCACCAAATGCTGTTATAGTTGAATTAGAAACTGCTTTTGCAATACCAAAATCAGTAACTTTTGCAACTCCATCTTCAGTTATTATTATATTATGTGGTTTTATATCTCTATGTACAATATTATTTTTATGAGCAACTTCTAATGCAGATGCTATCTGTGTTGCAACATTCAGAGCCCATTTCCATGGAAGTACTCCATCTTCATCAATTATTTCTTTTAAAGTTTTTCCTTGTATTAATTCCATTACTATATAATATATATTGTTTTCTGTTCCTACATCATAAATTGATACAATATTAGGATGTGCTAAACTTGCAGCTGATTGAGCTTCTGTATTAAATCTTTTTATAAATTCTTCATCTGTTGTAAATTCTTCTCTTAATACTTTTACAGCAACATATCTTTTAAGCATCTTATCTTGAGCTTTATATACTGTTGCCATTCCACCTTTACCTATTATCTCTAGTATCTCATATCTATTTCCTATTAACTTTCCTTCTAGATCCATAAAAAATCTTCTCCTCTTAACTTATTATAATAACAGTAATATTATCATATCCACCAGCTGCATTTGCTTCTTCTATTAGTTTATCTGTAGCTGTATTTATATTTTCTTTTACAAGTTCATATATTCTTTTTTCGTCTACCATATTTGTTAAGCCATCTGAGCACATTATGAAAATATCACCTTTTTCAAAGTTTCTTGCACGAATGTCAGGTTCAACATAAGCTGTACAACCAAGAGCCTTTGTAAGCATATTTTTCTTAGGATGAATTTTTGCTTCTTCTCTTGTTATTTTCTTATCTTCAACAAGCTTTTGTACATAGCTGTGATCTTTAGTCAGCTTTCTTATAACATCTTTTCTTATTCTATATATTCTGCTATCTCCTACATGTCCAATATATGCCTTATTATTATATATTAAACAAACTTCCATTGTAGTACCCATTCCTTCTAATTCAGGAATTTCTTTTGATTTTTCGTATACAATCATATTAGCATATTCGACAGCACTTTTTACAAGCTTTAATATTTCTTCTTTTTCTTTAGTTATACTACTAAAATTACTTTGAATATATTTTCTAACTGAATCAGTAGATAATTTGCTTGCTATTTCTCCGCCTTTATATCCACCCATTCCGTCAGCTAATATATATATTTTAGGTTCATCAGTATCTTGTGAGATATAGTAGTAGTCTTGATTTAACTCTCTTGCTTTTCCTATATCCGATTTTGCAAAAACCATTAATTATAACCTTTCCTTTCTTAGATTTTACATCTATTTTTATAAAATTTATATTTAAATTTAATATATTATTTCTTATTTAAGTTTTTTCTTCTTAATTGTCCACATGCTGCATCAATATCTGAACCTAATTCTCTTCTTATTGTTGCAACAATTCCATTTTCATTTAAATAATCTCTAAATCTTATAATATTTTCATTTGAACTTTTTGTATATTTACCATTTTCTATTTTATTTATAGGAATTAAGTTTACATGGCATAACATACCTTTTAGTAGCTTTACTAATTGTTTAGCATCATCTAAATTATCATTATTATCTTTTGCTAATGCATATTCAAAAGATATTCTTTTATTTGTTTTAGATATATAATATTTACAAGATTCCATCAATTCTTTAATATTATATCTATTATTTATTGGCATCATACTACTTCTTTTTTCATCTGTTGTAGCATGAAGTGATATTGATAATGTGCACTGAAGTTCTTCATCTGCAAATTTGTATATCATTGGAACTAATCCACTTGTTGATATGCTAATATGTCTTGCTCCTATATTTAAACCTTTTTGATTATTTATAATTTTTATTGCTTGCATTACATTATCATAATTATCAAATGGTTCTCCAATTCCCATAAATACTATATTTGATATTTTATCTCCAATATCTTGCTCTACAGCTAATATTTGTTCCACAATTTCTCCACTTGTTAAACTTCTAACAAATTGTATACCTGTAGATGCACAAAATTTACACCCCATTTTGCAACCAATTTGTGATGATACACATATAGTTTTTCCATGGTGATATTGCATAAGAACTGTTTCTATAGCATTACCATCTAAAACATCAAACAAATACTTTTTTGTTCCATCTGCAGATTCTTGTTTTTTTAATATCTTAAAATTACACATTGTATATTCTTTTTTTAGTTTTTCTCGTAATTCTAATGATAAATTTGTCATTTCATCAAATTCTTTTACTTTATCTACATATAGCCATTTAAATATTTGTTCTGCTCTATATTTCTTTTCCCCTAATGAAATTAATTCTTCTTTTAAATCTTCTAAATTATATTCCTTTATGTTCTTCATATTAATCATTCTACTCTATTCTATAACTATAATCTATTACTTTATATTTAAATTTGTCTATTTTATATCATATTTCATTTGATTTTTCAATAGATTATATATATTGATATATATATAATCTATTTATGTTTTTATTATAATTTTTTTAATTCTTTAAGTCGTACTTCATAAGCTGCCATTACGTCATCTTCTAATGCTAATTTTTCATCATTTGCTACAATATTTTTAAGAATTTTTTTAGTAAATAATGGATTTTGTATAAGTATTGGTCCTATTATATATGTTCCAATAAAATTATTTTTCTTTATTCCTTCTAATTTACTCTCTTTATTTATTCCAATTCCTTTTTCTACTTCTACAAAATATGAATCTTTATTATCTCCATACATCATAGTAAATTGACTTTTGAATCCTACAATTTCTATATCTTCATATTTTCCTACTAAAAAACTATTATGTCTATGCATCATATCTCTTTTACTATATACGTCAAATATTCCTAACCCTTCAATTTTACTTCCATCTTCATTTTCTATGTATTTTCCTAATACTTCAACACTATTTCCTGTAAATAGGAATACTACGTTTTTTTCAATTAGTTCTTTTATTCTTTCTTTATATGGTTTTAATCTATTTATTACTTTTTCCTGTGTATTTTCAGTCATTGGTCCAAGATATATCATATTTACATCTTCTTTTGTAAATGCTGGTATATCATCCAATGCTGTTTCAATGAATTCTGCATCTGGTACACACATTTTTAAATATTTCATATTATACATATCCCCATATAAATTGCAAAACTCAGGGAATAAAATTTCAATCTTCATTTATTTTATTCTCCTTTCTTTTCTTCTTTATTTAATTCTTCTTCGTTTTTGATCATTATTTCTACTTTATTTTTTACTGCATTTTTTAAATCTATAGCATATAAATCATGTAAAATAAATATGGTTTCTATTCCATCTAATTTAAGCTTGTCTATTGCTGATAATTCATCTCTTTGATATGTTATTTTTTCTTTTGGAACTCCTGCGATTTCTAGTCTTACTAACCCATCTAGATATCTTGCTCCAGCAATTATAATTTGTTTTATACTATCATCATTTAAAAATTCGTAATCTGTATCATATTGCCAAGCTGTATTTTCATTTCCATTTGCTGCTTCATGTAAGTCGTCTAAAAGAAGTATTACAGCTTTATTTCCTTTGTATTTTCTTGTATAATCAAAAACTCTTGAACAAGCAATTGGATTCATTCCTTTTGATAAATGAGTTATTACTTTCTTTCCACAAACTACTTCTTCACTATATCTTGTATCAACTATTTTTTGTTTTTTTAGTGATTCATTTATCTGCGTGCAAGTAAGTCCTAAAGTTTTTAATATTGTAATTACAGTAACAATATTATATATATTTATAATGTTGTCACTAATTAAATCATATATTTCTTCTGTATTATCATGCTTTAATGCTAATTTCATATTTTCTAAATCTAAGTTTGTAGCTAAATAGTCTATATCTGGTGATTTGAAATCACATTTTGGACAATGAGCTCTTCCTATATGATTATATCTTACATATTCATATTCTAATTTTGTATTACATTTTGGACATACAATTATATCTCTTGCTATATTTTCACATTTATCACCATCTGTATCTAATCTGTCAATTCCAAAGTATATCCTTTTATTTGATGGTGCTATATTACTTGTAATTAAATCATCACCATTTAAAATTAAAGTAGTATCTTTTGGAATATATTTTGTAAGCAAACTAGAGATAAATTCTGTATGAGCATTTCTCATAAGCGAATCTCTAAATAAATTTGTACATATTAAATAAGTTGGTGTTAAATATGGATAAATCTTTGGAGAGCTTCTTTCATCTACCTCAAGTATTGCTAAATCTTTCTTAGCTTTTCCTGTAACACTTGCTCCGCCAATTAAAGTTGTTGCAACACCTGCATCTATATTAGATCCATATTTATTATCTATAAAATCAATATTATTATCTTTTAAAATATCTTCAGTCATATTGCATACAGTAGTTTTTCCATTTGTTCCTGTTACAGCTACTATAGTTTTAGGTTTACCTATTTTTCCTATAAAATCCGGACATATTTTTAATGCAAATTTTCCTGGAAAAAATGTTGCATTTCTTCTAAGTATTTTTAATAAAATAGTTCCCATTTTTGCTCCCCATAGAGCTATATAAAATCTAAATCCTTTTTTCATTTAATATCACCTTTTTTGTATTTTATAGAGGTATTATATATTAAAAACATACCTAAATCAATAAAAGCTTGAAATTTTTAAGGTTATTTTAAGGTTGTTCTTTTATTTTATAATAGTAATATTCTTAAGACTTTAAAATAATCCCCCAAAAAGAAGGATAGAATTTATCAGAAATAATTCTATCCTTCTTTTTTAACTTTTGAAAACTTCATATAATAACTTTTCTATGCTAGAAATTCTTTGTTCAAATACAGTGTTCGTCATATCTGCAATTTTAGTATACTCAATTAATTTAGAAAATTTCTGCATATTAATTTTATGATTATTTGCTACATCTTTTTTTAGTTTTATTTGTTCATTTTTTATTTCTATTAATAGCTCATTTATTTGTGTAATTAATGTTTCGAGGTTTTCCATGTTTTCTAAAGTTTCTTTTTTCATATTTCTTTTTGACATTTGATCACCTCATTTGCTATTAATTATATAATTAATAATATATCATCTAGATAATAATAAATCAAGGTGTTTGCGAAAGTTTGTTTATATTATTTTTCCTCCGCCTAGTACGATATTATCTAAATAAAATACTACAGATTGTCCTGGTGTTATTGCTCTTTGAGGTTCCTTAAATTCTACTAAGGCATAATTATCCTTTATATTTAATGTTGCAAAAGCTTCTTTTGCTCTATATCTAATTTTAGCTTTTACTTCTATCTTTTTTGTTAAATCAATATCTAATAAAAAGTTTAATTCATTTGCTTTAAGAGTTTTACTATATAATTCTTTTTCAGTTCCAACTATAACATTATTATTATCTTTATCTATTCTTAAAACATATAGAGGCTCTGTATATGATATTCCTAATCCCTTTCTTTGTCCTACTGTGTAGTTTATAATTCCAGAATGTTTTCCAAGAATCTTACCATTATTTAATATAATATTTCCCTTTTTATTATTTAATTTATTACAGTTTCTATTTAAAAAACCTGCATAGTCATTATCTGGTATAAAACATACTTCTTGACTTTCTTTCTTTTTTGCTACTTCAAGGCAGTTTTTTTCTGCTATATTTCGTATTTCATCTTTATTACTAAATTCTGAAAGAGGAAATATTATATGTGGTAAAATTTCTTTATTAATCCCATAAAGAAAATAAGTTTGATCTTTTTTTTCTTCATTTGATTTTACAAGTACATATTCATTGTATTTTTCTGAATATTCAATTTTAGCATAATGTCCTGTTGCAATATAATCACAATTCAATTTTTTTGCAAATTTATAGAACATATCAAATTTCATAAATTTATTGCATTCTACACATGGATTTGGAGTCTTTCCACACAAATATGTACATATAAAATTATCAATTACATTTTCTTTAAATTCTTTTCTTAAATCAATAACATGATGCTCTATTCCTAATTTATCACATACTTTTTTTGCATCTTTTATTGAATCTGGTTCTTCTGTTTCTCCATTCTCCCAAAGTCTCATTGTAGCTCCAACTACTTCATACCCTTTTTCTTTTAAAATCACTGCAGAAGTAGAACTATCAACTCCACCACTCATTCCAAGTAGTACTCTTTTATTCATTCTATAACCTCTTCTAATTTTATTATTTAAGTTTTGTTTAATTATTATTTTTTATATTTTCTAAAGCTTTTGCTAATTGATCAGGGCAAGATGTACCTTTAAAACCACAAAGTATTCCTTTTAGTCTTTTTATTACCTCATCTATTTTCATACCTTCTACTAACTTTGAAATACCTTGAGTGTTTCCTTGGCATCCACCAACTATTGTTACTTTTTTTACTATATCTCCGTCTGTTTCTATTATCATTTCTCTAGAACAAACTCCACTTGGTTTATATCTATATTCCATTTTGTTATTCCCTTTTCTATATTTATTATTAATTATTTTTTTCATCTTCTGTGTCTATTTTTATATGAACATCTTTTAATTGTTCTTCTGTTACTTTACTTGGTGCTCTCATAAGCACATCTCTTGCTTTTTTATTCTTTGGAAAAGCAATAACTTCTCTAATATTATCAGAATCGGCTATAAGCATTACCATTCTATCTAATCCTGGTGCAGCACCTGCATGAGGTGGTGTTCCATATTGGAATGCATTATATAATGCTCCAAATCTTGTTTCAACTTCTTCTTCACTGTATCCCGCAATTTCAAATGCTTTTACCATAAGTTCTGGATCATGATTTCTTACTGCTCCTGATGCCATTTCATATCCATTACATACAACATCATATTGATATGCTAAAATTTCTAATGGATCTTTATTTTCTAAAGCTTCCCTTCCACCTTGTGGCATTGAGAATGGATTATGGTTAAAGTCAATTGTTCCTTCATCAGATAATTCATACATTGGGAAATCTGTTATAAAGCAGAATCTATAAACATCTTTTTCTAATAAGTCTAATCTCTTACCAAGTTCTATTCTAACCAAACCTGATATTTTTTGTGCTGTCTTTAACTCATCTGCTATAAAGAAAATTGCTGAGTTTTCTTTTGCTCCATATTCTTTTTCTAGCACTTTTTTATTTTCATCAGTTATAAATTTAGAAATTCCTCCTGTATATCCATTTTCTTTTTCTACCTTTACCCAAGCTAATCCATTTGCACCAGCTTCTTCTTTTGCAAATTCTGTCATACTATCAAAGAATTTTCTTCCTTGATTTGCTCCATCAGGAACAACAATTATTTTTACAGTTTTACCTTTAAAAGCATTAAAATCTGTATTTTCAAATAATTTAGTTGCATCTTGTATTATTAATGGATTACGAAGATCTGGTTTGTCTATACCATACTTTTCCATAGCTTCCCTATATGGAATTCTTTTAAATGGCGCTTCATCAATTTTCCAATTTGTATGTTCTTTAAATACTGTTGTAAACACTGTTTCTAATACTTTAAATACATCTTCTTGTTCAGCAAAACTCATTTCAAAGTCTAATTGATAAAATTCTCCTGGTGCTCTATCCGCTCTAGGGTCTTCATCTCTAAAACATGGTGCAATTTGATAATATTTATCAAATCCAGAAACCATTAATAATTGTTTAAATTGTTGTGGTGCTTGAGGAAGTGCATAAAACTCTCCCGGATGTAATCTGCTTGGCACTAAATAGTCTCTTGCTCCTTCAGGTGATGAATTAGCTAAGATAGGTGTTTGAACCTCACTAAAACCTAGTTCATCCATAACTCTTCTCAATGTTTTCATTACTCTTGAACGAAGTAAAATTGTATCATGCAACTTCTTATTTCTCAAATCTAAAAATCTATATTCTAATCTTAAATCTTCTCTTGCTTCACCTGTTTTCTCTGAATTTACTTCAAATGGTAATACATTTTTACATTTTCCAAGAACTTCTATTTCTTCTGCTTCTATTTCTATTTCACCAGTTGGAATTTTCTTGTTTTTATTACTTCTTTCTAAAACTCTTCCTTTTACTCTTATTACACATTCAGTAACTAGGTCATTAGATTTTTCTAATAGTCCTGACTTATCATTTATAACAATTTGAGTAATTCCAAATTGATCACGTAAATCAATAAATTTCATCGAACCTAAATTTCTAATAGTTTGAACCCAACCAGCTAAATTTACAGTTTGTCCAACATTTGATATATTTAATTCTCCACAATTATGATCTCTGTACATATAATTATCACATTCCTTTTTATTTATTATATTATAAAAAAAATCGTATATATCTTTGGAATATATTTACCGACTATACACGATATATATTATACTTTGTTTTTCTAGTAATTTCAATAGTTTTAATCTCAATTTTGCAAAAGGGGACAGGCTTATTTTGTAAATTTAAAATTAAAAATAAAATAAACAAGATAAATTAAAATTCTCAATTTATCTTGTTCTTAGTATTTACAAAATAAGCCCGTTCCCTTTTGCAAATTATTCTATTGTTATTATTTTTCCATTTTTTAAACTTTCTTGTACATCTATTACTCTTTGATTTGATGACCCCCTCCATTTTAAAGTTGGATCATGTAATTCATCTTTATATGTACCATCTACTAATATATCTATATATTTTAATACATCTTTATCTTTTAAATCCTCAAATCTAAAGCCTGACCATGTCCAAATATTTTTATTTGGATATTTTTCTTTAAAAGCTTTAGCAAGTTTTTTTGTACCTTCAATATTTGTCTTATGCATTGGTTCTCCCCCTAATATTGAAAGTCCTACAATATGGTCTTTATTTGCTATATCTAATACCTTTTCTATTGTTTCATCTGTAAATTCTTTTCCATCTTTAAAATCCCATGTTTCTGGATTAAAGCAGTTTTTACAATGAAATTCACATCCTTGCATAAATACTGATACTCTTACACCAGGTCCGTTTGATATATCCATTTTTCTAATTATATTATATCTCATATTAATCAGCCACCTTATTATCTAAATGTAGCACTCTTTCTTTTATTTCTTGAGTTCTTCCTTTATTCCAGAAATTAGTTCCAATATATCCACATGTACGTCTTGCAACATTTAATGTATTATGATCTCTATTTCCACAATTTGGACAATACCATTCTAAATTATCATCTATTAATATTTCTCCTGAATATCCACATTTTTGACAATAATCTGATTTTGTGTTCAATTCTGCATACATGATATTGTCATATATAAATTTAATAACTTCTATTATTGATTCTAGATTGTTTTGTAAGTTTGGTGTTTCTATATATGAGATAGCTCCACCAGGACTTAGTTTTTGGAATTCGCTCTCTAATTTTAATTTTGAAAATGCATCTATTTCTTCGAAAACAGGTACATGGTATGAATTAGTAATATAATTTCTATCTGTTATACCTTTAATTGTACCAAATCTTTCTCTTAAACATTTAGCAAATTTATATGTTGTTGATTCGATTGGTGTTCCATAAACAGAATAATCTATATCTTCTTCTTTTTTCCATTTTGCTGTAGCATCATTTAATTTTTGCATAACAGCTAATCCGAACTCTTTTCCTTCTCCATTATCTGTATGTGAATGTCCTGTCATAAATTTAACACATTCATATAATCCTGCATAACCAAGTGAAATTGTTGAGTATCCATGGTGTAATAATTCATGAATTGATTCACCTTTTTCTAATCTAGCTAAGGCACCATGTTGCCATAAAATAGGTGCTACATCACTTGTTGCATTACTTAATCTCTTATGTCTTATTTGTAGTGCTTTATGGCATAGTTCTAGTCTTTCGTCAAATATTTTCCAGAATTTATCCATGTCTCCATCAGATGAAAGTGCAACATCTGGTAGATTTATAGTTACAACACCTTGATTAAATCTTCCATAATATTTACCTTTACCTTCAACATAGTTTTTAGCTTTTGCAATATTTCCAAGGCTCATTGTTCTATCTGGAGTAAGGAATGATCTACATCCCATACATGGATAGCATTCTCCATCTCCTAATTCATTTTTCTTTAATTCTTTCATTACTTTTTCAGAAATATAGTCTGGTACCATTCTCTTTGCCGTACATTCAGCAGCAAGCTTAGTTAAATACCAATATTTACTGTCTTCGTGAATATTATCTTCTTCTAGAATATATAGAAGTTTTGGGAATGCAGGTGTAATGTATACACCTTTTTCATTTTTAAATCCTAATATTCTTTGTTTTAAGAATTCTTCAATTATCATTGCAAGTTCATCTTTATAGTCTTCTGTTTCACCAAGATACATACATACAGATAAAAATGGTGCTTGTCCATTTGTATTTGTCATAGAGTTTACTTGATAATTAAATGTTTGTACTCCATCTTCAACTTCTTTTCTTGTATCTTGCATTGCAAATTTTTCGCAATCTTTTTTGTTTAAATTTCTTGCTTGATATTTCTTTAAATATTTTTCATAGCTTAGTCTAACAAAAGGTGCTAAATGTGAAAGTGATACAGTAGCACCTCCATAGCTTGATGATGTAACTGCTAAAATAATTTGTGTTGCTATTGTTGCAGCAGTTATAAATCTATGAGGTTTTTCAATCATAACTCCATTTATAACTGTACCATTTTGTAACATATCATCTAAGTTTATTAATTCACAGTTATGAAGAGCATTTTGTGCAAAGTAATCTGCATCATGGAAATGAATTATTCCTTCATCATGTGCTTTAACTATATCTTCAGGGAGTAAGAATCTTCTAGTAATATCTGTACTTGTTATTCCAGCTAAATAATCTCTTTGCGTTGTTACAACTTCTGCGTTTTTATTTGAATTTTCATTATTCCAATATTCATTTTCTCCTTCTATTAATTCTTTAATAGATTGATCTGTTGTATTTGCTTTTCTAACTAATTCTCTTGTATATCTATATGTAATATATTTTTTTGCTAATTGATATTTATCAAATTCCATTAATTTTTCTTCTATAATATCTTGGATATCTTCAACAAGAATTCTTTTTTTATTTAAGTCTTCAATATACTTAATTATTTCTTCAATTTGTTCTTCTGAAACTTTGTTTTTTCCTCTTACTTCATTATTTGCTTTTCCTATTGCAATCCTTATCTTGTCTGGATTGTAGTCTACGATATGCCCATCTCTTTTAACTATTTTCATATCTTCTGTACCCCCTCGTTTTTTCATTTTTTATTACTTAAGTTTCCTAAATTCTAATAATAAATTTTTTATCTTACAAGTTGCACTTGCACCTTTTTTATTTTTTTGTTAAAATAATTTTAGGTGATCGTTATGAATAGTCCATTTGAAGATTTAACAAAATTTCAAATAAATAAATTATATGATTTATTAGGTGTTCATATATACAAATTTAGCAAAAGTCAGGAGATACTTCCTACTATAAAAAATGGTAATATTATAGGTATTATATTAGAAGGTTCTGCCCAAATTAAGAATATAGAATATAATGGTAATGAAATAATTATAGAAAATCTAGAAACAAATTCTGTATTTGGTACTAATATTTCTTTAACTAATAATGAAAATTATGAAATTATAGCTAAAGAAAACACTCAAGTTGTTGTAATAGATTATGAAAAATTAATAAATCCTAATAATTTAAATCACAATTATTTTAATATATTTTTAAAAAATCTTTTTGATATAACAAATGAAAAAATAAAAGAAAAAAATGAAAGAATTAGAGTCTTAGAAAAAAAACAAATACGTGATAAACTACTTGAGTATTTTGAAATAGAATATAAAAAATCATATTTAAAACGTATTTATTTACCATGCTCTTTAAAAGATTTAGCAGATTATATGGGTGTTAATAGATCTGCTATGTTTAGAGAATTAAAACATTTAAAAGAAGATCACCTTATTGAAGTTAAAGGTAATAGAATAACTTTATTATACAAATAAAAATTGGAGAAATTTTCCCCAATTTTTTATTTTATTAAAAACCTTTTATTTTTCTAATATTATTGTTACAGGTCCATCATTTAAAAGACTTACTTTCATATCAGCTCCAAATATGCCTTTTTGTACCTCTATACCATTTTCTTTACATTTATCACAAAAATACTCATATAATTCATTTGCAAAATCTGGCTTAGCAGCATTTATAAATGAAGGTCTATTTCCTCCTGTACAGTCTGCATAAAGAGTAAATTGTGATACTATTAATAATTTTCCATTTACATCCTTTATACTTAAATTCATCTTTTCATTTTCATCTTCAAATACTCTTAAATTACATAACTTTTTTACTAAATAATCTGCAATCTCTTTTGTATCAGTATGAGTAACACCTAAAAGGACTAAAAAACCTTTCTCTATACTTCCTACTGTTTTATTATCTACATCAACTTTTGCATTGTTTACTCTTTGTACTACTAATTTCATTTTTCATCACATCCTTTGGTAAACTTTGGTCTATACCCAATTTATCGATTTTTTATCTTTTTATTTACTTATTTTTCTTCTTACATATTCATATACCATAATACTTGTAGCTACTGATGCATTTAAGCTTTCTGTTTTTCCAAGCATTGGTATTATAACTTTTTCATCAGCTATTTCTTTTATCTCTTTAGAAACTCCTTTTGCCTCATTTCCTATAACAATTACTTTTTTATTATAATCTACATTATAAATATTTTTCTTAGAATCAAGCGACGTTACCATAACTTTGTATCCATGTTTTTTTGCGTTTTCAAGTTCATCTTTTAACTTTTCCGCTTCTACTACATTTATTCTAAATATAGCTCCCATTGTTGATCTTACAACCTTTGGATTATATACATCTACAGTATTCTTAGATACTATAATTTGTTTTAAATTAGCACTATCTATTGTTCTTAGTATCGTTCCTAAATTTCCTGGATCTTGTATATCATCTAATGCAATTATTATGTCTTCTTTATAATTTGCATCTTCATTATGCTTTTTTTCTACTACTGCTATGATTCCTTGTGGTGTTTTAACATCAGTAATAGCATTAAAAACATTTTTGGTTACATATACTAAATTTTGCCTTGCTATTTCAAACATTGTATCTTTATCGATTTCTTCATCTGAAAATTCTTCACACATAACAATTTGCTTTATTACTGCTTTTTCTTCAATAGCTTCTTTTATAAGTTTTATTCCTTCTATAATATATGAATTTTCTATGTCTCTATATTTCTTTTCTTTTAGTTTTCTTATGTTTTTTATTATCTCATTATCTTTACTTGAAATTATTTGCATTCTGATCTCCTTTTGACTTTAACTTTTTTATTCTTTCTTATTGATTAAGAAATTCTTTTATTTTATCTATTAGCTCTTCATCTTTTAAATTCTTTATTCTTAATGTAATATATGGTTCGATACCTGAAGAGAATTTAATTTCATATCCATATTTCTTAATTAGTTTATCTACATTTTCAGGATTATATTTATTCTTATCATAATAAAATACAAGATTTTGATTATTTGTAAGCATATTCTTTTTCTCAGATATTTTTACTACACCTGTTTTTCTACATAATTCTTTTATTCTAGCTACTTCAATTAAGTTTTCTAACTCTTTTGGCATTACACCATATCTATCTATAATTTCATCAATTACATTTTGTATATCTTCTTCTGTTCTACATAAAGCAATATTTTGATAAACTTCAATTTTTTGACTGCTATTATCTATATATGAATCTGGAATATAGCTTGATACATCAATATCTATTTGAATATCTTGCTCTTCCTCTATTTCAATTCCTTGCATTTCTTTTACAACTTGATCTAATAAATTACAATATGTGTCATATCCAACTTGTTCCATATGTCCATGTTGTATTTCTCCAAGTAAACTTCCTGCACCTCTTATTTCAAGGTCTCTCATTGCTATTTTAAAGCCAGAACCAAATTCAGTAAATTCACGTATAGCTTTTAATCTCTTGTCTGCCACTTCTGATAATAACTTATCCCTTTTGTATGTTACATATGCATATGCTTGTTTATCACTTCTACCCACTCTACCTCTTATTTGGTAAAGCTGTGCCAAGCCTAGTCTATCTGCGTTTTCAACTATTATTGTATTTGCATTTGGTATATCTATACCAGATTCTAATATTGTTGTACATACTAAAACATCTATCTCTTTATTTATAAATCTTTCCATAATATCTTCAAGTTCTCTACCTGTCATTTTTCCATGTGCAAATTCTACTTTAGCTTCTGGTACTAATTCAGATATTTCAAATGCTTTTTTTGATATATTCTCAACATTATTATATAAATAAAATACTTGGCCACTTCTTTCAAGTTCTTTTGTTATAGCTTCTCTTATTACTTCTTCATCATATTCTAACACATAAGTCTGTACTGGTCTTCTGTTTTGAGGAGGTTCATATATTACTGACATATCCCTTACACCTAAAATAGACATATGAAGTGTTCTTGGTATTGGTGTTGCTGTCATTGTTAAAACATCAACATTTGTTTTTAATTTCTTTATTTTTTCTTTATCCTTTACACCAAAACGATGCTCTTCGTCAATTATAAGTAATCCTAAATCTTTAAATTCAACATCATTACTAAGTAACCTATGAGTCCCTATAACAACATCAACTTCACCAAGTTTTAGTTTTTTTATAACTTCATTTTGTTCTTTTTTTGTTCTAAATCTATTTAATAATTCTACTCTTACTGCAAAATTATCCATTCTTGATTTAAATCCTTCATATTGTTGATTAGCTAATACTGTTGTTGGAACTAAATATGCAACTTGTTTATGATCCATTACTGCTTTAAATGCTGCTCTTATTGCGACTTCTGTTTTTCCATACCCAACATCACCACAAAGTAATCTATCCATAGGTCTTGGAAGTTCCATATCTTTTTTCACTTCATCAATACATCTTAATTGATCATCTGTTTCTTGATATGGAAATTCTCCCTCAAATTGTCTTTGCCAGTCAGTATCTTTACTAAATGCATAACCTTTAATCTTCTGCCTTTTTGCATATAATTCTATAAGGTCTTTTGCAACTTCTTTTAGATTCTTTTTAACCCTAGTTTTAGTACTCTCCCATTCTTTGCTTCCAAGTTTATTAAGCTTTGGTGCTGTATCTCCTCCTCCAACATATTTTCTTATATTATCTAAACTATTTGTTGGAACATAAAGCATATCATCATTTTTATATTTAATTTTAATATAATCTTTTGTGACACCATCTGCCTCAATTGTATTAACTCCAATAAATTCACCAATTCCGTGAATTTTATGCACAACATAGTCACCTGGTTTTAAATCTGCAAATACAACTTTTTCCCCTTGTTTAAAAGTATGACTTGTTTTTCTTTTCTTTATTTCTCCAGAAAAAGCCTCTACTACACTTATAACTATTAGGTTTAAATCAAAACTTTCAAAACCTGATGAAAGACCGTCCAGGAATTATCTTTATTTTATTATTGTTATCTTCATCTATCTTATTATCAGAGAAACCTTCAATTTTATTTTCAATTAATAAATTATTTATTTTAGAAATATTTTCTTTACTTCCTGCTAGAATTATTAATTCTTTTTTCTCTTTTATCCATTTCTTTATATTCTCTATTAAAATTTCAGTTTCACTTTTATAAAAATTAATTGGTCTATACCTAAATTCAAATCTATTTACTGTATCATTTGAATTTTCATATAAATATATAGTTTGTTTCTTATTATATATTTCATTCCATTCTTCTTTATTAAATTCACTAATATTATAAATTGCTTCTGGAATAAATCTTTCTTTTTCAGTTAAGGATTTTATTAAGTTATTATTTTCTATTATTATATCTTCTATTCTTTGATTTATCTTTAGATTTTCATCTATAGCTATTAATGTATTTCTTGGTAAATAATCTAGTAATGTATTACTTTCTGTATAGAATTCATTAAAATATTTATCAATTTTACTTATGTATTCACCATTTTGAATAGCTTCTATATCAGACTTAATATTTTGTATTATTTTAGAATCATTTATATCTTTAAAAATCAATTTGTTTTTATCTAAATATTTATTTTCTATTCTTTTAGTAACATTAGATACAATACTAGAATATTCTGGTAGTATTCCTTCTTCCATATTATATTCTAGAAGATATTCATGTGCTGGAAGTATCAATACTTGATCTGCCATTTCAGTAGTCCTTTGTGAGCTTATATTGAAATATCTTATTGAATCTACTTCATCACCCCAAAATTCTATCCTGACACCAATTTTTTCTGATATTCCTATATCGACAATTCCACCTCTTATACTAAATTGTCCTCTATTTTCTACCATATCATTTCTTTCATAACCAAGAAGTAATAATAAATTTTTTAAATTATTTAAGTTTTTCTTTCCAGAAAAATTTGAACATTCAAAAACATTTCCAACAGTAAATTTTATAACATTTTTATATAATACTTTCTGTGGAATTATTTTTTGCAAAATAGCTTCTATTGTTGTAACTATTATTTTTACATTTCTATTATATATTTTATTTAATACATCTATTCTAGTATAAGGTAAATCTTTACTACCAGAAACATAATCATATGAAGCAATTTCTTTTTTACCAAAATATTCTATTTTTTCTCCGAAAAAACTTAAGTCTTTTACTAATTCTTTTGCCTGTAATTCATTATATGTAATTAAACAAATTGGTCTATTTATTGTATCTTGAACACTAGATATAATATGTGATTTAGACACGAATTCTAACCCCGATACATTTATCGGGGTTTTTTTCAAATTTATTTCACCTACAAATTCATTAAATTTGTCAAGTTCTTCTAATCTTTTTATAAGTAAGTTTTTCATATAATCATTCCTTTATTCTTTTTACTTACCTATTTTGTGATTGAGATAATTTTATATTTAATAACACCTGCAGGAGCTTGAGCTTCTACTACTTGACCTTTTTTAGCACCCATTAATGCAGCACCAATAGGTGATTCATTTGATATTTTGTTTTGTGCTAAATCAACTTCAGTAGATCCTACTATTGTGTATACTTCTTCTTCATTAAATTCCATATCTAGAACTTTTACAGTATTTCCTACTTGAACAGTTTTTGTGTCAATTTCAGATTCATCAATGATTTTAGCATATCTTAATTTATTTTCTAATTCTGCAATTTTTGTTTCATTTGCAGCTTGTGCATTTTTTGCTTCATCATATTCTGAATTTTCTGATAAGTCACCAAAACCTAAAGCAATTTTAATTCTTTCAGCTATTTCAGCTCTTTTTTCTGTTACTAGATACTCTAATTCTTTTTCTAAGTTATCATATCCTTCTTGTGTTAATAGAACTTCTTTTTCAGTATCCATATTGTCACCTTCCTTTTGTTACAAGAAAATTGTTGTTTAATAAGTAAAAAGCGCATATTTTATACAAAATACACTCTTTTTTCCCCTTCTTAAACAACATGTTATATATTAAACTAATTTTCTTTTTTTGTCAAGATTTATTATATAGTTTTTGACCATTTGTTTCAATTCCTCTTCTGATATTTTACCATTATTTCCAATTAGATATTTTATTCTTACTTTATCATCCTTAATTCTCTTTTTTACTATGTTTTTGAAATTTTCTTCATTTAAATTATTATATCTATTATTATCCAAATTATTACTTATTTTTGATCTTTTTATATTATCGCTATATTCTAAAAGTATACTTTCATATAGAGTAACTCTATCAAAATTTTCTCCTATTTCTTCAAAACTTTCCATGTATTCATCAGGTATTTCTAATTCAAAATAATTTACATTAATCCCATTAAACTTTGGATCATTATATATAACATTTTGTTCTAAATTAATTATTATTGCATTTCTATTTATTTGGTATTTTTCCAATTCATTTTTATTTAAATTTACATTTAATATATATTTTGCACGTTTTAATGCTTTTCTCTTATTATTTGATACAGATATTAATATATTTTCTCCTTCTAAAATTTCTTCTTGCAATTTTCTTAAATCTCTTATATCATTTGTTATTATATTTGTTATTTTGAAATTATGTATATAGTTATTTAGAGAAGATTTTAGTTTTTCTAAATTAGATTTAAAACTAAAATCAATCTTTTTTTCATTTTTGAAAAGAATATATATTTCTTCGTTTTTCATATCTAATTCTTGTTTTTCTAATATATAGCTTACTATTTCAAAATCCATATATTTCATTAATCTTTTTCCATTTAAAGTATTAACTATATAATTTGTTTTTAATAATATTTCTATCATATTATTTTGTAATTCTTTTTCTATTTCTTTTGAAAAAACTATGGTATCTATTTTATATAGTTTTATTATTTTTATTACCTTTTTTATGATTTTGTCTTTCTTTACATTTTTTAGATTTTTGTTTTCATAAATATTTATTATATAGTTATTATTAAAATTTTGTATTTCAATACTTTTAAATCTTTCAAAGAAATTATTTATTCTCTTTTTTTTCTTTATATAACCAATTATCATAAAAAAATCACCTAATATATTTAAGATATCTTGTCTTAAATTATATTTAGGTGATTTTATTTTTATTACTTTTATTTATTATTTTTTATAATTTAACTATTTATATTATTCTACTCCTAGAGTATCTGATACTATACTCCATATAGAATCAGGTTCTCTATCTTTTGTCCAGAATGCTGCTCCAGCCAAATTATATTCTTGTATTAAAGATAATTTATATCTTATTGATTCTTCATCTTCTGCCCATATTTTATGTGTTACGCCATCTTCTACATATTCTATATAATATTGTTTTAAATTATCATCCCATGTTTTAGTTGCATTATTTGGAACAATCTTATCAATATCTTTCATATTAATTGCTGTATTTGTTATTTCTCCATCTTTTTCTTCCCATACTCTAGTATAGAATGGTATTCCTAAAATTAATTTATCTGCTTCTACGCCTTCTTGTCCTAGGAATTTTTCAATATTAACTTGTACCCAATCATATCCAGCTGTAGTTCCTTCTACAGGAGAAGATATTCCATTTTGATCATATGCCATAAACACAATATAATCTGCTACTTGTCCAATTGTATATCTATCATAACAAAGTGACCATTCAGAACTCCCATCAGGTGCTGTAACATCAACTGATAAAACAGCCCCTATTTTACTTAGTCTTGGTTTAAGTTCTATTATAAATCTTGAAAATAGATCTTTATCTTCTTCATACATATATTCAAAATCTATATTAATACCGTCTAAATCATATTCTAATACTAATTCAACTATATTATTAATTAAATCTTGTCTTAAATTATAATCTCTCATTATTTCAGATGTTGTCTCTATATATGAATTATTTGATATACTAGGCCATACCATATATCCATTTGAATGAGCCCAATTAATATAGCTTTCTCCTTCTTCTCCTACATTTTGATTTATTCTTCCTTTTCCTTCATCAATTAAAGTAAAAAATGTTGGACTTACTACATTTACTCCTTGAATATCTGTTCCTGACCTATTTGGTGCATACCAATATTCTGAAAAGTAATCCCAAATCATGCTAACTTTACCATTAATTTGTTTACTCTCTTCTGTTTTTTCTCTTTCTACAGTCTCATTTGATAAATCTTCATATTTTATATATCCAAGTTTTCCAGTATCAGTTCTAACTTCTACCCAATCTCCTACTTGTTCATTTTCATTATCTTCATTTTGAACTACAGTTACTTGCTCTCCTGCAGTTACTTCATCAACATTTCTTGAAAAGATTGTTGGATTTGATTTTATTCCATTATCATCTATACTATTTGCTGTTACGTATCTTCTGTCTAAAGAATCAACTGTGATTGTGTCTGATGAATTTATATAATTTACTTCTACATTATATATTTTTTGCATACTAGAAAAAGGTATATATCTTGTTTCATTTCTCTCTATAACAGTTCCAGATATATTGACTTTATTTCCATTATTAGTCATAGCATTTTCACCAATTACAATACTTGCTATTTGGTTACCCGATGATGTTATTATTTGATTATATTGTTCATCATAGTAAATGTATGGATCAAAAAAATTCTCAATATCTTCTTCAGATATATACATTACTCCATCTTCGATAATAACATCATTTTTTAAACTTTCTGTAACATTACTATTATTAATTACTAAATTTGTTTTATCTGAAATCTCTGTATTAACATAGTTCGGCGTTACTTTTAATACAAAAAATACTAAACCTAAAAAAATTGCTACTATTATTAATTTACTAATTATTTTACTTTTAACTTTTTCTTCTTCTCTTTTACCTCTTCTTGACATATTTTTCTCCTATTAATTTATAGTTTTTCTATTTTGTCTTTTTTAATATTTTCTTTTGTAATTTCTTGTATCAATATATCATAAAATAATAAAAGAAAGCAAGAGAAACATATTTTTTTATAATATATTTCTCTTGTTTTTTATTTTTTATAATTCAATCTATCTATTTTCTAAAAATATATAATTAAGGCTCCTATAATTGCAATTATAAATCCTAATATTTTAAGCCCCCATGCTGCTTGATTTTGGTCACCAAACCCAAACATTTTCTTTGTAATTATTCGTGCATCATATATCATTACTACTCCTAAAAGAGCCATAATAAAAGCTATACAGTTAATAATTATCTCCATAAACTATCACTTTCCTTCTATTTAAAGAATTCTACAGTATATTTACATTCAAATGTTTCTTTTGGTTTTAATGCAATAATATCTTGTTTTTGAATAAATACACCTGTACTTTGAATTGTATCTGCTGTAGAATACCATGGTTCAATACAGATAAATGGTGCTCCTGGTTTTGACCATATTGCTAAATATGGAAATCCAGTAAAATCCATTGTTAATAAAGTTTTACCAGTTGCTTTATTTTTCAAACTAATTTTATTTGAAGTTATTCCTTTCATTATTAAAGCATCATTATTAAATGTATCCATTCCTATGGCAATTCTTCTTTTATCTAACATATTATTTCTTGCATATTCTGTTCCTACTAAGCCATCTACTAAATACAAGAAATGTATTTTATCTTCATCTTCTTCAAATTCTAAATAGTAGTTTCCTTTTTTTAGTTCTTCTTGATCTATTTTAAAAGCAGGATGTCCTCCTATACCAAATGGAAGAGTAACATCTCCTGTATTTATAACTTTGTATATAGTTGTTAATTTATTTTCATCTAGTCTATAAGTTGTATATAATTCAAAATCATAAGGATATCTATTTTTAGTAATTTTATTACTTCTTAAAACATATGAATGGAAATTATCAAGTTTAGTAATTGGTTCAAACTCAAAATCTCTTGCAAAACCGTGTTGGGGCATTTCATATATTCTGCCATTTATGATTGTTTGATTTTTCTTTAGCTTACCTACTACTGGGAATAATACTGGTGAATGTCTTTTCCAATATACTTTTCCTTTTTCGTCTACACATTCTAATCCTTGGTGGATTCTTTCTTCACCATCTAATGTGAAGCTTACTAATTCTCCACCCATTTTTGAGGTTAGCATTTTAGTATACATCTATGTTCTCTCCTATTCTACAAAATTCTACTTTTTTTCATATATATAATATTGTGTTTTTATGTAAATGTCAAGAGTTTTTAGGCAATTTTCTGGGCTTTTATAGAAAAGCGGAGGCTATTAGCCCCCGCAATTCTTGCTCCTTTCATTCAAAATCGGCACACATATGCACCGTATGGTCTAAGATTTTGTTTGTTGCTTCCTTCCAGACTGAAGATTTCTCTTGCATCCGGATAGTTCGCGTTGATTGGCACATCGTGATCAGACCTATTAACAAGCCCGACTATAATTCCGTTTGCACTTCTTCTCACAATCTCAAGCACATCAGAATTTGCAGCCGCATACTGATCTCCTGTAGCAAGAATATCCTTGTTCTTGCTTCTCATAAGACCTGCTCCGTTATAGTAACTTAGCAGTTCCAAATCTTCCTCCCCCCATGGATATGGTTTTCTAGGGAATGGATCTTTGTAACCACACATTCCTATTTCAGAACCATAGAAGATTACTGGAACACCTTTCATAAGGTACTGGATTAGTACAGCTTGTTTGTGGAGTTTATCCACATTAGGTTCTAGCACACTATCATGCTCATATTCCCATCTTCTAAATTCATATGTCGGGAATGTGGTACTGGTTCTCCACCATTTTTCAATGTCCCAAATGAATCCAGAATATGGATCTTCAACCATAGCTTCTCCTGCAAGCATAGTCCTCTCTCGAGGAGTATCATGCGTACTCAAATAATTGAGCAATACATCATGAACTTGCATTGGATATTTAGCAAGGTTTGCAATACAAGCATTGAAGTGTAGGTAATTTCCATACCTTACCCATCTTAGAATTGCATCACCGAGAGGATAGTTCATCACACTGTTTGCCTGATTGTCATAGATTTGTGGATTTTCCTTAAATAAAGCAAAGTTCCACATTTCATTAACAATCACAACATTTGGATTAATCTCTCTTACTGCAGCACCAATCTTTAGCATGAACTCTCTAGGAAAGTTTTCTCCTAGGTCAAGCCTTATTACATCAGCACCCTTTCTAACATAGGTTCTAGCCTCTTCGCAGCAAAACTCCTGATATGCCAGGTTCATTTTGTCACATTGAGGCATGTCACGGAAATCATACCAGAATATTGGGGCTCCTTTTTCATCCCACATGAACCACTCTTTGTACTCTTTTTCTCCTGCCAACGCTCTTTGAAAAAATTCACTGTCTGCTGCTCTGTGATTAAACACAAGATCAACACCAAGCAGTTTGTTCCTTCTATGCAGCTTTTGGGCAAGCAAAGAAAAATCATTCCAATCTCCAATATACGGATCGATAATTCTTTGATCATGTACATCATAGTGGTGGTAGGAATTAGTCCTAGATATAGGACTAAGAAAAACAAGATCTACTCCCAATTTATCGAAATAATCGATTTTACTGGTAATACCCTTAAGGTTTCCTCCATAAAAGTATCGATTTCTGTATTCTCCGTCATCATCGGGTTGCCAATCAGGAATAGAATCTTTCCATTCCTTAATCTTACGTCCTTCCATTTTCTCTGGTGGTTCGCCAACTCTACAAAATCTGTCAACCATTACAAGGTAGCCTGTCCGCCCTTGAATGCTTTTTGGAACATAAATCATCTTGCATCACCCTTTCTAGTTAAAAAACAAGATTCTAATAAGTGTTCCGCCTATACTTTACTCTCTTTTTGCCTTTATGTCAAGAATAAAAGATACGAATTTCTACAATATTCGTATCTTTTCGACATTTTTCACTTTAAAAATCTTATTTGTTTTTATTAATTCTTGTTTTTGCTCCACTTTTATTATTTGTTTTATTTATCTTACTTTTTGCTTTACTTTTTTTCTGAACAGAAAATCCAAATTTTCCAATTTTCTTACCCAAATTATAATAATGTCCATTTGAATAAGCAATTAAATCACATTTTGAAATATCAAAAGCCCCTTTTTCATCTATATATTTTTCATCAGCATCTATTGATAAAATTTCAGCTATAAACATGTGATGACTACCAAGCTCTCTAATTTCTTTTACCTTACATTCAATCGCAACTGGGCTTTCTTTTATTATTGGGCATTTAACAAATTTTGCTTTTTCTTTAGTTAAATTCATTTCTTTAAATTTATCAACTTTTGCTCCTGATTTTACTCCACACCAATCAGTTGCATAAGCTAAACTCTTATTAGTAAGATTTATTACAAATTCCCCTTGATTTTTTATTAAATTATATGAATATCTTTCAGGTCTTACAGATATATAACACATTGCTGGATTTGTATTAATAATTCCTGTCCAGGCTACTGTCATAATATTTGATTTTTCCATTGTTCCTGATGAAACTATAACTGCTGGAAGTGGATATATAAATGTACCTGATTTCCAAATTCTTCTACTCATAAAACTCTCTCCTTATGTCTTTTCTTGGGTCACAGGGACGTTCTTATCTGACCCATTTTTTTATTTTATAAAATTATATTATTTAATTATTAATAAAGGCTCTATAAAATATTTTTCTCTTTTTTTGGGTCAGATAAGAACGTCCCTGTGACCCAAAAATTCTAAATGCTTATTCTATCTGCAAATTTTTCTTTTACTAATTTATGTAGTCTTGCATTTTCTTCTTTTTCTAATTTCGGATCTACTTCCTCTATTTTTAATGATAATTTTTGTACTTCTTTTAATACTCCTACATCTTCAAATAAGTTTGCAATCTTAAACTCTGGAAGTCCATGCTGTCTTGTTCCAAAGAATTCTCCTGACCCACGTAATTCTAAGTCCTTTTCAGCCACTATAAATCCATTATCTGTTTCTTTCATAATTTTCATTCTTTCTTTGGTTGTTTTAGAATTTCCTTCATAGATTAAAATACAATATGATTGATATTCTCCTCTACCAACTCTTCCTCTTAATTGGTGAAGTTGTGCTAATCCAAAATGTTCTGCATTTTGAACCACCATTATATTTGCATTTGGTACATTTACTCCAACTTCTATTACTGTTGTTGATACTAATATTTGAATTTTTCCATCTTTAAATTCTTGCATTATTTCATCTTTTTCTTTTTGTTTCATTTTTCCATGTAAATATTCAACTCTAAATTCTGGAAAAATATTATTTTGATATTTTTCTGCAAGTTCAACAACAGATTTAAAGTTTTCAAATTCTTCATTTTCTTCTACTAAAGGGCATACAACATATGCTTGTCTTCCTTCTTCTACATTTTTCCTTATAAATTCTTGCACTCTTGTTTCCATATTTTTAGTTACAGGATATGTTTCTATTTTCTTTCTATTTGGTGGAAGTTCATCAATTATTGAAATATCTAGATCTCCATATAGTATTAATGCTAGAGTTCTAGGAATAGGTGTTGCAGTCATAACTAACACATCTGGATTTAGTCCTTTTCCTACTATATTTGCCCTTTGTCTTACTCCAAATCTATGCTGCTCGTCTGTAACAACTAATCCTAATTTTTTAAATTCTACATCTTCTACTAAAAGAGCATGAGTTCCTATTAAGACATCTATTTTTCCATTTTTTAAATCTTCTAGCACTTCTCTTCTCTTTTTTACTCTCATTCCCCCAAGTAATAGTTCACATCTTATTCCAAATTGTTCTAATACTTTAGAAAATTCCTGCATGTGCTGTTCTGCTAGTATTGCTGTTGGAGCCATAATTGCTGTTTGATATCCACTTTTTGCTGCTTTATATGCAGCAATTACAGATACTATAGTTTTTCCAGATCCTACATCACCTTGAAGTAATCTGTTCATTGGTTTTATGTTTTCCATGTCTTTATCTATTTCCTCTAATACTTTTAGTTGAGCTTTAGTTAATCTAAACGGAAGCGAATTTATAACATCAGACATTTTTACATTTTTATCAAATATAATTCCATCTATTTCTTTATCATATCTTGATTTTAGACTAGAAAGAGCAAGTTGCACTGTAAGTAATTCTTCAAATACAAATCTTCTTCTAGCTTTAGTATAATTTTCAAAACTATCTGGAAAATGAATTTTTTCTATTGCTGTATTTAAATCCATTAGATCATACTGCTTTAAAATATATTCAGGTATTGTTTCTTCTAATTTTCCTTTAATTTTTTCTAGCCCATTTTCTATAATTCCTCTTAATCTATTTTGAGACAACTTATATGTAAGTGGATATATTGGAATGATTTTTCCTGTGTTTTTATTTAGTCCTTCTTTGTCAAATACTGGTTTTGTCATTTCGACTCTTCCATATTTTACACTAATCTTCCCATAAAATTGGTATCTTTCTCCTATTTTAAATTTATTTTTTACATATGTTTGATTAAACCAAGTTATTACACAATCACCAGTATCATCTCGAACTAGCATTTTTAGCATTACTTTATTTCTTGCAAATCTTACTTCATTTACTTTACTTGCACATATTACATCTATTAGTGCTTCTTCACCATCTACTAATTCATATATTTTTTTAGGTTTACTTCTATCTTCATAATTTCTTGGAAAAAAAGTTATTAAATCTTCTAAAGTATTTATTCCTAATTTTTGTAGCAGTGTTACATTATTAGGTCCTACGCCTTTTACATATTGTACACTTTGTTTTAAATCTATCATAGTTCCTCCATATATTTTCTAGATAAATTTCTATGTTATTCCAAATCTTTGTTTTGTGTTATTTTATCAAAAACCTGGTAGTTTTACAAGTTTTTATGTTTATTTTATAGTTTTTTTAGTTTTTCTCTTCCAATTTACCATAAATTATAGTATAATTGTATATGTAGTGATTTTAATATTTTAAGTTAAATTGGAGGTTAATATGTGGGTATTTTGGTTAATTGCCGCAGGTGTATTTTTCGTAATTGAAATGGCAACAGTTGGATTTTTAATTTTCTGGCTTGGTATTGGAGCTCTTCTCGCAATGATAACAAGTTTTATAACAGATAATCTAATAATTCAGTTTGTTGTATTTTTGATATCATCAACATTACTTATAATATTTACAAAACCGCTTGTAAATAAATTTGTAAAAATCCCAAAAGAAATAAAAACAAATGCTTATTCAATTATAGGTAAAAAAGCAATAGTTATACTTCCAATAAATAATATAGAAGGAAATGGCCAAATAAAAATTGATGGCGAAGTTTGGTCTGCAAAATCATATAATGATGAAGATATTCCTAAAAATGCTGAAGTTGAAGTAGTTGAAATAGATGGTGTTAGAGCAGTAGTAAAACTTGCTACAGATGAAAAAGAAGAAGCAAGTGCTACAGTATAATTTAAATATAGCTTAAGTATAGTTTTTAATTTTAATAAATATATATTAAATAAATATAAAATTTTAGGAGGATAATGTATGTGGTTTTTTGTTGTATTATTAATATTAATACTTATTATTGCATTTAAGACAATAAAAATAGTAAAACAAGCTGAAGTATATATTATAGAAAGATTAGGTAAATTCTATAAAATAGCTGACGCAGGTCTTACAATAATAGTTCCATTTATTGATCATGTTCGTAGCGTAGTTAGCTTAAAACAACAAACAATGGATATACCACCACAAGGTGTTATTACAAAAGATAATGTTACTATCACAATAGATACAGTTGTATTCTACAAAGTAACAGATCCAGCAAAAGCTGTTTATGAAATTCAAAGTTTGAAAAAAGGTATTGAATACTTAGCAATCACAACAATTCGTGATATCGTTGGTAAAATGGACTTGGATTCAACTTTTAGTTCTCGTGACGCTATTAATGATAAATTAAGAGTAATTCTTGATGAAGCAACTGATCAATGGGGTTGTAAAATTGATAGAGTTGAAATAAAAGATATTACTCCACCAGCAGATATTAGAGACGCAATGGAAAAACAAATGAATGCAGAAAGAAATAAAAGAGCTTTAATCCTTCAAGCTGAAGGTGAAAGACAATCTGCAATCACTCTTGCTGAAGGTAAAAAAGAGGCTGCTATATTAGAAGCTGAAGCTGATAGAGAATCAAGAATAAGAAGAGCTGCCGGTGAAGCTGAAGCTATTAAAAAAGTAGCTGAAGCCAAAGCTGAAGAAGTACATATGGTTTATGATGCTATGATGAAAGCAAAACCAGATGATAAGCTAGTTCAATTAAAATCTTTAGAAGCCTTAAAAGAAGTTGCTCACGGTGAAGCAAACAAAGTATTTATTCCTTTTGAAGCAACTGGTGCTTTATCTAGTTTAGGTGCTGCTGCAGAAGTATTTAAGCCTGACAGAAAAAAAGCAAGAAGAAATCAAATAGTTGATTCTACAAATAATGTTGAAATTCAAGTAGATAATAATACTTCTGAAAATCCAAATGTTGTTACATTAGAAGAATAAAAATTTATTAATGAAATAATAGTAAATGCAAATATAAACATAAAAACTGAATTTATAATTTTAATCTATAAATTCAGTTTTTATTATTTTATTTAATTTCACTTTTCTTCGTAATATTTAGTACCAAGCATCTTATCTGGCAAATATTGTTGCTCTACCCAGTGTCCTGGATAATTATGTGGATACTTATATCCTTCACCATATCCAAACTCACTCATACCTTCTGCTGGAGCATTTCTAATATGCATTGGAATTTCTCCTGTATCTTTATTTTGTACATCTTCTAAAGCCTTATTTATTCCCATATATGTTGAGTTTGATTTAGGAGCTAGTGCTACATATGTAGCCGCTTCTGATAAAATTATTCTTGATTCAGGCATTCCTATCATTGTAACTGCTTGCATTGCTGAAGTCGCTATAACTAATGCATTAGGATCTGCTAAACCTACATCCTCAGATGCACATATAACTATTCTTCTTGCAATAAAAACTGGATCTTCTCCTCCATTTATAGCTCTTGCTAAGTAAAATATTGTTGCATCAGGGTCACTACCTCTCATTGATTTAATAAATGCACTTATATTATCATAATGGCTATCTCCATTTTTATCAAATACAGCTTTTCTTCTTTGTACACATTCTTTTGCTATTTCATTTGTTATATGTATAACCCCATCTTTATCCATTTCTGTTGTAAGCACTGCTATTTCTAATCCATTTAAAGCTGTTCTAACATCTCCATTTGATACTTCTGCTATTTTTCTTAATGTTTCATCTTCTATCTTAATATTATAACTTGCGAGTCCTTCTTCACATTCTAAAGATCTTTTTAACACTTTATATATATCATTTTCTGTAAGTGGATTTAACTTACATACCATAGATCTTGATATTAAAGCTTTATTTACTTCAAAATATGGATTTTCAGTTGTTGCACCTATCAAAATAACTGTTCCATTTTCTACATATGGAAGAAGTGCATCTTGTTGTAATTTGTTAAATCTATGTATCTCATCAATAAATAATATACATTTACCACTTGGATTTAAAAGCAAATTACTTGCCTCTTCAATTGCCTGTTTTATTTCTCCTACTCCAGATGTTACAGCATTTATTCTTGTAAATTTGTATTTAGTTGTATTACTTATTACTCTTGCTAAAGATGTTTTACCACATCCTGGAGGCCCCCAAAGTATAATACTTGATAATCTATCAGCTTTAATTGTTCTATATAAAATTTTATCTTTTCCTAAAATATGTTCTTGTCCAACATATTCATCTAATGTCTTTGGTCTCATTCTATATGCTAATGGTTTACTTAAATCCATATATAGTCTTCCTCTCTTTTTATTTTATTAACAATCTTTTTACTCTATTAAATATACTTCATAATTAATGTGCCTTTTTTACATACCTAAATATTTTAGGCCCTTTCTTATAATTTCTTCTACAGAATCTTCTTTAATATCAATTTTTGATAAAACAACTTCTATGTCTTTTCTTGAATATCCTAATACTTGAAGAGCTTCTATTGCATCTTTTGTTTTATCATTTTCTATATAACTATTATTTATATTTACAATTTCTTCGCCATTTTCAATTGCATCTTGTGTTTTCATTTTATCTTTTAATTCCAATATCATTCTTTGTGCAGATTTTGCTCCTATTCCAGGTAATTTCTTTAATGTGTTAATATCTCCTGAAATTATTGCTAGGGCAAAACTAGATGGTGAGATATTAGCTAAGATTGTTAATGCAGATTTTGCTCCTACTCCGCTAACTCCTAATAATTGTTCAAACATTCTTAATTCTTCACTTGTACAAAATCCATATAAGCTTATATCATCTTCTCTTACTCTCATATATGTATATACTTTTACATTGTTTCCTATTTCTCCAAGTCTATTTATTGAATTAGATGACATATATACTTTATATCCTATTCCACCTACATCTATTACTACATAATCTATATTCTTTACTTCTAAATTACCTTTTAAATATGATATCATTTGTATTCATCCTCCATTTTTTACTTTAGATATTTTACCATAATTTTTTAAAAAATCAATATCATATACAAATTTTTGTTTGCTTTCTGTTTTTCTATACAATAATATAAAAGATAGATTTAATTCATCTATCTCTTATATTTTATAATACTGTATTCTTTATTTTTTTAAAAGTTTATTTATTATAATCTTTATATTTTTTATGATTTTTTGGATTATATTCTCTTCTTTCTGTTGAACTAAATTTATCTTTGTTTCTATAATACTTAAATTTTTATTCTCGTTATTTCTTTTAAAAAGATTATCTACGCTATATTTATCTTTTATTTTTTCTTGATATTTAGTTTCATTTTCTGTATACCTGCTTATTAGTTTTTGCTTTTTATCTAAATCACACCAGTAATTCAAATCCAATATAGCTAATATCTTTAAAGTTTTCCTACTTAACTTTTGATCTTTTAATGGAATTTCAGGATTTATCCTAAAATTATAATTTTCTGCACAATTTTCCTTAAAAAAATTAATCAATTTTTTCGGTATTTTTTCTTTATATTTAGTTTCCATATTATTTAATACGACCAAAACTTCATTATATGCTTGTTCTTGTTTTATTTTCATAAACTTTCCTCTTCTACTTCTTTTGTATTATTTCCAGTTTCCATCTGTGCTGAAATTTGTTCTCTAATTTCTTGTATTTCTGAATTTATTTCACTGCTTCTTATATCTGCAGTAGCTTGTTCAATATCTCCCGGTGTTATTCTTAATTTTTTATTTTGTCTTCTCATTTCATTGAATTTTTCATGGTATTTTTCATAAAACTCTGTATAGTTATCTAGTTTCTGTTGTAGTGACTCATCTATATCTATGCCTTGTGCTTGTAATTTTCCTTTTAATCTATTCAAGATTAATGGTGTAATTAACTCTTGAATATTACCAACACTTACTTCCATTTCTCCTGATTTTGTTAAATTTTTTCTTGTTTTTTCCATTGTAAGCATAGAATAATTTAAAATTTTCTTTACAGATTCTGGACTAATGTTATCGTCTTGTGCTACCATAGCAGTTACCCATCTAATCGTATGAACATCATCTATACCTCTTTCTTTAACTTTTTCTCTAACTTTCTTATATCTTTCATCATTACTATTTATAGCTCTTTCATTAATTATATCTAAACAATCTTCAACAGTAAACTCTCTACTACTTTCTCTTACACCTTTTATACCTTCTATACCAAAGTTATTTAAATTATCCACAACGTAATCAACTACTTTTTCTTGATTTGCAGACTGTGCTTTTAAAAAATTATAATCATTTCTTAAGTTTTCGCTTGCAAATTCCAATGCTTTAACGTCTCTTTCTATTGCACTTTCCATAAAATCTTTATTTCCACTCAGTTCAGGTCTACTTTTTATTGCTAATTTTATATCACAATTTCTTGCTATTTCTTTAGTTACTTCAGCATCATTAATATTATTTAATTTTCCTAACATTTCTGCACTTGACTTTAACTCTGAACTCATGTACTTTAAAATTTTTGGATTTTTCTGTACATTCTCTATAATAAACTGTTCATTTTTGCTAACAGGTGTATCTTCAATTAAGTCTGGTTCATTAATAACTATCTCAGCTGCCAATTTTTCATTATCCTGTAAACTCTCTGAATAATATCTATACACTTTATATGTTCCTAAATAATTTCTAATAGCATAAAGTAATGGTTCCATATAGTCAATATTACCTCTTAAATCCATTGGTAAATCGGCCAAATAATTAAATTTTCCTGAACTTAATTCTTGCAACAAAATTGGTTCATACATTCCACTTTCTACTAAATCTTCTATTCTTACATTTTTATTGTTATCAAATTTTTTCATTTTTACTCCTTATTTATATAATTATATATATTATATCATAAAAACAAAATAATTTTATTTTTTAGATTTATATTTTACTTTATTGATATGTTTTATTTTGCATGATATAATAGTTTTAATAATTTTTTGGAGATTAATTTAAATATGGAAATAGAAAACTGGGTAGACAGAACAGAAAAATTAATAGGAAAAGAAAATATAGAAAAATTAAAAAATAGTACTGTTGCTGTTTTTGGAATAGGTGGTGTTGGATCTTATGTAATAGAGGCTCTAGCTCGTAGTGGAATACAAAATCTCATTATTATAGATAAAGATATTGTAGATATTACTAATATTAATAGACAACTTATCGCTACTCATTCTAGTATTGGTAAAGCTAAAGTTGATATAGCAAAAGAAAGAATATTAGATATTAATCCAAGTTGCAATATTACAGCTATTAAAGAATTTGTTTCAAACGAAAACATTTCTCAAATTCTAAATGATATACATGTAAATTATATAGTAGATGCAATAGATATCGTTAGTTCTAAACTTAGTATAATTGAATATGCATATCAAAATAATATTAAAATAATATCTTGTATGGGAACAGGAAACAAATTAGATGCAAGTAAATTTGAAATTACTGATATTAATAGTACATCAGTATGTCCTTTAGCTAAAGTTATACGTAAAGAATTAAGAAAATTAAATATACCTAAATTAAAAGTACTATATTCTAAAGAAGAACCTTTAAAAGTAAATTCATCAACTCCTGCTAGCATAAGTTTTGTACCTTCTGTTGCCGGACTTTTAATTGCTGGTGAAGTTGTAAGGGATTTAATTAGTTGTAAATAATTTTTTTGCTAAAAGACTTGTAATTTCTTGGATTTTATGATAAACTTATAAATAGTCAATTTTATTTTAGCATATAGGAGGTGCAAAATCATGGCAAAATGTGAAATTTGTGAAAAATCAGTAGCTCACGGAAATAAAATAAGTATAGCTCGTTCTCACGTAAGTAGAAGAACATCTAGAACATTCAGACCAAATTTAAGAAGAGTAAAAGCTATCGTAGATGGAAATACAAAAACTATCTCTGTATGTGCAAAATGTTTACGTTCTGGAAAAGTAAAAAGAGCTTAGGTTATGATATTTTATATTCATAATTAATATATATTTTATTACGCGTAATAATGTAGGGTTGTCCTACATTTTTCTTTTTTTATTCATTATTTATTTAGCAAAGATGTTTAATTTTTTAAACATCTTTTTATTTTTGTTTTTCTTTTATATCTTTGTATATTTTGAAAGTTTTTGGAAATTATATTAGTAAATTTATGAAATGGAGGTTGATTTTTAATTGGGAATTGAAAAACATTTAAGTATTACAGGAACATCTAGTGTTTCCTGGAAAGATGCTGTAGTTCAAGCAGTAGCAGAAGCATCTAAAACAATAGATTATCTTTCTTCTGTAAGAGTTATAGATCAAAGAGCTAGAATAGATGGAAAAAAACTTATTCAATATTATGTAGATTTAGATTTATCTTTCATTGTTGATAGGGATAGAGATAATTAATGTAAAAGGAAGTGAATTTATGGATAAAATAGAAACAAAGCAAGAATATTTAGATTATGTAGATAAAAAATCACCTAACTCCCCTATTTTAAAAAATTGTTTTAATGCATTTTTAGTTGGTGGTTTAATTTGTTCTATTGGTCAAATTATATTTGATTTTTGCAAATATAAAGGATTAGAAGATACAGCATGCTCAACTATTGTATCTATTGTATTAATAGGATTGGCCGCTCTTTTAACTGGTCTAAATATATTTAATAAAATTGGTAAATTTGCTGGTGCTGGTTCTCTTGTACCTATCACTGGATTTGCAAATTCAATTGTATCACCAGCAATAGAATATAAATCTGAAGGATATGTCATGGGTGTAGGTGGAAAAATGTTTACAGTTGCTGGTCCAGTTCTTGTATATGGAATTTCCACATCCATCATAGTTGGAATAATAGCTACATTTTTTGTATAAGGAGGTCTCATGAAAAAAATAGGTAACCAAACAATAATATTTAATACTCCACCATATATTTTGGAAACTTCTTCTATAGTTGGTCCTAAAGAAGCAGAAGGTCCTTTGGCAAAATATTTTGATCAATGCTTAGAAGATGAATTCTGGGGAGAAAAGACTTGGGAAAAAGCAGAAAGTAAAATCGTAAAAGAAAATGTTAATGCAGTTATATCTAAATCTGGTGTTCCAGCAACTCAAATAGATTATTGCTTTGCTGGAGATCTTTTAAATCAATGTATTTCTTCTAGCTTTGGATTAAGAGATATAAATATACCATTCTTTGGAATATTTGGCGCTTGTTCTACATTTGTTGAAGGTATGACTCTTGGAAGTATTTTTGTAGATAGTGGAGCTGCTCAAAAAGTATTATGTGCTACATCTAGTCATTTCTGTAGTGCAGAAAAACAATTTAGATTTCCTTTAGAACTTGGAAACCAAAGACCACCTTCAGCCCAATGGACTGTTACAGGATCTGGTGCAGCAATATTATCAAACGAAAACTTAGGAAAAGAATGTCCTAGAATTACATGTATTACTCCTGGAAAAATAGTCGATATGGGAGTAAAAGATGCAAATAATATGGGAGCCGCAATGGCACCTGCAGCTTTAGATACTTTAATAACTCATTTTAGAGATACTGGTAGAAAGCCAAGCTTCTATGATGCAATTATTACAGGAGATTTAGGACATATTGGAAAAGAAATTTTAATTGAAATGGCAGAGTCTAAAGGTTATAACATAAAAAATAATTATAATGATTGTGGAGTTCTTATTTTTGATAAAGAAAAACAAGATACTCATTCTGGTGGAAGTCGGTTGTGGTTGTGTAGCTTCAGTATTTTCTGGATATTTATATAAAATGCTTGAGGAGCATAAATTAAATAGAATTCTATTAATTGCTACCGGCGCTTTAATGAACTCTACTTCATCTCAACAAGGAGAGAGTATCCCTGGAATTGCTCATGCTATAGCAATAGAAAATTTATAGATAAGGAGTTTGTTTATGGAATTTTTACAAAGTATTGATTGGATGCAACTACTTAGATGTTTTGTTGTAGGTGGTATTATTTGTATAATTGGTCAAATATTAATAGACAAAACCAAACTTACTTCTGCTAGAATATTAGTTATCTTTGTTACTGCAGGTGTAATTTTAGGTGCTCTTGGGATATATCAATATATTATTGACTTTGCTGGTTGTGGTGCTACTGTACCTTTACTAGGTTTTGGTGCAAACTTAGCAAAAGGAGCTATTACAGAAGTACAATCTACTGGTTTACTCGGAGCATTCATCGGCGGAGTTAAAGCTTCTGCTGGTGGAATTGCTGCTGCAGTTTTCTTTGGATATATTGCATCTTTAATCGCTAAACCAAAAATAAAAAAACAATAAAGGCTACTTTGAAAAAAAGTACACCCAAAATGTTAGACAAAATTTAACGTTTTGAGGTGTACTTCTTATATTATCAATCTATTATCAATAATTTTACATTTATTAAATTATTATTTACTTTATTTTCTAATCACTTCATTTTTAATTTGTTTCTATTTATTTTATTTAATATATCATACCAACTATATGCTCTAGTAATATTTTCTCCCTTACTATTTTTATTATATTGGTTATCAAAACAAATTACATTTATACCAGCATCAGAAAGTTCTTTTATATTTTTATCCCAATCTTCTACTATTACATCTATTTCATTTTCTAAACATATATTCACTTTATTTTCTGGTGAAAATATTAATTTATCATAATATATTTCATTTTCTTCAAACCATTTCTTTGTAAGTTCTTGCATATGACCATATTCTTCTTTTGGAAGCCCATACTCATTTCTTGCAGTTATTATATATATTTCATTATTTTCTTTTAGAATATCTATTACTTCTTTTGCAAACTCCCTTGGTCTATACTCTGTAACATATTTTACTAAATACTCATTCCAAAATTTCTCTGCTTGCTCACTCGATATTCCTAACAGCTTACTTTCATCATATTCACTTTCATGTATTTCAAAATCTATATTATGTTCATAACAATATTTAGATCCATAATCAAATATAAATTCATCTATGTTTTGTAGAACACCATCAATATCTATACCTATTCTCATATTTTTCTCCTATCTACTTTAAGTTATATTGTATTATACTTAATATAATATCATATTTAATTTTTAATTAATATATTTTCAAACGTTTTTTGACAAAAAAATAAAGTGCTATAAACGCACTTCATTTTATATTATTTTCATTCACCTTGTTTAAATATAATCTAAGCTTTTTTTGCAATTTCTGCTATTTCTGTAAAAGCTTTTGGATCTGTTACAGCAAGTTCAGCTAACATTTTTCTGTTTATTACTATATTAGCTTTCTTTAATCCAGCTATTAATTTGCTATATGTTAAACCATTCATTCTTGCAGCTGCATTTATTCTTGCTATCCATAATTTTCTGAAATTACTTTTTCTGTCTTTTCTTCCTACATATGCATACATTCCAGATTTCATGACAGCTTGTTTAGCCATTCTGAATCTATATTTTTTTGCTCCATAATATCCTTTTGCTCTTTTTAATACTTTTTTATGTTTTTTACGTGTTATTATTGCTGTTTTTACTCTTGCCATTTATATTTCACCTTCCTTATTCTTAAATCTCTCTATTTATTACCATATGGTAATAGTTTTTTTATTCCTGCTTCACATGTTTTATCTGCATAAGCATCCATAACTTTTCCTCTAGCTTTTGCTCTAGGTGTTTTATTTGCTAGAAGATGTCTTCTATTTGATTTTGTTCTTTTTACTTTTCCTGTAGCAGTATATGAATATCTTTT